>JAAYUE010000039.1 GCA_012517905.1 Clostridiales bacterium | reverse complement strand
TGGCGACCCGGAGGGGGCTCGAACCCCTGACCTCCAGCGTGACAGGCTGGCGTACTAACCAACTGTACTACCGGGCCGAATGGTGCCGATTGCCTGCCGGCATAAGAGGAATTGGGAAAGTGGTGGGCCTTCAGGGACTCGAACCCCGGACCAACCGGTTATGAGCCGGCCGCTCTAACCAACTGAGCTAAAGGCCCGAATCCGGAAAATGGTGACCCCGAGGAGACTCGAACTCCTGTTACCGCCGTGAAAGGGCGGTGTCTTAACCGCTTGACCACGGGGCCACTTCTGGTCGGGGTGAAAGGATTTGAACCTTCGGCCCCATGCTCCCAAAGCACGTGCGCTACCGGACTGCGCTACACCCCGAAGATGGCACGCACCGCATTTCGCGACTTTCATAATATACAACACGCGCCTAAAATTGTCAACACGGAAAACGCAAAAATCTTACATTCGATTTGACAATTCATGCTATAATGGAGCGGAGCGAAAATGGAGAGTAATAACATGGAACAAAAATCGCCTGAGAGCAAAATTCCCCGTGGGGGAAAGGGCGCATATTATATTGAAACATTCGGCTGCCAGATGAACGTTCGGGACAGCGAAACCGCGGCGGGCCTGCTCGAAACGCTTGGTTACGAGCCTTCGCAGAGCAAGGAAACCGCCGATCTGATTCTCTACAACACCTGCTGCGTGCGGGACCATGCGGAGAAGCGCGTGTTCGGCAACATCGGCGCGCTCAAGGAGCAGAAAGACGAAAACCCGAACCTGATCATCGGCGTGTTCGGCTGCATGATGCAGCAGAAAGAGGTCGCCGAAAAACTGTATAAACGTTTCCCGTTCGTGGATATGGCGTTCGGAACAAACCTCTTGTCCCGCCTGCCGTCGTTTGTGGAAAACGCGCAATCCGGCGCGCGCACGCTCGCAATCGAGGAGGACAACATCCAAATCGAGGACGACCTGCCGAGCATCCGCACGGGCAAGGTCAATGCGTTTGTCAACATCAACTACGGTTGCGACAACTTCTGCACCTACTGCATCGTGCCGTATGTGCGCGGCCGTGAGCGCTCCCGCGAACCGCAGGCGGTTGTAGAAGAGGTAAAGCGCCTGGTATCCGAAGGATACAGCGAGATCACCTTGCTCGGCCAGAACGTCAACTCCTACGGAAAGGACCTGACGGACGCGTCGTTTGCGGAGCTGCTTTCGCTCGTCTCCGGCGTGGAGGGGCTCAGGCGCATCCGGTTTATGACCTCGCATCCCAAGGACCTCAGCGACGGGATGATCGCGGCGATGGCGAGTTTGCCGAATGTTTGCCACCATGTGCACCTGCCGCTGCAGTCCGGCTCAAACGAGATATTGAAGCGGATGAACCGGCGCTATACGCGGGAAGACTATCTCGGTATCGTGCAGAAACTGCGCGCCGCGATGGACGACGTGGAGCTCACGACCGATATCATCGTCGGCTTTCCCGGCGAAACGGAGCTCGATTTTCAGGATACGCTCGATCTGGTGGAGCGGGTTGGGTTTTCCTCCGCATTTACGTTCAAGTATTCGCCGCGAAAAGGCACCCGCGCTGCTGTCATGGAGGATCAGGTGCCGGAGGCGATCAAGCGCGAGCGCCTCGGCCGCCTCAACGCGCTGCAGGAGCGAAAGGCCCGCCAAAACAACGAACCGTATGTCGGCAAATCCGGCATCGTGCACGTGGAGGACTGCGACACGCGAGGCGAGCCGGTCTGTTACGGCAAGTTTTCGAACTTCAAGATGGTATACTTTCCCGGTCAGCCGGAGCTGGTCGGACAATATGTGCCGGTGACGATCACCGGCGTGCGCAAAAACTCACTCATCGGACAATTGGAGGATAAAACACATGATTGAACTGGCAAGGGAACTCGGGCTGGCAATCGCCGGCTCGGCGGAATTTATACAGATGAAGCAGGCGCAGAGCGCCTTCGAACAAAACGAAACCATTGCGGCGCTCATGCAGGAACTCAACGAAAAGCGCGAGCGGCTGATCACCATCCTCGCGCAGGAGGAAGGGGACGACATGGAAGCCGTCTCCCTGACAAACGACATCGACCGGCTCGAGGAGCAGCTCAAGGAAAGCCCGCTCTACGAAGAGCTCGTCGCCGCGCAGGCCGCGTTTTCGTCGGTGCTGACCGCGGTCAACGACGAGATCAACGCCTGCATCGGCGGCGAAACAAGCGCGAGCGCGGGCTGTGCGGGAGACTGCGGCGGCTGCAGCGGCTGCAAGCACTGACGAGCGGAGGGACGGATGCCTGCTTCGATGACGCCGATGATGCGGCAGTATTTGGAACTGAAGGACAAATACAGCGATTGTCTGCTGTTTTTCCGCCTCGGAGACTTCTATGAGATGTTCTTTGAGGACGCGAAGACCGCCGCAAAAGAGCTGGACCTCGTGCTGACGGGCCGCGACTGTGGCCTGAGCGAGCGCGCGCCGATGTGCGGCGTGCCGTATCACGCGGTGGACAGCTACATCGCCAAGCTCATCGAAAAAGGATACAAAGTCGCCGTCTGCGAGCAGATGGAAGACCCCGCGCTTGCAAAAGGGCTCGTCGAGCGGGACGTCATCCGCATCATTACGCCGGGCACGGTCATCGAAGACCGGATGCTCGAAGAGGGGCAAAACAGCTACATCGCCTCCATCTCTATGGGGGACAGCGTCATCGGCGTTGCGTATGCGGACGTATCCACGGGCGAATTCTATTTGCTGCAGCTCGACGGAAAACAACCCGCCGTCGCGCTGCTGGACGAGCTGGAGCGCATCCGTCCGCGCGAGATCATCGCCGAGCCGTCGCTGTTTTTGCAGCAGCTGCTGGCGCGGCAGATTTCGTCCGCCTATTATCTGGAGCAGTACGGCGCGGGCGCCTTCCTGCCCGAGAGCGCGCGGGATATCCTGATGCGGCACTTTAACGTAAGCTCGCTCTCCGGCTTCGGCGCGGACGACGCGCCATACGCCGTCTCGGCCGCCGGCGCGCTGATGCGCTATCTCGACGAAACGCAGAAAAACGCGCTGTCGCACATCAACGGCATGCGCCTATTAAACCGCAGCAGCTATATGGTGCTGGATGCGACCACGCGCAGAAACCTCGAGCTCACCCAGCCGCTGCGCTTTGGCGGCAACAAGAAAAACACGCTGATCCACCTGCTCGACACCGCAAAGACCGGCATGGGCGGACGGATGCTGCGGGACTGGGTCGACCGTCCGCTGCAGTCCGTCGAGGAGATCGAGCGCCGCCTGGATGCGGTCGGCGAGCTGAAAGACAATCTTGTGCAGCGCAAACAGCTTCAGGAGCTGCTACACGGCATATACGACATCGAGCGGCTCTGCAGCAAGATCGTCTACGGTTCGGTCAACGCGCGAGACTGCGTGGCGCTGATTCAGACGCTTGAGCGCGTTCCGATTCTCAAAGAAACGCTTCGCTCGAACGAGAGCGCGGCGCTCTCCGGCATTTCGGCGGACCTCGACGAGATGGAGGATGTGCTGAACCTGCTAAACCGCGCCATCACGGACGAGCCGCCCGCGAGCCTCAAGGAAGGCGGATTCATCCGCTCGGGGTACAACGCCGAGGTGGACGAACTAAGAAGCATCGCGGAAAATTCGCAGGACTGGCTGGAACGATTTGAGGCGAACGAGCGCGAGAATACGAAGATCAAATCCCTGCGCGTGAGCTATAACCGCGTGTTCGGGTATTATATCGAGGTCACAAAGTCGTATCTGGCGCAGGTGCCTTACGACTACGAGCGCAAGCAGACGCTCGCCAACGCGGAGCGCTTCATCACGCCCGAGCTCAAAGAGATGGAGCAGAAGATCCTTGGCGCGAAGGAGCGGCTGATCGCGCTGGAGGCCGAGCTCTTCGCCGGCATCCGCGAGGTGCTTGTGGAATGCACGAGCCGGCTCAAATCGGACGGCGCGCTGGTCGCCGAGCTGGACGCGTATGTGTCTCTTTCCGAAGTCGCGGCGAACAACAATTACTGCCGCCCGAGACTGAACCGGCAGGGGAGTATCAAGATCGTCAACGGCCGCCATCCTGTGATTGAGCGGGCGATGAAGGAACCGTTTGTGCCGAACGACGTGCTTTTAAACCGCACTGACGACCGGCTTTTAATCATCACCGGCCCTAACATGGCGGGCAAGAGCACCTATATGCGCCAGACCGCGCTGATTGCGCTCATGGCGCACATCTGCTCGTTCGTACCCGCGACGGAAGCGGACATCTCGATTGTCGACCGCATCTTCACGCGCATCGGCGCGAGCGACGACCTTTCCTCCGGCCAGAGCACGTTTATGGTGGAGATGAGCGAGGTCGCCAATATCCTGCACAACGCGAGCGAAAACAGCCTGCTCATCCTCGACGAAATCGGTCGTGGCACGAGCACCTTCGACGGGCTGAGCATCGCCTGGTCGGTGTTGGAATATATCGCGGACAGCAAGCGCTGCGGCGCAAAGGCGCTCTTTGCAACGCACTATCACGAGCTGACCGAGCTTGAGGGCGAGCTGGCGGGCGTGAAGAATTTCCGCGTGACGGTGCGCGAAATCGGCGAGGATATCGTGTTTCTCAGAAAGATCGTGCGCGGCGGCGCGGACCAGAGCTTCGGCATTCAGGTCGCGCGGCTGGCGGGGCTGCCGGAGGCGGTGCTCGCGCGCGCAAAGCAGATATTGGAAAAACTCGAATCGGCGGACATCGCGGCAAAGCGCGAACCGGCGAAGATTGAAACCAGCGTGCAACCTTCGCTTCTGGACGAAAGCCAGGAGGAGAGCGCGCTTCGCATCCTGCGGGAACTGGACGTCAACCACCTGACCCCGCTCGACGCGCTCAACCAGCTCTTTGCGCTGCACGCCATGCTCAAACAGTAAATTGGAGAACGCCATGCCCAAAGTACACGTATTGCCGCCCAGAATCGCAAACCAGATCGCCGCCGGCGAGGTCGTCGAGCGGCCGAGCTCGGTGGTCAAGGAGCTCGTTGAAAACGCCATCGACGCAGGCGCGACGGCGGTCACCATCGAGATTGAAAACGGCGGTCTTGACAGCATCCGCATCACCGACAACGGCGGCGGAATCGCGGACGAAGACTGCGAAACCGCGTTTTTACGCCATGCGACAAGCAAGATCGCGACCGCGAGCGATCTGTTTTCCATTCGCTCGCTCGGGTTTCGCGGCGAGGCGCTGGCGTCCATTGCGGCCGTTTCGCGCGTCACGCTGCAGACGCAGACGGAGCAAGACGAACTCGGCACGATCCTCCGCTACGAAGGCGGCGAGCTCGTCGAGCACAAACGTACCGCCGGAACGCGCGGCACGAGCGTCGAGGTCAGAAATCTGTTTTACAATGTGCCCGCGCGGCTGAAATTCGTTAAGAGCGCCAGAGCGGAGAGCGCGGCCATCGGCGACTATGTCGCAAGGCTCATCCTTTCTGCGCCGCAGATATCCGTGCATTACGTCAGCGGGGGAAAGACGGTTTACCGCTCCGCAGGAAACGGCAGCGCAAAGGACGCGCTGCTCTCCGTCTACGGCGTGAGCGTCGAGCGGCAGATCTGTCCCGTTTCGTTCGACGACGGATACCTGAAGATTACGGGATTTGTCGGCGTGCCGGAACTTGCGCGCGCAAACCGTTCTGGACAGACGATTCTGCTCAACGGCCGTATCATCCGCTCCGCCGCGCTGAGCAACGCGCTCTCGCGTTCGTTTGACACGCGCGTGCTGATCGGCCGCTTTCCGTTTGCGGTGCTGTATCTGAACATCGCTTATGCTGAGGTGGACGTCAACGTGCATCCTTCCAAGCTGGAAGTGCGCTTTACCGACGAGCAGCGCGTGACGCGCAGCATCGTTGTCGCCTGCTCGGAGGCGCTGATTCGCAGCTATGTGCCGACCATGGAGCCGAGGGCGGAAGAGCCCGCGCGGGAGCCTTCGGCGTCCGACAAGCCCGAAACAGAGGATCGCATCGAGCTGCGAAAGCCCGTATTTCAGCCGAGCGGCATGCTTCGCGAAAGCGGCTATACCGGCGCGCCGCGCGTGCCGACCTATCGGATGCCGCAACGCGAACAGGCGGAAGAATTGCGCCCCGATCCGGCGTTTTCGGGAATGTCCGCCGAGCCGCTTGCCGAACCGTATCACGTAATCGGCAGCGCGTTTGACACATACTGGTATGTGCAGCAGGGCGACAGCGTTTACTGCATCGACCAGCACGCCGCGCACGAGCGATTGCTCTACGACGCGCTGATGGTGCGCTCGGCCGCCGTCGTGTCGCAGACGCTGTTTTTGCCGGAGGATGTGCGCTTGCTGCCATCCGAGGCGGACGTGTTTTTCACCAGTAAAGAGGAGTTGGAACGCTTCGGTTTTGTGTTTTCGGATGCGGGGGAGACGAGCGTTACCCTGCTCGCCGTGCCGCAGGTAAACGGCAGCGCGCTCAAGGGCGCGTTTCTGCACGACGTGCTGGAGTTTCTCTCCGGTTCGACCGAGGTGCGGCCCAACGACTGGTTTCGGGATGCAATCGCACAGTCCGCCTGCAAGCATGCGGTCAAGGCGGGGGAGCGGCTCTCCCATGAGGAAATGCGGCAACTGCTCGACCGGCTCAAAGAGCAGGATACGCTGCTGACCTGCCCGCATGGTCGGCCCGTCGCGGTTCGATTTACGAAGACCGACATCGAGAAGATGTTCAAGCGCATCCCGTAACGAGTATGGGACATGAGTCATCGCGGCAAAGGATCGTCTGCATCGTCGGCCCGACCGCCTGCCATAAAACGGAATGTTCCATCGAGCTTGCAAAACGCGTCCGCGGCGAGATCGTATCCGCGGACTCCGTGCAAGTGTATTTCGGCATGGACGTCGGCTCCGCAAAGCCGACATTGGAGGAGCGGCAGGGAATACCGCATCATCTGATCGACTGTCTGCCGATCGACGCGCCGGAGTTTTCCGTGTCCATGTTTCGCGACATGGCGGCGAAAGCCGTCGGTGAAATCGCGGCGCGCGGGCATACGCCGATCGTCGTCGGCGGCAGCGGTCTGTATGTCAACGCGCTGACCTACCCGCTCGGGTTTGCCATCCCGCGGAACGAAGAGGTGCGCGCACGCGTTTGCGCCGAATATGACGCAAATCCAGCCGCGGCTTATGCGCGGTTGCAGAAAAGCGACCCGAACACGGCGAAACGCCTGCATCCGAACGACAAGAAGCGCGTGGTCCGCGCGCTCGAGGTGCACGACTGCTCCGACAGGACGTTCTCGTCCTACGGCGGGGACTTTCAAAACGACGCGGGGGAGCTGTCCCTGTTTGACCCGCTGATGATCGGGCTGAACATGGAGCGCGAGGCGCTGTACGGACGGATCAACCTGCGGGTGGAGCAAATGATGCGGCGCGGCCTGCTCGACGAGGCGCGTCGTATCTATGACGCGGGATACGACCGGTCGATCCCCGCGATGCGGTCCATCGGCTATCGGCAGCTCTTCGCGTATTTTGACGGGGACTGCACGCTGGCGGACGCGGTGGAGCAAATCAAGCAGGACACACGACGCTTTGGCAAACGGCAGCTCACGTGGTTTCGCCGCGACGGCCGCATCCGTTGGCACGACGTGACGAACTGGAACGAAACAAAAGACGCGCTGCTTGCGGAGCTGACCCGCGTGACGCTGGACTGGATGGAAGGGATACAACAGGTATGATCGAGATTTCCGACCGCGCGCGGGAGATGGTCTGGAGCGCGGAGCAATATTTGGAGAGCGTGTTTCGCCGCGTGGACGCGGTGGAGATGGCGGCGCAGCAGCGCGTGCTCGAGGCCTTCTGGACGGAGCGTGTGAGCGCGCGGCATTTCGCGCCGACGACGGGCTATGGCTACGACGACATTGGGCGGGACACGCTGGATCGGGTGTTCGCGCGCGCCATGCAGGCGCAAAAGGCGCTGGTGCGCCCGCAGTTTGTCAACGGAACGCATGCGCTTTTCACGGCGCTGGCCGGACTCGTGGAACCGGGGGACGTCATTCTTTCGATCACCGGCGAGCCGTATGACACGCTGCTCGAGGCCATCGGCACGCGCGGCGACGCGCCGAACTCGCTTAAGCGCATGGGCGTTTCGTTTCGCGCCGTCGAATTGACGGAGAACGGCGACATCGACCTCGCGGCGATCGCGCGCGAACGGACCGACGGCGTGCGCGTCGTCTACGCCCAGCGCTCGCGCGGGTATGCCTGGCGCGAGGCGATCAGCGTTTCACAGATGGAGCAAGCGTTTGCGCTCTTCAAGGAGCGGTTTCCGGAGGTCGTGATCCTCGTCGACAACTGCTACGGCGAGTTTGTTGAATCGAGCGAACCGACCGCGCATGGCGCGGACCTCATCGCGGGCTCGCTGATCAAGAATCCCGGCGGCGGGCTTGCTCCGACCGGCGGATATGTCGCGGGCGCGGCGGAATGGGTTGATCGGATCGCGCAGCGCATGACCGTGCCCGGCATGGGCGCGGAGGTCGGCTCCTATGCCGGCGATTATCGCCTGTTTTATCAAGGACTGTTTCTCGCGCCGCATGTCACCGCGCAGTGCGTCAAGGGCGCGGCGCTGTTTGCGCGCGTGTTTGAGCAGCTCGGATTGTTGACCATGCCGCGATGCGATTCGTTTCGCTCAGACATCATTCAAGCCGTGCAGTTTCCGGATGCGGATTCGCTCGTTGCGTTTTGCCGGAGCATACAAAAAGCGGCCCCGGTGGACAGCTTTGTGTCTCCGGAGCCGTGGGATATGCCGGGGTATGAAGATCAGGTCGTCATGGCGGCGGGCGCTTTCGTGCAGGGCGCGACTACCGAGCTCAGCGCGGACGGGCCGATTCGTGCGCCTTACACCGCCTATTTGCAGGGCGCGCTGACCTATGCGCACGCGCGGATTGCGGCCATGCTCGCCTGCGACGAACTGCTGAAACGCTGAGTGCTGGGCGTTAGATCGAGCGGAGCAGGCCGATCACCTTGCCGGAGATTTCGACTTCGTCGAAGGGCACGTAGATCGGTTCGAACAGGTCGTTTTCCGGCTGGAGCCGGACGCGGTTTTTCTCGCGGTAAAAGCGCTTGACCGTCGCGCTCTCGCCCTGCACGCGGGCGACGACGATGTCCCCGTTGACGCAGGCGCAGTTGTGGTTGACCACGAGGATGTCCCCGTCCCGAATGCCCGCGTCGCGCATGCTCTCTCCGTCTACGCGGAGCATGTACACCTCCTCGGGTTCCTTGCCGTGCATGAGCACGTCCGGCAGGGGAAACGCGTCCTCGATGTTTTCCGCCGCAAGCATGGGAACGCCGGCGGCGACGCGACCGACGAGCGGAACGGAGAACCGCTTTTCTTCGCGGTCCGGCAGCGCCTCGGCGTTGATGAACACCGCGCGTTGCTTGGAAGGGTCGCGCGTGATGAGCCCCCGCTTTTCGAGGTTTCGCAGGTGCGTATGCACCGTCGCGGTCGATTTCAGCCCGACGGCGGCGCAGATTTCCCGAACCGAAGGGGGATAGGCATGCTCCTCGGTAAACGCAATCATATAATCGAGGATAACCTGCTGGGGATCGGATAGTTTTTTCATGACGAACCGCAACCTCCGTTCGCATCTGTCCCTTGACTTTAAAGAGATTTTAACATATACTGCTCCATATTGCAAACATATGTTCGGAAGACTGGTGAATTTATTATGAAACGCTGCGTTTTACACGCGGATAAAGTTTGTAACGACTGCGGCGAGTGCGACGACCGCTGCGAGCTCGATCCGCAGAAGATCTGCGACAATTGCTTTCGCTGTCTGGAGGCGGATACGAGAGCGTTTGCGGAAATTCCGATCTCCGGCGTGTTCTTCGGCGACGACTTCAGCCCGGAACGAGAAGACGGCGTGCCGGTCGATTTTGAGGAAGGCTATGTGCTCGATTCAGACGAGAGCTGGAAAGGCGACGGACTGCTGCGGATTCGCACGCTGCCGATGACCTACGGCGCACGCGTGCGAAGAACGCACAAAAAGCGCTAATCGTCCCGGAGCTTGATTCTTTTTGCCGCGATGCGCTTGTGCTCCTCGCTGGATGCGGCATAGTGTTTTCGCGTGGTGTTCACATCCTTATGGCCCAGCACGTCCGCAACGAGGTAGATGTCCTCCGTTTCATGATAGAGCATGGTACCGTAGGTGCTGCGCAGCTTATGCGGCGTGATCTTTTTCAGCGGCGCGGCGATCTTCGCATATTTTTTTACGAGGTTTTCGACCGCGCGCGCGGTGATGCGCCGCATCTGAATCGAGAGAAACAGCGCGCGCTCGTGCCCGGGGAGCGGCGTCTGACGTTCCCGCCAGGCGACATAGTCCGCCAGCGCCCGATGCACTTCGTCTCCAAAGTTCAAGATATCCTCGCTGCCGCCTTTTCTGGTCACCACAAACGCGTCGTTGTCAAAGTCCACGTCTTCCAGATCGATGCCGACCAGCTCGCTGATGCGAATGCCCGTGCCGAGAAACAGCGTTAAAATCGCAACGTCGCGAAGCTTCGTCGCGCTGTGATATTGCTTCTGGCGGTCGCTGAGACCTTCGCCGTTTTCCGCCATGTCCAGCAGGTCCGCCACCTCGTTCGGCTCGAGGCGAATGATCGCCTTTTCGTAGAGCTTTGGGATATCGACCAGCGCGGCGACGTTTGTCGGCAGATATTCCTGCTTGTGCAAAAACTTGAAAAACGAGCGCAGGGATGAAAGCTTTCTCGCTTTTGCGCGTTCCTGATTGACCAACTCGCGCTCGCCTTTTTGATACAGCGAAACCTCGTTCAGATAGAGCTCGATATGATACGCCTGCACTTTTTCCAGATCGGCCGCGGTGAGGGAGGGGATGCTCCTGTTCAAAAAGAGGTCCTCCTGCGTCGCCGCGAACTGGAAGAACCCCCTCAGGTCGATTGCGTACGCATATCGTGTGAGCACGGAAGTCTGGCTGTCGATCGCGCGAAAAAACGTGCCGCAAAGCACCGGCAGTTCGGTCAGCAGCGCACGGATCTTGAGGGTATAGTCTTTGTGAAGCTCGGCGTGGTAGGAGTTGGGCATAAAAATCGCCTCGAAATCGTATGATTTTAACGATTTGATTCTATCATAACTATTCGTTAAAGACAAGTTTAACGAATAGTTTGCGGCAAAATTAACAGTTTTGATGCTTTTTAACAACGCTTTGCTTACTCAGCCTGTGCGGCGGCCTGTTTGATGGCGAGCCGCGCGAGCTCGTCGCAGCGGTTGTTGAACGGATTGTCCGAATGACCTTTGACCTTGACGAATCGATATGTGTGCGGTTCCAGCGCGTCCAGCAGCGCCAGCCAGAGCGGCTGATTTTCCACGGCGCGTTTGGACGACGTTTTCCATCCGTTGGCCTTCCAGTTGTTCAGCCAGTTCTGATGAAATGCGTTACAGACGTACGCGCTGTCCGAATGAATTGAAATATCGCACGGAGCCTTCAGCGCGCGTACGGCTTCGATGACCGCCGTAAGCTCCATGCGGTTGTTCGTCGTCTCCGGTTCGTAGCCAGACAGTTCTTTTTTTTGATCCTGATACATCAGAATCGCGCCCCAGCCGCCCGGACCCGGGTTGCCGGAACACGCGCCGTCCGTATAGATCGTGACCTGTTTCTTCATCCCTGTTCTTTCTGAATTATATATTATATACTATTTGCTCATCCGCTCGGACTTCTCCCGGCAGGCGTCCACGGCGGCGATGACCGCGCCGCGAAGACCCTGCTGCTCAAGCACGGCGACGGCCTCTATGGTCGTGCCGCCGGGCGAACAGACGCGGTCTTTCAGCTCCCCCGGGTGTATGCCGGTCTCGGACACCATCATGGCGGCGCCTTTGACCGTTTGCGCTGCGAGTTTCAGCGCGACGGGCCGAGGCAGTCCCGCCTTGACCCCGCCGTCCGCCAGAGCTTCGATGAAGAGATACACATAAGCGGGCCCGCTTCCGCTGACCGCCGTGACTGCGTCCATGAGTTTCGGCTCCAGGCTGATCACGTCGCCGACCGAGCCGAACAGCGTCTGCGCAAACGCGCGCTCGTCGCTGGTCAGCGAATCGCCGGACTCGAACACGATCATCCCTTCGCCGATCATGGCGGGCGTGTTCGGCATCACGCGCAGCACGCGCGCGTCGGCGGGCAGCGCTTGTTTCAGGCGCTGCCCTCCCCACCCTGCCGCGATCGAGACGACGGCTTTTCCGGAAAACCGGTTGTGTTGCTCCGAAAACAAATGCGCACATACGTTCGGTTTCAGCGCAACGAGCAGCAGATCGCTGCCGTCGATCAGTTCTTCGATCGAATCGGCGACGGTGACGCCGAAGTCCTTTTCGAGCGCGCGGCATTTTTCCGTGTCGAGATCGAATACGGCGGTCTGGTCGCCCGCGGCATAACCGCTGTTGAGGTATCCGCGCAGGATTGCCTCCCCCATGTTCCCCGCGCCAATGACGCCGAGGCGGATCGCGTTCGAACGCATACGCATTTCTCCTTTTATACTAAGATTTTTTCTCAGCTGTTATTGCAGCGTGTCCAGCCGCTCGCGCAGTTTTGCCAGCATCTCTTCCGCGGAGGCGAGCTTGGCCTTTTCTTCCTCGACCACGCTTTGCGGCGCTTTTGCGAGAAATCCCGCGTTGTTCAGCTTTGCCGCCGCGCGGGAGATGTCCCCGCTCACGCGTTCGATCTCCTTCTGCACGCGCGCCTTTTCCTTCTCCGGATCGACGAGCGAGGAAAGCGGAATGACGGCCTCTACGCCCTCGCAGACGATATGGACGTCGTTTTTGGGGATTTCGCCCGCTTCGATGGAAACCGTTACGTCGTCCGCGCCGGCGAGCTTGCTCAAATATCTTGCCATGGAGGCGAATGCCTCGGCGTCCTTTGCGTCGACCACGAGGCGGACGCCGATTTTCTGCGCCGGCGGCACCTTCATCTCCGCACGCAGGTTTCGAATGGAGCGGATGAGCTCCATCATCTGCGACATGCGCGTGCAGTCGTCGGCATAGGCCGAGAAGCGCTCGTCCTGCTGCGGCCAGTCGGAGAGCATGATGGTCGGCTCGTCCGAGAGTTTGGTGAAGATTTCCTCCGTGATGAACGGCATAAACGGATGCAGCAGCTTCAGGCTGTTTTTCAGCACATGGATGAGCACGGCGCTCACGGCCGCCTTCTCCTTCGCATCTTCGCCGTAAAGGCGCGGCTTGGCGATCTCGATGTACCAGTCGCAGTATTCCGACCAGATGAAGTCGTAGATCTTCTGCGCGGCAAGGCCGAGCTCGTACCCGTCGAGGTTTTTCGTCACCTCGCCGACGATCTCGTTGAGTCGGCTCAGAATCCACTTGTCGGCGATGTCGAGCCTGCTTTCTTCCGGCAGCCCGCCCGCCGATTCGTCCGTGCCCATCAGCACGAAGCGCGCGGCGTTGTAGACCTTGTTGCAGAAGTTGCGCGCGGCCTCCACCTTTTCCCAGTAGAAGCGCATATCGTTGCCCGCGGAGTTGCCGGCCAGCAACGAGAAGCGCAGCGAATCCGCGCCGTGTTTTTCGATGACCTCGAGCGGGTCGATGCCGTTGCCGAGGGATTTGCTCATCTTACGGCCCTGGCTGTCGCGCATGATGCCGTGGACGTACACCGTTTCAAAGGGGCGCTCGTGCATGACTTCGTAGCCGAACACGATCATGCGCGCAACCCAGAAGAAGATGATGTCGTAGCCGGTGACGAGCGTGCTCGTCGGGTAGAAATACTTGAGCTCCTCCGTTTCCTCCGGATAGCCGAGCGTGGAAAACGGCCACATGCCGGAGCTGAACCAGGTGTCCAGCACGTCTTCGTCCTGGCGCACGGGTCCGCCGCAGCGCGGGCATTTGTCCGGCGCCGTTTCGGAGACGATCGTTTCGCCGCAGGCGTCGCAGTAGTATGCCGGAATGCGGTGCCCCCACCAGAGCTGGCGCGAGATGCACCAGTCGCGGATGTTGTCCATCCAGTTGAAGTAGGTCTTTTCAAAGCGCTCGGGCACAAAGCGCACTTCGCCGCTTTTGACCGCCTCGATGGCGGGCGCGGCGAGCGGCTTCATATCCACAAACCACTGCTTGGACACGATGGGTTCGATCGTCGTGTGACAGCGGTAGCAGGTTCCGACATTGTGCGCATACGGCTCGACCTTGACGAGATTTCCGCTCTCCTCGAGCTCCTTGACGATCGCTTTTCGGCACTCGAAGCGGTCCATGCCGGCAAACTTGCCGCCGAGCTCGTTGATGTTGCCCGCGTCCGTAAACACGCGCATCATCGGCAGGCCCTGCCGCTGTGCGACATCGAAGTCGTTCGGGTCGTGCCCCGGCGTGATCTTCACGGCGCCGGTGCCGAATTCCATTTCGCAGTATTCGTCGCCCACGATGGGGATTTCGCGCCCCACGGCGGGAATGACGACCAGTTTTCCGATCAGGTGGCGATAGCGCGGGTCTTCCGGATTCACCGCGATGCCGGTATCGCCGAGCATGGTCTCGGGGCGCGTGGTGGCGACCGTGATGGAATAGCTCTTGTCCGGCGCGTCGTAGCGCACATGCCAGAGGTGGCTGTGCTGCTCTTCGTACTCCACCTCGGCGTCCGACAGCGCGGTTTTGCAGTCCGGACACCAGTTGATGATGCGGTCGCCCCGGTAGATCAGGCCCTTGTCATAGAGGCTGACGAACACCTTGGTGACGGCCCTGCTGCAGCCCTCGTCCATGGTAAAGCGCTCGCGCACCCAGTCGCAGGAGGAGCCGAGATAGCGAAGCTGCTTGACGATGGTGGAGCCGTACTCCTCCCGCCAGGCCCAGGCGCGCTTGAGAAACCCCTCGCGGCCGATATCCTTTTTCGTGATGCCTTCCTTTGCCATCTGCTCGACGATCTTCACTTCGGTTGCGATGGACGCATGGTCGGTGCCGGGCATCCAGAGCGTCTCAAAGCCGCTCATGCGTTTGTAGCGGATCAGCACGTCCTGCAGCGTTTCGTCGATGGCGTGGCCCATGTGGAGCTTGCCCGTGATGTTGGGCGGCGGAATGACGATGGTGTACGGGGGCTTGCCGGTGTTGGGACGTGCGTGAAAATACCCGCGCTCTTCCCATGTTTTGTAAAGCGCGGACTCCACGCGCGCGTGGTCGTAGGTTTTCTCCATTTCAGGGCGCATGCCGTTCTCTTCCTGCCTTCCGGTGTTCAATCATAAAAATAGAAAAACGTCCGCCTCGCCAAAGGACGAAGCGGACGCTCGCGGTACCACCTTTGTTGAATGCGCCAAAGCCAGTTTGGCGGCATTCCTCTCATATTCCCTTAACGCGGGATGTTCGGAAAGCGTTTTTGCGCTTTCGGCTCCGATGCGACCTTCCGCAGCCATTCCGCCAACCGCCTCTCAGCCAACGAGCGGTCTCTCTGATGCGGATTTGAAGCGTACTCCTCATCCTCAAAGCCTTTGTCGATGATGATTTACTCCCGTCAGTCTAGCCGAATCCGTCGGTTTTGTCAAGCGGCGTTATGCGGCGGCGTCCTGCAGAAACTCGTCCGCCCAGATATCCATCCGTTCCCGGATGAGATCAAAGTATCCCGGGCCGAGGTCGAGATATGCTTTGAGGAATTCGCTCATCTCGAAATCGTCGCCGAGATCGTTAAGCTCGTCGCGGTAGAGCTGCGCCAGCTGCGAGTAGCCGATTGCATACTCGAAGAAATAATACGGCTGATCGACGACCGATTTGTAATACAGCTCCGCAAGCGATTCGCCGTTGAGGCTCATACCGGTCAGGTAGCTTGCCACGGCGTCCTGCGAATATCCGTAATAGTTGACCATGATGCTGACGATGGCGGGCAGGATGGAAGAGACCAGCATGCTGTAGTCAAACTGAAAGTGCACATAGTCCTGGTCATAGGTCGTCTGATTCTCCACATACAGAAACTCCGCAAACTGCGCCCAGCCTTCGGCATATCCGCCGAAATTCGCCGCGCGCTGCATGAGACCCAGATCGTCCATGCCGCGCTGATAGACATATTGGTACATGTGTCCGGGGTATCCTTCGTGCGCAAGGGTGAACAGCGGCGTCGGGTCCTTCGTGGCGGTGTTGATATAGATCGTGTTGTCCTGCCAGTCGTCCATGGAGGGGATGACATACGCGGCGGGCGCGAACTGATTCTGCAGTTCTTCCGGAACGTCCGTGAGCGTCAGATTGTGCTCCGGCAAAGCAGGCAGCAGCGGCTGAATGAGCGTCTGAAGATCGTCCAGATCGGTCTGCAGGTTTCCGCTTGTGAGATCGATCTCCGTGTCGTAGATGTCCGGGTTGGCGTCCAGTATCGTAAAGAATTGATACAGCATGTAGTTGGCTTCGGTTTTGAGCATTTCCAGCGTTTCCTCAACGCTCAGCGAATTGCAGCCGGCGTCCTGCATAGAATACTCAAAGTAACTCTTCTGCCGCTCGTCATACCTCGCCGCTTCCTCATAGCTGCGGCAGGAATCGCGCAGCGCGTCCAGACCGTCATAGAGCGTTTGATAGGCGTCGATATACTCATGCTGAATCAGGCTTGCGTTGCGGTCTTTATAGGTCTGCGCCTGCTCGGCGGTGAGGGTGGTCAGTTGATCGATGCCGTCGTTAAAGGTTACGTAGAGAAACGAGGTGTCCTTTGTGTCGATGATGGCCTGACAGTCCTCAAGAATGGCGTCCAGCGCGCCTTCCGTCATGAACATACCGAGCTCCGCGCGCTGTTGCTCATAGGCAAGCACCTGCCCCATGTAGCGCGGCATATCCGCCAGCAACGCCAGATAGTCCTCGATATCCTGCGTGTCCTTGAGTTCAAACAGCGCGAACGAAAGCGGCATGCTGGAATGAAGCCCGCTGTATTCCGTCAGCGGCTCGTAGAAATAATCGTAATCCGTATCGTCGGAAAAATCCTCCAGAATCTGATGCAGTACATCGTAGGAAAGCTGCTTCTTCTGCGGCAGCTGCTCGCGATCGATCACATCGAGCTGCGTTAAATAGGCCTCCGCTTCAACGGCGATGCGATCGGAATCCTCGGTCGTGAATTCGCCGAACGTCATTTTGACGGTGGAAGGATCGATGCCAAAGTTTGCGGGATCGTCCACAAACATATGATAGGAATACCCGTCCATGGTCGCGTACCAGCGGAACACCTCCAGATCCAGCGCGTCAAATGCCGCGGTCGTCGTTTCGTCCACCACGAAAGTGGGCGCCGGCGTCGCGGTGGCTTCCGGCGTCGGGGTCGCCTTCTGTTCGGCGGAACCGACGATGACGGTCTGCGTTTCGCTGCCGTCCGGCAGTTTACAGCCCGAAAAGGAACTGGCAAACAGGATCAGGGCCGCCAAAAGGGCGATCACCTTGGCAAATCGTTTCATCGAAATCTCCTTTTTCACAGATAACATTGTCTATACGCTCCGGTCTTCTCCGCGCTCCAGCGACTTCAAACGATCGAGCACCGCGCCGGCATCTTCCTGCTCCCCCGCTTTTTGCAGCGCCTGAAAAAAGTAGTCCGGCAACGGCGCGTAGAATACCATTGGAGCGCCGGTTTTCGGATGGCGAAACGTCAGCCGGTAGCCGTGCAGCGCCTGTCCGGCCAGACCGAACGGACGCTTTTCCCGCCCGTATACGTCGTCCCCGGTTACGGGATGCTGTATGCTTGCAAGGTGCACGCGAATCTGGTGCGTTCTGCCGGTTTCCAGTTCGATCTGCAGCAGCGTAACCTGTCCATACCGGGCGGCGACGCGCCAGTGCGTAACGGCATCCCGGCCGCCGGAGAGGATCGCCATGCGCTTGCGGTCGACCGGGTGGCGCGCAATCGGCGCGTCGATCGTGCCTTCGTCCTGACGGATGTTGCCGTCCACCAGCGCGGCATAGCTGCGTCGCGCGGTATGGTCACGAAACTGCTCGCTCAGCACGCGGTGCGCCGCGTCGTTTTTTGCAACCACGAGCAGTCCGGACGTCATGCGGTCGATACGGTGCACGATGCCCGGCCGAAGCTCTCCGCCGATGCCGGAGAGATCGTGAATGTGGTAGAGCAGCGCGTTGACCAGCGTGCCGCTCTCGTGTCCCGGCGCGGGATGGACGACCATGCCCTGCGGCTTGTCGACGACCAGCAGGTCCGCGTCCTCATAGACGACTTGCAGCGGGATGTCTTCCGGCAGCACGCCGGTCTCCACGGGGTCGGGGTACGCAACGTCCACGCAATCGCCGGGCGATACGATCAGGTTCGGCTTTGCCTGCATGCCGTTGAGCAGGATCGCGCCCTCGCGGATCATGCGCTGCGCCTGCGTACGAGAAAGCTCCGTCTCGGCGGCGACAAACGCGTCCAGCCGCGCTGAGACGGAGCAAACGATGGTCTCCTGCTCAGGCATGTTCGCTGCCCGTCTGCTCGGGCTTCGGTTCCGGTTTGTCCTTCGCTTTTTTGAAGGTGATGCGCTCAAAGAGCGACTTGTCTTTCAAAAACAGCGCGTCTATGACCAGCATGGCGCAGCCGATGGAAAGCGAACTGTCCGCGACGTTGAACACCGGAAAATTGAACAGCGGCGTGATGTCGATGAAGTCCCGGACATACGCCAGCACCGCGCGGTCGATAAAATTACCGACCGCGCCCGCAAACAGCAGCGCGAGCGTGATGCGGGAAAACGTGCAGAGGTCTTTGCGGAAACGAACGATGATATAGATGAGAATTCCGGCGACGATCAGCGTCATCGGGATAAACAGCCAGCGAAAGCCCTCCATGAGTCCCCAGGCCGCGCCGGTGTTGTGCACATTGGTAAACTGCAGCACGCCGCCGATGAGCGGCAGCGAAGTGCCGACGGGTGAAAGCGCAAGCTGGATCAGATGTTTCGAGATCTGGTCCGCGGCTAGGATCAAAACGATGATGATCAGTTCGAGCAAACTTGTTTCCTCCGGTTGGTTTGATTCAGTATAGCACGCTTTCCATCACCCGGCAACCGAGCCGGAACCCGCGGCTTCGGAGAACAGATCGGGATAAAGCGCGGTGTAGTTTTCATATGCGGTCATGACATTTTGATAATATCTGGCGGTGTCCTCGAACGGTATGGTCGTGAGTTCGCCGTCTTGCGAAAAGCGCGGATCACTCAGCCAGTCCTCCACGCTCCCGTGGCCGGCGTTGTAGGCGGCGATCATCTGCATGACGTCGCCGTCAAAGCGGTCGCTGAGAAAGCGCAGATACCAGCAGCCGTATTCGATGCTGTGCTCGGGGTCGTAGAGCATATCGAGCGAATAAGCGAGCTCCGGATCGATCTTGTGCGCGATCCACTCCCCCGTGTCCGGCATGATCTGCATCAGCCCCATCGCGCCCGCGCCACTTTGCGCGTTCGGGTCGTTGCTGCTCTCGCAGCGCATGACGGACTGCACGAGATACGGATCGAGCTCATACTTTTCGGCGTATTTCGCGATCAGGTCGGTATATGCGGTCGGGTAATTTTTCAGCGCCCTTTGATACTGCGCGTTCTCATAGATCAGATAACCGCCGAACGCCGCCGCGCAGAGAAAAACGAGCGCCCCAAGGGCGACGATTGCAATCTGCATGGCGCTCAGCCGACGACGCTTCGTTACGTTTCGTTTCCGGTTCGGTTGCTTCAAATGCGCGCGCCCTCCGCTTCCAGCGTTTGATAGAGCGCGTCCACCTGACGGATCAGATCTTCCCGCGAGCCGTTGTTTTCAATCAGATAATCCGCGCGGCTGCGCTTTTCCTCTTCGGACATCTGCGCACGGATGCGCGAGAGGATGTGCTCGCGCGTCAGCCCGTCCCGCTCCATCACGCGGCGGATACGCGTCTCCTCGTCGCTGGTCACGACGACGGTTTTGTCCATCGCATGGTCCATGCCGCTTTCGAACAGCAGCGGGACCTCGAAGACCGCGACGCCGCCGGAACCCGCGAAATCACGCTCCGCTTCGGCAAACAGCTCGCCGATGACGTATGGATGGATGATGCTGTTGAGCGTGTCGCGCCGTTCGCCGCTCGAGAATACGATCTCGGCGAGGCGCATGCGGTTGATGGTTCGGTCGTCGTTGAGAATTTCCGCGCCAAAAGCGGAAACGACGCGGTCGTAACAGGCCGCGCCGAGGTCGAGCGCATAACGGGAGATCTTGTCCGCGTGATAGACGCGCGCGCCGAGCGCGGCAAACCGACGGGCGGCGGTGGTCTTTCCGGAACCGATACCGCCCGTAAGTCCGACTTTCAGATACCGTTCGATCGACTGCGTCATTTTGTTTCGTACCAGCTGTGTCCGACTTTTACGTCCGCATCGAGCGGCACGGACAGATCGGCAACGTGCTCCATGCAGTCGTGCACGAGCTGCACCACCTCGTCCGTCTCCGCCGCAGGCACATCGAAAATCAGTTCGTCATGCACCTGCAGAATCAGTTTGGCCTTCAGCTTTCGCTCCTTAAGCAACCGGCTGACCTCGACCATCGCAAGCTTGATGATGTCCGCCGCCGTTCCCTGGATGGGCATGTTCATCGCGACGCGCTCGCCAAAGGAGCGTGTGTTGTAGTTGGAGCTCTTCAGCTCCGTCAGTGCGCGGCGGCGGTCAAACATGGTTACCGCATAGCCAAGACGCTTGGCGTCCTCCACGCTGCGCTCGAGGTATGACTTTACGTTCGGATAACGGTCGAAATAGAGCTTGATGTACTCCGCCGCCCTCTTCACCGGGATGTCGAGGTTTCGCGCGAGACCGAAATCGCTGATGCCGTAGACAATGCCGAAATTGACGGCCTTCGCCGCGTTTCTCAGATCGCTCGTCACGTCGTCAAACGGAACGCCGAAGACCTCGCTCGCCGTGATGCGGTGGATGTCCTTTCCGCTGTTGAAGGCGGAGATCATGCCTTCGTCCCCGCTGATATGCGCCAGCAGTCGCAGCTCGATCTGCGAATAGTCCGCGTCCACGAGCACGTTGCCCTCGGAAGCGATGAACGCCTTTCGAATCTCCCTCCCCTGCGGCGTGCGCACGGGGATGTTTTGCATATTCGGCTCGGTGCTCGAGATGCGTCCCGTGGCGGCGACGCACTGGTTGAACTGCGTTCGCACGCGGTCGTTTTCGTCGCTGACCACGTTGAGAAGTCCGTCGATAAACGTGCTCTTGAGCTTCGTGATGGCGCGGTATTCGAGCACCAGCGGCACGGCGGGGTGTTTGTCCGCGAGGGATTCGAGCGTGTCCGCATCGGTGGAAAACCCGCTTTTGTTCTTACGCCCGGTCGGCAGGCCGAGCTTTTCAAACAACACTTCGCCGAGCTGTTTCGGCGAGAGGATATTGAACGTTTCGCCGGTCGATTCATAGATGCGCTTTGCCAGCGACTCGCTCTGTTCGTTGAACTGCGCCTGCAGCTGGCGAAGCATTTCGCAGTCCACGCGGAATCCCTCCCGCTCCATGTCGAAGAGCACGCAGGAAAGCGGGAGCTCCATTTCCTCGTAGAGTTTCGTCATATTCGCCTCGGCGAGCTGGCGGGTCATCCGCTCTTTCAGCGAAAAGAGCATCGCCGCGTTTGGCTTGGCGCTTGGCTCAAACCGCTCGCAGAGCATCGCAAAGCTCGTGGAGGGCCGAGTGGCGTCGAGCAGATAGTCCGCAATCATCGCGTCGAACACGCGCGCGTTCAGTGAAACGTTAAACTTTTGCAGCAGGTGGCGAAGACGCTTGGTGTCGAACGCCAGCACGTCGCAATCCGCGCGCTCAAATACGGGCCGAAACGCGCCGTACAGCGCGGATTCGTCGATCGGCGTACAGAACAGGTCCGCTCCCTGAACAATTTCATAGTAGATATCGCCCGAAAACGCGAACTGCACCGTTTCCCCCGCCTCTATCGCAAAGCGGCGGACAGGCGCCGCCTGCCTGAGCGTGTCGATTACGGCTTCGATCGAGTCCAGCTCCACACGCCGCGCCGCGACCGTTTTCGGTTTGGCGGATTCTTCCGCGGCGCCGTCTGTGCCGATGCGGGCGGCGAGACCGCGCATTTCGAGCTCCATTAGCTTCGCGCGCGCACCGGGGAGCTCCTCCGGTTTGAAGCGGCAGTCCTCGATCGAAAGCGGGATGGGCGCGTCGGTGCAGATGGTGCCGAGCTCATAGCTCATGCGCGCGTCGTCTGCGCCCGCGGCGACCTTTTCGCCGAGCTTGCCCTTGATCTCGCCCGCATGGGCGAGCACGTTTTCAAGCGTGCCGTATTCTTCCAGCAGTTTCATGGCCGTCTTTTCGCCGACGCCCGCGATGCCGGGAATGTTATCCGAACTGTCCCCCATGAGGCCCTTGAGATCGCGCATGCGGTCGGGATCGAGGCCGTACTGCTCTTTGAGCACGTTCCGGTCGAACTCGATCGTTTCGCTGATGCCCTTTTTCGTCATAAGCACATGCGTGTGGTCGCCGATGAGCTGCAGCGCGTCCCGGTCGCCCGTTACGAGCAGCGCGTCGATCCCCTGCGCTTCGCACTTTTTTGCAAATGTGCCGAGGATGTCGTCTGCTTCGTAGCGCGGCGTTTCGCAGACGGCGACGCCCATCTCTTTGAGCAGATCCTTGAGCACGGGAAACTGCGCGCGAAGGTCGTCCTCCGTCTCCTTGCGTCCGGCCTTGTAGGCTTCAAACTGTTCGTGCCGAAACGTCGGCCCGTGCATATCGAACGCCACGACGAGGTAGTCGGGGTTGCGCTCGATGAGTTTGAGCAGCATGCTCAGAAAGCCGTGAAGCGCGCCGGTCGGTACGCCCGCGCGCGTGGTCATGGGTGGCAGCGCGTGGTAGGCGCGGTGCATGAGGCTGTTTCCGTCTATCACGATGAGCTGTTTCACTCGGCTCCTCCTTCGTTGCTCCCGGGGTACAAATCCGTTACCGGACTACGGCATATACCATGGGCGTGATGGTCTCCGGCCGTTTACCGATCTCCACCGCCTCCAGCATGGTTTGTATGGCGTCGTCCAGATTGGTTTCGTCGTTGACGTAGAGCGTGCAGATGGCTTCGTTCTGTTCGATCCTGTCGCCGACGCGCTTGTGCATCACAAGCCCCACGGCGGGGTCGATGGCGTCTTCCTTCGTCGCCCTGCCCGCGCCGAGCACCTGCGCCGCGCGGCCGATGAGCTCCGCCTGCATGCCGATGACGAAACCGCCCTCTTTCGCGAGGACGGGCACAAGCCGCTTTACCGCGCAGAGCGAGTCCATGCCCGCAAGCGTGAGCAGGCTTTCGTCGCCGCCAAGTTCATGGATCATGGCGCGGAGTTTGTCGAGCCCCGCTCCGCTGTCCACAGCGCGCTTGAGCATGGATCGCGCCTGCTCGTCGGACTCGGCAAGGTTGGAGAGCAGCAGCATCTGCGTGCCGAGCAGCATGCAGACCTCGTAGAGCGCGTCGCCCTCCGGCACCTTGCCGGCGAGCAGCTGCACCGCCTCGCGAAACTCCAGCGCATTGCCGACCGAGAGGCCTAGCGGCTGGTTCATATCCGTGACCACGGCGACGACTTCGCGCTTGAGCAGTTTGCCCATTTTGACCATGAGTTCGGCGAGACGCTTTGCGTCGTCCACCGTCTTCATGAACGCGCCGCTGCCGACCTTTACATCCAGAACGATCGCGTCCGCGCCGGCGGCGAGCTTTTTGCTCATGATGCTTGCGGCGATCAGCGGCACGCTCTGCACGGTGCCGGTCACGTCCCGAAGCGCGTACATCTTCTTGTCGGCGGGCACGAGATTGCCCGTCTGCCCGATGACGCAGACGCCGGTTTTCCGCACGATTTCTTTGAACCGCTCGATGGGTTGGGCGATGTTTACGCCCGGGATCGACTCGAGCTTGTCGATGGTGCCGCCGGAAAAGGCGAGTCCGCGGCCGGACATCTTCGCCACCGTGCCGCCGCAGGCCGCGACCAGCGGAGCCACGACGAGCGTGGTGGTGTCGCCCACGCCGCCGGACGAGTGCTTGTCCACCTTGACGCCGGGCAAGTCGGAAAGATCGACCGTGTCGCCGGAGCGCATCATGCTCAGCGTCAGGTCCGCCGCCTCGCGCTCGTTCATGTCGTTGAGCACGATGGCCATGAGCAGCGCGGACATCTGATAATCCGGAATCTCGCCGTTGACGAAGCCATCCACAATAAAGTGGATTTCCCCGCTGGAGAGTTCCTCGCAGTTCACTTTTTTTTCGATCAGGTCTACCATTCGCATGAAAGCATCCTCCGATAATCGATTGATAGGGGCTTATTACATATCGCTGATCACCGTTTCGACCGGCGTGCGGAACACGGGCGCGGCGGAAACGGGCGTATTGCGGATGATGAGAAACAGCGCGTCGGCCGCCTCGTCGAAGGAGGTCGTCTCGATCGGTACGAGCGGCGAACCGTCAATTTTTGCATAAAAACGGCCGTCGTCCGTAAAGGCGAGCACCGCTGCATGCTTTCCCTGCGCGCGGCAATGGAAAAGCAGCGCGTCCGTCGTCGGATCGTTGAGATTGCCCGCTTCGTCCAGAAGCCGCGTGAGTGCGATGAGCCAGTCCGCCCGGGACAGGCGAAAATTGAAATCGCATTCCTCCAGAACGGTTTCGATGCCGTTGCGGTATTCGATCTGCGCGCTGTTGCGGCGCGAAGCGGGAATCCGCTTGCCGAGCACGGTTGCCTCGATTCCCTCGGGGACGCGTTCCGGCAGAATGCCGCCGCCGGCCGCGATGATGTAGCGTGTAAAACCTTTGTTCTGCGGCAGCGTGAGCGCCTGATCCAGCTCGCCCTGCGAGAGCGCCTCGGACTCGAGCACAACGGCTCTGCTCGGCAGAATGCCGAAACGAATGGGCTTTGGCTCGCCGGAATCGCCCGTGATCTTTGCCTTGCCGTAGCGGCCGTTGATGGAGCACACCAGCGCATCCATGGTCCCCTGCCCGCCGTCGGCGATGAGCTGCGTGCTCAGGGCCGCTTTTGGCAGGATGCGAGACGCGGAGCGGAGCATATGCCGCGCCGCGTCGGCGGAGGTGAACTTTCCCTCCCAGGCGTCGGGCGCGATGAGGATGCGGCTGCAGCCGCCGGGCTTGTAGCAGCACTCCGGCAGCGCGCCGGATAGTTGCATGCTGCCGTACGCGGCGTCGCCCCCCGCGACGGCGCCGTCCTCCTGCACGCTGCCGAGATACTCGACCTCGCTGCATTTCTCCACGCGGTTATTCTGGATGAACGGGCGATAGATCGTCAGATACGACAGCAGCACGGGTTTCTGCTGCAGCTGCTGATACAGCGCCTTGCCCACCTTGAGCGGCAGGTTGGAAAACAGGCAGATGTACGAGGTTTCGCTGTCCGCCGCGCCGACGTCGTCCCACGCGCCGAAGAGCGTCGCGCCGACGACGTACGTGATTGGAATTTCGGAAAACGCAATGTTCCAGCAATCCTCCGGCGTGAGGTTTGCGTCGCTCGTCATCGCGAAGCGAAGGCCAAGGGAAAATTTAGAGTAGTCCATGGGTTATTCGTCTTCCTCCTCGAGCAGAGCGCGATGCTCCGCTTCCGCGCGTTCCCATTCGGCATAGCAGCTCTCGACCAGCGTTTTCTGCGCCGCGAGTTCTTCGTAAACGGATTTTGCGGATTCAAAGTCGCTTGCAATCTTCGGATCGAAGGCCTTTTCCTCCAGCGCCAGCAGCGCCGCTTCTTCCGCATGGACGCGTTCCTCGGCGCGCTTGAGCGCCGTCTTCGCTTTCAGGAGCGTGCTTTTGCGCTCCTTGGCAAGCAGGTAGTCGTTCTTGACGGCGGGCGCTTCCTTTCCCTTGGGCGCGGTGCTTTCGGCGAGGAACGTTTTATACGCGTCCCAGTCCCCTTCAAACTCGCGCATGCCGTCTTCGTCCATGATGACGATGCGGTCGGCGATGCGGTTGGCGAGGTAGCGGTCGTGGGTGACGATCAGCATGGTGCCGCCGTAATCGTTCAGCGCGTCCTCGAGCGCCTCGCAGGACGGGATGTCGAGGTGGTTGGTCGGCTCGTCGAGAAACAGCACGTTGCTTCCGCCGAGCATGAGCTTGAGCAGCTGGATACGCGCGTATTCGCCGCCGGAGAGATCGCTCACACGTTTGAACACGTCGTCCCCGCGAAACAGGAACGAGCCAAGAAGGTTTCTCAGCTGCTTCGTGTCGTAGCGCGGAAACATGGCGTTGAGCGCTTCAAGCACCGTTCTCGGATCGTTCGGACGAACGGAGCCCTGTTCGTAATAGCCGACGTGCACGTTGGAGCCGAGCTTATAGCTGCCAGCGTCGGGTTCGATTTTATTGGTCAGAATGCGAAGCAGCGTGGTCTTGCCGCAGCCGTTAGCGCCGAGCAGGCAGACCTTTTGGTCGCGCCGGATCATGAGATTGAGGCTTCTGAAGATTTCGCGTTCCCCGAACCGCTTGCTCAAATCCTTGCAGACGACCACTTCGTTTGCCGTGAGCGCGTCCGCTCTTAAATGAAAGTGAATCGACTGCGGCGCGTCCTCCGGCTTGACGAGCGTGCTCTTGATGCGCTCGATCTGCTTTTCTTTCGAGGCGATGGTCACATAGTTTCGCGCCTGGTTCCAGCGGCGCTGCTGCTCGATGATGCCCTCGATGCGCTTGATTTCGCGCAGCGTGTTTTGATATTTTCGCATGGCGAACTCGCGCTCGTCCATCTTTTTCTCCATGGACTGGCTGTAGTTGCCGGCGTAGGCGTGCAGAGAACCGTTTTCCATTTCAAAGATGCGATTGCAGACTCTGTCCAGAAAATAACGGTCGTGGGAGACGATCAGAAACGCGCCGCGAAACGCGGAAAGATACGTCTCCAGCCACTCGAGCGAAGCGATGTCGAGGTGGTTTGTCGGCTCGTCCAGCAGCAGCAGGTCCGCGTCCGACATCAGGATTTTTGCAAGCGAAGCCTTTCGCATCTGCCCGCCGCTCATGACGGAGATCGGCCGCTCGAGCTCTTCCTCCGAAAAGCCGAGTCCGAGCAGCGTAGAGCGCGTGCGCGCGCGGTAGGTCAGCCCGCCGCCCGCCTGATAACGCTCCTGCAGGTCCGCCTGCCGGTGGATGAGCGCCGCGCTTGCGCCGCCGCGCTCGATCGCGTCGGCGATTTCGTGCAGCTCCCGCTCCGCCGCCACCCAGCGGCCGGAGGCTTCCAGCACCGCTTCGTTGAGCGTCAGTCCCGCGTTCCAGGACGGGGACTGGTCCAAAAGCGCGACGCTCGCGCTTTTGGATACGGAAAGCTGGCCGCGGCCGTCGTGCGGCTCCAACCCTGCGATCATGCGCATCAGCGTGCTCTTGCCGCAGCCGTTGACGCCGACGAGGCCGACGTGATCCTGTTCAAACACATCGAACGCAACGTCCGAAAATAAAGTTCGTTCTCCGAAGCTCTTTTCAAGCTCCTGCGCGTGTATCAGCGACATCTGTTTTCTCCAATAAATTAACAGCTTATTCTACCATAGCGCAGGTGCAAATGCAAAAGACATGACGCATCTTCGCGCGGCTGAAAAAGCAAACGCGCTGCAAACGGTGCGTTCAATTTTTTGTTACATTTGGGCGGTCAAGTTTTGAAAATGTTCAAACCATATTTCGAGCGAATTGAGTATAATATAGGCAGAACATGCCCGATCGTTCGTTCGGGCCGCCCGGAACAGAAAGGAAACCGCATTTGAACACTCCGCGCCTGCCGTCCGGCAAAAAACAGAAACGGCTCTTTCCCGCCTCCGCCCGCACCTGGATTCTCACCATCGCAGGCGGGTGCGTCATTGCGTTTGTCGTCATTCCGCTGGTAATCAACGGCAATTCCGGCGCAAACGCCGTTTCGCTGGAAGCCGAGCGCGCGGTATACGAAGCCACGCCCACGCCGATTCCCTTCAGCGCGGAAGTGCTCGCGCCGGAGTCCTGCGAAACGCGCGCGCCGGAGGCTTCGCCGGAGCAGACGCCCTGCGTCCTTGTCTCGCAGTATACAATTTTACAGGAAAACGACGACTATCAGACCGTGTCCCAGCTGCAGACGCGGCTCATGGAACTCGGATATCTCGACTCCGACGAACCCTCCACCGTTTACAACGCGGCAACCACGGTCGCCGTTTCGCTGTTTCAGCGGACGATCGACGAAACCATGGACGGCGTTGCGACCAGCGAACTGCAGGAGTACCTCTTCAGCGCGGACGCAAAGCCATATGAAATCAAGCTCGGCGACAGCGGCACCGACGTGGAGAGCATGCAGTCCCGCCTGAACGAGCTGGGTTATTACGACGGAAAGATCAACGGGTATTTCGGCGTTGCGACCGAAGAGTCGCTCAAGGCTTTTCAGGCAAAGAACAAACTGGACGTGGACAGCGTGTTCAACGTGGACGACCGCGACCTGCTCTATTCGCCGGAGGCGCGCCCCAAGATAGACCCGACGCCGACGCCTTCTCCGAAGCCGACGCCGAAACCGACCAAAAAACCGTCCAGCTCCGGTTCGTCCTCGTCGTCCTCCGCCACCGCGACGCCCTCTTCGGGTTCGTCCTCAGGCTCGGGCAGCGCGGCCACCGCAACGCCCGACAACTCCGGCTCCTCGGGCGGCGACGCTTCTTATACCGCATCCTACAGCGCGGACGGGCTGATCTCGGTTGCGACCGCGATGCTCGGCAAACCCTACTCCTGGTCGGAAGAGAGCCCGTCGAAAGGATTCGACTGCTCGGGCCTCGTCTACTTCTGCCTGCGAACCTGCGGCGTGAGCACAAGCCGCTACAGCGCCGCCGGGTTTTCCTCCGTGAGCAAATGGACGGAGATCACCTCGACAAGCGATCTAAAGCGGGGCGATTTGCTCTTCTTCAAGAACGATACGTCGTCCAACGTGAGCCACACGGCCATCTACATCGGCGGCGGCAAATTCATCCACGCATCCTCGAGCGCGGGCAAAGTCATCACAAGCTCGATTTCAACCTCGTATTGGACGCGAAACTTCGTCAACGCAAGGCGCGTATTCTGATGGCAAGCTGTTATCTTTGTCCCCGCGCCTGCGGTGCGGACCGGTCGGCCGGCCCGGGCCTCTGCGGCGCGCAAGAACGCCCCCGCGTGGCGAAACTGATGCTGCACCATTGGGAGGAACCGTTTATCAGCGGAACACGAGGCTCCGGCGCGGTGTTCTTCTCCGGCTGTAACCTCGGCTGCGTCTACTGCCAGAATCACGAGATACGCGATGGCGGCGCGGGCGAATGGTATGACGCGGACGCGCTTTCGGGCGCGTTTCTTGCGTTACAGCAGAGCGGCGCGCACAACATCAACCTTGTTACCGCCGCGCCATACGTGCCTACGGTTGCCGAGAGCCTGAACAAGGCGAAAGCGGCTGGGCTGTCGATTCCCGTCGTGTATAACTCCAGCGGATACGAGCTGGTCGAAACGCTCAGGCAGCTCGATGGCCTCGTGGACGTGTACCTGCCGGACTGGAAATATGTCTCCCCCCTGCTTGCAAAAAAGTTTTCCAATGCGCCGGATTATGCCGAGGTCGCTTCTTCAGCAATTGCGGAAATGTTTCGCCAGGTTGGCGAGCTGCAGTTGGATGAGGACGGACTTGCCGCGCGCGGGCTGGCCATACGCCATCTGATTCTGCCGGGATGTGCGGACGATTCGCGGCGCGTGCTGGACGAAATTGTTACACGCTTTCCGCTGTCTATACAGGTCTCTCTCATGAGCCAATATACGCCGCAGCCGAATGTAACAGAGTTTCCGCTGCACCGCAAAATCACCGCCCGGGAATACGACCGCGTGATTTCGTATGCGCTTTCGCTCGGGCTATACAACATCTTGATTCAGCAGATGGACGCGGCACAAGCGAAGTTTACGCCACAATTCACAGATAAGATATAAAAATGACACAATCAACGTATAGAATTGCTTGCATTTGCATAATTCGGGTGTTATACTGGGGGCAAGAAAAGTAAATAAAGTTTCCGTCCGTTATGTTCGTTTTTTCATTACCGATTTCCTCCTTAAACCGCGTAACCGAACTACTACGTACTTCATAACTGCTTTCTGGTGGATAGGGCACCATCGGAAAGGCTTGACGGACGGAAAGTACAAAGGAGCCAAGAAATTGGCTCCTTGTCTATTTATATACAGGG
>JAAYUE010000038.1 GCA_012517905.1 Clostridiales bacterium | reverse complement strand
TCATATCCTTCTACAACAATGAGCGGATTCAGCTCAAAACAAAACTGACGCCGCTCGAAAAACGACGTCAGTTCATGCAATCTTGAGTTTTTCTGCGATAGGGGCTTTTGTTTGTGTCTAATCAACGGGGTTCAGTTCAGAAGGCGGGCTTTTTATTTTACTTTTAGCGTTCCAACTCAATATTCAATAATCTACACGCGATCTCAAACGCCCGCAGCCGTCGCACCGCAAGCGTATGCTGCGGCGTGTCCGCGGCAAACTTCGGCAGCGCCTTCTCCACGCGCGCGGACAAGTCGGTCAACGTCGCCGCCGCCTGCTCCAGCGCTTCTTTTTCATAATCCGGCACGGATTCGCCGCCCAGCTCGCTTGCGATCAGCGCAAGCGCAAGGGAGTAAGCCGCGATGCCGCGCGCGATCAGGCGCTGCTGCGCGGAACCGTCTTTCAGCTTCAAAACCGCTTTCTCGCTCTTCATCCGCGCGGAGACAATGGCCCGCGCGGCCTCCCGCAACTCGATCTCGGAAAACACGTGCATGCTGGTTCCCTCTATAAGAAGCAGCTCCTTTCTTTGATCATTTTGGGCTCGTCATTTCCAAACAAAAAGCGAAGAAATTTCAAATAAAGGTATCGTAATGTGCGCAAGTCATAATCATTGTTGATTTTTAGAGGTATAATCAAGCCATAAGAAAGATGGAGGTGCCTTATGAAAATAGACTACAAAGCCACAGCATATGCCACCGGCGGCCGGGACGGCCATGTCCGCGTAGACGACAGCCCTATCGATTTGGAGATGGCGCTTCCTGCCGGTTTGGGCGGGAGCAAGCTGGAGGGCGCCAATCCGGAACAGCTTTTCGCGGCAGGATACGCTGCCTGCTTCGGTAGCGCGCTGCAGCACGCGATCCGCGTTCGCAGGCTGAGGCTGCCCCCGCCGGATGTGCAAACCACCGTGGGCATCGGCCGCAACGATGCCGGAAACTTCCAGCTTGAGGTCGACATCGTCGCCATCATCGACACCGACGACGCCGCTCTGGCCGAAAGCCTCACGCAGGAAGCGCACCAGGTGTGCCCTTATTCCCATGCGACGCGCGGCAACATTAAGGTGACGCTTTCGAGTCGTACCAGATAGAAAACGACTTCGCCAGTAAATCTTGCGAGAGGGGCTGTACAGTCTTGGACAGCCCTTCGTTTCTCTATTTCTCTTCCACAGCGAGCCTGCGGCCCATCAATACGCCCATGACGGAGGCCATCATCAGCCCGCGCGTCCAGCCGCTGGAGTCGCCCAGCGAGTAGAACCCCGCGATGTTCGTCGTGAAGCTGTCGTCCATCTTCACGCGGTTGGAGTAAAACTTGAGCTCCGGCGAGTAGAGCAGCGTCTCCGCCGCGGCAAAGCCGGGCACGACATGGTCGACCGCCTGGATGAAATTGATGATGTTCGTCATCGCGCGGTACGGCATGGCCGCTGTGATGTCCCCCGCGATCGCGTCCGGCAGCGTCGGCACCACGTTGGAAAACGACAGCTCCCGCTGCCAGGTGCGCTTGCCGTCGAGGATGTCGCCATAGCGCTGCACGAGGATGTGCCCCGCGCCGAGCATGTTGGTCAGCTCGCCGACCTTCTGCGCGTAGGCGATCGGCTGGTCGAACGGCACGTTGAAATTATGCGAACAGAGGATGGCGAGGTTCGTGTTGTTGGACTTCTTCTCCTTGTATGCATGCCCGTTGACCACGGCAAGGTCGTTGTCGTAGTTTTCCTGGCTCACGAACCCGCCGGGGTTCTGGCAGAAAGTACGCACCTTGTTGCGAAACGGCTGCGGATAACCGATGAGCTTGCTTTCATAGAGCACTTCGTTGACGGTCTCCATGACCTCGTTTCGTACCTCGACGCGCACGCCGATGTCCACCGTTCCGGGCTGATGCGCGATTCCGTGCTCGGCGCAGATGTTTTCAAGCCAGTCCGCGCCGCGCCGTCCGGTCGCGACGACGACGTTTTTGGCAAGCAGCTCGAATTCCTGTTTGCCGTCGTTGAGGATTACGCCTTTGCAGACGTTGTTTTCAAGGATGAGGTTTTCGCAGGCGTGGCCAAAGAGCATCTCCACGCCGTTTTGAAGCAGATACTGCTCGATGGCATAGTAGATGTCCTGTGCCTTCTCGGTGCCGAGATGGCGGATGGGACAGTCCACGAGTTTCAGCCCCGCCTGAATCGCGCGGCGGCGGATCTCCTTGAGCGCGGCGGTGTCGCTCACGCCCTCGACGTGCTCGTCCGCCCCGAACTCGAGATAGATGCCGTCGGTATAGTCGATTGTGGACTGCGCCTTGTCGGCGCCGATCAGCGTCGGCAAATCGCCGCCGACCTCGAAAGAGAGCGAGAGCTTGCCGTCCGAAAACGCGCCCGCGCCGGAAAAGCCCGTCGTGATATGGCAGTACGGCTTGCAGTTGACGCAGCGTCCTGTCACGGCTTTCGGACAGCGGCGCTGCTCGACCGCAAGTCCTTTTTCTACGATAACGATGCGCTGTTTGCTGCCGCGCTTGATCATCTCGAGTGCGGTAAAGATGCCCGAGGGGCCGGCGCCAACGATCACAACGTCTGTCTGCATGCTTGTGTATTCCTCCAAAATGGTCCAAGGGAAATGATTGCCAACAAAGTAATATATTTACCAGAAAAAACGCGTTTTGTCAAATGAAACCTCGTTGTCCACCGGCGTCATCGCGCCCTTTTCAGCCGCGGCAAAGCATGATATAATAATTTATCTTTATGAACGGGAGCGCCTCTGTTATGCAGCTTGCAGAATTGGTTCGCCGCATCCGCCACGGCGAGAAGGAAGCCGTCAAGGAGCTCGTCTCCGCCTATGGCAGTTCGGTCTATCAACGCGCGCTGGAGCGCACGAACGACAAGGAGTTTGCGCGCGAAGCCGCGCGACAGACGTTCGGGCAGTTCGTCGCCATCGTACAGCAGCAGCCGGAGGACGACGGCTGGTCGCTCTGGTTCGGCGATTTGATCGAGCGCAATATCGCGACCTATGCGCAGATCAGCACCGACATGCGCACCATAGAAAGCGAACTCGACCAGGAGATCGACACGCCCGCGCCCGCACCGGCGCCCCGGACGCAGCCGGTCATCGCCGCGCCGCGGCCCGAAGCCCCCTCCGCCCCCATGGAATACGCCATGCCGGGCACATACGCCGCCCCCGCAGAGCCCGAACCCGCGCAGAGAAAGGGCAAAGAACCGGCGCGCGAGGCCGATCCGGAACCGGCCGCGACCAGCATTCGAGACGAAATCTTCGACGAGCCCTATCGCAAAAAAGAAAAACGCAAAGCCTCCGGCCATTCGTTTACGGTCGTGCTGCTCATCCTCGTGAGCCTGCTGCTGCTCTGGGTGGTGGCGGGCGTCGCGATGACCATGCAGTGGATTCCGCTGTATGACCTCGGCTATTCGTGGTTTAACGCCCACGTGTTCAGGCTCTTCTGAGCCGTCCGCATCGTTCGTCGTCCGGCTCTGGGGTTTTTACAGCTCCGCAAGCTCGCGTCAGCCGCCGGAAACAGCTGCATCAAAAAAGATCGGGCAACGCCCGATCTTTTTGATTGTTCCGACTATTCCTCTTCCGGTTTTTGACGGTAGAGCACGAATTTTCTGCCGATGCACTGGATGATTTCCGCATTGAGCGCCTCGGACAGCCTGCCCGCCGCGTCCCGCGCGGTGAGCGTGCTGGTTTCGAGCACGGCGAGTTTGATGAGTTCGCGCTTGATCAGCGCCTCGTCCACGCTTCGAACCAGGTTTTCTCCGATGTCCTCTTTTCCGATCTGGAAGATCGGTTTCAACGAATTCGCGGCTTTGCGGAATACCGCGCGCTCCGCTCCGGTCATAATTGCATATCCCCTCTCCCGCTCAAGCGGGCGTGTGTTGTTTGAGCGTTTGATTATAACACGGGTTCGACAAAAAAGCGAGCGAAAGGAAGGGTTTTTACCAGAAAAGGCCCCTGTAGCTTCCTGCAGGGGCCTTTGTCGACGCCGTGTGTTTTAATACACCTTTCTCTTGACGTAGGTGGTGTGCAAAATGTGGTGCGCCTTGTGCGAACCGGGCTTTTCGAGATAGGTGTCGTAGAGCTCCTTGACAAAGGGGTTCTCGTGGCTCTTTCTCAGCTTCATCTTCTTATCCTGACCGTAGAGGCCCTTGGCGCGCTCGGCGCGCAGGTCGACGAAGTTGCGCACCTCGCCCGGCTCATGCGGTTGGCCGCCGCCGTTGACGCAGCCGCCGGGGCAGGCCATGACCTCGATGAAGTGGTAGTCCGCCTCGCCTTTTCTGACCATCTCGAGCAGCTGGAAGGCGTTTTCCGTACCGCTGGTGACCGCGACGCGCACCTTGGTGCCCGCGAGGTCGTATTCCGCTTCCTTGCAGCCCTGTACGCCGCGCACCGCGGTGAAGTCGAGGTTGTCGAGCGGCTTGCCGGTGACGATCTCGGCGACGGTACGCAGGGCGGCTTCCATCACGCCGCCGGTCGCGCCGAAGATGTGACCCGCGCCGGAGCCAACGCCCAGCATGGGATCAAACTCCTCGTCCTTCAGCTCCGTAAAGCGGATGCCGGCGCGCTTGATCATCTTCGCCAGCTCGCGCGTAGTGAGCGAAACGTCCACGTCCGGAACGCCCGCCGCGTCCTCGTTGTCCCGCGTGCACTCGAATTTCTTCGCGGTGCAGGGCATGATGGAGACGACGAACAGGTCTTTGGGGTCGATGCCCATCTTTTCGGCGTAATAGGTTTTCACCAGCGCGCCGAACATCTGCTGCGGGCTCTTGCAGCTGCTGAGGTTTTCGATCATATCCGGGAAGTAGTATTCGCAGAATTTGACCCAGCCCGGCGAGCAGGAGGTAATCAGCGGCAGTTTGCCGCCGTTCTGCAGGCGGTTGAGCAGCTCCGTTCCCTCTTCCATGATGGTCACGTCCGCCGCGAAGTCCACGTCGAACACTTTTTCAAAGCCGAGGCGGCGCAGCGCCGCGACGAGCTTGCCCTGCACATTGCTGCCGATCGGCATGCCGAAGCACTCGCCGAGCTGCACGCGCACGGACGGCGCGGGCGCGACGATGACGTGCTTGCTCTTGTCCGCCAGCGCATCCCAGACGATATGGGTGTCGTCCCGCTCGGTCAGCGCGCCCGTCGGGCAGACGGAGATGCACTGTCCGCAGTTGATGCAGGCCGTGTCGTTGAGCGGCATATCGAACGCGCTGCCGACGTGGGTGTCGAACCCGCGCTCGTTGGTTCCGATGACGGCGACGTGCTGGTTGTAGTTGCAGACGGCGACGCAGCGGCGGCAGAGGATGCACTTGCTGTTGTCGCGAACGAGGTGCGGCGCGCTGCGCTCATACTGGGGCTTGAGGCTTTCGCTGCCCATGTACTTATACTGGTCCACGCCATATTCCTGCGCAAGCGCCTGCAGCTCACAGTTGAGGTTTCGATCGCAGCTGAGGCAGTCCATGCGGTGATTGCTCAAAATGAGCTCCAGCGTGGTCTTTCTCGCTTCGCGCAGTTCGGGCGTGTTGGTCTGAATCTCCATGCCGTCCGCAACCTTCTGCAGGCACGCAGCCGCGTGACCGCGCACGCCGGTCGCCTGCACAAGGCAGATGCGGCACGCCGCGATGGCGTTGATGTCCCGAAGATAGCACAGCGTCGGAATGCGGATGCCCGCCTGATGCGCCGCCTCCAGAATGGTCGAATTGGCGGGAACCTTCGTTTCGATCCCGTTGACTTTTACCGTTACCTGATCCATGTTCCTGCCTCCTTACTTCTTGGAAATGGCGCCGAACTTGCAGTTTTCCATGCAGGCGCCGCACTTGATGCACTTGCTCTGATCGATGACGTGCGGCTCCTTCACCTTGCCGGCGATGCAGCTGACGGGGCATCTGCGCGCGCAGAGCGTGCAGCCCGTGCACTTATTCGGGTCGATCACATAATGCAGCAGCTTCTTACACACGCCCGCCGGGCAGCGCTTGTCCACAACATGCGCTTCATATTCCTTGCGGAAATACTTCAGCGTGGAAAGCACGGGGTTCGGCGCGGTCTGGCCGAGACCGCAGAGCGCGTTGTTGGTGATATAGTGGCAGAGCTCTTCCATCTTGTCGAGATCTTCGAGCGTGCCGTTGCCTTCGGTGATCTTGTTGAGCATCTCCAGAAGGCGCCGCGTGCCGATGCGGCAGGGGGTGCACTTGCCGCAGCTCTCGTCCACCGTGAACTCGAGGAAGAAGCGGGCGACGTCCACCATGCAGTTGTCTTCGTCCATGACGATGAGGCCGCCGCTGCCCATCATGGAGCCGATCGCCTTGAGGTTTTCATAGTCGATCGGCGTGTCGAGGTGTTCCTCCGGAATGCAGCCGCCCGAAGGACCGCCGGTCTGCGCGGCCTTGAACTTTTTACCGTTCGGGATGCCGCCGCCGATTTCGAAGAGGATCTGGCGCAGCGTCGTGCCCATCGGGATTTCGACGAGGCCGGTGTTGTTGATCTTTCCGCCGAGGGCGAAAACCTTCGTGCCCTTCGAGCAGTCCGTACCCATCGAGGCGAACCACTCGGGTCCTTTGACGATGATCTGCGGAATGTTGGCGAGCGTTTCAACGTTGTTGATGATCGTGGGCTTGGCAAAGAGGCCCTTGACCGCCGGGAACGGCGGCTTGTTGCGCGGCTCACCGCGGAAGCCTTCGATGCTGGTCAGCAGCGCCGTCTCTTCGCCGCAGACAAACGCGCCCGCGCCGAGACGGATGTCGATATCAAAATCGAACTTCGTGCCGAAGATGTTCTTACCGAGCAGGCCGTATTCGCGCGCCTGGTCGATTGCGATCTTGAGGCGCTTGACCGCGATGGGATATTCCGCGCGGACATAGATGTAGCCGTGCGTACCGCCGATGGCATAACCGGCGATGGCCATCGCCTCGAGCACCGCGTGCGGGTCGCCCTCCAAGACGGAGCGGTCCATGAACGCGCCGGGGTCGCCCTCGTCCGCGTTGCAAACCACAAACTTCTCGTCCGCCTCGTTATTGGCGGCAAACTGCCATTTCGTGCCGGTCGGGAAGCCCGCGCCGCCGCGGCCGCGCAGGCCGCTGGCCTTGACGAGGTCGATGACTTCCTGCGGGGTCATCTCGGTGAGCACCTTGCCCAACGCGACATAGCCGTCGAGCGCGATGTATTCGTCGATCTCTTCGGGATTGATCACGCCGCAGTTGCGCAGCGCGATTCGCATCTGGCTTTTATAAAACGGCGTCTCGGACAGCGAGGTCACGCCGTGGGGCGCTTCTTCGGACTTGGGGTTGTAAACGAGGCGCTCGACGGGACGGCCCTTGAGCAGATGCTCGCTGACGATCTCCGTCACGTCCTCTTCCGTCACGCTGCTGTAGAACGTGCCCTCGGGGTAAACGATCATGATGGGGCCAAGCGCGCAGAGGCCGAAACATCCGGTCTGGACAACCTTGATCTCCTCATCGAGCCCCTGTTTCTTGAGCTCATTTTCGAGGTGCTCGCGAATGGCCGGGCTGCCGCTGGACGTGCAGCCTGTGCCGCCGCAGATTAGTACGTGTGAACGAATCATAGGTTTCTCCTCCCGCTTATTTCTCGCCGATCGTATATTCGTAAACGGGCCTGCCGCCCTTGATGTGCTCACTGACCACCTGCTTGGCCTTTTCGGGGGTCATCTTGACATAGGTGACCTTTTCCTTGCCCGGTTCAAAGACCTCGACGATGGGTTCCAGCCGGCAAATGCCGATACAGCCCGTCTGGGAGACGGTTGCCTTCTCGCTCAGCCCCTGCTTTTCCACTTCTTCCACAAGTGTGTTCAGCACCGGGCGCGCGCCCGCGGCGATGCCGCAGGTTGCCATGCCGACGACGACGCGGATGCCGTTCTGCCCTTCGCGCAGCGCGACCTTCCCCTTCATCTTCTCGCGGATCTCCGCCAGTTCCTGCAATGATTTCATGTTGTTTGTTCCTTCCTCACTGAAAATGATTCAACTGTTCTGCATTTCGGCCCCCGCCGAAAGGCGACAGCCCGTTTATTTCAGAAAGCAATTCTGCTTATCCCTGACCGGGTTTATGCTTCCCCTTCGAGAAACTCCCTTGCCCAGGCGAGCACCTCCGGGTGATCCAGCGATACGCCGTCTCCGAGGATCTCGCGCATCTCGTCCGTGCTCAGGCGCGTTTCGCCCTGCTCGGTCGAATATAAATAGGTAAGCGAGAGCTCCGGGTTGCCCTGGATCAGCGTTACGACGGTGGAGGCGATGTCCCCGAGCGGCTCGCAGTCCACGTGGCCTGTGTCGAACGAAGCCGTAATGGTCGTGCCGTGCGCATCCCCATCTCTCGACGCCCGACGGGACTCGATGGAAAACGTTCCGCCCGTCTGCTCCGCCGCCAGCTTGAAGAGCGGCAGCCCCATGCCGACCGTTCGGGTCGTGCGCGTCGTGGTAAAGGGGTTTGCCGCCTCCGCGGCGAATTCCGGGCTCATGCCCGAGCCGTCGTCCGAGATGGTGACCGTCAGCCAGCTTCCGCGGCGCACGAGCGCGATGGTCAAATGCTGCGCGTCCGCCTTGATCGAATTCTGCGCAATGTCGAGAATGTTGAGCGAAAGCTCCTTCATGCGCGCCCTCCGTCCGGCGTTCCGTTGAGATAGTCGATCAACGCATGCCGCACCGTCTGCGCATCCGCTTCCGCCGCGCAGGGCAGTTCGATCCGCCATCCGGGGTCCAGAATCTCCCAGAGGCGGTGCGCATCCGAGGAGACGATTTTGCGCTTGCCCTTCAGGCTCGGGTGTTCGCGTTCGAGTTCGGAAATCCGGCGCTCGTTACGAACCTCCACGGTTGGAAAATCCGGCCGCTCCGGCATGCCGCCGAGCATGGCGATCAGTCCGTTCGCCTCGCGGTCGATGTGCGCGGGGACCGCCGCGCCGCCATGTTCCCGGGCAAGACAGGCCGCTTCCTCAAGAGAGAGGCTCGTCGCGTTGACCAGAAGGTCCTCTTCCTCGCCGGCCGGCTCGTCGTCCGGCCCCATCAGCAGCTGCCTGCCGAAGATCTCCGGGCGATTTTTGATCCGCACCCGCTTCTGCGCCACCGCCGCGGCGAACGCTTCCGCGTCCGTCAGCGTTCGAAACAGGCAGAGCAGATGCACATCCTCGCTCGTGGTCAGCTCCATGCCCGCCACGGGAATGACGCCGTAGTGCTCGCAGGCGGCGAAGAACGATCGGCAGTTGCCGCAGGCGTTGTGGTCGGTCAGCGCGGCGATGTCGAGGCCGTTGAGCTTGGCGATTCCGGCGATCGACCCCGGCGTCATGTCCTCGTCCCCGCAGGGCGAGAGGCAGGAGTGGATGTGCAGATCGCAGCGAAACGCGCTCATAGCAATTCTTTCACCAGCGCGGAGAGCTCGAATACGGAGCGTCCGCTGCCGAGCAGGTTGATGCCTTTTTCGGCGGCGAGGCCCGCAACGCCCTTGTCGGGCTCAACCCCTTCGCAGAGGAGAATGCAGCTGACGTCCGCAAGCGTCGCGACGGCGACGATATTTGCGTTGCTCATGATGGTGAGCCACGCGTCGCCTTCCCGCGCGCGTCCCATGACCCAGCTCAGAAGATCGCCCGCATATCCGCCGCGCACGTCTCTGTCGCCTTCCGGCAACGCGAACGCGGACAGGTCAAGCGCTTCTTTGAGGCCGCGGACCGTCATTTCTTCTCCTCCTCGGGACATTTGGCGAGTTCCTGTATCCGCTCGCGCATGTAGACGATGCACTCGTCCACGCTGCGCCCGCCGAGCACGACGTCCTCGGCAAACGCGCGGCAGGTCGGCGCGCCGCAGGAACCGCAGTCCAGCGCAGGCAGGGAGGCGGCGAGGGTTTCGATCTCGCTCATCTTCTGCATGGCCGTACCCAAATCTTCGTCAAACTTGCCGACCGGTCGATATTCCAGGTCTTTCGGGAAGAGCAAATCTTCCGGATAGCCCTCGATATCGTCCTTGTCCAATCGATTCTGCGATACCGGCAAATACCGCCGCAGCGCCTGCAGCCGCACCCGCGCGATGTAGGGATTTTCCACCGTCGCGACCCCGCCGACGCACCCGCCGGGACAGGCGTTGAGCTCGACGAACTGCAGCATCGGGAAGTGTCCGGTCTCGATCTGGTCCAGCACGCGGATGACGTTTTCAATGCCGTCCGCCGCCAGGTACTTGTCGTTAAACAGCGCGCTTGCCTCGCCGCCGGTGCTCGCCCAGCTCATGCCGATCATGCCGCTCTGGCTCGCCGCCTTGGGCGCCACGTTTTTCTTCATCACGCCGATGAGCTTGAAGTAGATGTCGCTCATCGAAACGACGTAATCGACATGGCTCTTCTCGCCCAGAAAACCGTTTTTGACATAGCTCGCCTTTGCCGGGCACGGGGAGATGAACACCACCGCGATATCCTCCGGCTTGAGCTCGGGATGCTTTTGCAGTGCTTCCTCGCGGGCCAGTTTCCCCGCCAGCTCGATGGGCGGCATCATGGGGATCACGTGGTCGCAAAGGTAGGGGAAGCGCAGCGTGATGAGGCGGACGACCACGGGGCAGGCGGAGTTGATGACGGGATAGCTGATGTTTTCCCGGTTCATATAGCGGCGCGTGTACTCGGTTACGATCTCCGCCGCGCGCGCCACCTCGAATACATCGTCAAAGCCGATGTCCAGGAGCCCCTGGAGCACATAGTCCACGTCGTCGAGATCCACAAACTGACCGTAAAACGACGGCGCGGGCAGAGCGATGCTGTATTTCTTCGGGCTGATGTCCTCAAAGCGGTCGAAGTTCGCCTTCTTCGCCTGGTAGGGGCAGCGCCGGATGCACTCGCCGCAGTCGATGCAGACGTCCGAATTGATCACGGCGTGGCCGTCGCGGATGCGGATGGCTTCGGTCGGGCAGCGTTTCAGACAATTGGTGCAGCCCTTGCATTTTTCAATGTCGAGAGAAACCGAGTGTTGATATTGCTTCATGCGCGGTGTCATTCGCCTTTCCGCCGGCCTTCCTGTTGCGGCGCCGCTGCCGCGGGATGCCCGTCGTATTTTTCCGGCGCGCCGCAGATTCGGTTCGCGCGCCTGTCAATATCGGCAAAGATCGGTGCGTTGCTCTACACGTTCGCCGGATGGATGAATACCTTCATCGTCACCGTCGTTCCCTGACCCAGCACGGTGTCGATCTTCATCTCGTCCGTGTAGCGTTTCATGTTCGGCAGGCCCATGCCCGCCCCGAATCCCAGCGCGCGGATGTTGTCCGGCGCGGTGGAATAGCCTTCCTGCATGGCCAGGTCGATATCCGGTATGCCCGGGCCCCGGTCCGCAAGGATGATGGTGATGCCGTCCTTGTCCACGTATACGTCCGCACTGCCGCCGCGCGCGTGTACGACCATGTTGATCTCGCCTTCGTACATCGCGATGGAAACCCTGCGGATCGTCTCCGCGTCGAGGCCGAGCTGCCGAAGCTTTCGCTTGACCTCTACGGACGCGGCGCCGGCGGAGGTAAAGTTATCGCCGTCGACGTCGTAGTGAAACTTCAGCGTTTCCGCCATTACCGGCAGACCCCGTTGCCCAGACCGCCCGCGTAGAGTTTGCCGCAGGCTTCATACATGCGGGATGTGCTTGCCAGCACGGCGATGTTGTGCTCCTGTGCCAGATCCACCATCTCCGGTGTCGGGCGCTTGCTGCGGACAAACACGACGCAGCGCATGTCCATCATCATGGCGGTCCGGATCACCTGCGGGTTGACAAGGCCGGTGACGAGCACGCCCTGATCTTTGACAAAGGCGAGCACGTCGCTCATCATGTCGCTTCCGCAGGCGCTCTGCACCTCGTCGTCGAGCATCTGCTCCCCGCAGAGCACATCGGCGCCGAGCAGCGATGCGATTTCGCGAATCTTCATTACGAATCCGTCCCTTCGTCCTGTTCCGGTCGGGCGTGTGTTGTTCCGCCCTGCGCGGGGCGGATGCGGCAGTTCAGCGGCGCTTAGTTATATTTGGCGAGGATTCCCTTGATGTCCGCGGGAACGAGGCGGCCGTAGACTTCGTCGTCCACAACGATGACCGGAGCAAGGCCGCAGCAGCCGAGGCAGCGGGTCGCTTCCAGCGTGAACACGCCGTCCGGCGTGGTGCCGCCCGCCTTGACGCCAAGCTCTTTTTCGAGCTCCTCAAGGATATTCTGCGAACCCTTGACGTAGCACGCGGTGCCAAGGCAAACCGCAACGCGGTGTTTGCCCGTCGGATTGAGGGAAAACTGCGCGTAAAACGTAACGACCTGATAGACTTCTTCGATCGAAATGCCGAGCCCTTCGGCGATCTTGGTCTGCACTTCGATGGGCAGATAGCCGTAGAGCTCCTGCGCCTGCTGGAGCACCGGCATCAACGCGCCCGGAACGTCCTTGTGGTCCGCGATGATCTTTAAAAGCTGTTTCTCCTGCTCCTGCGTTCCGCGAAAGGGAACGACAGTTTTCTGCTTAGCCATATTCTTCCTCCTCGGTGTGATTCAAACCCGGCCTCCCGGCCGGTACAAGCCAAGTTGAATTATAGCATAGCAATATTATTTAGGAAAGCTGAAAATCACTTTTTTTGGCTAAATCCCTACTGAAATATCGATTTTCCAATATTTATTTACGCCTTTGACAGACTTTCGCCACACGCCTATAATAAAGATGCGCTGTGCAATCGAAAAACGCCGCGAAAGCGCCCCGACGCCGCATTGCGCGGTTCCCCCGGCGTTGTATCGACAACCGCGCGTTTTTTCAGGGGGCTTCCCCGGCTTGTTTTACAACCGATCTGTGTTCGAAAGGAGACCGTTTTTTCATGCGGATTCTCGTAACAGGCGGCGCCGGATACATCGGCAGCCATACCGTTCTGGAACTGCTCGCGGCGGGCTACGACGTCGTCATCGCGGATAACTTCGTCAACAGCAAACCGGCCGCGCTCACGCGCCTGCGGCAGCTGGCGGACAAACACTTCGACTTCGAAAAAATCGACCTGACGGACGCCGTCGCCACCGAAGCGCTTTTTTCGCGCCACGCCATAGACGCGGTCATCCACTTCGCCGGGCTCAAGGCCGTCGGCGAAAGCGTGCGCATGCCGCTGGAATACTATCGCAACAACCTCGTCTCCACGCTCAACCTGCTGCGCGCCATGGAGAAGTACGGCGTGCGGCAAATCGTGTTTTCCTCGAGCGCGACGGTATATGGCGATCCCGCCAGCGTCCCCATCCGCGAGGACTTCCCCCTGTCCGCAACCAATCCATACGGGCACACGAAGCTCATGATCGAAGAGATGCTGCGGGATGTGGCCGCGGCCGAGGCGACGCTGCGCGTCTGCCTGCTGCGGTATTTCAACCCCGTCGGCGCGCATGCCTCCGGCATGATCGGCGAGGACCCCGACGGCATTCCCAACAACCTCATGCCCTTTATCGCGCAGGTCGCGGTGGGCCGCCTGCCGGAGCTTCGCATCTTCGGCAGTGACTATCCTACGCCGGACGGCACGGGCGTAAGGGACTACATCCACGTGGTGGACCTGGCAAAAGGACACGTCGCCGCGCTGAAGAAGCTGGAAAGCGGCGCAGGCGTTTACACCTACAACCTTGGCACGGGCGTCGGCTATTCGGTGCTGGATGTGCTGCACGCCTTTGAAAAAGCCTGCGGCAAGACGCTGCCGTATGTGTTCGCCCCCCGTCGCCCGGGCGACGTCGCCGTCTGCTACGCGGACCCCGAAAAGGCCGCGCGCGAACTCGGCTGGCGCGCCGAATACGGCATTGAGCGCATGTGCGCGGACGCGTGGCGCTGGCAAAGCCGGAACCCGAACGGCTTTCAGGACCCGGCGTAACCGCCCGTCCGAATTCGAAACCGTCGATCCGCCGACAGAATCCGATGTATCCCCCTGTCCGAATCTATCATCTTCCAGAAGGAGAATTGCCGACATGCAAAAACCCTCTCTCGTCGTCATGGCCGCCGGCATGGGCAGCCGCTACGGCGGACTCAAGCAGATCGACCCCATCGGCCGCCATGGCGAAATCATCATGGACTATTCGCTTTTCGACGCGATGGAAGCCGGTTTTGAAAAAGTCGTCTTCATCATCAACCGAAACATCGAGCAGGATTTCTACGATGTCGTCGGCCGCCGCGCCGAGAAGCACATGGAGGTGCGCTATGTCTTTCAGCAGCCGGACGCCATGCTTCCCGCAGGCTTTTCCGTGCCGGAAGGCCGCGTAAAGCCCTGGGGCACCGCGCACGCGCTGCTCTGCTGCAAGGACGCCGTGCAGGAACCCTTTGCCGCGATCAATGCGGACGACTACTACGGCAAGCGCGCCTTCACCGTTCTCTATGAATATCTCAAGAACGCGAAGGACGGCGGCAAGGCCGATTTTTCAATGGTCGGCTACCTCGCGAAAAACACCCTGACCGAGCACGGCTCCGTCGCGCGCGGCGTTTGCGAGGTGGACGCAAACGGCGAGCTGGTCAACATCGTCGAGCGGCTCAAGATCTATAAGACGCCCGAAGGTCCCGCCTACACCGAGGACGACGGCAAAACCTTCGTGCATTTTTCCGGCGACAACCTCGTCTCCATGAACTTCTTCGGCTTTACGCCGTCGCTCTTCGGCGCGCTGGAAGCGCGCTTTCCGGCGTTTCTGGCCGACGCGCTCGAAAATAATCCGCTCAAGGGCGAGTTTCTGATTCCGCGGGAAGTCGGACGCATGCTGCAGGCGGGAACGGCCGGCGTGCGCGTGCTCTCCTCGCCGGATCGCTGGTACGGCGTCACCTACCGCGAGGATAAGCCCGAGGTGCAGCGCGCGCTCAACGAGCTCACCGACGCGGGCGCGTATCCGGACGAAAAGCTGCTCGGCTGAATCCGGCCTGCCGGCGCGATCTTCGAACATGCAGGATTCGGCGCAGCGGCCGGCGTCATTCCAGAATCGATTCGCAAAAAACAAAGCGTGCGGTTTTCACCGCACGCTTTGTTTTTCACCCGAACCCGTGCCTCCCGAGCACGGTTTCATTTGTCCATGAAACAAAGGTGATGTTCAGCCCACGTTGCCCGAGGTAACGGCCGGCATGACGTTGCCGCCGGAAACCATGCCGTTGCCATAGGTAGTGAGCGCGTTGCCGTTGGACGCGACGCCCTGCGGTCCGCAGGCAGCAAAGAAGAATGCGCTGAACACGACAAGCGCCAGAAGAATGAGACTTTTTTTCATCGTAAGGACCTCCTGTTGATCTTGTTTTCGAAGCTTGATTTTTCCGCTTACTAAGTGTACTATATGTGTTAGTACGCATGTATGATAATCGATCTGTCCAAGATTGTCAAACAAAAAAAGCCCTCTTATGATAAAATTCATAAAAGAGACACAGTTGACGCGTCCGCCTGGTGCGGCGCGCGCCAAAGCGAGGAATCTCCCCTATGCAGCCGACGACCAACCAGCAGCGCTTTCTCCGCGCAACGGCAATCTTGACCGCCGTATACCTTTGCGCGGTGTTTTTCGCCCTGCCGCTCGTATTCAGCAACTTTTACTTCAACATCACCGAAACCAAGCAGACGTTTTTCATGGTCGCCAGCGGGGCGTTTGTGCTGCTGCTGCTCTTTGCGCGCATCGCCTTTTTGCCGGACTATGGGGTCGGCGCGCGGCGCGTCCCGCCGCATCCCGCCGCGCTCGCGCTCTGCGGGCTGTTCGTCGTCAGCGTTGTCGGCGCGCTGCTCAGCCGCTATCCAGACGACGTCTTCTGGGGACAGAACAACCGCTATCAGGGCCTGCTGACTCTGTTTGCGTATGCGCTGGTCGTGCTCGTACTCTCGCGCCGCAAGGTAGACCTGCGCTGGCCGGAGCGCGCGCTCGCGCTTGGCGCGGCGCTGGTCGGCCTGCTGGGCCTGCTCAACCATTTCGGCGCCGACCCGCTCGGCTTTACCGAAAATCTGCGCAAGTCCGATCAGGGCCGCTTTCTTTCCACCATCGGCAACGCGGACTTTTACGGCAGCTATCTCGTAATGGCTTTCCCCGCAACGCTCGGCGTCTTTCTGCATGCCAAAACCCTTCGCGGCGGCGTTCTCTCCGGCCTCGCGCTCGTCTGCGTTTCGTTCGGCGCGCTCGTCGCCGGCAGCGACAGCGCCGCGCTGGGGCTGCTTGCCGGCGCGGTCGTGTTTCCGCTCGCGCTGTTCACCGATGCGCGCGCCATGCGGCGGCTGCCGTTGGGCTGGGGCATATTCTTCCTCTGCGCGTTCGTCTTCGGCCTGCTCTCCCGCCGACTGCCGTCTGCGACGTATCTGTCCTATTTTACGACGCTCGTCAGCCGCCCGGCGGTCGCGCTGCCGCTCGCGGCGGTCATGCTCCTGCTCTGGCGCCTGCCGAGCCGCAGACCGGAGCGGCTGCCGAATAGAAAGCGCGCCTATGGCATCTCCCTTGCCGCCGCGCTGGCTTTGGGCCTGCTCGCGCTGGTTTTGCTCAATACGGCGCTAAAAAACCTTCCGCTCGGCGGGCTGGACCGCTATCTGCGCTTTTCCGAAAGCTGGGGCACCGACCGCGGAAAGATCTGGGTGTTCGTCTCGCGGTTCTACGCTTCGCTGCCGACCGCGCAGAAGCTCTTCGGCGCGGGTTCCGGCGCGCTGTTTCACGCCGACGCGCTGCGCCCGCTGTTTTCGGACGCCTCGCTGGATACGGCGCACAACGAATATCTGCAATATCTCGTGACAAACGGCGCGCTGGGACTGCTTTGCTATCTCGCCGCGCTGGGATTCGCCCTGCGCTCCGGCTTTTCCCGATGCGCGGCGCAGCCCGCATCCCGCGGCCTGACCGTCGCCGTCGCCGCTTACGCGGCGCAGGCGCTCGTCAACATCGCCCAGCCCGCAAGCACCCCGCTGTTTTTCGTGCTGCTCGGCGTGCTCGTCAGCCGCGTCGAGCCGCCTGCCCGACCGCCGGACGAAACGACTCTACCATAGTAAACACAAAAAATCGCCCCGCGGTTTCGCAGGGCGATTTTTGATTGCAGATCGGTTTACGGAACGGGCGTCCCGGTCGGAACCGCGGTACTCGCCGTGATGTACTTCGCCGCGGCATAGGCTTTCACGCCGGTGTCGACCACCTGAATATAATAGAAGTCTCCCGTCTTAAAGTAGATCAGGACCGAGTCGCCCTTGACTACCTCGCCGATGGGGGTGTTGTCCTCCGTGCTCGGCACGGTGCGCAGCGCGAGCTTGCTCGCGGATACGGTGCCGGGAATCGTACCGGCGATGGACTTGGGCGTGGGCGTCGCGTTTTCGCCCGGCAGCAGGCCGGCCTTATCGACGAACTTCGAGGCGACGTAGCCATAGAGGTTTTCCTTGACCACCTTGACGAAATAGTAGTCGTCGGCAACCTCGTAAACCTTGAGCTGCGTGCCCGACGAATATTTCCCGATGATGCTGTAGGACGGCGACGGGCCCGCGCGGAGCACGACGCCGCTGGCGTTGAGCGTGCCGTCCACGGCGGACTGCACCTGCGACGCGGTCGGCGTCTTAACGGCGGGTTCCGGCGTGTCGTCCTGTTTCGGGGTCATGGTCGGCGTTCCGGCCGGCGTGCTTACCGCCTGTTGGGTCGGCGTAGAAACCGGCGTTGCGGTCGTGCTGTCGACGGGCGCAAGCGAGGGCGTCGGGGTCATCTGTACGGATGCGCTGTTGAGGTTTCCCTCGCCGGTTTCACCGTTTGAGCCGCGCATCGACCAGATGATAAAATAAATGCCGACCAGCATCACCAATATGATGATGCTCAGCACAATATACCCCAGCGGTGTGATGCGGACGGTCCTTCTTCTCATGTGTTCCTCCCCAAATACTGAAACGCGTTGTTTATTACAACGCAGCTGTGCCTGACATGATTTCTATGGACAGTATATTGTTTTTCTCCATCTTTTCAAGGGGTTTGCGGCAAAAAGATAAAAGAGTTACAACCTGTTCCAAAAGTGTTCACTTTTTGTTCGCGCGCCGAATCGATCGCAGAGGATCAAGCAAAACGCCGCCGCAAAAATCCCCGCCGGAATAACCGGCGCGCAGCAGCTTGCGTTGCCTTCCCTCATTGCGGTTTTTGCAGCTCGAAATAGATCGTCGTGACCGGTTGATCCCCGTCGCGCAAATCCCGCGGATACGGCTTTTCCACAAATCCGAGCCTTCGGTAGAGCGCGAGCGCTTTTTTGTTCTCCGGATTGGGATCCACCCAGACGCGCGATGCGCCGTTGGCGAACGCTTGCCCTATGGCAAAGGACAGCGCGGCGGAGGCAATCCCCTGACCGCGCGCGGCCGGAAACAGCTTGATATCCATCGCGGCCTTGTGTTCGCGCTGCGGGTCGATGCGATAAAAAGTTTCCCCGCAGTATCCGATTTCTTCGGCGTAAACGGAGTAATGATTGATCAGCGGCCTGCCGCTCTCGATCCATTCCAACCAGCGATCCAGACAGGGCAGATCCACGCCGAGTCCGTCTGGAAAGCCGACATAGCGCATGACCTCGCCGTCGTTCCAGAGCGCAAGCACGTTTTCCAGATCCGCCTCAGTCGTTTCGCGAATGGTAAGCTTCGCGTTTTGCATGGATGTATCCCCTGACGCAGCCGGTCTTAAACGCACGCCGCCGCCCTCCCTTTTCCTGCGTTTCACCACTCCAGCGTCAGCCCCACGCCGACCTCGACGGTGTCGAACGCGCGCACAAACGCGCTTTTTACAGCAAGCGACGTGCAGTGCGCGGGATATACCCGCTCCACGCCGAGCGCAAGGAGCGTATCTACGGTTTGCGTCAGCGTCTCGCCCGTTTCAAAGAGGTGAAACCCGCCGAGCACGCCGAGCACGCGCTGTTTGCCTGTTTGCTCCTTTGCCCGGGCGACCGTGTTGCAGACGCCCGCGTGCGCGCAGCCGGTGACGACGAACACGCCGTCCTCCAGCACGAGCGCAAGGGACGTATCGTCCGCAAGCCCGTCCGGCTCCCAGCAGCAGCAGCAGTCTTTTGCCGTCTCTCCGACCGCACGGTCCTGCTCAAACGGATAGACGCGCGGAATCTCCCCGAGAAATACCACATGCTCGCTCACGGTACGGGGCTTGGTCGGAAGCCTGATCTCCACCCAATCCGGCAGCTGCGCGAGCGAAAGCGGCGAGCCGACGTCGAGCCCTTCCGCGCGTTTTGGTTGAAACGCGCCGAGGTGCGCAGTTACGCGCACAGGCTGCGAAAACCGCGAGAAAAACGCGGGCAGGCCGCCCGTGTGGTCGTTGTGTCCGTGCGAGAGCACGATGTCCGTCACGCGGGCCAAATCGATCCCCATGCGCGCGGCGTTTTCGATGAACACGTCCGAATACCCCGTGTCAAACAGGATGGTTTGCGCGCCGTCCTCGACGAGATAACACGCCGCGGGCTCGCCGAGGTAGTACCGGTCGATATACGTGTTGTTGTCTACAAGCACCGTCAGCTTCACGCCTCGCCCTCCCGGAAACTTCTCGTTCCGTCCAGCAGCTCGCGCACCATGTCAAACTGATATTGCAGCCCCGAAACAAGCGCGCCCTCGTCCATGCGGTAGCGCGGGTTGTGATGCGGCTGGTCGCAGTGCAGCGCCGCGTTTCTGGTGCCGAGTTCCACAAAAAATCCCGGCCTGCCGTCCAGCATATACGAAAAATCCTCGCCCGGCATGATCACGCCGATGTGCCGGATGCGCTCCGCCCCAAAGCGAGTTGCAATCGTCCGCTCCGCGCGGGCGGTCAGCCGTTCGTCGTTGACGACGCTCGGATACCCTTCGTGCCAGTCCAGCCGAGCCGCGCAGCCGTGCGCGGCGGCAACGTGCTCGCAGATCTGCCGCGCTTCGGCCTCGATCAGCCGCCGCGTCTCCTCGCCGAACGAGCGCACGGAGGCGTTGAGCCGCGCCTCGGAAGGGATGATGTTATACGCCGTGCCCGCATGAAACTCGCAGACGGACACCACGGCGGGCTCCGCCGCGGGGATGCGCCGCGAGACGATGCTCTGCAGCGCGGTCACGATTTCGCTTGCGGCCAGCAGCGGATCGGCGCACTGCTCGGGAAAGGCGCAGTGCCCGCCGCGCCCTGTCACGGTCACGGAAAAACGGTCCACGTTCGAGGTGAACACGCCGCTCTTAAACGCGAACACGCCGGTATCGAAATTGCTCGAAAGGTGCAGCCCCAGCGCCGCGTCCGCGCCCTCCAGCGCGCCCGCGCGGACGAGCTCGACCGCGCCGCCGGGCGGCAGCTCCTCGGCATGCTGAAAGATCAGCCGCGCCTCGCCGCAGAAGCTTTCACGATTCGCCACGAGCAGCGAAGCCAGCCCGAGCAGCATGGCCGCGTGCCCGTCGTGTCCGCAGGCGTGCATAACGCCCGCCCGCTCGGAGCGGTACGGCAGGTCGTTTTCCTCCGGCATGGGCAGCGCGTCGATGTCCGCGCGCACGGCGACGACGGCGGGTTTTCCCGCCTTCGTACCAAACACACGCGCGACGAGCCCCGTCTCCGTCGGCCGCTCGATCGCGTCCACGCCGCGTTCGCGCAGGCGCGCTTCCAGCCAGGCGGTCGTCTCGACCTCCTCAAACGACACCTCCGGATACCGGTGCATGTGCCTGCGCCACTCGACGACTGTTTCCTCGAGCGCGCGCACTTCGGGTTCCATGGTCATAGCGTTCCCTCGCGATTCTGCTTAAAACTGCTGCGCCGGAATGGATTTGTCCGGCTCAAACGGCGTGACGACCCACTTGATGCAGCCGTCCTTCTGGTTGGCAAACGTGTCGTATCCCACTATGATGTCGTTCAGCGGCGCGCGGCGGGTGATCATCAGGCTCGTGTCGAGCCGCCCCGCCTCGATGAGGCGCATGATGTCCGAGCACTTGCCGGCGTCCACGCCGCCGGTTTTGAACGTGAGGTTCTTGCCGTACATCTGATGCAGCGGCAGCGACTGCGCCTCTTCGTAGAGCGCGACGACGACCACGACCGCGTTCGGCCGCGCCGCCCGCCAGGCCAGCTCAAACGTATTTTTTGCGCCGGCAACCTCAAACACCACGTCCGCGCCGCGCCCCTCGGTGAGCGAACGCACCGTCTCGGCCACGTCCGCCTTCAGCGGGTTGACCGTTACGTCGCAAAGCCCCCGCTCTTTTGCGAGCGAGAGGCGCGCGTCGTTCACGTCCGCCGCGACGGTGACGGCGGGGCCGTACAGCCGCGCGGACATCATGGTGGTCAGCCCCGTCGGGCCCGCGCCGAGCACGAGCACCACGTCCGCGGGTTTGATCTCGCCGATGCCCGCCGCCCAGTAGCCGGTTGCGAGCACGTCTCCGACAAACAGCGCCTGCTCATAGGAGATGGACGCCGGAATGCGCGTGCAGCTCATGTCCGCGGTCGGCACGCGCACATACTCCGCCTGCCCGCCGTCGATGCGGCAGCCGAGCTCCCAGCCGCCCTCGACGCAGTTGTTGACGTATCCCCTGCGGCAGAAGAAGCACTCGCCGCAAAAGCTCTCCACGTTGACCGCCACCCGGTCGCCCGGGGCAAACCGCTTCACCCCGGCGCCGACCTCCACAATCTCACCCGCAAATTCGTGCCCCAGCACGACGCCCTCTCTCGCGCGCGGCACGCCGCCGTTTCGAATGTGCAGATCGCTCGAGCAGATGGACGCGCGCATGACCCTGACGATCGCGTCCCGGGGTTCCTGGATCTTCGGCATGGATACGTCCGTCAATCGCACCGTGCCTTTTTTTTCATATACAACCGCTTTCATGCGCGTTCTCTCCGTTTCTTTCCTGAGCGATGACGATCAGAATGCTTTCGCCATCTCCTCCGCGCGCAAAACGGCGCGGCCCAGGATTTCCTCCGCCGGCTCAAGTCCCAGATCCAGCCCGTCCGCCGCCACACAGTCAAACCGCGGAATGCCGAAAAACTTCGCCATGTCGCCAAGATATTTCGTGCCGTTGTCCATCGGGTCGCCCTCCAGCGCGCCGCCGCGCGTGGTGAGAAACAGCATCCGCTCCGCACGGCAGGCGCCGAAGCAGCCGTTCTGCTCGTCGCAATCGAATGTGATGCCCTGCACGCTGATGTTTTCGATATACACCTTCAGCAACGCGGGAAAACTCAGGTCCCAGAACGGGGCGGCGATCACAATCCGGTCCGCCTGCCGAAACTGATGCGCATAGCGAAACCGCGGATGGTTCAGCTCCCCCGCCTCGATCAACCGCTCCCGCTGCCAAAAGAAACCGTCTTGAAACGGGAGGATCGGCTCGTCCATCAGCGTCAGCCGTTCGACGGCGAAGCCGCTTCGCTTGTCCAGCGCGGTGAAAAACGCCTCCGCGAGCCTGCGCGTTCTGGACTGCTCTTTGCGGATGCAGCAGTCGATGTAGAGCACGCGCGTCATCGCCAGCCGCCCCACTCGCCAAGCGCACCCAAAGCGCCGGTCTCCAGCGCATGCAGCGCGTCCTCTCTCAGCGGCACGGAGTCCGCCGCGCCCATCACCTGCACGCACATGGACGAGGCGACCGTGGCCAGCGCCAGCGCGTCGCCGAGGCTCTTGCCGTCCAGCGCCTCGGTCAGAAAATAGCCGAGAAACGTATCCCCCGCCGCCGTGGTGTCCGCCACCTTGACGTCGTAGATGCCGCTTTTCGCGCGCTCGTTCCCACGCGCGCAGACTGCGCCGCGCTTGCCGAGCGTGAGCAGCACGTTCATCTTCGGATAGCGCTTGCTCAGCGCGGGCAGGATATCCGCCTCATGCTCGCATCCGGCGATAGCCGCGCCTTCGATTTCGTTGACGACGAGCCAGTCCACATGCTCCAGCGGATAGGAAAACACCTTGTCGTTCATCGGCGCGGCGTTGATGGCGACCATCAGCCCTTTCTGATGCGCACGCTCGATGATGGTCCCGACGAGGTTCGTCTCGTTTTGCACCAGCACAAGCCCTTCGCTTCCAAAAGCCGCCAGCGCGCGGTCGATATACGCCTCCGTCAGCGCCTGATTCGTTCCGCCGTAGAGCAGGATGCAGTTCTGGCCGCTGTTGTCCACCTGTATGATCGCCTGTCCGGAAACATCCGCCGAGCGCTCGATCAGCGTGAGGTTCACGCCGTTTTCCTCGAGCTTGTCGTAGAGCATGTCCCCGTCGCAGCCGATCAGGCCCGCGTGCCAGACCTCGGCGCCCGCGCGCGCCGCCGCGACGGACTGGTTGAGTCCCTTGCCGCCGCAGTGCGTCTCGAGGGAAAGGCTGGATTTGGTTTCGCCGGGTTGGACAAACGCGTCCACACGATATACCTGGTCGAGGTTGAGCGAGCCGAAATTGAGGATTTTTGCCAAGGTTGTGCGCCTCCGTTCTCTGATATGGTCACTTTTATGATAAACTGTCATTGTCTTCTATTTTCATGGATAAAGGAGTTTGCCATATGCCGCAGTTACAGCCACATATCCGGTTGGACAGCAGCCACGGCGCGGTCTGCGCGCTGCTGCCGGGCGATCCCGCGCGGCTCGACCGCATCCGCCCGTTTTTAGAGAGCCCCGAAGAGCTGGCCTACAACCGCGAATATCGCAGTCTTGTCGGCAGTTATCAGGGCATCCGGGTGCTCGCCGTGTCCACGGGCATCGGCGCCGCGTCCGCCGGCATCGCCGTGGAGGAGCTCAACAATCTCGGCGTGAAAAACATGATCCGCATCGGCAGCTGCGGCGCGCTGCAGCCGCAGGTGAAGATCGGCGATCTCATCCTTGTGAGCGGCGCGGTGCGCGACGACGGCGCGAGCAAGACGTATATCGACCCCGTCTTTCCCGCCGTGCCGGACAGCGAGCTGCTCTTTGCCAGCGTCAGCGCCGCAAAGAAGCGAAACTATCGCTTCCACACCGGCATTGCGCGCAGCCACGACAGCTTTTACACCGACCGAGAGGAAGAGATCGACGCCTACTGGTCCCGCCGGGGCGTGCTCGGTTCGGACATGGAGACCGCCGCGCTCTACACCATAGGGCACCTGCGCGGCATCCGCGCCATGAGCATACTCAACAACGTGGTCGCCTTTGAAACCGACACGCTCGACGCCATCGGCAGCTATGTGGATGGCGAGAGCGCGGCCATGCGGGGCGAGGAACGCGAAATATTGACCGCGCTCGACGCGTTTGCGGCCGTTTTGCAGCTCGTCTGATCTCTATTTTAGCGGGTTGTCCGTCAAAACTCAAACAAAAGGCGTTCGGCAGGAGCCGAACGCCTTTGTTTTTTGCGCAACACGAAAAAACCCCAAATAAATTTTGCGTTTTCCCGCGCCGCAACGTATAATGGGGGTTGCCGCAAAAACACGGCCAAGAGACGATATAAGGACAGAATCATCGATGAAGATATACGATATTTCGCGGGACCTGGTCAAAACGCCGCCTTACCCCGGCGACGAGCCGCCGCGCCTGAAAGCCGTGCACCGCATGAAGGACGGCGAAAGCTACAATCTCTCCCGCCTCGAGGCAAGCATGCACGCGGGCACGCATGTGGACGCGCCGCTGCACTTCATCTCGGGCGGCAAGGACATCGCCTCCCTGCCGCTGGAGCAGTTCGTCGGCGAATGCGCGGTGCTCACGGTGCCAAAGACGCCGCTGGACTCGATGTATTTTATGAAGCGCCCGTTCGCCCCGCGCATCCTGCTGCACGGCAAGGGGCAGCTCACCGAGAGCGCCATCGGGTATCTCTTCAACCAGGGCTGCGTGCTCATCGGCACCGACAGCCAGTCCATCGGTTCGTATTCAGACGAGCTCTCCGTGCATGTTTCGCTGCTGGGATACGGCATCGCCGTGCTCGAAAACCTCGATCTGCGCGCCGTGCCGGACGGCATCTATACGCTCTACGCCGCGCCGCTGAAGATCTCCGGCGCGGAAGGGGCGCCGTGTCGGGCGCTGTTGATTTCGAACGAAGAATAAAGCCGTCTGTTTTTTGAAAACAGGTGGCAAGATACGGCCTGCTGGGCGATTTTGATCCCAACCAAAGAATAAAGCAGCAATCAAGTAAACAAACAAAAAGACTGTCCAAAAAAGACAGCCCTTTTTCATTTCTATTCGCTAGTTTTCGACAGACGCGTAGAAATAGTCCCGATACGCTTTTTGCAGCTTTCTCAGCAGCGCGTCGTCCCGCCCGCAAACGGCCCTGCCCTCCAGTTCACCGACGGGCAAGCCGTGCGCGCTCGTGCTCGTAATCATCAGCTCGTCCGCACCACAGGCTTCTTCCAGCGTAAAGGCGATCTCCTCCACGGGCACGCCAAGTTTTCGCGCGAGCATGAGAAAATGCCCGCGCGTGACGCCTGGCAGAATCTTCTCGTCCGCGGGCGCGGTGCGCAGAACGCCGTCTTTGAGCATGAGCAGATTGGAACTTGAGCACTCCGTCACTACACCGTTTCGGTGGAACACCGCCTCGCAGCAGCCGCGCTCTTTCGCGGCCTCGGCGGCGAGTACGCTCGGAATCAAATTCAGCGACTTGACATTGCAGTGCTCCCAGCGCGTGTCCGGCAGCACGATGACGCGCCGGTGTTCCGACAGGTCCGCCAGCGGCACGCCGCGCGAGAAGACGAGCAGGTTCGGCTCCGCCCCTTCCGGAAACGCATGCGTGCGGATCGCCGAGCCGCGCGTCACCTGAAAGTAGAGCTGCTGGGAGTCGCTCTCCACGCGGTCCGCCGCCTCCTGTAAAATCGCCGTGAGCGCCTCGTCTGTCATTTCAAACGGAATGCGCAAGAACGCAAGGCTCGCGCGAAAACGGGAGAGATGCTCTCTTAGCGCAAAGAACCGATGCCGCTCCACGCGCAGCGCCTCGTAGACGCCGTCTCCAAAGTAAACGCCACGATCGCACGCGGGGATCATGAGTTCTTCTATCGGCGCAAACGCGCCGTTGTAATATCCGATGTTTTCCATACTCTCGCGCCCGATTCCGACGACGCTTTGCCGTCAAAATTGTTACCAGTTTCGCCTTGATTCCCCGGCGGGAAAAGCCCCGTTTTCCGCCATCCGCATCCGCGGGGACGCGGCGCGTCAAATTGACTTCGCCCCAAAATTGCTGTACCATATATATTACAGTTTTTCCCGAAGGGATGCAACGGATGAAACGGACGCTTCTTGTTCTTACGTCGCTGCTGGCCGTCGTGTTGGTTCTGTTTCCCGCACAGGCGCTCGCCGAGGAGGGGAGCGTTTTGATTCGTGTGGAAACGGCCGACGGCGCCGCGGACGGCGTCGTCGACATACCGATCCTGCTCGAAGGCTGCGAAGGCGTGGACTCCGTTCAGTTCGATCTCAACTATGACGGCGCGGCGCTCTCCTTCGTCTCCATGACGCCGGGAGATCTCTTCGCCGCGGAATACACCGTTTTCAACGCCGAAGTGCCGGGGCGCATCCGCGTCGCCTGCGCCGGCGCGCTCGGCCTGACCGGTCCCGGAACGCTCATGACGCTTCGCTTTCGCGCGCTGAACGACGTCGGCAGCGCAATGACGGTGACCAGCGGCATCGTCACGCGCGTGGACGCGGAATACGTCCAGAGCGAGGCGTATGTCTCCGTTGAAAACGGCGGCGTCACCATCGACGGCGCGCCCCTGCCCGAGCCCGCGGTCACCCCGTGGGTTCCCCGGACGCCCGTTCCGGCCCTGACGCCCACGCCCGAGCCGACGCCAGGCGCAACGCCCGAGCCGACGGCCACCGCTTCTCCTGTAGCCGCGGCGCCGACGTCTCTGGGAAACATTCCGCCGAAAGCGCTCATCGTCATCGGCGCGCTCGTGTTGCTCGCGTTCGTGCTGATCGTGTCGCTCCTTGCCGCAAAGCGCCGCAAGCGCGCAGGCACGGACAAAACAGACCGATAATCCCCCTGAAAGGACCGTTTGCCATGGCTTTTCGCCAACAAAACCGGAACAGCATCGCCAAGCGCCTCTGCGCGGCCGTCGCCGGGGCGCTTGCCCTGACCACGCTTTTCAGCGGCTGCTCCGTTGCGCCCGCCGCCGCAACGCCCGCGCCCACCCCGTCCGAAGCGCCGGTCATCATGGAAGCGACCGCCACGCCGACCGCCACGCCGGAGCCTACCCCCACCCCCACGCCGGAGCCGAAGAACCGCTCCCAGACGTCCGGCCGCGTGATCCCCGAGGGGACGGCGAGCAAGATTTTCATCATGTCCATCGACAACGCGGCCGGCGCGAAACCGCAGACCTCGCTGATGGAAGCGGACATCGTATACGAGTTTCTCGTGGAGCAGGCCATCACGCGCTTTCAGGCCGTATTCAACGACACCTATCCGCTCTATGCCGGACCGCTCCGCTCCACGCGCTATTACATCATAGACATGGCGCAGGAGTGGGACTGCATGTATCTGCACGAAGGCTATGTCCTGCTCAAAAAGCCCTACCGGCGCGTTCCGAAAGACCTCATCTCGCTCTATCTGCCGGGCGGCGGATTCAAGGGCTTCAACACCACGTTTTACCGCAAAGTCAGCACATACGACGATTTTGAAACCAAGAACGGCTATAAGTTCCGCGCGCCGGAGACGGGACGCGGCGACGTGCACGCGCTCTACTATCGCGTTGCCGCGCTGGTGAACGCCTATTACGGCGACTACGAATCGAAGATCTGCCAGAGGTTTCAGTTTCTGGAAGACGTCTCCTATGAAACGGGGACACCGTTTACCAACGTCACGCTTTCGTTTGACAACAAGAAAAACCCGGACTGGATCCAGTTTGCCTACGACGCGGCGACCAACCGCCTCTACCGCAGCGAGAGCGGCGAGCCAAGCATGACGCGCACGCTCACCGACAACGGGGACAGCTACCTCACCGAGCAGATGAACGTGCAAAACCTCATCGTGCAGTATGTCGATTACGGTTCGGTCAAGGGCGATCCCAAGCACCGCCGCACCTGCGAGATGATCGGCTCCGGCAAGTGCGACTATTTCATCAACGGCCAGCACGTGACCGGCACCTGGTCGCGCCCGACCGCCGAAGACTACACCAGCTATCTGCTGGACGACGGGTCCCTCGTCACGCTCGAACCGGGCAATACCTGGATCGCCGTGCACCCGGCGGACAGCCCTGTGACCATTGATTAGCGCGGGTCACAACCGCATGATCGCCGCCGCGCGGAAGCTGCTGCCGCCGCTGTGCGCGGCGCTGGCGCTGCTGCTCTCCGGCTGCTCGGTGGTGGATACGCTGCTGGACAGCACTGCCGCGCCGGAGGCCACCCCCGCGGACGCAAGCATCGTCGTCGTAACCGACACCATCGAGGCGGAAGAAACCGCCGCGCCAGAGGCCGCTTCGCCCGAGGAAGCGCAGGAGCCCGGGCAAAATCCGGAGCAGACGCCCGAAGCGGCCGCATCCGAAGAAAGCGAAGACGCCGAGGAAGCCGTTCCGGAAAACGAGCTGCTCTCCACGACGACCGGCCGCCCCCTGCCGGAGGGGTCCGTCTACCGCCCCGTGCTCGTGGTGGTGGACAACGCCGCGCAGGCGCGCCCGCAGACGGCGCTTTTGCTGGCGGACATCGTATATGAGTTTCCGCTCGACCGCACCGACCACGGCACGCGTTATCTGGCCGTGTTTTCGGACGAGCTGCCCGAGCGGGTCGGCCCCGTCCGCACCTCGCGCGCCTATCTTGCGGAGACGGCGCTCGAATGGGGCGGGCTGTACGTGTCGCTTGGCGATCCGGAGCTCGCGGATGCGAAATATCCGCTTCTTGCGCAGAGCGGCGTGCGCTTCCGCGCGGAAAACAGCGACGGAGCGGCGAACTTTTTCTATCGCGACAAAACAATCTCGTCGCTCGAAGAATACACCAGCTTTTTCAAACTGCGGGATTATGTCGAGGCAAACTACAATTTTTCCGTCGCGTCGAGCACCAGCCGGTTTACCTTTGAAGAGGGCGTGACGTATGACAAGGGCAAGACGTTTGTCAGCGTCGGCGTGCCTTTTACGAGCTCGGACCCCGAACGGGTGGTCTTTACCTACGACGCGGGAAATAATCTGCTGTTGCGCAGCGACAAAAACTCAAAAAACGTGCTCGGTCAGAGCACGTCGCTGACGCCGACGGACAATGTGCTCGGCTATGAAAACGAGCCGGTCGCCGTGCAGAATCTCATCGTGCAGTATGTCCACGTCTCCTCTTACGACAAAAACTATCGCAGCGTCTCGCTCATCGGCAGCGGGGACTGCATGTATTTTGTCAACGGACGCGCGGTGTCCGGCAAGTGGAGCCGCCCGTCCCTCGGCGAACCGACCACCTATAAGCTCTACGACGGGACGCTGCTGCGGCTTGAGCCAGGCAGCACCTGGATCATGATGATGCCCAACAAAAACGAAATCAAGATCCGCTACGCGGGCTGAAGCAAACCATAAAAAACCGGCGGACGACCGCCGGTTTTTTGCTGCGTCAGATTTCACTCCGCCGGGCGGTAATCCTTCAGCTCGGTGGGTTTGAGCACGCCGATATCCGTCGCCACGCCGGTGACGAGTTCCGGAGGGGTGATATCGAACGCGGGATAGTATCCCCGAACCCCTTCTTTGCAGGTGAGCACGCCCATCGCATGGCGCACTTCGTCGCCGTTTCGCTCCTCGATGTGCACGGAGGCCGCGTCGGGGTGCGTCCGGTCGGGAAATCCCGCAACGTAGTACGGAACGCCGTAATAGTTCGCGCAGAGCGCGATCTGGAAGGTGCCGATCTTGTTGACCACGTGGCCGTCGAGCGTGATCACGTCCGCCGAGGTGGTGAAGATGTCCACGTGTTTATGCCCGAGCACATAGCCGGGCATGTTGTCCGTAATCAGCGTGACCTCGAAGCCCATGTCGCAGATGACGCTTGCGGTGAGCCGCGCGCCCTGTAGATACGGGCGCGTTTCGGGCGTGAAAAACTTCGCTTCGTCCCCGCGCTCGCGCAGCGCGCGCAGCAGCATCCCCACGTCCGCATCCCCGTAGCACTGCGTCATGATCGTCGGGTTTTTCGGAATCTTCTCGATGAAAAACCGCGCCTCGCGGTCGATGCGATCATAGCGGCGGGAAAACTTCGACACCGCGCCCGCCATGATCGCGTCGCAGGCGTTTTTCCCCGCGTTGATGGCGGCAAACGCGTCCCGCTCGCAGTCGTCCGTCCAAGTGCGCATCTTGCGCGCGGTCGTCGGGCGCGCGTTGGCGATGACGTCCGCCGCGGCCTTGAGATACGCCTTCTGCTCCGCCGCCGGCTTGTCGCGGCATTCGTAAGCCGCGAGCGCCATGCCCATCGCCGCCGCGTGAAACGGGCCGTAGCTTTGCGTCACCATGTCGGTGATCGCCTTTGCCACTTCCCCGTGCGTATGGCAGGTGACGAACTCCTCCCGCGCGGGATAGATCCGTCGGTCGAGTATTCTCACCGTGCCGTTTTCATACCAGGCGATATTTTCAAATTTAAACAGGAAAGCGAGATCGTGATCGGCTCTTTGCATGTCTGTTTCTCCTTTTTCCGGGCGTTCGGCGCGAATCCGTCCGCCGATGTAGTCGGCATGCGGCGCCCTTTCAGTATACACTTTTTTGCGGCGCTGTGTTATAGTCAAACAGGGGGTGATGTGGTTTATGAAGTATGCGATCATCGGCGGCACGAACATGGAGTCGCTGCCCATTCCGTATCACGAGGAAGCGATCGGCACGCCTTACGGGGACGTCGTCGTCTTTCGCGGCACGCTCGACTGCGGGCAGGAGGTCATCTTCCGGTTCCGCCACGGCGTGCTCTTTCGCCACGATCCGGCGGACATCAACTACCGCGCGAACATCTACGCGCTGCATATGCTTGGCGTTACGCATATCATCGGGCTGAGTTCCGTAGGCGCCTGCGACTATGCCTTTAAGCTCGGCACGGTCTGCCTGATCAACGACTTCATCGACCTGACGAAACACCGCCCGCAGTCGTTCGACCGCGAGCATCGCCTGGCGTTTCACACGGGCATGGAGGACGTCTGCAACCCCGAGCTCAACGACACGCTCGAACAGCTCATTCTCGAGCGAAAGATCCCCTACTCCGGCCGCGCGATCTACGCCTGCACCGAGGGCCCCCGCTTCGAGACCGCCGCGGAGGTGCGCATGGTGCGCATGCTCGGCGCGCAGATCATGGGCATGACGCTCGTGCCCGAGGCGCCGCTTGCGCGCGAACTCGGCATGTACTACGCCGCCATCGGCGTCATCTCCAACTACGCCACCGGCATGACCTCTTACGTCACCGACGACGGCATCGGCACCGTCATGGGCCAGATGCGGGATAAGGTGTTCGACGTCTGTTTCGATCTGATCAAAAATCAGCTCTGCTGATCGCCGTCGGGTTCGAATCGGCAACACCCGCTCAAAAAAATCGCAAAACCCGCGCAAGCGGGTTTTTATTGCTCCAGCTCCGCCATGGATGCGGGCGGTTCCACAATCAGGCCGGGCCTGCCGTGCTTTTTTGCTTCCACGAGCACGCGCAGCGCATTTTCGCCTTGCTTTCCATAGACAAACCGCATGCGCTTAGGCTCCAGCCGCTGTTCCCTCAGCGCGGCAAGCAGCGCCGAAAGCGCGCCCGCCGGATAGATCAGAAAGAGCCTGCCGCCGTTTTTAAGCAGCGCAAACGCGGCTTTGAGAAACGCCGCGAGCGTGTCGCCTTCGTCGTGCCGCGCGGCCGAAAAGGACGGATTTTCACTCACGTCCCCGCTGGTGAAATACGGCGGATTCGTCACGGCGGCGGTGAACGCGCCGCGCCCGAGAAGGTCCGGCGCATCCCGCACATCCGCGCAGACAAAGCGGATGTCCTGCCCGTTTTTTGCCGCGCTCTTTTGCGAAAGCTCCACGAGCCGCGCCTGCCGCTCCACCCCCGTAAAGCGCGCGCCGGTGTTGTCCGCGCCGAGCACGCAAACGACGCCCGTGCCGGAGCCGAGCTCCACCGTCTCGTCCTTTCGCGTGAGCCGCAGAAACCCGGTCAGCAGCAGCGCGTCCGCGTTAAAGCGCGAACAATCCGTGTCCTGATAGAGCATCAGCCCGTTGTGCTGCAGATCGTCCAGCCGTTCCATAGGGTGAGTATATCACATTCCGCCGCGGACGTTTTCGCCTCCGGCGTATTTGCTTTTTTTGCCCTGCATGTTATGATAATACATACGTTAAACGCAACTTACCCCTGCCCGGCCGCTTGATGAAAAGGGAACCGAGTCATGATTACAAACGATCTGCAAATGCGCATTCACCTTGGCGATCGCGAAGCATTTCACGCGGTTTACAATGAGTACGGCCCCGGCGTGTACGCCGCCGCCTGCAGCGCCCTGCACACGGAAGAGGCCGCAAAGCGGGCGGTCAAGCAGACGTTTTTGCTGCTCTATGAAGAGATCCTTGCCAAGACGGACGATTTTGACATCCCCGTGCGCATCCGCGAGCTCGCCGAGAAGGAATTGCTGCTCATCCGCTTCGTCTCCGGCGACGTGGACGCGAGCGCGCTGCAGTGCGAATCCTGCCCCGATCCCGAGACGCTCTCCGCGCGTGGCGCGTTTTCCGCCTGGCAGGACGCGGCGTTTGAGCTCTCGCCGCTGGAGCGCGAAATCGCCAAACGCAAGCCGTCGAAATCAGTTTTTACCCACAGCCATCGAAAAGAGCTTGAAAAAGAACGAAAGCGCGGCAGATTCTGGCGGGTGTTGTCCATTTTGATCCTGTTGCTGCTGCTCTGGGTGCTGGCCGGCGTGCTGATGGCGTCCGGCTATCTGCCGGCGATCGACCTCGGGTACGGTTGGTTCAGCAGAACGGTGTTCCCGCTGTTTCCGTTTGGCGCATAAAAAGTTTTTATCAGAAAGACCAGACCATGATCGTACGATTTTCTCTCGAGACGGCGCGCCGCAACTTCACGCCCGTCGACAACCGGTTCATCCTCGACTATCTGCCGCATGCAAGCGAGCTTTGCATCCGGGTATATCTCTACGGGCTGATGCTCTGCTACGCCGGCGCGGGCGCGGAGAGTTCGCTGGCCGACGCGTTGGGGCTTTCCGAGGCGGCGGTGACGGAAGCGTATGTCTACTGGCAGGCGCAGGGGCTCGTGCGCATCCGCGGCGAGGCGCCGCTGATCGTGGAATATCTCGACATGGAGCCGAGCGAGGCGAGCGGCGTGGTGCCGGGCAAATACGCAAACCTCGTCTCCGCGCTGGGCTCTCTCATCGCCCCGCGTCAGTTCGATTTTCGTGAACTCAAGCACGTTTACGACTGGATCGAGGTGTACGGGCTCGACGAGGAAGCCGTGCTCGAGCTCGTCTCCCACAGCATGGATCAAAAAGGCCGGCGCGTATCGGTGAACTATATCGACGCGGTGGCGCGCTCGTGGTCCGAGGCGGGCATCGTCACGCGTGACGCCGCGCGCGCGCACCTTGCCAGATATGAACTCAAAAAACACGGCGCGAGCGAAATCCTGCGCCAGTGGAACAAACTCAGAAAACCCACCAAGGCCGAAACAGCGCTCTATGAAAAATGGACCGCCGACTGGGGTTTTTCGCAGGAGGCGATCCTCGCCGCGCTGCCAAAGCTCGCCGTCAGCGGCACGCCAAACTTCGTCTATCTCGACGAGCTGCTCGACGGCCTCCGCAAAGAGGGACAGACAAGCCGCCCGAAGATCGAGCTCGCGGACGCAAAAAGCGCGGAGGAGCAGGCGTTTGCGCGCCTCGTCTTCGAGCGCGCGGGCAAGCTCGAACCCGCGACGCGCACCCAGCGCGCGCAGATCAGCATGTACTTAAAGGACTACGCCATGCCGCGCGAGCTGCTGCTCTTCGGCGCGGAGCAATGCCGCGGCGCCAACGAGCCCTTTGGCATGATGAAAAAGCTCTGGAACGAATGGCACGACGCGGGCATCACCACCATAGAAGGCGCACGCGCAAAGATGGAGACGCATGCAAAGCGCGGCGCGCCGCGGGCGAATCAACCGCATCTTGCGCAGCACGATCTGACCGACGAACAGCTCGAACATCTGCTGGTCGATCTGGATCGGGACATCGAATAGCCCGCCGAAGTGCGGAAACGATTTTTTGGCATATGATTGGGAACGAGTGATGAGTAACGACCAGCTGGACAACTACTATGCGGGCGTCCGCGCGGCGGAGCGCGAGGCGCGCGAAGCGCGCGTCGGCGCCGCATATGCCCGCGCGCCGCGCCTTCAGTCGCTGGACGAGGAACGCGCGCGGCTTTTCATCGACCTTGGGAAACGCGCCATCACGCCGGAGCAGAGCAAACGGCGGCTGGCGGAGATCTTCTCCGAAGAAAAGGAGCTGCTCGCCTCGCTCGGCCTGCCTGAGGACGCGCTGGAACTGCGCGTGCGCTGCAAAACCTGCAAGGACACGGGTTACGTCGGCGCGAACAACAGGCCCTGCGCCTGCAGGCTGCTGCTGCGCGAACAGCTGCGCGGCGCGGACGGCATAAACGCGCGGGAAACGTTCGCAAATTTCTCTACGGACCTGTTTCCCACAGCGGAGCAGAAGAAGCGCACCGTCAACGCAAAGCGCATCTGCGAGCAATTCGCCGCCTCGCTGCCGAATCCCGAGCGGCCGAGCATTTTGCTCTTCGGCATGCCTGGCCTCGGCAAATCGTTTCTCGGCAACGCCATCGCCTACGACGCACTCTCCCGCGGCATCGACGCGGAGCGCGTGACCGCCTACGCGTTCGTTCAGACCATTCTGCACGACATTCGCGAGCAGACGCAGCGCACCGCGCGATATCAGAGCGTGCCGCTGCTGGTGCTGGACGACCTCGGCAGCGAGCCGGTGGTTCCAAACGTATCCTTCGAGTGGCTCTTTGCGGTTATCAACGAGCGCACGCTCGCCGGGCTCGCCACCGTATGCAGCACAAACCTGACGCTCGCGCAGCTTCAGCAGCGTTACGACGACCGCTTTATGAGCCGGCTTTGCGACAAAAACACCACGCAGGTGCTCCACCTCACGGGCGACAACCTGCGCACGGCGAAGTAACGCCTATGCTGCTGCTCTGCGCGACCCCAATCGGAAACCTCGGCGACCTCACCCCGCGCGTGCGCGAGGCGATTGCCTCCTGCGACGCGGTCTACTGCGAGGACACGCGCCGGACGCTGACGCTGCTCAACCACATCGGCGTCAAAAAACCGCTCGTCTCCTGCTATCGCGAAAACGAGCGCCAGCGGGCGCAGGAGGTCGTTGCGCGGCTGCGGGCGGGCGAGACGGTCGTATACGTTTCGGACGCGGGCATGCCGGGCGTCTCCGATCCCGGCGAGGCGCTGATTGCCGCCTGCATCGAAAACAACCTTCCATACAGCGTGCTGCCCGGCGCGTCCGCGGTGCTCATGGCGGCGGTCATGAGCGGACTGCCCGCCATGCCGTTTACGTTTTTCGGATTTTTCCCGCGCGAGAAAAAGGCGCAAAAGCCGCTGATCGAGCAGCTCAGGCGCCTTGACCACCTCGCAATTTTTTACGAAAGCCCAAACCGCGTGCATGCGACGCTGTCCATCCTCCTGGATGCGCTGGGCGACCTCGACGCGGCGCTGCTGCGCGAGCTGACCAAGCTGCACGAGGAGGTCGTGCGCGGCCGCCTGAGCGAACTCGCCGCGCGCTACGCGCAAGCCCCGCCGCGCGGGGAGTGCGTGCTCTGCGTGTTCTGCCGCGCCGCGGAAAAACAAGACGACACAGCCGATCTTGAAGCCACGCTCAAGCGGCTCCTCTGCTCCGGCGCCTCCGTGCGAGACGCGGCGGCGGAGGCGGCAGCGCTGTGCGGCGTGCCGAAGAAGGAAGCCTATGCAAAAGCGCTTGCATTGAACAGATCGCTTCCTGCTGAATCCGGATAAAAAAGCAGAACCCTTGGGGTTCTGCTTTTTTATTTACTTCTGCGCAGCCTTCCCGCGGCGCTTATACAGGTAAATCCAGAATACCATCGTCGTAAGGTTCAGGATCAGGACAATCCAGTCGTAAATACCCATCTGGTCGGTGATCGTCAGAATCAAATTGCCCAGAAGAAAAGGAGCGGCCAATACGTTGAGCCAGCGCGATCGATCGAACAGGAACGCAAATCCCGCAAAGCAGATCGCGTTGAGCGCCATCAGTATCGTCACCAAAGCGGGTACGTCCTGCAGTAAGACCGTGCTCCGGATGCTCAGACAGCACCAGAATACGCTCTGCAGCAGCATCAGCGCCTGAAACCAACGCTTCGCTTTACTGCTTCGCAACATTCGCCACATAGTCGCTCACATACGGGATGAAGATGATGAACCCGATCGCCGCGGACAAGACGCACCACACTAAAACGGCTCCTGCCGCCGCATCTTTCGCGGCCTTGGTAAGCGGATGCGGGCGCTCCGTCGTCAGATCCACCGCATGTTCGATCGCGGTATTGACCAGCTCAAGCGCAAACGCGCCGCCGGCGCAGAGCAGAACCGCCAGCCACTCCGTTTCGGAGATGGAAAACAGAAATCCCGCCGCAATGACCGGTAAGAAGATCGCAAGCATCAGGCGAAAGTTCCGTCCGCGCCTTACCGCCCCGATGACGCCCGCAAGCGCATACCGAAACGATTGCACATACACGCTTATCGCCTCCCGTTACGAACCGGCTTTTGCAAGCGCACGCCTGAAAATCAATCCCGCTCGAACGCTGCTTTGCCGCATCGAAGAATCGGCACCCGTTATCCCCCGAACCCATGGGCAATGTTGAAGCTGTACATCAGCGTGTTCCAGTCGATGCAGATAAACGCCGCGTACCAGTAGACGAGCGCAAACGCGCCGATGCGCAGAAACGGCACCTGCTCGCGATACACGCGCACCGCGCCGATCACCGCGAGAAACGCAAAGTACGCCATGAGCCACAGCGGCAGCACGCGCCGGATGGTCAGGCCGTATGCCCCGACATAGAGGAGCAAGCGCCACGCGGCGGAGGCGAGCACGATCAGGCTCGCGGCAATCAGCAGCGTCTGGAGTGCTTTGATGACGCGCCCAGGCTCGCTTTTTGCGAGACTGACGCCGAGCACTGCGAAGTTGATCAGCGTTACGGCCAGAAACTGCCCGAATCCTTCGCGCGCATATTCGCTGTAGGTCAAATCGACCGGCAGCACCCCGCCGAAGAGGTAAGTAAACTGCACATAGGTAAACAGCGCGTACGCCGCAAGCAGCAGGCCGATAACCACGCCCGGGCCTGCGGTCTTCCAGTTTTGCCGGACGGGCATGCGGTCCTCGTCCGCTTTTTCCCAGGTGAGGTTGAAAAACAGCGAGTAGAAAAGCATGCTCGAGACAAACACGACGACGACGCGCGACACCCATTGCCAGAGTTCGATGTTTTCAAACAGCCCGCCGAGCAGCTTCGCCGTGCCTTCGTCCGCGCCGGCGAGCAGCGCGAGCACGACCGCCATCAGCGGCAGGCCGACGGCGAGTCCGATCCACCCGTGCCGGGTGGAGGAGCGTTCCCCGCCGCGAAATATGCCCGCAACCGCGCGAAAATATGCGCCGATGGCCGTAAACGGCTTGACGAACACCGCGCGCAGCACGCCGAGCACAGCCTTCCCTTCGCGCTTATACGCGATCTGCTGCGTGGTAAACACGCCGATGGTGATCAGCAGCGCGGGGATGGCGAGGGACGTAAAGCCCACCAGCTCAACGTTCATATAGTCGAACATCAGTATGCCGATGAGCACGAGCGTCGGCAGAATCAGCGCGAGCACGGTCTTATTTGCAAGCATGCGCTTCCAGTTGAAGGCGGCGAACACGCCGAGCGTCGCCAGCCAAAAGATGGAATACCAATAGTAATGATCCAGCTCCATCCAGAGCTCGCACGCGACGCCGATGACGAGCGCGCCGCCGAGCAGCCAGAGCTGCGGCTTTGTCGGCGCGGGATGCCTGGCCGCCGATTCCGGGGCGTTATTCTGCATTGGATTCTGTTCCATTTGGTTCGTCTCCTTTCACATACACGAGGATATCCCCCGCTTCGCAGTCGAGAATTTCGCAGAGGCTGCTCAGCGTGGAGAAGCGAATCGCCCTGCACTTGTTGTTTTTGAGGATCGAAAGGTTTGCCAGCGAGATGTCCATGCGCTTTGCCAGCTCGTTGAGGCTGATCTTGCGCTTTGCCATCATCACGTCCAGATTGACTTGAATCATCGCCGCCACCCCGCTAAACCGTCAGGTCGTTTTCCTGCTTGTACGCAACCGCCTGCGCAAACACGCGGCTGAGAACGAGCGAAAACAACCCGCACATGGCGACCGGCGCCGCGGCGATGACCGCCAGCGGCACGGGATGGAGCAGCAGCGTGCCCGCGCCAAGCAGCGCGATGATGAGCGCGACGGCGCCCATGCGCCGCAGCGCCTTTACGTTTTTCTCCACAAAGGGGTCGCTGTCCAGCGTCCGCATCATGCAAAGCAGCGTAAAGGCGATGTACTCCCCGCCGAGGATGCAGAGCGTCGCAATCACACCGGAGATCGCGGCGTATGCCTGCGGCTTTCCTTCCTTTGCGAAAAACTCCGTTACGATGGGCATTTCGTAGACAAACAAGTCTATCATCAGCGCGACGCCCGTAAGCATACCCAGCACGATGCACCCCTGCACAAAGGCGCTCAGGAAGTGTTTGGTGGTCTTCATCCGCCGTCCTCCAACGCAAAGCGGCAGAACTCTAAAAAACAGACTGCCGCTGGAATTAGCGACAGTCTATCATTGAATTTATCGTTTGTCAATAAATAATTATCGTTTTACAACATCCATCCTATCGAATACGGAACACCGTGCAGCGGCCCGTGCCGTTGAGCAGGTCCTGAATGCGCTGCTGCGCGCTTGCGATGTAAACCGTCGTCCCCTCGCGAATGGGCTGGCGAATGAAGTCCAGCTTCGCGCGCGCGCCGTTTGCGCCCGCGCGGCTCGCGCCGACGCAGCTGTTGCTCAGTTCGTCGATCTGCTCGAGGATTTCATCCGCGTTTTTCCCCTCCACGACGGGCACAAGCGTGCCGGGATCGTTCGGATCGCGGTAGATGCCGTCCGTGCTGGTGAAGATGACGAGATACCTTGCGTGCACAAGCGAGCAGATGACCGAGGCCGTCTCGTCGTTGTCGACGCACTCCACGACGTGCTCGCCCTGGTTGCGAAGGTTGGCAAGCTCCATCTTGCGCACCTCTTCAATGCTCACGGGATCGTTGTAGTTCACGATCGGGATGGCGTTCTGCTTCGCTGCGCGCAGCAGAAACGAGCGGATGTGCCTGCGCTTTTCCTCGTCGTTGAAGTGCGTATGCTCCACCAGAAGCTGGCGGACGCTGTAGCGGTCCGGAATGTAGCGGCGGTATTCCATCATGAGGATGGTCTGCCCCTGCGCGGCGTAGTCCGCCTTGATCTCCTCGATGTCGCCCGTGAGCTCCTTGCCGTTGCGGCGGATATAGTCCAGGCGTCCGATCTCGGTTGCGCCGCTGCTGACCCAGATCATGCCGGGTCGAAGCTCCGCGCCGAGGCGGGAGAAAATGTTGTAGTCGATGTCGTTGTCGGCCTTGCGAATCAGCGCCATGGAGCCGATCTTGCCGACGAGTTCATAATCGAATTGCATAACAGCTTTCCTCTTCTTTTCTCACAAAGATAAAGAAGCAAAAGAACTTATTTGTTGATTCAGGACTGCACGAGGTACGCGTGGATGAAGGGGTCCAGCTCTCCGTCCATCACCGCCTGGATGTTGCCGTTTTCAAACCCCGTGCGGTGATCCTTAACCAGCGTATACGGCTGGAAGACATAGCTGCGGATCTGGCTGCCCCACTCGATCTTCTTCATCTCGCCTTTGATCTGCGCCATCTGCTCCTCGCGCTCGCGCTCCTGCAGTTCCAGCAGCTTGCCGCGCAGCATGCGCATGGCCGTTTCGCGGTTTTGAATCTGGCTGCGCTCGTTCTGGCACTGCACCACGATGCCCGTCGGCAGGTGCGTGATGCGGATGGCCGAGCTCGTCTTATTGACGTGCTGGCCGCCGGCGCCGCTGCTGCGATAGGTGTCCACGCGCAAGTCGTCCGGATCGATTTTGAGATCACCCGTGTCGTCGTCGAAGATGGGCGTAACGTCCAGCGAGGAAAACGACGTATGCCGCCGCCCGCTCGCGTCAAAGGGCGAGATGCGCACCAGCCGGTGCACGCCCTTTTCCGCCTTGAGGTACCCATAGGCGTTTTCCCCGTCCACCTCGAAGGTGACGGACTTCACGCCGGCCTCGTCGCCGTCCAGCATGTCCAGCTCGCGCACGGTCCAGCCCCTGCTTTCGCAATAGCGCGTATACATGCGGTAGAGCATCTCCGTCCAGTCCTGCGCCTCCGTGCCACCCGCGCCCGCGTGCAGCGAGAGCACGGCGTTGGAGTTGTCATACTGGCCTTTGAGCATCTGCTCGAGCCGCATGGCGGACAGCGCGGCGTTCACCGCGGCCGTCTCGGACTTGATCTCGTCCACGAGGCTGTCGTCCTCTTCCTCTTCCGCCATCTCGATGAGCGCGCCGAGGTCGTCCACGCGGCTTTTGAGCTTGTTATAGCGCTCCAGCTTGTTCTGCAGCTGCCGCGCGCGCTGGTTGAGCTTGTTGGCGTTGTCCACGTCGTTCCAGAAGTCCGGCGCGGCCATCTGTTCGTCCAGCGCGCGGATCTCCTGCTGCATCTGTTCGGGGTTGAGGGCCGTGCGGCATTCTTCCAGCCGCTCCCCAAACTCGCCGAGGTTCATTTTATATTCGTCCAACGGTATCATAATCGTTTGTTGACTCCTCTCGATCGTACTGTTTGTTGTCTGCTCCAGTGCGGTCTTGGCGCGCTATCCGCCCGAAAGCGAGCTAGGATGCGCCCTGTCGAGTCAGCCGTTTTTGCCGCAGCAGTTTTTATACTTTTTGCCGCTGCCGCAGGGGCAGGGATCGTTTCTGCCGACCTTTTTCTCGCCGCGCGAGAAGGTTGCGCTCGAACCGTCGGATTTCGGCTCGATGGGCTTTGCCAGCTGCACGCGGTGCAGCGGTCCGCCGGTGACCTGCATCATGTACAGGCGGCGCACGGTCTGCTCGCGGATCTCCGCGACCATCGCGTCAAACATTTCAAAGCCTTCGCTCGTGTAGGCGAACACGGGGTCCTTCTGGCCATAGGAGCGCAGGCCGATGCCCTGCTTGAGCTGGTCCATCGCGTCGATGTGCTCCATCCAGTGCTCGTCCACGGTTCTCAGCAGCAGCACGCGCTCGTTTTCGCGCATGTCGATTTCGGCCTGCTTCAGGCGCGTTTCCGTCTGCGCATACGCTTCGTCCGCAAACTCATAAAGACGCTGGCGCATCTCTTCGTAGCCGAGATTCTTTCTGTCCTCCTCGGAAAACAGCGGCTTGACCGGCTGCAGCGTGAGCTTGCAGATCTCCTGCGAAAGCGCAGTGAGGTCCCAGCTCTCCTTCGGCGCGTGCGGGTTGCACTTCGCTTCCAGAATGCCGTCTATCGTGCCGTAGATCATCGTCTTGATGCTCTCGGAAAGGTCCTCGCCCATGAGCACGCGGCGGCGCTGGCCGTAGATGATCTCGCGCTGCTTGTTCATGACGTCGTCGAAACGCAGAACGTTTTTGCGCGTTTCGAAGTTCATGGCTTCCACGCGCTTCTGCGCGGCCTCGATCTGCTTGGTGAGCATGCGCATCTCGAGGCGGATCTCGCCCTGCTCGTCCTCGGAGGTGAAGCGGTTGAGCATATTGGTCACGCGCTCGCCGCCGAACCGGCGCATGAGTTCGTCCTCAAACGAGACGTAAAACTGCGTGGAGCCTCTGTCGCCCTGGCGTCCGGAACGGCCGCGCAGCTGGTTGTCGATGCGGCGGCTCTCATGCCGCTCGGTGCCCATGATAAACAGGCCGCCGAGCGCCTCCACCTCGTCGTGCTCCTTTGCCGTGACGCTCTTATGCGAATCGTAAAGCGTCTTATACTGCGCGCGCGCAGCAAGAATCTCTTCGTCGTCGGTGTCGGCATGGCCGACCGCCTCCTCGATGAGCCAGTCCTCCATGCCGTCGTTTCGCATATCCCGGCGGGCGAGAAAGTCCGGATTGCCGCCGAGCAGAATGTCCGTGCCGCGGCCAGCCATGTTGGTCGCGATGGTGACCTGGCCTTTTTTGCCGGCCTGCGCGACGATCTCGGCCTCTTTTGCATGCTGCTTGGCGTTGAGTACCTCGTGCGCAATGCCGATGCGCGAGAGCCTGCTGCTCAGATATTCGCTGCGCTCGACGCTGATAGTGCCGACGAGCACCGGCTGGCCGGTGGTGTGGATGTGCTTGATGCCCTCCACGATGGCGTCGAACTTGCCCTTTTCGGTCGGGAAGATCGCGTCGTCGAGGTCGCTGCGGCGCAGCGGCTTGTTGGTCGGAATCTCCACGACGTCCAAGTCGTAGATGCTCATAAACTCGCTCTCTTCGGTCTTGGCGGTACCCGTCATGCCGGAGAGTTTCTGATACATACGAAAATAGTTCTGGAGCGTGATGGTCGCGAGCGTCTGGTTTTCTTTTTCCACCTTGACGCCTTCCTTCGCCTCCAGCGCCTGATGCAGGCCCTCGCTGTAGCGCCGGCCGATCATAAGGCGGCCCGTGAACTCGTCCACGATGAGCACCTCGCCGTCCTGCACGACATAGTCCTTATCCCGCGTGAAGAGCGCGTTGGCGCGCAGCGCCTGCACGATGTGGTGGTTGATCTCCATGTTGGCGGGATCGCCGAGGTTTTCCAGACCGAACCGGGTCTCCGCCTTTTGGATGCCCTCGGCGGTGAGCTGCACGGTGCGTTTTTTGATGTCACACTGATAGTCGCCGTCCTCGGGGACTTCTTCGCCGAGGATGCGGTCCGAGCTGGACTGCGGCGTGAGGTCGGAGCCGCGTGTGAGCCCGCGCACGAAGCGGTTCGCTTCGATATACATTTCGCTCGACTCCTCGCCTTCGCCGCTGATGATGAGCGGCGTGCGCGCCTCGTCGATGAGGATGGAGTCCACCTCGTCGATGATGGCGTAGCTCAGATCGCGCTGCACCATCTGCTCGCGGAAGACCACCATGTTGTCGCGCAGGTAGTCGAAGCCGAACTCGTTGTTCGTGCCGTAGGTGATATCCGAATTATAAGCTTCCTGCTTCTCGTCGCGCTCCATGCCGTTGATCACGCAGCCGACGCTCATGCCGAGGAAGCGGTAGATCTTGCCCATCCACTGCGCGTCGCGCTTGGCCAGGTAGTCGTTGACCGTGACGATATGCACGCCCTGTCCCGTCAGCGCGTTGAGGTAGGCGGGCAGCGTCGCGACGAGCGTCTTGCCTTCGCCCGTCTTCATCTCGGCGATGCGCCCCTGATGCAGGACCATGCCGCCGAGCAGCTGCACGTCGAAATGCCGCATGTCGACCGTTCTGACGGCCGCCTCGCGGACGGTTGCGAACACTTCCACCATGATGTCGTCGAGCGTCGCGCCGTTTTTCAGGCGTTCGCGAAACAGCGGGGTCTGCGCGCGGAGCTGTTCGTCCGTCATCGCCTGCATCTGCGGTTCGAGTTCGTTGATTTTTCTGACGTAGGGCTGCAGTTTTTTCAACCGGCTCGCGCTCGTATTACCGAGCAATGTATCCAATAATCCCATTCGGAAGCTCCTTTGGCGTTCTATTCCGTGGGCGACTGCGATTTCTCAGGATGACTCCCGCCGCCGACGCGATTTCCGCATCGGCCGCGGCGATCAAAAAGGCATTCGTCCGCATAATACCCTAAGCATGCAGTATAGCAGAAAACCGCCTGAACCGCAACAAAAAGCCCCCGAATCCACGAGGGCTTCACAATGTTCGCGCAACTGCGTCAGAAGTGCGGCACCCGCGCATTTCGGCGTTGCCGGACGCGCAAATTTTACGCTTCCAGCCGCGCGCGTCTGGCGCGCCGCACCATGCCGACGGTATAGAACACGAGCGCCGCGCCGATGAACGCAAACGCGATGATGCGGTCGTGCGTGAGTACCTCGCGAAACACCAGCACGCCGATGAACATCTGCAGCGTCGGGCTGACGTACTGCAAAAACCCGACGGCGGACAGCGGCAGGCGGTTGACGCCGAAGGTAAAGAGGATCAGCGGCGTGGCGGTGACGGCGCCGGAGAGCACGAGCAGGATCGATTTGAGCGGGCTGAACGCGGCGACGGCCAGCGAAGCGTGGCTCGCCGGCGCGAAGGCGACGAACGCCAGCGCAAAGGGGCCGATGAGCAGCGTCTCCACCGCGATGCTGATCAGTCCCCCGACGCCCGCCAGTTTTTTCAGCGCGCCGTAGAACGCAAAGCTCAGCGCGAGCACGATCGCAACCCACGGAAACGCGCCGTATGCGATGGTCGCAATCAGCACGCCGATGGTCGCAAGCCCGAGCGACACCCACTCGATCGGGCCGCACTTCTCATGAAACAAAGCGATGCCGAGGGCGAACACCACGAGCGGGTTGAGATAGTATCCAAGGCTCGAATCGAGCAGGTGGCCGGCGTTGACCGACCAGATATAGACGCCCCAGTTGATGGTGATGGCGATGGCGGCGGGAATCATAAAGCGCATTTTCTTCTTGTCCCGAAAGACGGCCAGAACCTCTTTGAACTGTTTGGTCGCCGCCAAAATGCCCACGGTGAACACCAGGGACCACAGGATGCGGTTTGCGAGGATAAAAATGGCGTCCAGCCCGTCGAGCAGGTGCCAGTACAGCGGCAGCAGCCCCCAAAGGGTATAGCACACAAGCGTGCTGATCAGTCCAATGTTCCGTTCCTTCATAATCCCTACCTCTCCGTTCCGATTATTCTAACACAGACGGACCGAAGAACAAACCTTTTTTCTCGAATCGCGCAATTGACCTTTACGCAATCATTCCCGTCGACCCCGCCCCGTCCGGCCGCGTCGCCGAAAGGCCCTGCGCGGCGCCGTCAACAGGCGCCTCCCGAACAAAAAAATCCCCCGAGAACCCTCGGGGGAAACAAAGATCACATGCCTTTGCGCCGGATATTCTCCGACGAAGGCACGGATTTTCAAATACGGTTCAGCGGCGCTTAGCAGGCAGCCTTCGCAGCCGGGTGACGAAACTTCATCTTCAGCAGGTAGGCGGCGATGTAAATGCGGTCCAACATGTTTCTCACGCTCTCTTTCATACATCTTGTTTCTTCTATGCTCGTATCATACAACATATATGTGAACAGACTTTTATGTCAAAATGAAAATTGTATTATTTTGTGTTAACAGTCTGTTTCATCTATATGTCCCGTTTATGAAAAAGGCGTCTGCAGTCGGTCGCTGCCGCACCTGCCGGGCGGCGAAAATCCCCGTTAATCCGGCTCTTCTTCGTCCTCCGGCTGATAGGTCGCACGTTCGGAGCCATACTGATAATACGAACCGATCACGTCCTCCCTCGCGCCGTAGGGATCGACGGAATAATCCTTGTCGGAGAGGTAAATCTTGAAGTATTGCAGGTCCGGCATATCCACATAATCCCGAAAATGATCGGCGATTGCATAGGAATCGTGCGCAACGCCGTTGGCGTCGATGCGCACCGTATCCCCGCCCGGACAGTCAACTGCGGTGCCCGCGCCGATGCTGGCCGCAACGCGCGTGGAGACGGGGCGCGTAGTCGTGCCGCAAAAGTCCTTCTCGGTCGCCCAGAACTCGGTTGCCGCATCGAAGAGATACTTTGCCATGGCGGTCACGTTTGTGATGTCGTCGGGCTTCTGCGCCTTTGCAGGCGCGGGAGTCGGCGTCGGCTCCTGCGGCGCGGTTGGGTCCGATTCTTCCGCCGGAGCTTCGGGATCGTTTTCGGGGTCTTCCGCCTCCGGCGTCGGGGTTGCGGTATTCCCCGCAGTCTGCTGCGGCGCAGGGGTCGCCGCCGGCGCAGGAGTAACCTGCGGTTCTTCGGGCCCAGCCGGTTCTTCCCGTACGACCATCAGAGCGACCGTCTGCACGCCCGCTGTGGCGGTCGGCTGGGCACCGGCGAGCGGAACCGGTTCTTCCGCGATCGTTTCTGTGGTATAGGTCGCCGTATCCGGCTGTGTATAAACGCACTCCGAATGAATGGTGCGCTTTGTAAGCGAAGAACCGGCGATCAGGGCAAGAGCGATGATCAACAGCCCCAGAACGGATAAAATCTTGATGGTTTTTCTTTTCTTCATGCCGATGTCACTCCGTGTTGTACTTTGATGATTATTATTGTACGGAGCAGTCGTTACATGTTTGTTGTAATAAGTAATTAAATTTAAGACTATTTTTGTAATATAGATTGACGATTTGGCTTCACGAAATCGTAATCTTGCGTTTTGTTGCTTTTTGATTACATTGCTCTTCGTGTTTTGAGGTATAGTCGTATAATTGTTACGTCCCATGACGTCACGCGTGCGCTTTTCGCGTTATCTGGCAAGTCCCGGCAGGCGAAGCTGAGCGCCCGCAGTGCGGGATACAGCGAAGCGAGAGCCCAGTGAGCCAGGAGTCATGCAAACGGAAGTGAAGCAGGACGACAATAGCGAACTGCAATACCTACTCTCCCCGCTCGGTTCGCAGTCGTCGCGCTGCTTCGCTGTCGCTTGCATCGCTCGCTGCTCACCGTTCCTTCGCCTCGCTGCATCCCGCACTGCGGGCGCTCGGCTCCGTCATGTCTCAAGCCAGCGCTTTTTGAAGATAACCTAAATTCCTGCTTCGTTTCCGCGCCGGCTGGTTTGGGCTCGAAAGTATATGTATCTGCCAGAATTGGACAAACAGAAAGCCCATGCATATGCATGGGCTTTCTGTTTGTTGGATCCCGGCGGCTACCTACTCTCCCGGGGTGGCTGCGCAATAGTCGCGGCGCGTCGGGGCTGA
>JAAYUE010000037.1 GCA_012517905.1 Clostridiales bacterium | reverse complement strand
CGCGCGAGTACGGCGCGGACATCGTCGAGCACGCGTTTTCCTATTATGCCGCGCAGTACAACTGGGCCGTGGACAACGCGGGCATCGACACGAAGTGGACGCTTCGCCTCGACGCGGACGAGCGCTTCACGCCCGCCGTCTGCGCGCGCTGCGAGGCGTTGATCGCCGAGCATGCCGAAGATGACGTGAACGGCATCGTCATGGAGAGCGACTTTTTCTTTCTCGGCAGGCAGATGAAGCACGGCGGCAGCAAGAAACGCAAGATCATGCTCTTCAAAACCGGCAAGGGCAGGATCGAGGACCGCAAGCGCGACGCGCACACCATCCTTTTCGAAGGGCGGACGGTCGCGATCAGGGAGCGCTACCTGCACTACGATTTCAAGGACTTGACGAGCTATATCGCCCGCTATAACTGGTACGCCATTCGCGAACTGCAGGATTATATCGCCTTTGAACAGGGCGCGGCATTCGACGCGAACACCGACGCCAAGCTGCGCAAACACCGCAAAAAGAAATTTACGGTCTATTACCGCGCGCCGATGTTTTTGCGCGCGTGGCTGTGGTTTGTGTATAATTATTATTTTCGGCTCGGGTTTCTGGACGGAAAAGAGGGATACCTCTACCACTATTTCGAGAGCTACTGGTATCGCTTCCTCGTGGACGCGAAGATCTACGAATACCGTAAGACCGGCGTGGCGGACGGCGAACTCCGCGCGCTGGGAAAGTGAGCGGCGCTATGGCGCGGCCCGTTCGCGTGCTCATGGTACTGACCGTACGCTACGGCAAAAACGGCATTACGAACTGCGTGATGAACTACGCTTCGCGTCTCGATCCCGCGCGCGTGCGCTGCGACCTCGTCTGCCCCAACGAGCCGGGGAAAGAAGCCCGAACATTGATCGGCCGTACGGGCGGGGAAGTGTTCGTACTCGCCGGACGAAACCGCAGGCCGCTTGCCTATCTGCGCGCGTTGTCGCGGCTCGTCCGCGACCGCGGGGAAGAGGTCGTCCACGCGCATGGCAACAGCGCGACGCTGGCGGTCGAGTTGCTTGCGGCAAAGCGCGGCGGCGCGAAGGTTCGCCTGCCGCACTCGCACAACACCACCTGCAGCATGAAACTGGCCGACCGGCTGCTGCGCGGCGTGTTTGATCGCCTCAGCACCGGAGCCGTCGCCTGCTCCGCGGCGGCGGGGGACTGGCTCTTTCCAAAGCGTCCCTACGAGGTGCTCAACAACGCCATAGATGCGGAGCGCTTTCGCTTTTCTGAGGCGGCGCGCGCTGAAATGCGCAGTCGGCTCGGCGTCCTGCCAGAAGAGGTTCTCTTTCTGCAGGTTGGCGCGTTCAACGCGCAGAAGAATCAGGCGTTTCTGATCGAGGCGTTTCGGTTGCTGCTTGAACGGCGGGAGAATTGCAGGCTTCTGCTCGTCGGGGACGGTGAGCGCCGGGCGGCCGTCGAAGCGCGCGCAGAGGCATGGAAAATTGCAAAGCGCGTGGATTTTCTGGGGCTCAGGGACGATATTCCCGCGCTGTTGTCCGCGGCCGATGCGTTTACGCTGCCTTCGCTGCACGAAGGCCTGCCGCTGACGCTGGTGGAGGCGCAGTGCGCGGGGCTGCCGTGCCTTGCGTCCGACCGCGTGACGCGCGAGGCCGCGCTGACCGACCTTGTGTCCTACGCCGGCATTGAAAGCGCGGAGACGTTTGCCGCGGCGCTTGCAAACATGGTGGACGTGGATCGCAAGGCGGCATCCGACGAAGCGATCGCATGCGCGCGCGAGGCGGGATACGACGTTTCGCAAAACGCAGAGGAGCTCATGCGCCTCTATGAGCGGCTGGCATGCGCGCAACGCGAAATTGATTGACAAGAATTTTTGCTTGAGGGACGACGCCGATGAAGAAACTCATGATCGTTACGCACAAGATGAGCGGAGGCGGCTGCGAGCGCGTGATCGCTCAGCTGCTCACTTGTTTTGCGCACGACGGCATTGAGTGTAAACTCGTTACGGAGTGCGGCGTGCCGTCCTTTTACGATTTACCGGAGGCGGTGGAGCAGATTTATCTGACGTTTGACAGCGCGCTTCCCGTTTCGAAAATACCGAAGGCGTATAAAAAACTTCGAAAGCTCGTCAAACAGGAAAAGCCGGACCTCGTTCTTGCCCTGCCGGAAAAGGTGAATGTCTGGACGGTGCTCTTCCTGCTCGGCACGGGCGTTCCCGTGGTCGTCAGCGAGCGCAACGATCCGCACCGCCATCCCGAAAGCAAGATCAAGCGCCTGCTGCGGCGCGTGGTGTATCCTTTCGCCAGCGGGTTTATCTTTCAGACGCAGGACGCTGCGGCATATTTTCCGAGGTCGATTCAAAAGCGCGGCGTCGTGCTCGACAACCCGCTGGACGGCAGCCGCATTCCCGCGCGTTACAAAGGCGAGCGCAGGCGCGTCGTCGCCGCGGCGGGGAGGCTGCACGAGCAGAAGAATTTCGATTTGCTGATTCGCGCGTTCGCGCGCTTTTACAAGGCGCATCACGAGTATTCTCTGGTCATCTATGGCGAGGGACCGGAAAAAGAGCGGCTCATGACCACCGCCAGCCGCCTCGGCGTCGCGGGTGCGGTCGAACTGCCCGGCCAGAGCAAAACGCTGCTGGAGGACATCAACGACTGCGCGATGTTCGTGCTCAGCTCGGACTACGAAGGCATGCCCAACGTGCTCATCGAGGCGATGGCCTGCGGATTGAGCTGCATCGCGACGAACTGCCCCATCGGCGGGGTCCGCTCGTTGATGACGGACGGGGAAAACGGGCTGTTGATCCCGGTCGGCGGAGAACGCGCGCTGGTTTACGCCATGACTTCCCTGGCCGAGGACGCCGCGCTAGCCGAACGGCTCGGCCGAAACGCCGCGCAGATCCGTCAAAGGATGGACGAAACACAGGTCGCCGCAAAATGGAGACAGTATCTTGAAACGATATCCGACCGATAGGGCGCCGTGGCGACACGCCGCCGCAACATTGGTTTTGTGATAGAATAATCCTGCGGGCGATTGTAAACAAACGCCCGGAAGCATGGGGACCGGTTTGCTGTAAAAGCTCCGCGCGAACGTGTGAGCCGAATATAGCGTGATTTTGCCGATGAGAGCGAAATGATGCAGGAGAAGCGAATCAAACTGGAGGGACAATCATGAGCCTTGAGATCCTGATCGGCGCGGATGTCGTGCCGACCGCAAGCAATATCGATCAATTTTCGTCGGCTGCGCCGAAGCTGCTGTTTGACGGGCTGGACGAAATCTGGCGCGCGGCGGACGCGCGCATCTTCAATCTGGAAGCGCCGCTTTCGGACGGCGCGGACGCCGCCGGAAAGTACGGAGCGAATCTTTCGGCGCCGTTAGCCTGCGCAGAAGGCGTTGCCGCGCTGAACCCGACGGCCGTCTGCCTCTGCAACAATCACATCATGGATGACGGCATAGAGGGACTTCGCTCGACCCGCGCCGCGCTCAAGGCAAAGCGCGTCGCCTCGTTTGGCGCGGGCGAAGATCTCGACGAAGCGGACCAACCGTATTTCTTTGTCAAACACGGCGTACGCATCGGCGTATACGCCGTCTGCGAGCATGAGTTTTCGTTTGCCACGGACCGCAAAGCGGGGGCGAATCCGCTCGATCTTGTCAACCTCAGCGACCGCATCCGCGAGATCAAGTCCAACTGCGACCGGCTCATCGTGCTCTATCACGGCGGGCGGGAAGGCTATGCCTATCCTTCGCCGGAGGTGGAGAAGACCTGCCGCAAGATCGCGGAGTGCGGCGCGTCGCTCGTCGTCTGCCAGTACGGTCACTGCGTCGGCAGCAGCGAGCGCTGGAACAACGCTACGATCGTCTATGGCCAGGGGAATTTCATCTTCGATTTCGAGGACGACGCCAAAGGGTACGATACGGGAATGCTTGTGCGCTATACGATTGGCGACTACGGCGCGGATAAGGTGGACTATGTCCCCATCGTGCGCGTCAGCGGCGGCGCGGCGCTGGCGGACGAAGCGAAAGCCAAAGAAATTCTTGTGGGGTTTGAAAAGCGCTCGCTGCGCATCCGCATCGAAGGTTTTGTGCCCGCGCGGTATGAAGCATATGCCGCGGAACAAAAGGAAAAACTCTTTCACGTGTTTCTCGGCGGGAACGCAATCCTGCGCACGATGAACGCGCTGACAGGCCGCAGGCCGACGCGTATGTTTGACAGACAATCGAAAGCAAACCTGCTCAACGCGCTGCGCTGCGAATCCATCCGTGAACTGGTGATTCGAGGGCTGCTGCACGACGTTTCCCCAACGGAACACTGAGCGATATCGTTTCCTGCGTGCAGAGTTGGAGAAACGGTACAAAACGATCATTGGCAGTCTGAATCTGGTCGCTATGGGAAACCCTCGTGCAAGCGGTTCGTTTTCCTGACGCGTCACGGGTGCGCCCACAAAAGACGCGCGGTATTTTCGGCTGCTATAACGCGGGTGATCGGAAAGCGGTTGCGTCTCGACCCGCCCGTGACCTATAATGTGAAACTGCGGCGGCTCATACCCCGTGACAGAAGCCTCGTCTATCCGATCCTTGCCGATGAGATCGTCGTACGGGCCGGATGATTCTCTTGGCCTCGGTTCGTTGCCAGAACCCCGATGCCTGCGCCGTCGTCTCGGGCGTTGCGATGCGGTTTTTACGGACGTTCGTTTAGTCTGACAAAAGGGAGAAGAGGACATGCTCTTTAGCATACTCGTTCCGATTTACAATACGGAGATCTATCTCAAGGAGTGTATCGAATCCGCCCTTTCGCAGAGCGAGCAGGACTTTGAACTCGTGCTTGTCGACGACGGTTCGCTGGATGGCGGCGGCGCGCTCTGCGACCGGTATCAGGCGTTGTACCCCGACAAAATCAGGGTTCTTCACCAGCAGAACAAGGGCCTGATTCTCGCGCGCCGCGCCGGCGTTGCGATGGCCGAAGGAGACTATTGCGTCTTTCTCGACGCGGATGACGCGCTCGAAAAGGAATGCCTCTCGACCGTTCGGGAAACGATCGAACGGACGGGCGCGGATATCGTGATCTACAACAACTACAGTTATTTTGAAACGGAGCAGCTGACGGAATCAAACCGGGCCGCATTTGCGGACAATACGGAGTTTATCGGCGAGCAGAAGCGGGCGATTTACGAGATGCTGCTCACCACATGGAAGCTCAACAACATCTGGATGAAAGCCATCCGCACGCCGCTTCTGAAAGCGGACGATACGCCCTATGAAATCTATGCCGACAACCCGCATGGAGAGGACCTGCTGCAGACGCTCTATCCCGTGACGCATGCCGAACATATCGTATACCGCGATCGCGCGCTCTATCGATACCGCCGCCACAGCAGGAGCATCACGCGGCGGCTTGATTTTGACCGCATCGACAAGATTTTTGACGGCAAGATTTTGGGGCAGCTGCGCCGCTATATGACGATTTGGGGAATGGATACGCCGGACTATGTCGGACGGTTTCAGGCGAGACGCGTCGGCGGCCTGCTCGGTTTTTTCTGGCAGCATTATCGCATAGCCAAAACATCCGAGCAGAGGCGGGAATTGCTGGAGTACGACTGGGCCGGACATGCTGACAGAATTGGAAGCGGGCTGGACAAAGCCCGATTTTTGTCGCGTTCCCAGCGACTTCAACTCTGGGCGATACGAAACAGGAAGCGGTGCTTGCTGAACTTGATCGGACTCGTCGGCACGATCAAGATGAGGAGCGCTTATGAACAGTGATACGCCGCTCGTCTCCATCGTGTGCGATACATATAACCATGCGCCGTTTGTACGGGACGCCCTGAACGGATTTCTCGCGCAGAAGACGGATTTCCCGATCGAAATCATCGTGCACGACGATGCCTCCACCGACGGCACGGCGGATATCGTCCGCGAGTACGAAAGAAAGCATCCCGGGCTGTTTCGCTGTGTCTATCGCACGGAAAACATCTATTCGACCGACCCGAAAATTCTGGAACACTATGTCTTCCAGCTCGCGCGAGGCAAGTATATCGCCATCTGCGAGGGGGACGATTACTGGACGAGTCCGGATAAGCTGCAAAAGCAGGTGTCCTATCTGGAGGCGCATCCCGATTGCACGCTCTGCGTTTCGGCAGGCGAACTGGTCGACCCGCAGGGGAACCGCGTCGGCATGGTCGCACCGTACGACGCGGACACGGACGTGCCGACGGACGAACTCATCCGCGGCGGCGGCGGCTTTGTCGCCACGGCGTCCATCGTTGCGCCGACCAGGCTCGCGCAGAACCGTGCGGCGTTTTGCGATCTGTCGGATGTGGACGACGCGGTGCTGCAGATCTGGTTTGCCGCAAACGGCACCACGCATTATTTTGCGGAGCCGATGTGCGCATACCGCCAGTCCGTGCCGGGTTCCTGGACGGAGACGTTTTTTGCCTCGCGCCGCGCCGCGCGCATTCGCCACCATGAGGGACTGATTGCCGCGCTGGAAGCGTTTGACACGGATACGCAGGGGCTGTATCATGACGCGGTGGAGTATTGCCTGATCCACCAGCAGTGGTTTGAGGTGCTGCGCCTGAAAAACGATGTGATCGCCCTTAACAGGCAGCCGTACCGCGCGCAGTACAAAGCCCTGCCTTGGCGCCGCCGTGTGCGCATGTGGCTTGCGCACTTTCATCTGCTCAGATCATAACCGGAGGAACAACGATGGATCAGCCGCTCGTAACGGTGATATTGCCCACACACAACCATGCGCCGTTCATCGCAAAGGCGATCGAGAGCGTGCTCATGCAGCAAACGGATTTTCCGTTCGATATTCTGCTGCACGACGACGCCTCGACCGACGGCACGGCGGACATCTGCCGCGAGTACGCCGCAAAATATCCTCAGAAGATCACGCTGATTGCGCAGACCGTAAATCAATATACGATCGATAGACGGATTCAGTCCCACATCCTGATTCCTCGCGTGAGTGCGAAGTATACCGCCATTCTCGATGGCGACGATTACTGGACCGATCCGCTCAAGCTGCAAAAACAGATCAGCTATCTGGAGGCACACCCGGATTGCACGCTGTGCATCGGCGGGGCGGATCTGGTGGATTGCGACAACAAGGTCATAGGGCATGTCAAACCGTATGCTGTCGATCGCGTCGTCGATCCGGCGGACATGATCCGCGGCGGCGGGGGTTTTAACGCGACAAATACGATCGTCATGCCCACGCAATTGCTCAAAGAGTTGCCAAAGTTCGCCGATTATGTGGAGGCGGAGGATATTCCGTTTCAACTGCTTGGCGCGCTGAAGGGATACGCCTGGTACATCGCCGACACGCTGATGGCCTATCGGCTGGCGGTGCCGGGGTCGTGGTCTACACGCCAGTATGCCTCCGCGATGGAGACGCGCATCAAGACCAGCCGCGATCTTATTGCGCTCAACCAGGGATACGACGCGTTTTCCGGCGGGAAATATCACGAGGCGTTTGTGCAGGCAATCCGTTATCAGGAGTTTTTGATTCTGACCTATCAGCATAAGCTGAAGGAAGCGAAGAAACCACCGTATCGCTTTTTTTACGACAGACTCTCGTTTAAGCGAAAGATTCGTCTGTTCGGCGAAAAATATCTTAACGGCCTGACCATGCGGTACCTTGCATGGGCGCGCGGCCGCAGAAAGTAACAGGATATATGGATCAAACATTTCGCAATAAAACCATCTCGGGCATGATCTGGAAGGCGCTGGAGAGCGGCGGCAACCAGGGCATCACGATCGTGATTTCCATCGTTCTGGCGCGTATGCTGGACCCGGAGAACTACACGACGCTGGCGCTGTTGATGATCTTCGTTACGTTTGCGGACGTGTTTGTCAAGCGCGGCTTTGCCACGGCGCTGATCCAGAAAAAGGACGCGGACAACGTGGACTTTTCCAGCGCGCTGTGGGTCATGCTTGCGCTCGCCGGCGCGTTCTATGCGCTGTTGTTCTTCGGTGCGCCGTTCATCTCCGGTTTCTATGAAGAGCCTCTCTTTACGCCGGCGCTGCGCATGGTTTCGCTTTCTCTGTTTTTCGGCGCATTCACCGCGGTGCAGGGCGCGATCGTTCAGCGCAAGCTGGAGTTTCGAAAGTTTTGCATGGCGACGCTGGGCGCAACGCTGATCTCCGGCGCCGTCGGCATCTATATGGCGTATGCGGGCTACGGCGTCTGGGCGCTGGTCGTCCGGCAGCTGCTTTACTCCCTGATCAATATGGTGTTGCTCTGGTTACTGGACCGTTGGAAACCCTCGCTCGTCTTTTCCATGGAACGCGTCAAGTCTCTCTTTGGTTTCGGCTGGAAACTGCTGGCATCCAGCTTGCTGGAGTCGGGCTATAAGAGCCTCTCCGGACTCGTCATTGCAAAGCGCTATATCGGCGAATCCCTCGCGTTTTACAACCGCGGACGGCAATTTCCCAGTATAATCGGAGAGAATCTCAACAGCGTCGCGCTGGCGGTACTCTTTCCGGCGTATGCCAGACATCAGAGCGATCAAACGCGCGTGCGCGAGATGGTGCGAAAAACGAACCGCTCCACTTCGCTGATGATATTCCCCATGATGGCGGGGCTCGCGGCGATCGCTCCGCTGTTCATTCTCGTTTTGTTCACCGAAAAGTGGATGCCTGCCGTGCCGTTTTTGCAGTTGTTCTGCATCGAATTCGCGTTCTATCCCATGGAGGCGACCGACCTGCAGGCCATCAACGCGATCGGGCGGAGCGATATCTATCTTAGGTCGGAGATCATAAAGAAAGTTTTCGGCATCCTTGCGCTTGCCACTTCCGTGTTTGCATTCACCACGCCGCTTGCGATCGCCGGAGCGGTGGTGCTCACGGAGCTGTTTTCCGTATTGGTGACCATGTTCTATATGAAGCGGCTCTTCAACTATGGCTGGGGCGCGCAACTCTGGGACATCCTGCCGCCGATTCTGCTCTCCGCCGTTATGGCGGCGGCGGTGTATGCCGCGTCGTTTCTGCCGGTTGCAGATCTGCTGCTGCTCGTCATCCAGATCGTATGCGGGGTTGCGGTTTACCTCGCGTTGGCTGTATTATTAAAGCTGGAAAGTTTCCAGTATCTCTGGCGCTCCATGAAGGAATATCTGACGAAGAATCGAAACAAAACGGAACCGATGTGCGGGCCGGACGGCCCCTGCGACGGAACCCAGGTTTGATGCACGCGCGCGGGGCAACAAAGCCTCGCGATATCGCGCAATTAACAGGAGGAACAAACAGCGTATGAAGCTTTCGGTTGCCGGAACGGGATATGTAGGCCTGGTTGCGGGCGTCTGCTTTGCGGAAAAAGGGCATGTCGTCACCTGCGTGGACGTAGACGAAGAGAAGATCGCCTTGATGCGGCAGGGCGTCTCGCCGATTTATGAGGCGGACCTGGAAGAGCTGCTCAAGAAAAACATCGCGGCGGGGAGGCTCTTTTTCACGACCGACTACGAGAGCGCATATGCGGATGCGGACGCGGTCTTCATCGGCGTTGGAACGCCGGAAAAGCCGGACGGCAGCGCAAACTTGAACTACATCGCCGCGGTCTGCCGCCAGATTGCGCAGAGCGTGACGCACGACTGCCTCGTGGTCGTGAAATCCACCGTTCCGGTCGGCACCAACGATAAAGTGGAGCAATACATCAAGGACAACCTTGCGCGGGACGTGAAGGTCCGCGTCGCGAGCAACCCGGAGTTTCTGGCGCAGGGCAACGCCGTGCACGACACGATGCACGCTACGCGCATCATCATCGGCACCGAGGACGAAGAGGCGGAGCGGATGCTGCAGGAGATCTATGCGCCGTTCGACCTGCCCGTGGTATCGGTTTCGCGCCGGTCGGCGGAGATGATCAAATACGCCTGCAACAACTTTCTGGCGCTCAAGATCTCCTATATGAACGACATCGCCAACCTCTGCGAACTCGTCGGTGCAAGCATAGACGATGTGGCGGAGGGCATGCGCTACGATCCGCGCATCGGTGCGAAATTCCTCAAAGCGGGCGTCGGCTACGGCGGCAGCTGCTTTCCCAAGGACACCAAGGCGCTGACCTATCTTGCGCGCCAGCACGGCGCGCAGCTCAAAACCGTCGACGCGGCGGTGGAGATCAACGCCGCGCAGAAGACGAAGCTCTTTGAAAAGGCGAAGAAGCGCCTTATGACCTTCGAAAACATGAAGATTGCGGTGCTTGGCCTTGCGTTCAAGCCGGGCACGGACGACCTGCGGGAAGCGCCCGCGCTGGACAACGTGCGCCTGCTGCTCGAGCACGGCGCGAAGCTGACCTGCTACGACCCGATTGCGGCGGAGAATTTTTCGAAAAAGTATCCCGGTGTGCCGCTGGCAAACAGTGTGGAAGAGGCGCTCGACGGGGCGTTCTGCTGCTTTATCTTCACGGAGTGGGAGGAGTTTGTGCGCCTTTCGCCGGAAGTATTCCGCAGAAAGATGCGCGTGCCGCTCGTATACGACGGACGGAACATCTTCGACCCCGAGCAGATGAAGCGCGGCGGCGTGGAATACCACTCCATCGGACGATAAGGGAGACGGCGGATTGACTCAACAGGATGGAAAAACGATACTGATCACCGGCGCGGCGGGTTTCATTGGCTATCATCTTGCCAGAAGCCTGCTCCTGTGCGGGTACCGCGTCGCAGGCGCGGACAGTATGAACGACTATTACGACCCCGCGCTCAAGTGCGCGCGGCTGAAGGAACTGCTTGCGTTCGAGCGCTTTTCGTTTATCGAGGGCGATCTGGCGGACGCGGGTCTGGTTGAGCGGCTTTTTATTGAAGCGAAACCGAACGTCGTGGTGCACCTTGCGGCGCAGGCTGGTGTTCGATACAGCATTGAAAACCCGCGCGCGTACATCGAGAGCAACGTCGTCGGATTTTTCAACGTGCTCGACGCGGTCCGCGCGCATCCCGTGGAACACTTCTTATTCGCGTCCAGCTCTTCCGTTTACGGCAACCGCGATAAAACGCCGTTTTCGGTCGAGGATCGCGTGGACAAGCCGGTTTCCCTCTACGCCGCGACCAAGAAGAGCGACGAACTCATGGCCTACACCTATGCGCATCTGTTTGGCGTGCCGGCGACGGGGCTGCGCTTCTTTACCGTATACGGTCCGTTCGGGCGGCCGGACATGGCGTATTTCAAGTTTACGAAAGCGATTCTGGCAGGGAAACCGATCGACGTGTACAACGGCGGCGATATGCTGAGGGACTTTACCTATATCGACGACGTCACGTCCTGCCTGGAGCGAATGCTCTTTGCGCCGCCGAAACCGGACGAAACCGGCGCGCCGTATGCGCTCTATAACATCGGCAACAACAAACCCGTGCGGCTGCTGGACTTTATCCGCGCGCTGGAGGATGCGCTCGGGAAAAAGGCGGAGCTTATCTATCTTCCGATGCAGCCGGGGGACGTGGGAAAGACCTACGCCGACATCTCCGAAACGCGGCGGGATTTCGGCTTTGAACCGGCGACGCAGATCGACGAAGGGCTTCGCCGCTTTGCCGCGTGGTACCGGGCATATTACTACGCATAATCCATCTTACATTTTTCAAATAGATATTTTAATCTGAAACGGAATGGGATTCGGATGGTTGGGTTTTATAATTATACGGTCATTCTGACGTATATCGGCGTCGTCAGCGCCGTGCTTGGGGTTGGGCTGGCGATGTACGGGCATACGTCCATGGCGATCGTCTGCCTCATGATCTCCGGGTTTTGCGACCTTTTCGACGGCTCGATCGCGCGCACGCGAGTGCGCACGGAAAGCGAGAAAAAGTTCGGCATCCAGATCGACTCGCTGGCGGATATGATCTGCTTTGGCGTGCTGCCCGCCGCAATCGGCTTTTCCATCGGGCTGACGCGCTGGTTTGAGGCGACGGCGCTGATTGCGTATGTGCTGGCCGCGCTGATCCGGCTGGCGTACTACAACGTGACCGAAGACGAGCTGGAGTTTTCCGAAAACACGCGGCGGGTCTATTACGACGGATTGCCGGTGACGACGGTTGCGCTCATCATCCCGCTGATCTACACGCTGCGGCCCGTGATGAAGAGCGGATTTCTGCTGCTCTACGCGATCTGTCTGCTTGCGACGGCGGCGGCGTTTCTGATGAAGGTCAAGGTCCGAAAGCTCGGCATAAAGGGAATGATCGTCGCCGCGTTGGTGGGGCTTTTGATCCTTGCCATGCTCATCGCCGGCTGGAACAGCATCGCTGTAAAATGACAAACCGCAGGTAACATGCAGCATCGAAACAAAAGCCCGGCAGTTCGTCGGGCTTGTTTTACGCCTGAGAATCGGGCCGTATGTCGATCAACTGAACAGAACCGTGAAGAAATCGACGACCGCCGCGACCCATCCGTCCAGATACCGCGCCTTAAACGCGGCGTAGGTATCCAGCGCGCTCTGCGGGATGGCGTTTCGCGCGCTGTCAAGGATGGCGCGCGCGGCGGAGGTGCCGTCTCCGCCGGCGGACGCGACATAGTCGAGAATGACGAATCCGACGGCGATCAGCAGCGCGAGCGCGGCGAGCGAGAGCGCAAAGCGGAACAGGCCGCCGAAGAAGCCGCCTGCGCCGCGGCGGACGTGGTTAACGCCGTTTTCCGCGCCGCAATACGGGCAATAGTCGCCGGTAAAGCGCGTCTTGCAGTTTTTGCAGACGATATGCTTTTTACGAGTGCTTTGCGGCATGCTTCAACAGCTCCAGCGCTTCCTTTTTGCGGATGACATGGCAGGCGGGGTTCTGAAATTCGTTTTCTGGACAGTAGCCGAGCGAGACGCAGCTTGCGCCCGCGTCCTGAAAGAGCGCGGGGGAGGCTTCCTTGCAAAGGCGCAGCATCTTGTTGGCCAGGTCGCGGATCTCCGTCTGCGCGTTCATGCAGCAGCGGATTTTGAACCAGTCCAGCAGCGCGTGCGCGTTCATGCCGATGAGCGCCTTGAACTCCGTCGCCTGCGGTTTGAGATAGCGCAGTTCCTCTTCCTTATAGCCGGCGTCGACGCCGGAATCGTACCACTCTTCGAGCAGATTGAGCAGATCGAGCGCGCCGAGGGACACTTTCGTCCCGTCCGGCAGGGTGCACGCCGCGCGATGCGGCAGGATGGCGTCCGGCAGCACGACGTCGTAGCCGCGCTTTCCGCCCTTTTGCACCCGCCCGCTCTTGAT
>JAAYUE010000036.1 GCA_012517905.1 Clostridiales bacterium | reverse complement strand
TCATATCCTTCTACAACAATGAGCGGATTCAGCTCAAAACAAAACTGACGCCGCTCGAAAAACGACGTCAGTTCATGCAATCTTGAGTTTTTCTGCGATAGGGGCTTTTGTTTGTGTCTAATCAACGGGGTTCAGTTCAGACGGCGGGCTTGCAGGCCGTCAAAAAACTGGTTTTTTGACGGGATAACCGCGTTTTCCTCTCACCCTCCGGGTTCTCGGGCGGCAAAACGCACAGTGAAACCGCCCATTCCGGGCGATCCGTTGCGTCGGATGAACCGACACAGCCGGAATTGATCGGTTAAGGGTCGCACCCCTTAACAATCCCAAAGGCTTTTTTGACAAGCTGCAAGTCCGCCTGACGGCGGACTTGTTTTGATGATCGTTCATGATCGTTCAGCAGAGCTTTTTCGCGTTCTTCGCCTCGTACATCTTCTGGTCCGCGCGGGTGATGAGCGACTCAAAGGTTGCGTCGTTCTGCGCGTCCCATGTGGCATAGCCGATGCTCAGCCCGATGGGTTTCATCTCCCGGTTCGACGCGTTCCAGTCCGCAACGTTCATCTGAATCCGCGCGATCAGTTCCGCCGCGTCGTTTCCGTTTTCATTCGGCAGCACGATGCAAAACTCATCCCCGCCGTAGCGCGCCAGAAACGCCTCCGTATTCTTGCAGCTCGCCTTGAGGATGCCCGCGACGGCGGTCAGAATATTGTCGCCGTAAAAGTGTCCGCAGGAGTCGTTGATCTGCTTGAATCCGTCGACGTCCATCATCAGCAGAATGAGTACGCCGCTTTTCGGCAGCTCGCGTTCCCGCGTCTCGCGCAGCAGAAACTTGCTCAGTTCTCGGCGGTTGTTCAGGCCCGTCAGCGGGTCGGTGGAGATCTGGCGATTCTGGGAATCGATGTAGACCAGCAGGATGGAGACGGCGGCGAGAATCCAGTTGAGGCTCAGGCCGTAATAGAAGAGCTGCAGCAGCCCGCCGATCGAAGGCGGAACCGCGAAAAACGCCATGGTATAGTAGCGGCGTCGGTCGTCGACCCACGAGGCCCCCTGCGCCTTGATCAGCGCGCGGATGCTCGCATAGATCAGATACGCATAGGTGAAAAACGCATAGAAATATACGCCCCACGCGCGATGATAGACGTTTTCCGCATCGATTCGAAACACAAACTCATAATGAATATTGAACGCCAGCACGAGGATGAACAGCACGAGCGGAACGGTCGCAATGGCGATGCGCCGCCTTGCCGCCTTCATGTCGGTGCTCAGCGCGCCCTCCACATACAGCGCCCAGAGATAGGGCAGCAGCACGTGCAGAATATAGTAGAGCGTTTCAACCGCGTAGTTCAGGGCCCGCGCAAAACGGAACTGCTGCCCGTCGATGAGCCAGCAGCACGCGTCGACAACGAGCATGAACATCGTCGCGTAAATCAGGCTGTTGAACCGCCGCTGGGCGGCGGAGGAACCGATCGTCTGCCGCTGGGTTACCAGTATGACCGAGAGCAGAATGATTCCCACTGCGCTGATTTCAACATAGAGCGCATTCTGCATTCCCAAACCCCCATCAACATTCACCGTACGAATTTTCCGCACTGCCGTGGAGAGCCAGCCCGCCTCACCCGGGGGCACATCCCCCTTGTTTCCCTCGGATCGGTGTTCTGCGCGTCAGTGCGCTGCCACAGATTTGAACTGGATATCGTTAGTATATCATACTTCACGTACAATTTCATTTTATCCTGTTTGACGTGGCGCCGCGGTGCGAAGGGTAAATTCTCCCGCTCACCCGCGCTCTTTTTCGCGAAAAAGAAAAAAGCCCCGGCGGGCAGATACACCCGCCGCAGGCTTGCAGCCGAATCTTTGCTTACCGATAGGACGCCTGATAGATGTTCAGGCAGTCTTCCTTTGTCAGCACGCAGGGGTCCATATGGAAGAGCCCCGCCATCGTGTCGAAGGCGTTGTCCACATACGCCGGCAGGTCCTCATAGCGGATGCCGTAGTCGCTCATCTTGAGTTGATCCACGCCGCAGGCAACCTGCAAATCGACCAGCGCGTCCACGAAGTCCATCGGCTTGTCCGCGTTCGGGCGGCCCATCTGTCGGGCCATGTCGATCATGCGCGCGTCGCTGGCGTGCTTGTCCGCGATGGTTTCGTAATACGCGCGGCTGATCATGATAAGCGCCGCGCCGTGCGCAAGCTCCGGCTTCATCGCGCCCATCGCGTGCGCAAGCGAGTGCTCCGAAATGCAGCCGCTCGTGGACTCCACCATGCCGGAAAGCGTGTTGGCAAGCGCGATGTCCGTGCGCGCTTCCAGATTTGCGCCGTCCTTCACCGCCGTCGGCAGGGATCGATACACCAGCGAGACGGCGCGAAGCGCGAACGCGTCGCTGATCGGATACGCGATCTTGTTGAGGTATCCTTCCGTGCTGTGAAAGAGCGCGTCGAAGCCCTGATACGCCGTCAGCGCGGGCGGAATGGTCCGCATGAGCTCCGGGTCCACGACCGAGAGCACAGGAAACGTCTTGTCGTAGCCAAAGCCGATCTTCTCGTTCGTTTCCTCTTTGGTGACCACCGTCCAGGGATCGGCCTCCGTGCCCGTTCCCGCCGTGGTCGTGACGGCCACGATGGGCAGCGGATCGTTCGGCACGGGCCTGCCCTTGCCGCTGCCGCCGGAGATGTAGTCCCAGTAGTCGCCGTGGTTCGTCGCCATGACGGCGATGGCCTTCGCCGCGTCTATGCTGCTGCCGCCGCCGAAGCCGACCACGAAGTCGCAGCCGTTCGCCTTGGCGACGCGCGCGCCTTCCATGATCTGCGTCTTTTCGGGGTTCGGCGTAACCTTGTCGAAGACGACCGCGCTTGCGCCCGCGAGGGAAAGCTGCTCCTCCAGCGCCGCAAGATAGCCGTTGGCGCGCAGGCTCTTTCCGCCGGTCATAACGATCAGCGCCTTGGTCCCGGGGAGTTTGTGCTTGTGCAGTTCCTTGAGTTTTCCCGCCCCGAAGAGCACACGGGAGGGCATATAGTAGTCAAATCGCATCGTGTTGCCGCCTTTCAAAAGATGTAGTCGGTCCGTTTCATTTAAAATCGTTTTAACCATTGTAGTTGCGGCGAGCGGACGCGTCAATGACCGAAGTCACGCTATTGCTGCCAGATCCACCCGAACAGCACATATCGCGTGAGCCACTGGCCGAAGGTGAAATATACCTCCACCTCGCAGGCGGCGGAGGCAAAGCCGTCGTCCGTTTTGCAGTAGATCGCCGCGACGCCCTTGCCGATTGCACTGACCAGTCCTTCGTTGTCCACCGTAGCGACAGACTCGTTCGAGCTCATCCAGGTCACGTTTGTGTTCGTGGCGTCTATGGGCAGCACAGACGCGCGCAGCCGGCGCGTCTCGCGGTACGACAGCCGCAGCTTCGCCTCGCTCAGCTCGCAGGACGCGGTCGGAATCAGCGGGGGAATCGCTTCCTCCGCCAGCAGCACGCCGCACTCCGCGCAATACTGCCGCCGCAGGCCTTCGCTGTCGTAGGTGGCCGGAACGACCACCTGCCATTCGCCCGGCGTGTGCGCAGGCGCGGTGTAATCGTCCGTATATGAGTATCCCGTGTCCGGGTTGGTATAGGTCGAGTAGCCGAACGCGTCGCAGTGCGGCGGCGTGACCGCCGCGTCGTAGCTTGGAATTTCGTCCATATCCGGCAACAGCAGACGCGAAAAGTCCGTGCTCTCGACGCTCTCAAACCGCACCGTTTCGTTGCCGGTCACGACCAGATTGCCGTTTTGAATCTCGCCGACATACACCCGGCAGTAGGCGCGCCGGTCCTCCACATCCTCAAAAAACGAGATCACCGCGTCCACGCTGCAGCCGCGCACATGTTCGAAATACCGCTTGTTTTTGGGGTTGACGTCGCTCAGTCCCACGAGCCCGCCGTTGTGCACATAGCCGCGCACGGACGTAAATCCCTTCAGCGTCACACTGCAGTTTTCCACATCCGCATACCCGTTTGCCAGCACGCCGCCGAGGTATTCCTCGCAGGTCGATCCCGAATCGACCGCCACGATGACGATCTCCGCGTCCACGGCGCAGCCCTCGATCCGCCCGTGTCCAAATCCGGCCACGCCGCCCGCGCCGCACTGGCGCGCGCCGGAGGAGATCTTCAGCCGCCCCTGGACGGAGCAGTTCACGATCTCCCCGCCGAGCAAATATCCCGCGACGCCGGCGATAAAGCAGGGGTCGTCCATGTCCAGATCGACCGTCACGTTTAATAGGTTGAGGTTTTGCACGCTGCCGCTCACGACGGAAAACGGCGCGGCGAACACCGTGTGATAGCCGCGGTGCCGCCCGTCGTAGGTGATGCGCGTCTCCTCGCAGGCGCGCGTGATACGGAGGTTGTAGACCGTATGTCCCGCGCCGTCGAGCGTGCCGTCGAACGCAAACGGCGTCCAGTCCACGCCGCTCATGTCGATGTCCGCGCCGAGCATATAATCCCCGTCCGGCCGCTGCGCCATGGCAAGCAGTCCCGCCGCGTCGCTGACGACGACCGGCGCGCTTGCCGATTCCGCCAGCGCGGGCAGCGGGAGCAAAAGAAAGCAGATAACGCCGAGCGCTGCGGCGAGCAGGCGGTGTTTCATCGGGCCGGGTGTCCTTTTTGTTTAAAGAAGTGCGGCTAGGCAAGCCACCAGCATTATTCTATGCCTGTCAGAAGAACGCGTCAACGCCGGAGGTGTAAACAAAAAAGCCGAACGCCCTTGCGTTCGGCTTTTTGCTGGCTCTTGCTATTTGGGCTTCCGATACGACAGCACGTCCTTGGGGCAGACGTCCACGCATTCGCCGCAGAGGATGCAGTCGTAACTCTTCACGCTGCCCGTCTTGACCGCGGCGTTGACGTCGATGCTCATGGGGCATTTGTTGTTGCATTTTTTGCAGTCGATGCAGCGTTCCGCCCGCGCTTTGATGCGCATCTGCGGCAGGTGCAGCAACCGGCCGGCGAGCATGCCCGCGCTGAGAAACGGGCTCATCCAGCAGATGGCGTGGCAGGCGCCGCGCCGCCCGAGCGCGAGATCGAGCACAAAGAAGATTCCGAGCACGAAATAGTAAACGATGTATTTGACCGGTTCGTCCACGGAGATATATCGCTCCGTCATGCGCAGCGGATCGATTCCCCTGATACCGCCCGCGAGCACAAACCCCGTGACCAGCACCCCGAACCACACCGCGAAGATGCTATACCGCACGATGCGCAGGCGCTTTGCGTTGACGGGTCTGGCGGTTACGGTCTGGCCGATCTCCGCCAACCCGCCCGCAGGACAGACCCAGCCGCACCACGCCCGCCCGAAAAACAGGCCGGAGAGGAACAGCACGCCGAACATGATCGCGCTGCCCGAGAGCACGCCCGCAAACGCCCCGTCGACGGAGACATAGGGCGAGAGGAAATTCATGGTGATCGGAAAGAGAAACAGGGAAACGTACAGTAGAATTCTGCGTACTTTTTGTCTCATGGGATGGACTCCTTTGATCGATTGCCCGAAAAGGCAAGTCGTTTTTGCTCAAAATATAATTGCGTTTCGCGGCACCAGTCGAGATACGCGCGGTTCGCCTTCTGGCCGAAGTCGATCGCGCGGAGGATTTCGCGGTGGTTTTCGTCCTCGTCCGGTATCCGCTCCAGCTCCGCCTGAAACTGGTTGAGGATATGGAGCTGCCGCGCGTGGCTTTCTTCAAACGCTTTCAGGTGCGCCAGCATCGCCTCCGGCGCGGCGTAGTTGGAAAAATAGGTCTTAAGCAGTATCTCGAGCCGAAAGCTTTCCTTCTCTACCGGCTGGGCGAGCCAACCGACCAGCGCCGCCCTGCCCGCGGGCGTAATGCGATATGTTTTCGCCGCGCGCGCGCCGTCGCTCTCCGGCGGACATTCTTCCGCAAGCCCCTCGACCGCGAGCGACTTGAGCGCGGGAAAGATCTGCCCAAAGCTCTCGCTCCAGAAAAATTTGAACCGGATATCGACGATCTTCTTGATCTGATACCCGCTCAGCGGCCGCTCCGCCAGCAGTCCGAGGATTACATAATCCGTCTGCCGCATCTGTTCGCCTTTCTTATATCTTTTAGATATATTTTATCATTCGGCAACCGAAAGTCAAGCCGCTTGGATATATCTTTTTGATATATCTGTTCCACCACTCCACGCATAGAAAAAGGCCGCCCGCAGGCGGCCGAAACGCTCATATTGTTTATTTCGCTGCGTTCGCCGCGACGGCGACGGCGTCCCAGGAGCCCGCAAACGGCGGCGCGTAGCCAAAGTCCGCAAAGCCCAGTTCCTCGGCGGTCATGCCGCGGTCGATCGCGACAGCGATCGGGTCGATGCGCAGCGCCGTCTCCCGTTCGCCCATGAGCTGCGCGCCGAGCAGCACGCCGTCGTTTTCACGATAGCAGAGCTTGATCGCGATTTCGCAGGCGTCCGGATAATAGTGCGGATGCGAGTGCGCGCGGACCATGACGCTCTTTGCGTCCATGCCCGCGGCTTTCGCCTCCCGCTCCGTCAGCCCGGTCTTTGCAAACTCCAGCCCCATGCAGCGCAGCATCATGCTGCCGAGCGCGCGGGTATAGGAGACGGGCTTGCCGCAGACGCTGTCCCCCGCAAGCCGCCCCTGCTTGTTGGCGTAGGTGCCGAGCGGCAGGTAGACCGGCTTTTTCAGCAGCGCATGCCAGACGCTCGCGCAGTCGCCCGCGGCAAACACGTCCTGCTCGCTCGTCTTCATCGCGTGATCGGTGACGATCGCGCCGTTGGGCAGTTTGTCCAGCCCGGCGGCAAACGCGGTGTTCGGCACGACGCCGACGGAGACGATCACCACGTCCGCGTCATACTCCCCCTTGTCCGTCGCAACGCGCCCGACCGCTTCGCCGCCGGAAAAACCCGCCACGCGCTCGCCAAGATGCACATGCGCGCCGTACCTCGCCAGCTCGTCCAGCGCGGCGAGGGCATACTCCTCGTCGAACCCCGGCAAAAGCTGGCCGGTCGCCTCGATCACCCGAAGGCTCTTCACCTTCTGCAGCAGGCAGGCCTCGGCAAGCTCCAGCCCGATGGCGCCCCCGCCGACGATGACCACGTTTCCGCGCGTCCGCTCGATCGCCGCACGCAGCGCCTCCGCGTCCTGCGGCGTTTTCAGCGTGAAGATATTCCGCAGTTGTGCGCCGGGCACGTTCAGAAGGCGCGCCGACGCGCCGCTGGCGATGAGCAGCCTGTCGTAGCTCGTAAAAAACGCGTTTCCGACGTCATCGTGACCGGTCACGGTCTTGCTCGCAAAATCGACCTGTTCCACCGCGTGCCCGAGGCGCATGACGATGCCGCTCTGCTCGAATTCCTCCGCCGACCGGATGCGCACGAGGTCGAGGTCGTCGTTGAGCCCCGCGACGTAAAAGGGCAGCCCGCACGCGCCGTAGGACACCTCAAACGTCTTTTCGAGCACGACCACTTCACACTCCGGCCGCCTGCGCTTGATGCGCATGGCCGCGCTCATGCCCGCCGCATTTGCACCGATAACGATAAATCTCATAACCGTATCCCTCCAAACCAGCGTCCGATTCCGTTCTGCTCCTTTATTTTATCATATGTGCAGGCGCGATTCATCCGCTTTCGCGGCCGGCGCGTCCGCCGCAGCCGCGGTCTGCGCGGTGCGAAAGCCCTCGCCAAAGCGCGACGGGGAAAGCCCGTATTCGCGCAGAAACGCCTTGTAAAACGTCGTGTAATCCAAAAACCCGGCCTGCGACGCGCATTCCCCCGCGCCGAGCCCGCGCGCAAGCAAACGGCGGGCGCGCTGGAGCCGAACCTTGACCACATACCGATGCAGCGAAACGCCGGACTCCGCGTGAAAGCGGCGCATGAGGTGTGTCCTGCCCATATGCAGCGCGGCCGCGATCGTATCCGCCCGCAGATCGCCCGTCAGATGCGCGGCGATATACGCCTGCGCGCGGCGCAGAAACGCGCTAGCGCCGGCGCCCCGCTCCCGCAGGCGCATGAGCTGAACGAAGATGAGCCGGATGTAGTCCGCATAGACCGTGTCCCGCCCCTCGAACTCCGAAAAATCGCGTTCCAGCCGGTCCTGCTCCGCGTCGAGCAGGGACAGCAAGCGGCCGACGGTCTCGCCGTCCGCCTCCGAAAGCTGCAGCTCCAGCGGCTCGCCCCAGTCCTCGCCGGAGACGCGCGCAAGCAGTTCCGGCAGCACCCAGAGCACCGTGCGCTGATAGACGCTCTGCTCATCGAAAAACCGGAGCGAATGCGAGCAGCCCGGCGGGAGCAGCAGCAGCGTATTTCGGCAGAGCGGCACCGCGCGGTCCTCGATTAGAAACTCCGCGTGGCCGCTGAGAAAGAGATACAGCTCGTAAAACTCATGGCGGTGCCGATAGACGCGGCGAATGTTGTTTTCGGCAAACGAGTTGAGCTCGAACCCGTTGGGCAGACACGCCGCGCCGATGGGATACGTAAAGTAGCTTCGCATGGCCAAATCGTATCAGACGAGCGCGCGTTTTTCAATTGCCGGCGCGCAATCCGCGCAATAAAACGACTGCTTTTGTATTTTCCATGCACGTTTTTCAATCAAAACGACAGCTTTTGCCATAGCGCGAGCGGCGAAAGCGCAATATAATGAAAGCATATTTGAAAGGCGGGCCTGAGCTTTGCCGCAGTTTCGTCATCTGTTTTCCTGCGTGGAACGATCGTCCGGCCACAGCCTCTACCGCACGGAAGGGACGCTTTCGCGCGTCGATTTTTTGAGCGAGTCCCTTCTGCGCGTCGCCATCCTGCCGGACGGCGTGCGGCTTTTGCCGACGCTCTCCGTCTACCCCGCAGGCGGCATGCCGCGCGAAGGGCGGGACAGGCTCTCGCTGGACGGATTTCCGCTGTTTTCACCGGAACGCGAAGGCGATTTCGCGTTTGTCTGGGGCGAATACCGCCTCTCGTTCGAGCCGGTCAACTTCTTGATGCGGCTGACGAAAAACGGCCTCCCGCTTTTGAGCGACCGAGCGCCGATGGGCCACAACCTCGGCGGCGAGTACGGCGAGTACGCGCGGCATTACCTCGCGCGCGAGCCGGGCGAGCGCATCTACGGCCTCGGGGACAAATCCGGCGCGCTGAACAAGGCGGGCCGCCGCTTCCGCCTCGACAGCGCGGACGCGATGGGTTACGACGCCGAGACAAGCGACCCGCTGTATCAGCATGTGCCGTTCTATATCTGCCAGAACGGCGCGGGCTTCGTCGGGCTGTTTTACGACACGCACGCCGGCTGCGTCTTCGACTTTGGCAAAGAGCTGAGCAACTACACCGGCGCCTATCGCTATACAAAGATCGGCGAGCGCGCGCTGGTATACTACATTCTGCTCGGCACGCTGCCCGAGATCGTCGCGCGATTTTCCTCGCTCACGGGCGGTTCGGCGTTTCTGCCGCGCCGCGCGCTGCTCTTCTCCGGCAGCACCATGACGTATACCGACGCGCCGGACGCGGACCGTCAGCTTCGCGCCTTTGCGGACGAATGCGGCGCGCGCGGTTTCGCCTGCGGCGGATTTTACCTCTCCTCGGGGTATACGTCCATCGGGCAAAAGCGCTATGTCTTTCACTGGAACAACGAAAAAATACCGAATCCGAAGGCCCTCGCGGCGTATTTCCGCGCGCGGGGCATCGAGCTCGTCGCCAACATCAAGCCGGTGTTTCTGACCGATCACCCGCTGTATGAAACCATCGCAAGGCGCAGCTGGTTTCTGCACCTGCCGGATGGCACGCCCGCGCTGACGCCGTTTTGGGACGGCCTCGGCAGCTGGCTGGATTTTACGAATCCCGGCGCGTACGATTTCTGGAAGGAGCAGGTGATAAGCCAGCTTCTGGCAAACGGCATCGCAGGCACCTGGAACGACAACAACGAATACGAGGTGCTCGATTGCGGCGTGCTCGCCGACGGCTTTGGCAATCCCTACCCCGCCTGTCTGGAAAAGCCCGCGTTCGCCATGCGCATGGCGGCGGCCTCGCTGGAGGCGCAGCAATCGTTTTTCGGGGCGGACCGGCGGCAGTTTCTCTCCTCCCGCGCGGGCGCGGCGGGCATCTGCCGCATGGCGATGGTCTGGACGGGCGACAACCGCACGGAGTGGAAGACCCTGCGGTATAACCATTACATGGGACTGACTCTGTCGCTTTCGGGCCTGTATCTCTTCGGGCACGACATCGGCGGGTTTGTCGGCCTCGCGCCGGAACGCGAACTGTTTCTGCGCTGGCTGCAGCACGGCGCGTTCACGCCGCGCTTCGTCATCCACAGCTGGAACGACGACGCGCGCGCCACGACGCCCTGGTTTTATGAAGACCTCGTGCCCGCCGTTCGGGAGATCTTCGCGTTTCGCTATCGCATGCTGCCGTATCTCTACGACGCGATGTATCGCGCGCACACGCTGCATGAGCCCATACTGCGTCCGCTGGTCTATGAAGACCCCGCCGCCGATCCCGAAAGCGACCTGTTTTTCGTCGGGGATTCGCTGCTGGCCGTCTGCGTGTTCGATCAAGGCGTTTCGGAGTTGACGCTGCGCCTGCCAAAGAGCGGGGACGGCTGGTACGACGAGCGCGGCGCATGGCTGCCCGGCGGCGAGACGATCACGCTCGCATGTCCCGCACAGGGCGCGCCGCACGCGCTGCACAAAGGCGGCAGCGTGTTCGCCGAGGACGCCGCGCCCAATCCCGGCGTCGATGAGATCGAACCGGTCTTTACGATATACGCGCAGGAATCCGGTTCGTTTTCGCGCGGCTATTTCTTCGACGACGGCGAAACGACCGCCTATCTGCAAAACGACTGCACGCAAATCGCATTTTCCATATCGTGCCTGCCAGATTGCGTGCGCGTTCGCTATGAAAACCGCGGCAATCGGGCGATCCGGCCGAACGTTCGGCTGATCGACCGGCTGCACCGCCCGCTCGACCTCGTGAAAGGAGACGACCCATGAGCTATCGCGTTCGGGAAGACCACAAACTGGAAGCGGCGCTGCCGATGCACACGCCCGCGCCGTACGACATGAGCAACCTCCGGCTCGCCGCCTGCGTAGACGGCCTGACGCTGACGAAACTCTCCCTCAGCGGCGCATACGACGCGGTGCTGCCCGGCGGGTATTACGGCGTCTGCGGCAGGCGCACGTCGATCGACCCCGCCGACGAGCGGCAGATCGTCGCCTACGGGCGCGTGCAGGAGACCCGCTTTCCCCTCTGCGACGCGGGCTGCGCCGCGCGCTGGTTCCTCGGCTCCGAATCGCCCGTGCTGTATCTGCGCCTCAACGCGGAGGGCTGCCGGCCGTTTTCGCTGGAGTATGATTTCGGCGTGCAGTGTCCGCCCGAGCGGCTGCGGGTTCTCTGCACCGCGCCGCTCACGCTGCGCGAACGCGAGGGGGATTATCTGCACTATACCGCGAGCGTGAAATCGACGGCCAGACGGGACGCGTTTTTTGCGGAATTCACGCTCGCCCTCGACCTAAGCCTGACGCTGACGCAGGACGCGCTGCCCGCCGCCGCCGCAGAGGCGGATGCGGACGCGGAGGCGTATTTTGTCGCGCTGCTCGCCGCCGCGAATCCGGGCGAAAACGCCGCCTTCAAGGCCTATGCGCTCAATGCGGCGTTTTCCAGCTACAAATCGTTTTCGGACTTTTCCGGTTTTTTCGCAGGTGTGAACTACGCCGCCCCCGCGCGCACCTATTACCGCGACGGCTACTACACCGCGCTGGCCATCCTGCCCTACCGGCCGGATTGGGTCAAAACACAGCTGCGCACGCTCGCGCGCGGCGTTGCCGCGGACGGCTCCTGCGGCTCGGCGGTGGACGCCTGCTGCACGACCTGGTGGTGCGCGCATGCCGACAGCCCGCTGTTTTTCGCGCTGCTGCTGTACGCCTATGTCTCTGCAACGGGCGATCGCGCCGTGCTCGGCGAGGAGGAGATCGCGCAGAAGCTCGCCGTCGTACTGGACGTGACCGCCGCCTCGCTGGACGAAAACGGGCTGATCGACCGCGACCCCGCCTCGCGGCACGACTGGGCGGACAACGTCTTTCGCGAAGGGTACGTCACCTACATCCAGTGCCTTGCTTACGGCGCGCTGCAACTTGGCGGTTCGCTGCTGCCGGATGCCGCGCGGTATGACGAGGCGGCCCGGCGCATCCGCGAGGGCGTCAACCGCATACTCTGGGACGAAGAGCTGGGCTATTACGTCAACTTCAAAACCACGGACGAGACGGAGGCGAACCTCTCGCTCGACACGGTGTTCGCCGCGCTCTTCGACATCGCCCCGCCGGAGCGAGCAGCGCGCATGCTCTCGCGCATGGAGGCGCTGCTCGAGACGCGAAACAACGCGCGCTATGGCGACTTTGGCACGCTCTGCGTCTATCCGCCGTACGCCTCCGCCGCGCGGCTCGTGGAAAAGAGCGCCGACCCGCTGCGCTATCACAACGGCGCGGACTGGCCGTATCTTTCCGCGCTCTACGCCTTTGCGAAAAAGCTGTATGGCATGGATTACCGCTATCCGCTCACGCGCTGGTATGAAACAAGCCTGCAGCAGGGCTTCGCCACGCCGGGGGAATACTATTCGCCCTATTATCCCGCGGGCGGCATGCTGCAGGGCTGGAGCGCGCTCGCCGCATTTACGCTGGATCACGACAGCGCGGACGGATTCTTTCGATAACCCGCAAACACGGCTTTGAACACATCAAATTCACACAGGAGGATGACAACGTGGAACAACTCCCCAACACTCCCTACCGCGAGCTCAAGGGCGGAAAGCAGGTCGCATACGCGGTCGGCCACCTTGGGCCCGGCATGCTCAGCCAGTTCATCACGACCTGGCTGCTGCTCTTTATGACCGGAAACGCGCGGAACCCCGTGCTCTCCGGCACGCTGGTCGGCACGGCGACGCTGTTCGGGCGCATTGTGGACGGCGTGGCGGACCCGCTGGTCGCCAACTGGAGCGACAACATCCGCGGCAAGCGCATGGGCCGCAGGCTCCCGTTCATGCTGCTCGGCACGCTGCCGATGATCTTCTGCTTTCTCATGGTCTGGATCACCCCGCAGGCGGCGCAGACCGAGCTGGCGCGCTTCATCTGGCTGTTTATCTTCCTCAACGGGTTCTATTTCTTCTACACCGTCGTGGTCAATCCGTATTTCGCGCTGCTGCCGGAGATCGCCAAGGACGACAAGCAGCGCATCTTCATCCAGAGCTTCGTGTCCGTGTTCGGCATCGTCGGCATGGGCATCGCACTCGGCGCATCCGGCTTTCTGATCAACGCGATGGGATACCTCGGCGCGGGAATCGTGCTCAGCATCGTCTGCGCGCTGGTGATGGTCGTGCCCGCGCTCGTGATCAAGGTCAATCGGGACTACGTGCCCGCGCCCGCGCCGAACCAGACCAAAAACCTCTTCAAAAACATCGTCGGCGCATTCAAAAACGACAAGTTCGTCAAATACATCATCGGCTTTGCGACGTTTTTCATCGGCTTCCAGCTGATCCAGTATAACCTCGCGTTTGTCACGACCGTCTCGCTGGGGCTGGAGAAGGGCATGTCCAGCACGCTCTTTATCGTCTCCGTGGTCTGCGCGCTGGCGTTCATCCCGCTGTATAACGTGTTTGTCAAAAAGTTCGGCACGGTCAAGTCGCTGATGATCTCCATGGCGAGCTACGCGCTGGTCGCGCTGCTCATCATGGCGCTGCCGCAGATTCAGGGCATTCCCGGCGCGGCGCTCGGCTTTGCGCTCATGGCACTGCTCGGCTTTCCTTACAGCGGGCTCATGGTCATCCCCAACGTGCTCGTTTCCGAAATCATAGACGACGATTACCGCCGCTTTGAGGTGCGACGCGAGGCGATGTTCTTCGGCGTGCAGGGGCTGGTCAACAAGCTCGCGACCGCGTTTGCCTCGTTCGCCGTCGGCGTACTGCACGACCTTCTGGGCAGCACAGCCACGCAGCCGCTCGGCATCACCGTCGTCGCCCCCATCGCCGCGGTGTTTTCGCTGGTCGGCTTCTTCGTAATGCTGCGGCTCAACCGGGAAAAGGCGGCGCAGCCGTGATCTGGGTCATCATCGCTTTGGCAGCTGTTCTGGCGCTGCTCTGCGGCGCGCTCGCGTTTGCAAACGGGTTTGTCAACCAGTCCGGCGTGCCGCGCCTGACGCGGCGAGTGCGCTTTAACAAGGACGACCGCATCCTCTACGTCGTTGCGCATCCGGACGACGAGGTGCTCATGAGCGGCACGCTCTCGCTGCTCAAGCGCAAATACGGCCTGCCCGTCAAGGCGCTGTATCTGACGCATGGCGAGGACGGCCCGACCTATGACCTCGTACCCAAGAGCGGGCTGAAAGAACGGCGCACGCAGGAGCTCGGGCAGGTAAAAACACTCCTCGCGCTGGACGAAATGGTCGTCTGTGACTATCCCGACCGCTATCTGGCAAATCAGGACTTCGACGCGGTCTGCGACACCGTCCGCCGCGAAGCGGAGGCGTTTTCGCCAACCTACGTATTCACCTTTGACGAAAACATCGGCATGTACGGACACACGGACCACGTCGCCGCGGGCAAAGCCGCCGCGCACGTGGCAAAGCAGACCGACAGCATAAAGGGCGTGTTTCAGATGACGCTGCCGGGCGGCATGCTGGCGCTTGCGCTGAAACTGAGCAAGACCTTCCGCGAGCGGTACGATCCCGCGCGCGGTCTGCCGCGCCCGAACGTCGCGGCGAACATCTACCGCTGGCGGGGCATTCGCTATGCGGTGACGCGCGCGCACGAGACGCAGACGGCGGTCATGCGCGAGCTGCAGCCCTATTACGACAAGCTCCCGCGCTGGCTGTATTACGCCATCTTTGACCGGGAATATTTCTATTACCGCGAAAAAAGCGAGCTGTGACCGCAAAACGCCCCGCCAGGCATGGCGGGGCGTTTGATTCACTGCCGATTCGAAGGTCAGTTCATTGCGCCGGACTGTCCGCTGTCCACATCCAGCCAGTGCCAGGTGTTGTCGTCGCCAAAGACGAAATAGACCAGATTTGCACTGACCGGATACAGCCCGCTGCACCAGAAATCGGCGGAACAGACCTCCTGCTGCGTCGTTACATCCACCACGACGGCCTTTTCATTATCTCCCTCCCGAATCGCGCCCGCCAGGGCGATCCGGTCGGCGGAGAGCACGGCAAACATCGCGCCTTTTCCCGCGAGCCGCAGCACCTGCTCCGCCGGTTCGCTGCCGTCCGGACGCATACGGAAGATGACGAGCCCGTGATCGTCGCCCAGATAGTAGAGCCAGCCGTCGCAAATATCGTAGTAATTGATCGTATCGTTCACAAGCAGCATCGTCTCGCCACCGTCGGGAGACATACGATACAACCCCGGCTGATTGTTCATCGCATAATAGAGCCAGCCGTCGGCGATATACGGCGCGCGCACGGGGCCGCCCGCCATCCAGGCGCGCTCGCTGCCGTCGGTCTTCATCCGGTAAAGACTGTTGTTGTCGTTTTGATTGGCATAGTAGATCCAGTCCCCCTGCACGCTCAGAAACGCGGCGTTATCCTCACCGACGCGCGTACGCTCGCTGCCGTCGGTGCGCATGCGATAGACCGCGCCGTTTTCCGGCATGCTGCAATAATACAGCCAGTCGCCGATGACGTTGATATAGCATCCGCCGTCGTCGCCGATTCGCTCCCTGCGATCCTCGCCGATCTTCTGCTTATAGATCGCCCAGTCCTCATTCGGAATTGCAAAATAGATCCACCCTGCCTGCGTGGTCAAAATCCCGCCCGCCCAGGAACCGTATGCGGCATCCGAGCAAAGATTGCTCAGCGGAATCCCTGCTGTATTCGCCTGCCCCGAGGAACCAATATCCGAAACAAACGGAATCCGAATCTGCAGATCGCTGCCGTCGAGAATCCCCGAAACCACGTTTTTGTAGGAGTCGGGATTGTCGAGCGTCTCAATGCCGGTTTCGATCATCTCGTTCAGCGAGGCCGTCTCCTGCTGCAGCAGTTTAATGCGCGCCTCGGTCAGCGCGCAGTATGCGTCGAAGCTGCCCGGTTCCAGCTCCAGCATGCGCTCCGCGCATAAAAGCGCGGTTGCATAGTCCTCGCTTACAACCGCGTCTTTATGATAAGGGACCACCTCGTCGAACGAGGACGCATTCGCAATCGCCTCGCGCACAGCAGGGTCAATTCCAGACGCGTCGCCGACCGCCGCGGACGCGGGCGCGGCCGTTTCAACCGGCGCGGTCGGTACGGCGGTTACATTCGCCGTCCCCGGCTGATTCGCCGTGCATGCCGTTGCAGAGATTGCAAGCAGCAGCGAAAGGACCAAACAGATGGTTTTCCTCATACTCGAAGCTCCTCCGTATCAAATATGTTTTTTTAAACACTGAACGTCCGAAAGACATTGTTTAGGGTCTTATTGATGATTGTACAGCATCCAACTGTCATGGTAAAGCAGATGTTTTCTTTTGTGCACCGCTTATCGGATGAACCATTCGGTCCCGCGCTTCAACGCTTTTCAGAAATCCTCCATTCAAATCAAACAGCGTCCGCAGAATCTGCACCGAACCCTAAAGATTGGACATAATATAGAAGCTCCTATCGCCGGAATCCTTCAGATTGCACAAACCGATGTCATTTTTCGGGCGACGTCAGTATTGTTTTGTATACATTTACGTATTTAGCTGGTAATATTTAAAATGCTTTATATTCGGTTTTGTTTCTTGCCAACGATATGAATAACTGGATTCAGGGAGTTTAATCATGTCACAAAAGAGCTTTTTAAAAGGCGCAGCAATCCTTGCAATTATCGGCGTGATTTGCAAAGTAATCGGCGCGATATTCAGAATTCCATTAACGAATATGATCGGAACCCAAGGTATGGCGTATTATTCTACGGCATATCCGGTATATAATTGGCTGCTGGTCATATCAAGCGCCGGCCTTCCTGTTGCAATATCCAAAATGGTTTCCGAACGCGTTACGATAAACGATTATCGCGGAGCCCATTTGGTCTTCAAAACAGCTTTTCAGGTATTGGCATATATTGGCGTCTTCACGACAGGCGCGCTTCTTCTCCTGAGCAGCTATATCGCTGATTTAGTCGGGCGTCCTAATGCAAATATTGTTTTGCTGACAATTGCTCCATCTCTGCTTTTCGTATCTGTTCTATCGGCGTATCGAGGATATTTTCAAGGTCTTCAAATGATGTCGCCGACCGCATTTTCACAGCTTATCGAGCAGCTCGGCAAGCTGGGTCTCGGGCTGTTCTTCGCAAATCTCTGGAAAGACCATGGCGTTGCCTATGGCGCAGCAGGCGCCATCTTAGGCGTAACGCTTTCAGAGCTATTGGCATTGCTGTTTCTCGTATTTCTTTATCATAAGCACGAACGGGTCATCAAAGAGCCAATCCAAGCAAACAGCAAGGCATTTCCACAGGAAGAAAAGAGCGGCATTCTCCGCCAACTCTTTATCCTTGCTTTTCCAATCGTGCTGGGCGCTCTGGCTATGCCTACGGTACAGATCATTGATACGGCCATCGTTACCAATTCTCTTCTTGGCCTCGGCTATTCACAGGCATACGCAGATTCTCTGTTTGGAACCCTTACAAGCGTTGTCAATCCATTAATCAATATGCCTGCAATATTGTCTCTTGCGCTTGCAATGAGTCTGGTCCCCGCAATATCGGCCTCCCATGTAAAGAATAATCTGGACGATATTTCCACAAAGTCCGGCATGGGATTTAAGTTGGCGCTTTTTATCGGGCTGCCGTGCGCCGTTGGATTTCTCCTTTTGGCCAAACCCATTATTCAGCTGTTATATTCTTCGCTTAGCGAACAAGAACTGCAAACCGCGGGAACCCTGCTTGCCATAATGGCTGTTGGTGTCTTGTTTCTTACGGTTGTACAAACCACAACCGGCATACTTCAGGGCCTTGGCAAAACCTATCTCCCCGTAATCAATCTTTTCCTCGGTATAGCTATTAAAATAGTTGTAAGCCTTGTACTGATACGCATACCGGAAATCAATGTCAAAGGCGCCGCCATCGGTACCGTTGCATGCTATATCGTGGCTGCCATTCTTGATGTTTTTTGTGTGATTCGATATGCAAAATTAAAATTTTCATTGGGCCACATCTTCAAGCCCATCGTTGCAACAGCGGGGATGGGGTTATTCGTATTTGCAACCCATCCCGTTCTATCCCAAATTGTCCCGGCGAAGCTTGCAACTTTAATCGTTGTCGCATTCGCAGTCATATTATACGTTGTATTGTCTTTTGCAATAGGCGTATTTACAAAAGACGATATGAGTTTCTTCCCGGGCGGTTCAAAGATTGCACTTATTATGGTTAGACTCAGGATTTGGAGATAATTACGTGTCATTGTGCAATGAAGCGCTATCGTTGCAAGTCAAAATCGGCGAAGAACACAGCCGCGTTCATGCGAAGAGCGTGTCCGCAAAGTCAAGAACGACACATCATATGCTAAAAAACAGTGGTCTGCCGAAGATATCATCGGCAGGCCGCTGTTTGCGTTTCGTTCAGCCTTGCGGCACGTCGAAGTCCCATTCTTCCAGATTTTCGCGAATCTGCGCCAGCGGCGTGTAATCCTGAATCGGATTGTTCGAAAGATACAGCCGTGTCAGTCCGGTCAGGCCCGCAAGCGGCGTAACGTCTTGAATCTGATTGGCCTGCAGGTCGAGATAGATGAGGCTGGTCAGACCCGCAAGCGGCGTAACGTCCGAGATCAGGTTGTTGTTCAGCGTCAGCGCCTGCAGTTCGGTCAGCCCCGCAAGCGGCGAGAGGTCGCCCAGCCGCTTTCCGCCGAACACGGTCAGGCTGATCAGATGCGGCATGTTGGCAGCGACCGAGAGATCGTCGATCACCAGCCCGCCCATCTGCAGCGACGTCAGCTTCGTCAGCCCGGCAAGCGGAGCGATGTCGATCGGTTCGGCCGGATCGTCCGCGTTTTGAACGGCGTAACCCAGCCCGAGATAGGTCAGGTTTGTGAAATATTGCAGCGCGTTGAGCGAATGGATATACGGCTGGTCCGGGTCCACGCCCTGCATCTGCATATCCAGCTCCGTCACGCCGAGCGCATCCGCCACGGTGATCTCCCCTTCGGGTTTGCCGATCGCCTCGCGAACGAGCGCCTCGAGCACGTCGTCGTCAAACACGACGACCTCCGCCGTTGCATCGTCCGTCGTGTCCGGCGTCACGGGCGCGGCGCAGGCAAACAGCCCGAGCGAAAAAACAGCCGCCGTCAGGCAGCAAACGATTCGTTTCATTGGATAGTCCTCCATTGATTCGCCGATGATATTGCATTGCAAGCAACAGGTATTATATCATGATGAAAACGGTATGCTCCCTCGCTCCGGCAAACGTCACAGGGAGTTTGATATTGAAACATTTGGAACCGGATTCTGAATCGGAGGCGACGCCATGCCGGACGATTACGGCTACTTTGGAAAAGGCATTACCGGCTACGCGCACTATATGCTGGCCAATGAGGACAACAACAAACAAAGCAAGAAACCGTCCGGCGGCGGCAAGGGCGGCTGTCTGACGTTGCTCGTCCTGCTGACGCTCGGCGCGGCTTTGCTCCCGCTGATCCTTCTGTAACCGCCGCACCCCGCGTCCGGCGGCATGCCCGATCCGTGAATGCAAAACGGCCGGAATGATCTCGCTCGAAAGGAAACCTCCGTATGAAAAAACCCGTGATCCTCGTCATCGACGGCCAGGGAGGCCGCATCGGAAAGCTGCTCGTCGAACAGCTCGCGTCCCGCGCGGACCGCTATGAAATCCTCGCCGTCGGCACAAACAGCATCGCAACCACGACCATGATGAAAGCGGGGGCCGCGCGCGCGGGAACGGGGGAAAATGCGGTGATCGTCAACTGCCGCACGGCGGACTGCATCATCGGCCCGCTCGGCATTCTGGTCGCGGATTCCATGATGGGCGAGATCTCGCCCGCCATCGCCACCGCGGTCGGGCAAAGCCCTGCCATTCGCCTGCTCATCCCGCTGAACCTTTGCAACAGCTATGTCGCAGGCCTCGGTCCGTTTGGAATCAAGGAGCTGATCGCGCTGACGCTCGAAGAGCTCGACCGCCGCTTTGCCGGTGAACCGGACGCGTAAGCAGACGATATTCCGCCTCGACCTTGACACAAGCGAATGCGTTCTATAAAATAGCGTCATAATGTTCGCCATGAAGGCGAGCGGGCTTCCGTCTTTACAGTCCAGATCGATCAATACAGCCACGAAGGCGAGTTTCCCGGTCAAGCCGGGCCAGCCTCTGCGGCTGTTTTTCGTTTGTCAAAAATTGAAAGGAGATCCTGAACCCATGTATCGATTCACCATGACCAAAACAAAGCGCCTCATCTTTGCGGGGCTCTGCGTCGCGCTCGGCGTCGTGCTGCCCGTCGCGTTCCATTCCGTCGCCAACGCGGGCAGCATCTTTCTGCCGATGCACATCCCGGTCTTCCTCTGCGGCCTCGTCTGCGGCTGGCCGTTCGGCCTGGCCTGCGGCGTGCTCGCGCCGCTGCTTTCGAGCCTGTTCACCGGCATGCCGCCGATGGCGTATCTGCCGAGCATGCTTTGCGAGCTCGCGGTGTACGGCTTTGCCTCCGGCTTGCTCGTGCGATTTGTCAAGACCGGAAAACTGCTCGCCGACCTCTACCTTTCGCTCATCGGGGCGATGCTGGCGGGCCGCCTCGTGTTTGGCCTGCTCAACGCGGTGATCTTCCGCGCGGGCAGCTATTCCCTGCCGATCTGGATGACCGCCGCGTTTGTCACCGCGCTGCCCGGCATCATCATCCAGCTCGCCGTGATCCCCGCGCTCGTTCTCGCGCTCAAGAAGACAAAACTCATCACGGAATAGTACCCGTGTCCTTAAGAAAACGGGCGGCATGGAACCATGCTGCCCGTTTGACGCGCTGTTTCGCCGGATTTCGGTTTTATGCCTCCGCCTGGCTGCCGATCATGTCCCGGCGGTCGCCCTTCTTGCCAAACAGCCGGAATGACGCGAACTCTTTCTTCTCTGCCCATGCGGTTTCGTCTATGGTGATCTCATATCCGCCGCAGTTGAGCACATACCATGCATGGTATGGTTCGCCGGAGCCGGAAAACGCGCTCATGACCGCCATGATCACGCCGCCATGCACCGCAAACCCCACCTCGTGTTCCCCGCGCGCCATCGCGTCGGCAACCGCGCCCGCAAACGCCGCGGCGGCGCGCCTCGCAAAGAGCGGAATGCTCTCGCCGCCCGGGCAGAGGTCCACGCAGCCGCCCGCGACCCACGCGCGGTAGTCCGCGTCGTTTTCCATCTCGGCGGCGGTGCGGCCTTCAAAGTCGCCAAAGTCCATCTCCCGCAGATCGTCTATCGTCACGATCTCGGCGTTCGGAAAACAGATCCTCGCGGTCTGCTGCGTGCGCTTCAGCGGGCTGGCGTATACGAGCGAAACGTGCGGGTAATGCGGCGCGGCCTGTGCCTCGCGCACGCCCTCCTCGCAGAGCGGATCGTCGGTTCTGCCGTTGTAGCGGCCGCTTAGGTTTCCTTCGGTCTTGCCGTGGCGCAATAATACGATCGATAGCATGTGCTTCACTCCCTGACCCGCCCGCGACGCGCTGTCGCACCGGGCGGTTCCGTTTCTGTCCTTTCCATAAAGCGACAGAACCCGTTTGTTTGATTTTCCGTCCGGTTCTGCCGCTCACAAAAAAAGACAGAACCCGTTTTACGATGTTCTGTCGATTATACACTACTTTTTCCCGCCGCGTACGCCGTTTTCGGTAAAATTTCGATGATCTTTCGGAAAAAGCGCCGCTATTTTTCGTCTTCCCGCCACTGGGACAGCAGCGTTTTCATCCACGCGGAGACGTCCATATCATACGCGCAATTCAGGTTTTCCGGCGAGAACACCTCCGCCGCCGCGCCGTAAGCCACGGTTTTCCCGCCGTCGAGCAGCAGCGCGCGCGTGCCGTACGCCCGCGCGAGGCTCAGGTCGTGCACCACCGAAACCACCGCGCGTCCCGGCGTTTTGATCCACCCCGAGATGAGCTCGAACACCTGTTTCTGGTAGACGAGGTCAAGGTGGTTGGTCGGCTCGTCCAGCAGCAGCACGCGCGGGTTCTGCGCAAAAAGCTGCGCAAGAAACGTCCGCTGCAGCTCGCCGCCGGAGAGCGTGAGCACGTTTTGATCGGCAAAGCGCGTCATGCCCGTGAGCGCCAGCGCGCGCGCGACCATGCGCTCGTCCTCGTCCCGCCCGCCGGAAAACAGCCCCGGCGAATATGCATACCGCCCAAGACGCACGACCGAACCGACCGTGAACCCGTACCCCATGGCGTGCGTCTGGGCGAGTACGCCCACAAGCCGCGCGAGCTCGTGCGGGCGATAGCGGCGGACGTCCCTCTCCAGCACGCGCACCTCGCCCGTATACGGCGCGCCCTGCGAAATCGCGTTGACGATGGTGCTCTTACCCGCGCCGTTGGGGCCGACGATCATGAGCCAGTCCCCCTCGGACAGCGAAAAGTTCACGCCGTCCACGATCGTGAGATCGCCGTAGCGCACGGTCAGGTTTTTTACGTCGAGCAAGTTCATGCGCGCGCCCTCCGGTATCGATAGAAGATCACGACAAACAGGAACGCGCCGACAAACGACGTGACCACGCCGATGGGCAGCTCGACGGGATTGAGCAAAATACGCGCGACAAGGTCCGCCAGCATGAGAAACACCGCGCCGCCGAACAGGGACGCGGGTAAAAGCCGCTTGTGGTCGGGCCCGACGATCATGCGCACCATGTGCGGCGTGACAAGCCCCACAAACCCGATCGTGCCGCCGATGGAGACGCAGACGCCGATGAGCGCGGAGACCGCGATGAGCAAAAAGAGCTTTACCCGCCGCACGGGTACGCCGATGTTTCGCGCATTGTCCTCGCTTACGGCAAAGGCGTTGAGCTCTCGCGAATAGCGCAAAATCAAGCCGCCGAACACGACGAGCGCAGCGAGCAGCACGAGCGCATTTTGCAGCGTCGCGCCCAGCAGCGAGCCCATCGTCCAGAAGGTGATCTGCCTGACCCGGTCGGACGCAAACGAGATGATGAGCGCCAAGATGCTCGAAACGAACATGGAATAGATCACGCCGATGAGGATGATCGTATTGGTGGACATGGAATAGTCGATTTTGTACGCCAGCGAAAGGATGATCAGCAGCGAGAGAAACGCGAACGCGATCGCCAGAATCATGGTGCCCGCAAACGGGAGCGCGGGCAACGTGATGCCAAACGCGATGGCGATCACCGCGCCGAGCGACGCGCCGCTGGCCACGCCGAGCGTGCTGCCGTCCGCCAGCGGGTTTTTCAGCAGGCCCTGCATCGCGCCGCCGCAGATCGACAGCGCCGCGCCCGTGAGCGCCACGCAGAGCACGCGCGGCAGACGCACCGAGAGAATGATCGGCACGGAGACGCCATCCGGCATCGGCAGTCGCCAGACGGCGTTCCAGATCACCGTCAGCGTCGTTTTCAGCGGCAGGCTCACGCTGCCAACGCAGACGCAGAGCGCCATGACGGCAAGCGTAACCAGCGCAAACAGGACGAGTTCGCCTGCGCGAAAGCCGTCCCGCCTGCCGCCGGTATGCGTTTCGGGCGCGGGGGACGGCAGCTCGCCCCCCGTGCCCCTTTGGACATTACGCCGCATTGTCGTTTGCGATTGCCTCCAGCACAAAGTCGAAGAGCGCCTGCGCGCCGTCCGCCAGACGCGGGCCGGGGCGCGAAAGCTCGTTGTCCGGCAGATTGAGGATGTCCCCGTTTTTGACGGCGGTCACCTCCGACCAGGCCGCGCGGGAGAGGATCTCTTCCGCCGGCGTCTGTCCTTCGCCAAAGTACATGGCGATGGTCACGATGATGTCGGGATTTGCCTGCAGCACCTGTTCTTCGGAGATCTCCGCCCAGCCGGAGACGTCCGCAAACACGTTGCGAAGCCCCAGCAGCGTCGCGACTTCGTTCATAAACGTGCCCTGTCCGGCCGTCCAAAGGCCGTACTGCAGGGGGGATACTTCAAAATAGACGCTCTTGCCTTCCAGCTCGCCCGCGCGCGCGGCAAGGGAGTCCAACGTCGCCTGCATGCCGGAGACGACCTCCGCCGCCTCCGCGTCGTGCCCGGTGAGCGCGCCGAGCATCCCGATTGCGGTGTATACGCCGGCGATGTCCTGCGCGTCCGAAACGACGACTTTGATGCCAGCCGCCTCAAGCTGAGCCACCTGATCCTCAGTCTGCGCCATGACGCTCATGATCAGCACCTGCGGCTCGAGCGCGATGATCTGCTCGAGGTTGGTCTCCATGCCGGACTGTACGGCGGGAATCTCCAGCACCTCGGCGGGATAGTCGCAGTATTCGCCGCGGCCGACGAGCAGATCGCCCGCGCCGATGGCGTAGAGGATTTCGCAGTCCGCCGCGCTGAGCGCGACGACGCGGGTCGCCGGTTCATCGAGCGTGACCTCGCGGTTCGCCATATCGGTCACGCTCACGCCCGCGGTCTCGGGCGCCGCGGTCGCCTCGGCGGGCGCTTCGGTGGCGATGGATTCGGCGGTTGCCGCGGGTTCCGTCGCAGCGGGCGCGCAGCCGGCGAGCGCGCCGAGCAGCAGGAGCGCCGTAAGCAGCGCGGCCAGTAATCTTGTTTGTTTCATGTTGCTTCTTTCCCTTCATGCATATTCCAAATGAATAGAGCCGAGAGGGAGGCAATAAAAAAATTGCTCCGCTCTTTGAGGAGAGGGAGCAATGGAAACTTCGCGTGCTGTCGGCGCGGTCAATAGCTTCACTCCACCCCAGGAGTATGTCATGCATAAACAGGTCTCCCGGCTTTGCATCATCCTACTGGGACGCCTTCCCGCGGGCTATGCCGCAGTGGCTATTGTGTCCGTTCGTCCGCTTCACGGTTACTGGGGTAGCTCGGAATTTTCATCCGCATTCCCTTGGCGGAATTCCTCCCGCCAGCGCCCTTGTTCGGGGCGCAGATACGCACGCTATTCATTTTTCTATAGTATACGTCGCCCGAGGGGGCTCGTCAATCGGGATACGCCGAATGCTTGCTAGAATCGTATCTCCAGCGGCAGTCCATCCAGCGCGCTGAAACGCAGCTCGATCGCCCTGTATGGTTCCGCTCCTTCATAGGCGATCGAAACGATGACCTGCCAAACGGGAATCAGACGCCAGTCAAAATCATCCATGCCATTCGTCTCCGAATTGTGCATCGATCCTTGTGCAACGATTGCCGAAACGAGATTGACACGTTCCACCGTCAACTCAACGCCGGATGCGAAGATCCACGGCCAGACGGTGTCTTCGTCGTCAAACTTCTGCTTAAGCCGCTGCTTGGCCAGATCGATCGCGTTTTCATAGGAAACCAGCTTCGGTGAACTGTCCAGCACCTCGCCGGCATCAAACATGCTGCCCAGGTCGACCACTCGTACGCCGCCTTCATTCACATAGATGCGAAGCCGCGCGCGGTCCGCTTCCGTCTGGACGCTCTCGCCCTGATGCCAATCCGCATTCAATCCGTCAATGCAATACACGGGCAAACCGCCGCCTATCGGTACATAGGTGAAGCACCAGCCATTCGAGGTAATGTCCAGCGTTGCATCTACTCTGGAATCCGCGAGGCAGGCGCGTTCTGCCGTTTGCAGCAACAAATTCTCTGCGCCGAGCGCCGCAACCACCGCATCCGCCTGATGCTGTGCCTCATCGACGGTCAGGTTGATCGGTTCATTCAGCAAGACATCGGAGAGCATTCCCAAGTATCCACCGTTTCTCTGTTCGCTTGCTGTATAGATCAATACGGCTCCGCTATAAGACTGAAAAGACTGTATGGCCGGATTACCCCACGAAAGTCCCGTACGTTCCATATCGGGGCCAACGATAAAAACCTGCAGCGCTTCATTGAGCGTATCCGCCGGCTCACGGAGCGATATCGCGCCCGTAAGACTTTTGTAAATCTCCTCCTGCGTCGTCATTTGTCTGGTCATGGAAATCACGGCGGGCGAAGCCCCTTTGGGTTGCACAATATCCGCGTGGACGGCAAAAGTCGCTTCCTGCGAAATCTGTGTTTGTTCTGCGTCAACCCGTCCGATGATCTCCGTCTCCGTATACAACGGCCATGGGTTTGCGGGGCTAGACATATCTTCCATCTCGGCCAAAGCCGACCTGCACGCGGTCGTAAAGCAGCCAAACAACAGCAATACGGCAGTCAGCGCGGCAATCAACGCAGCGCCGCGCCCGCTCTTTTTTGCCGTGAACACGCTCCGGACGCGGCGTTCCGCCTGTCTTTTCGCACCCTGTCCGGAAAACCCGAGCGCAGGCGCGCGCAAATCGGGCTGGGCATACAGGTCGACGAGCAGCGCGGCATATCGCCGCTTCTGCTCCGCCGAGTATCGCTTCGTTACCTGCGCGTCGCAGGCGGCCTCCATATCCTGCCGCATCAGACAGGCCGCGATCCACACCGCCGGATGAAACCAGTAGACGGCGCAGAGCGCCGCCAGCAAAACGGTGACGGCCGGATCGAGCCGCTTTACATGCATCAGTTCGTGCCGCAGCGCGTCCTCCGTCTGCACCTCTTCCATACCGGCCATTGCGCTAAGCGGAATCCACAATACGCCGGGAAAGACGATCGCAGGCGCGCCGTATGCCGGCTGGCAAACGACACGAATGCCGGAACGCACGCCCAGCTCGGACTTGATCCGCTCCAGCATCTCCGTCAGCGCCGCGCTCGGCTGCACGGCGTCGCGCTTGATGTTTCGCCTGAATCTCGCGTAGGACAGCGCGAGCCAGCCGCCAACGACGACCGCTCCCGAAAGCCAGACGACCGGCAGGACGGAGCGCGTGAAAAGACTGCGCCCGGCCGGCAGGTCAGCCCGCTCCGGTTGCGCCGCCCCTTCCGCCGCCGGCTGCACGGCGGCGACGCCTTCGTCGGCCACCGGCGTCACCGCAGTATCCGCCGCTTCTCCCGCCGCGAGATCGACAGTCGCAACGCCCGCGCCGTTCCCCCACGCCTCGAACGGATGCAGTCCGCTTTCCAGCGTTATGGGAAACACCAGCCGCGCCAGCAGCAGAAACCAGAGCGCATAGCGAAGCGCAGGCGAGAGACGCTCTTTCAACGCCCACCGCAACAGCAGAATCACCGCGAAAATCACGGCGGCATAGACGGATATCTCCATCAGGGTTTGCACTGCGCCCATGTTACGCCTCCGTTTCCGGTCCGCCGCCGAGCCGCGCGATCAATTCCTGCAGCGCCTTGCGGTCGGTTTCACCAAGGCCGCTCTTTTGCACCATGCTGACCAGCAGCAGCTTCGCGCTCTGCTCCGACATGCGGCCAAGCAGCGCGTCGCTCTCCGCCTCGACGCACTCGTCGCGCCGGAGCAGCGGCACATAACGGCGGCTGCCGCGCACCGTTTCGAACCCGACCAGCCCCTGATCCGCCATGCGCTTCAGATAGGTCAGATAACTTGAACGGTTCCAGTCCACGCTCGTCTTCATCGCCACCATGAGCTCCGAAAGATAGAGCGGCGCGCGCTGCCAGAGCGTTTCCATGATGATCCATTCGTTTTTGGACAAGGTTTCTCTCATATCGGTTCGCTTCCCCGTCTACGGACTGTTTTTTGAGGCAAATCTTTGCCGTTTGGCTTATGTCTACTAATGTAGACTATATGTTTTACTTTGTCAACTGTTTTCGCGAAACAGCCGCCGCTTGCGAAAAACTTCTCATTTTTCGCGGTTTGTGATACCATGTTACCGGGATCAAACTGGGAGAGTATCGTTTCATGAAAACACTGCTTCAGCACTGCCGCATCTATGACGGAACCGGCGCGGACGCGTTGATCGGCGACGTCTTAATCGACGGCGATCAAATTCTCGAGGTACAGCCGCACATCGAAACCGAAGACGCGCAGCGCGTCGATTTGACCGGCAAGAGCCTTTCCTCCGGCTTTTTCGACGCGCATTCGCACAACGACTGGTTCGCTGCAAAAAACGATCCGAAGCCGTATTTCGAGCCGTTCGTGCGCCAGGGGATCACGTCGTTCATCACGGGCAACTGCGGCCTCTCCATGACCGGCTTTGCGCCGGACAGTCCCTATATCGACAAGGTCGGCGCGGGTCTGTTTCACATGACCGATCTGACGGGCGTCTATCCCGACGCGGATTCGTTTTTTACGGCGATCGACGGCAACACGCCGCTCAACATCGCCACGCTCTGCGGCCACTGCTCGGCCCGCGTGAGCGGCACGGGTTATGCCAACCGCCCGCTGACCCAAGACGAGCAGCGCGAACTGCTCACGCTGCTGGAGCGCAACCTCGAGCAGGGCGCCTGCGGCGTTTCGCTTGGGCTGATGTACGAACCCGGCCTCTATGCGCCAAAGGAAGAGCTCCACGCGGTTGCCGGGCTCTGCGCACGCTATGATCGGCCGCTGACCGTACACCCGCGCGCCTGCTCCGCCGTGTCCATGGCGTATCCGGAGCTGCTCGGCCGGCCGCACCTGCTGCGCGCGCTGGACGAGCTGGAGGAGATCACGCGCGGGCTGAACGGCAAGCTGCAATATTCCCATGCGATCTTTGTCGGCAAAAGTTCCTTCAAGTGCAAGGACGAGCTCGTTGAAATCATCGAGCGCATGCGCAAAAACGGCGTGGACGCGATGTTCGATCTCTATGCGGAGCTGCTCGGCGTCTCCGTGATCACCGTGGTCATGCCGACGTGGTATCAGGCGCTCTCCCCGGCGGACAAACGGAAATTTGTCAATAAGTTCCGCTTCCGCCTGCTGGCGAACGCCTCCATCCTGCTGCTCGGCTTCGGGTTCGACGACATCCAGGTTGCCTACATCGGCCCGGGATATGAAGCATACGAAGGCAAGACCGTGCACCAGATCGCAAAAGAGCTGAAAACCAACGATCTCGACGCGTATCTGATGCTCTGCGAACAGAGCGACTTTGCCGGACGCGTCAACATGGGCCCTTACAGCACGCCCGAGATCGTTTCCGCGCTGGCAAAGCACGACAGCGCGCTGTATATGACCGACGCATGGGTCGAGGAGCACGGCGTGCAGAACCCCGCCATCTACGACTGTTTCCCGAAATTTCTGCAGCTCTCGCTCAACGGCAAAGGGGACACGATGCCCCGCGCCGTGCGCAAGATGACCGGCGCCGTGGCGGACCGCTTTTCGATTCCAAAGCGCGGCTACGTCCGGCCCGGATACTATGCCGATCTGACCGTATTCGACGAAGCCGAGCTGAAAAACGCCGTGCCGGACCAGTCCAGAGCGTTCGGCATCGAGCGCGTCTATGTCAACGGCCGGCTGGTGCTCAGCGGCGATATGCTCGACGAAGCGGCGTTTGCCAAAGCCGGGCGCGCGCTGCGCGTATAACGCCCCCCCTCCGCGCGGAAAGGAGAACCGCTTGAATAATCTATTGCAGCTGAAGTATGCCGTCGAGGTGGAGAAGACCGGCTCCATCAGCAAGGCCGCGGAAAATCTCTACATGAATCAGCCAAACCTGAGCAAGTCCATCCGCGAGCTGGAGGACGACATCGGCATCGCGATCTTCGACCGCACGGCAAAGGGCGTCGTGCCCACCGAAAAGGGACGCGAATTTCTCGGGTACGCGCGCGGCATCCTCTCGCAGATTGCCGAGATGGAGGCGCTGTATAAGCCCGCGGACGACCAGAAGACGCGCTTCGACCTCTGCGCGCCGCGCGCAAGCTACGTCTCCCACGCACTGACCGAGGTGATCCTTTCGCTCGGGCCGGACGCGGACTTCAGCGTGGATTACCGCGAGGCGGGCGCGATGCGCACGATCAAGCAGGTCGCCAACGGCGTCAACCGGCTCGGCGTCATCCGCTACCAGTCGATGTACGAAACCAACTACCTCAACGCGCTGACCGAACGCTCTTTGCAATACGAACCCATCTGGGAGTTTGGCTCCGTCGCCATCATGAGCACGCGGCACCCGCTCGCCGGATGGACCAGTATCGAGGAAAAGGACCTCTCCGACTGTCCGGAAATCCTCTACGGGGACGGCTCCATCCCCTCGCTGCCCGTCAATCAGGCACGCGAAATCGCGCAGGCCATCGAGGCGAAGCGGACCATCACCGTCTACGAGCGCGCGAGCCAGCTGGAGCTGCTCAGCCGGCTCGACTCCGCCTACGCGCTCGCCTCGCCCATGCCGCAGGATGTGCTCGACCGCTTCAACCTCTGCCAGAAGAACATCGACGTTCCCGGCAACGTCTACCGGGACGTGCTCATCTACCGCACGGACTATCATCTGTCGCGGCTCGACCGGCTGCTTTTCGAGCGGCTCCGCGAGTCCGCCAAGCGCGTCGTGCCCAAATAAAAAATCCCCTTTCGCAGCATCCCGGCAAAGGCCGGGATGTTTTGTTTTGTCCGTGCATTTCAAGCCTCGTGCTTATATAGATATTTCTATATCGATATTTATATACTGATATTCCGATTCTCTCTCTTCCGAATTTGCCTTCAGAGCGTTATTCTATAGCCAGAAAAAGAATGATCGAAAGGTTATCCGGCAATCCATTCGATTACAAATGATCGAATCAATCATCCAAAAAGCCGGAAGCCCCGAGCAAAAGAGGAACAAAGAGGAGATGGAGCGTATGACAACACAGACGAATCGAACCCCCATTGACAGCGTGGAAGCCATGGAGCGCGCGTTTGACCGCCTCCGCGAAGCGCAGAAGCAGTTTTCAACCTACACGCAGGAGCAGGTGGACAAAATCTTCCTGGCTGCCGCGACGGCCGCCAACAAGGCCCGCATCCCGCTGGCAAAGCTCGCCGTGGAAGAGACCGGCATGGGCATCGTGGAAGACAAGGTGATCAAAAACCACTACGCTTCCGAATATATCTACAACGCATACCGCAACACCAAAACCTGCGGCATCATAGAAGAGGACAAAGCCTACGGCATCGCGCGCATCGCGGAGCCGGTCGGCGTCATCGCCGCGGTCATTCCGACCACGAACCCGACCTCGACCGCGATCTTCAAGACGCTGATCGCGCTGAAAACGCGCAACGGCATCCTGATCAGCCCGCACCCGCGCGCAAAGCGCTGCACCATCGAGGCCGCGCGCACCGTGCTGGACGCGGCGGTCGCCGCCGGCGCGCCGGAGGGCATCATCGACTGGGTGGACGCGCCGAGTCTGGAGCTGACCAACCTCGCCATGAAGGAAGCGGACCTCATCCTCGCAACCGGCGGCCCGGGCATGGTCAAGTCCGCCTACAGCAGCGGCAAGCCCGCCGTCGGCGTCGGCAGCGGCAACGTGCCCGCCATCATCGACGAATCGGCGGACGTCCTTATGGCCGTCAGCTCGATCATCCTGAGCAAGACGTTTGACAACGGCATGATCTGCGCCAGCGAACAGAGCGTCATCGTCGCCGACTCCATCTACAATAAGGTGAAAAAGGAGTTTGTCGACCGCGGCTGCCATGTGCTCAAGCCGGACGAGCTCGACAAGGTGCGCAAGACCATCATCATCAACGGCGCGCTCAACGCAAAGATCGTCGGACAGAGCGCCTACACCATCGCATCCTTCGCAGGCGTAAGCGTTCCCGAATCCACAAAGATCCTCATCGGCGAGGTCGAGAGCGTGGAACCGAGCGAGGAATTCGCGCATGAAAAACTCTCCCCCGTGCTGGCGATGTACCGCTCGAAGAGCTTCGACGACGCGCTGGAAAAGGCGGAGCGGCTCATCGCCGACGGCGGCTACGGCCATACCGCAAGCGTCTACCTCAACCCCCTCACGCAGCCGGAGAAACTCAAGGCGTATGAGGCGCGCATGAAGACCTGCCGCATCCTGGTGAACACCCCGTCCTCGCAGGGCGGCATCGGCGATCTTTACAACTTTAAGCTCGCGCCCTCCCTCACGCTCGGCTGCGGCAGCTGGGGCGGCAACTCGGTCTCCGAAAACGTCGGAGTCAAGCACCTTCTGAACATCAAAACCGTCGCCGAGAGGAGAGAGAACATGCTTTGGTTCCGCACGCCCGATAAAGTCTATTTCAAGAGAGGCAGCCTGCCCGTCGCGCTGGACGAACTTCGCTCCACGCTCGGCAAACGGCGCGCGTTCCTCGTGACCGATACCTTCCTCTACGAAAACGGCTACACAAAACCCGTGACGGACAAGCTCGACGAGATGGGCGTTGTGCACGAAACCTTCTTCAGCGTGCTGCCCGACCCCACGCTCGCGAGCGCGCGGGAAGGCGCAAACCAGATGGCGTCCTTCAAGCCGGACGTGATCATCGCCCTCGGCGGTGGCTCCGCCATGGACGCTGCCAAGATCATGTGGGTGCTGTACGAGCATCCCGAGGCGGACTTTCTGGATATGGCGATGCGCTTTGCGGACATCAGAAAGCGCGTCTACACCTTCCCGAAGATGGGCGAAAAAGCCTACTTCATCGCGATTCCGACCACGGCGGGCACGGGCAGCGAAGTCACCCCGTTTGCGGTCATCACGGATGAAACGACCGGCGTGAAATACCCGCTGGCAGACTACGAGCTCATGCCGGATATGGCGATTGTGGACGCGGACATGATGATGAACGCGCCCAAAGGGCTCACCGCCGCGAGCGGCATCGACGCGGTCACGCACGACCTCGAAGCCTATGCTTCCATGCTCGCAACGGACTACACGGACGGCCCGGCGCTGCGTTCGCTCAAGATGATCTTCGACTATCTGCCCCGCGCCTACGACGACGGCCCGAACGACCCCGTCGCCCGCGAAAAGATGGCCAACGCCGCCACGATGGCGGGCATGGCCTTTGCCAACGCGTTCCTCGGCGTCTGCCACAGCATGGCGCACAAACTCGGCGCCTTCCATCACCTGCCGCACGGCGTGGCCAACGCGCTGATGATCGACGAGGTCATCCGCTTCAACGCCACGGACGTTCCGGTCAAGATGGGTGCGTTTTCCCAGTATGACCACCCGCACGCCCTCGCGCGCTATGCTGAGGTGGCGGACGCGCTGGGCCTGAAAGGCAAGACCGACGAAGACAAGGTCGAGGCGCTCATCGCCGCGCTGGACGCGCTCAAAGCGCGCGTCGGCATCAAGAAGACCATCCGCGACTACGGCATCCAGGAGGAAGACTTCCTCGCGCGGCTGGACGAGATGGTCGAGCAGGCTTTCGACGACCAGTGCACCGGCGCAAACCCGCGCTATCCGCTCATGAGCGAGATCAGGCAGATGTATCTCAACGCCTACTACGGCACGCAGGAGCGCGTATAGCGCCCGGTCGATCGGCAAAGAAAGGATGAAAGCTATGGATTACTCAAACGCAATCGCGGTGCGCGCGAACAAGACGATCTATCGCGACGGCGACACGGTCGTCAAGGTGTTCGGCGAAGGATTTAAAAAGGCGGACGTGCTCAACGAGGCGCTCAACCAGGCGCGCGTGGAGGAGACGGAGCTGAACGTGCCGAAGCTGCGCGGCGTCGGCACGACGGAGGACGGCAAATGGTATATCGCCAGCGAATATATCCCGGGGCGGACGCTCGCCGAGCTTATGACGGAGAACCCCAAGAAGAACGCGGCGTATCTCGAGCAGTTCGTCGACCTGCAGCTGACCATGCACCGGCAGATCTGCCCGCTGCTGCCGCGGCTTCGGGACAAGATGGACCGCAAGATCATTCAGACCGAACTGCCGACGGCGACGAAATACGACCTGCATACGCGGCTCGAATCCATGCCGCGCCACAACAAGCTCTGCCACGGCGATTTTAACCCCACAAACGTCATCCTCCGCGAGGACGGCGCGCCGTTTATCATCGACTGGTCCCACGCCACGCAGGGCAACGCCTCCGCGGACGCGGCGCGTACCTATCTGCTCTTTTCCCTCGCGGGGGATCCCAAGACCGCGGAAGCATACTTAACGCTCTTCTGCGACAAGAGCGCCACGCCGCGGCAGTATGTGCAAAAGTGGATTCCCATCGTCGCCGCAAGCCAGTCCGTCAAGGGCAAACCCGAAGAGCGCGAGCTGCTGTTCCGCTGGGTGGATGTCGTCGATTACGAATGACAGGTCCGCCTGCCGCATGACCGCCGACGGTTGATTTTTTCGCGGCATTGCGGTATCATCGGAACCAATACAAAAACGCGTGAAGCGGAGGAAATCAGCATGAGCGAATTGTCCAGCGGCGTACGAAACGTACGCGAAGAAACCGTGTCCAGCCGAAACACCGCAAAGGCGCTTGTCAGCGGCGGGCTGGACGTCTACGCCACGCCTGCGATGATCGCGCTGATGGAACACTGCGCTTCCGAGAGCGTGCTGAGCTATCTGCCGGAGGGCAGCTCCACGGTCGGCACGCGCATCGACGTCAAGCACCTGAGCGCGACCCCCATCGGCGCGACGGTGCGCTGCGAAACGGAGCTCGTCGAGATCGACCGGCGGCGGCTCGTGTTCAACTGCCGCGTCTATGACGACGCGGGGCTTATCGGCGAGGGCACGCAGGAACGCTTCATCGTGGATAACGCAAAGTTCATGGAACGCGTTTCCCAGAAAAAAAAATTAAATAGTGAAACCGAATAACAGCCCCGCGGCAAATGCCGCGGGGCTGTTATTTGCTTCGCTTAAAACCCGAAATATCGCGTGGCGTTGCCGCCGCAGAGGTCTTCGACCAACCTTTTCAAAAGCGCCGGATCGTCCGGATATTCCCCGTCCTCCACCCAGCCGCCGACAAGGCCGCAGGCCACGCGCCGAAAGTATTCGTGCCGCGCAAACGAGAGAAAGCTGCGGCTGTCCGTCGTCATGCCGAGAAACCGCCCGAGCAGGCCCTGCGAGGCCAGTAGCCGCATCTGTTCGATCATGCCGTCGCGGTGGTCGTTGATCCACCAGGCTGCGCCGACCTGAACGTTGGTCGGGTAACTCTCGTTCTGAAAATCGCCCGCCGTGGACAGCAGCGCGAGGGTGTCCCTGTGGTTCAGCCCGAACAGGATGGTCTTCGGCAGCTCGTTCCGGCCGTCCAGCATGTCCAGAAACGCGCCGAGCGGCTCCGCCACGGGATGATCGGAGACGGAGTCGAACCCCGCGTCCCGTCCGCAGCGGGCGGTCATGCGCGTGTTTCGCGCGCGCACGGGGCCGATATGCAGCTCCATCACCCAGCCCAGCCGCTTGTATTCGCCCGCAAGCCAGCTCAGCAGCGCGGTGAGGTATTTGTCGACGTCCTCGCGCGTCATCTCCCGCAGGGAAAGCGCGCGGGCAAAGATCGCCTCGATCTCCTGCTCGCCCGCAGGCGCAAACGGAAACCGCTCCACGCCGAAATCGCTCGCCACGCAGCCTGCCCCGTCAAACGCCCCCATGCGCACGAGCAGCGCGCGCCTGAGCGACGCAAAACTCGAAACTTCCACGCCGGATCTGGCGGAAAGCGCGCCGAGGTAGTCCTTCCAGTCCTTGCCGCGCCAGAGTTCCCCCGCCTTTTCGGGGCGAAACGCGGGCAGAACCTTCACGGAAAAATCCGGCTCGTCCCGCAGTTTCAGATGCCAGCTCAGGTCGTCCGCCGGGTCTTCGGTGGTGCAGAGCGCGGTCACGTTCGCGCGGCGCAGCAGCGCGCGCGGGGAAAACCCGCCCTGCCGGATCCGCTCGTTTGCGCGCGCCCAAACGTCCGCCGCCGTCTCGCCGGAAAGCGGCGTGTCGATGCCGAAATACCGCCGCAGTTCGAGATGGCTCCAATGATAGAGCGGATTGCCGGCGGCGTACGACAGCGTTGCGGCATAGGCGGCGAACTTATCGTAGTCCGGCGCGTCGCCCATGATCAGCCGCTCCGGCACGCCGTTTGCGCGCATGAGCCGCCATTTATAGTGGTCCGCGCCGAACCAGAGCCGCGCGATATTTTCGGCGGGGTTGTCCTCGTAGATCTCTTTTGCGCTGAGGTGGTTGTGATAGTCCACGATCGGAAGCCGCTCGGCATATTCGCCATACAGCCGCTGCGCGGTTTTGCTCGGCAGCAAAAAGTCTTCGCCCATAAACGCCTTCACAGCGCGCCGCCCTCCCGCTCGAAGCGCTCGCGGTCGATCCAGAGCCCCAGCGCGGGATTCGGAATGAAGAAGACCTCTTCGCCGTCCGGCAGGGTATTCGCACCGTAGCGCATCTTTTGCGGATCGTAACGGCGCAGCAGTTCCCCGACATCGGCAGAGCGGTATCCGACCAACTCCACCGCCGCGCGCATTTCCTTTTGCACCGCGTAGGTGACGATAAAGCGCCCGTCGGACGAGCCGTGGATGAGGTGCGCCGCCGCGCTCAGGTTGCCGCGCAGGTCCTCGCACGCCGGCCGCTGTATCAGATCGAGCACATATTCCCGCCCGCGATAGCCGTATTTTCGGATGAGCGCGTCCACACGCGCATCCTCGCCGAACGTTTCGACGCCCGGCGCGAGGATGACGAGCTCGCCGCCGTCGGCAACCGCCATGCGCGTGCGATACACGGCCTTGTTGCCAAGCCACGTGCTGTGGAATTCGCTCGGGTCGAGATAGACCACGCATTTTTGAATGCCGCGCGGCACGAAATCGATGTTCTTTTGCTGCGCAAGCGAGATCGCCGCCTCCAGCGCGTCCCGTTCGCGTCCGCAGAAGAGCCCGTGCGTGCGGGTGCTCCCCTCCGGCGCGGTGGTGACGGTCAATAAAAACAGAATCGGCCGATCGGCAAAGAAGTGCTCGAGCGCATAGTCGAATACATCACGCGCGGGCGAATGATCCCGCCCCATGGCGCGCTCCATCCCGCAGACCGCGCCGAGCATATGGGATTTGTTGATCATCTCCGCGCCGCCCGCGCCGACAAACACGTTTTTGGCGTGGTTCGCCATGCCGACGACCTCGTGCGGCACCACCTGTCCGGGGGAGAGGATGAGATCGTACTTCGGATCGAGCAGCATGCGGTTGACCTGCACGGCGATGGGCTCCGTCCAAAGCCCCTCCGAAATTTCGGCCAGCACCTCCGCGGGCACTTCGCCGATGGTCTCCACGTCCTTGCGCCAGTTGTGCGCAAAAAAGCGCTCGAACGGCACGTCCCCAAACATATCCGCCGCCTCTTCGCGCGTCATGGGTCGATGCGTGCCGAGCGTCGGCAAGATATCCACGACGGCGCCGCGGCCGGTGTAGTAATGATAGCAGACGTTCGTCAGAAATCCCGCCTTGCTGTGATAGCGCGTGTAGTCCGGCGGAAGGATGAGCACGCGCTTTGCCGGATGCGCGTCCAGAAGGCGGGTCAGGCCGTCTTTCAGTTCGGCGTCGGTCAGGCCCTGTTCGGTTGTCGCTTGCAGGCGCAGCTCCATGTCGGCTTACACCCCCGAATAGGCGGAGAATCCGCCGTCCACCGCGAGCACGGTACCGGTGACAAAGCTGCTGGCGCTGCCGTCCAGCAGAAACAGCAGCGCGCCGAGCAGTTCCTCCGCCTCGCCGAAGCGGCCCATCGGCGTATTTCGCAGAATTTTGTTCGTGCGCGGCGTCGGCGTGCCGTCCGCGTTCCAGAGCAGCTTTGCGTTTTGCTGCGTCGAGAAAAAGCCCGGGGCGATGGCGTTGACGCGGATGCCGCTCTGCGAAAAATACACGGCCAGCCAGCGCGTGAAATTGGAGACCGCAGCCTTGGCGGCCGAATAGGCGGGAATCTTCGTCAGCGGCGTAAACGCGTTCATCGAGGAGATGTTGAGGATGACGCCGTCCCCGCGCTCGGCCATCTCGCGCGCAAACGCCTGCGTCGGCAGCAGCGTGCCTTTCAGATTCAGCCCAAAGACAAAGTCGAAGCCCGCCGGATCGAGATCGAAAAAGCTCTTCTTTCCCTCGGCGATGGATTCCGTGCGGTCGAAGAATTCGTCGTCCGTCGTCGCCCTGACGTTGTTGCCGCCCGCGCCGTTGACGAGGAGATCGCAGGGGCCCAGCTCGGCAAGCACGCGCGCATGCGCGGCGGCCACGCTCTCCGGCTCGAGCACGTTGACGCCGACGGCGATCGCTTCGCCGCCCGTTTCGCGGATTTCGGACACGAGCGCCTCCGCCTTGTCCAGCGCGAGATCGAGCACCGCGACGCGCGCGCCGCAGGCGGCCAGCGCCCGCGCAAACATGGCGCAGAGCACCCCTGCGCCGCCTGTGATCACGGCGACCTTGCCGGAAAAATCGGGTTGATATGGCAGATTCATGACGTTCCTCCTATACGTTGTAGGTCGAGGCGGCGGTGTCCCCGCCCTCGCCCGTCCAGTTCGTGTGGAAAAATTCGCCGCGCGGGCGGTCGACCCGCTCGTAGGTGTGCGCGCCGAAGTAGTCCCGCTGCGCCTGCAGCAGGTTCGCCGGCAGCCGCTCGCACGTGTAGCCATCGAAATAGCTCAGCGCCGCGCTCATCGCGGGCGCGGGCACGCCGCAGGCGACGGCGGCGGAGACGACCTTTCGCCAGGCGGGCACGCAGGCCCGGACCGTTTCCGCAAAATAGGGATCGAGCAGCAGGTTGGAAAGCGCCGGATCGTGATCGAACGCCTCCTTGATCTTGCCGAGGAAAACGCTTCGGATGATGCAGCCGCCGCGCCACATGAGCGCCACGCCGCCATAGTTGAGATTCCAGCCGTAGCTCTTCGCGGCGGCGCGCATGAGCGAATAGCCCTGCGCATAGGAGACGATCTTGCTGGCGTAGAGCGCATGGCGAATCGCCTCGACCAGCTCCTGTCTGTCGCCGCCGCAGGCCTGCCGCTCCTGCCCGAACACCTTCGCCGCCGCGACGCGCTCGTCCTTCATGGCCGAAAGACAGCGCGAGAACACCGCCTCGCCGATCAGCGTCAGAGGAACGCCCTCGTCCAGCGCGGCGACAGCCGTCCACTTGCCCGTGCCCTTCTGTCCCGCCGTGTCGAGGATGTTGTCCACCATGGCGCTGCCGTCCGCATCTTCATAGGCGAGGATGTCACGCGTGATTTCGATGAGGTAGCTGTCCAGCTCGCCGCGGTTCCACTCGGCGAACACCTCGCTCATCTCTTTTGCGCGCATGCCCAGCACGTCCCGCATGAGCTGATACGCCTCGCAGATGAGCTGCATGTCGCCGTATTCGATGCCGTTGTGCACCATCTTGACGAAGTGACCCGCGCCGTTTTCGCCGACCCAGTCGCAGCAGGGCACATCGCCGTCCACCTTGGCGCAGATTGCCTGAAAGATGGGTTTGACCAGCGGCCAGGCCGCGCTCGAGCCGCCGGGCATCATGCTCGGCCCCTTCAGCGCGCCCTCTTCTCCGCCGGATACGCCGGTGCCGATGTACAAAAGCCCCTTGCTCTCGACATACGCGGTCCTGCGGATCGTATCCGGAAAATGGCTGTTGCCGCCGTCGATGATCACGTCGCCGGGATCGAGCAGGGCGAGCAGGCTTTCGATATAGTCGTCCACCGGCTGGCCGGCCTTGACCATGAGCATCACCTTGCGCGGCGCTTTCAGCGCGGCCTTCAGCTCCTCCAGCGTGTGGCAGCCGACGACGTTCTTCCCCTTGGCGCGACCCGATAAAAACGCGTCCACCTTCTCGGTCGTGCGGTTGTACACCGCGACCGTAAAGCCCTTACTCTCCATGTTCATGACCAGATTTTCGCCCATCACGGCGAGCCCGATCAACCCGATATCCGCCTGTTTCATATGAGAATTCTCCTCTGTCGTTTCCGTTTTGATCCGGCGGGACTCAGCGCGTAACGCGCGCGTTGCCCGCATATACGCTCCACACCTGCGCTTCGTCCGCGGGCGTGGCGTAGTCATTGAGGTCGGTGACCGCCAGCGCGCCGGTCGCCCAGCCAAACTGCAGGCACTTTTCCGCTTCCCAGCCGCGGTAGACGCCGTAGAGCAGTCCGCCGGTGAAGCCGTCCCCGCCGCCGATGCGATCGAGCACGGGCACCTTGCGCGGCTCTTCGATGTACCACTGTCCGTCCGCGCAGAGGATCGCGCCCCAGAGATGCTCGTTGGCGTTTTCCACCTCTCTCAGGGTCGTTGCAAAATAGTGCGCGTTGGGATACGCCTTCTGCACCGCACCGATCATACCCTTGAACCCTTCGATCTTTGCCGCGAGCCCCTTGCCGCCCGCCTCGGGTCCCTTTACGCCGAGCGCAAGCTGAAAGTCCTCCTCGTTGCCCACGAGGATATCGGAAAGCGCCGCGATGCTGTGAAACACTTCGCCCAGCTCCGCTTCGCGCCCTTTCCAGAAGGACGCGCGATAGTTCAGATCGAAGGCCACGCGCGTGCCGTAAGCCCTGGCGCGCTTTGCCAGCTCCGCGCAAAACACCGCCGTCTCGGGCGAGAGCGCCGCAATCAGGCCGGAGATGTGCAGAATCGCGACGCCCTCCTGCCCGAAGATGCGCTCGATGTCAAACTCCTCAATCGAGAGCGTGCGCCCGACCTCGCCCGTGCGGTCGTTCCAAACGCGCGGGCCGCGCAGGCCAAAGCCGCTGTCCGCAATGTTGAACTGGTGGCGATAACCCCATGGCCCGCCCTGCGGCACGGAGACGCCCTCGTAGCGGATGTTGCGGGCGCGCAGTTCGCTCTGGATGAAGAGCGAAACAGGACTGCCCTCGATAAACTTCGACAGCACGAGGCATTCGTGTCCGAGCGAAGCGGCGATGTTGAGCACGTTTGACTCCGCGCTCGTGGACGTCATGATAAAGTTTCTGCTGATGTGCACGCTCTGGCGGTTTTCCGGCGTGATGCGCACGCCCATGCTCGTTGGGCACGCGATGGCATAGCGAGGCGACGGCATAATAAAACTCCTCTTTCCGTATTCTGATATGGGTTGGCAATCAAACTTCTACAACTTCAGAATATCACCAATAATTGACATGTTCCTGCCAAATATTGCTTGAAACATTGATAATATTGCTCTATATTGGTATGGGAGGATGCTATCATGGAAACCATTCGCCAGCCGTTTCAGCAGCGCCAGCATATGCTGCTGGAGGATTACGAAATCTATCATTACCGGGACGAGCAGGAGCCGCACGTGTCGCTGCACTTTCACGACTTTTTCGAATGCTACCTGCTGCTCTCCGGCAGCCTGTCGTATCAGATCGAGAGCGCGTCGTTCTCCGTCCGTCCGGGCGACCTGCTGCTCATCGGCCCAAACCATCTGCACCGCCCGCTGTTCACCAACGCGGGCGAACCATACGAGCGCATCGTGCTCTGGCTGACGCCCGCGTTTGTCGAGCGGCTTTCGAGCGAGAGCACCGACCTTTCGGCGTGCTTTTCGTCCGGACGGCTCGGCGTCATCCGGCTTGGCGACGCCGAACGGGAGCAGATCACGCGCGCGCTGTTTGAGTTGCTGTCGGCCAGCGAATCGGAGCTGTTCGGGCGGGACGTGCTCTGCCGCTCCCTCGCGGCGAACCTGCTCGTGCTGCTGAACCGCGTCTCGGGCGGCGCGCCCGCGCGGTTGCCGAAGGCGGACGTACAGGTGAGCCCGCTGGTCCAGCGCGTGTCCGGCTATCTGGACGCGCACATCGGCGAGGAGGTCTCCCTCGACGAACTAAGCCGCGCCGTGTTTCTCTCCAAATATCATCTGGAGCGCCGCTTCAAGCAGGAGACCGGCGTGTCGATCTACCGCATGCTGCTGCAAAAGCGCATGATCCGCGCGCGGAATCTCATGCGCGAGGGACAGCCACTGACGCAGGTTGCGCTTGCCTGCGGGTTTTCGGAATACTCCGGCTTTTACAAGGCGTTTCACAGCGAATACGGCATGTCCCCGCGAAAATATCTTTCGCAGCTTTCGTGAGGGTGCGTCCAGAACGATTCTCCCCTGAACGCCTTGGAGTTCACGACTCATCGTAGCCGCCGTACGCGCCGCTCCAGCGGTCGGCGATTCGGAAAAACGCGTCGTATCCATGCGCGCGGACGTATTGCGTCGCCTGCCGGTATTTTTTGTATTTATAGCCTTCATGCCCGTAAAATTCCGCGAGGGTTTCGCAGGAGCCGTACTGCGCGCAGTCCGCGCAGCTGTCGTATCCGCGCCGCACGGCGTTTCCTGCAAAAATCCGACCGCCGCGGCATCTGCAAATTGACAGCGTTTTTGGCGCACGATACAATAAAACAAGCAGATCGATTGGACTCATCCGATAAAAACAAATCTTTGGGAGGTGTTGTTTCATGCTGTTCGGAGATCCGGGTCTCAAACATCTGGCGGACCTGGCGAAGGCCGCCGTGCGCGATCCGTCCAATTTCCACTGGTCCATCATCGCGATATTTGCGATCGTGATGATGCTGTATGTCGAAGAAATCCGTAAAAAGCACTACAAGGTCGTCGCCGCGGCGCTGATGCTCTACAGCGTTCACTGGCTCTACGAAATCGCCAACGCGGTGATTTGCCACTTCACGGGGTACGCGCTTTGGACGGTTTCGCCGGAGAGCACGTCGTTCATCCTGCTCATCGGCGTCAGCGTCGAAATCTCCATGATGTTCGCCATCGCGGGCTTCATGTCCAAGCTGCTGCCGGCGGACAAGGACATGAAGATCCTCGGCATCAACAACCGCGTCGCGTTCGCCATCGGAAACGCGCTGTTCTTCTCAATCGTAGAGATTTTTCTTGCGTGGACGCCCGCGTTCATCTGGGTCTATCCGTGGTGGGGCGCGATTCCCGTGTTCATCACAGTCTACATCCCGTTCTTCCTCGCCGCCTATCTGATTTACGACAAGGAGCTGAAGACGCAAAAGCGCTGGATCGGCTCGCTCGTTTGCGTCAACATCGCGCTGCTCGCGGTGCTCATCCCCCTCGGGATCATCTGACCGGCACACGTCGATCGGATCATAACAACAGGCTGACCTTCAAAGGGTCAGCCTGTTGTTATGTTGCGCGGGCGAGCTTTTGCGCCGCCTCCGCCTCGCTGGAGACGAAAAAGACATGATGGCCGCTGTTGCTCTCGCAGATGAAGTCCCTCAGAGGTTTGCTGCTGTATCCGGAAAAATCCCCGACAATGGCGACCTTCATCTGATAATTGACGAATTTTTGCAGAATATCACCCGCAAGACGGCTGCTGAGCACAAAGAAGCGCTCGTCCAGCGCGGCTTTTTGCAGCGCCATGCGGTCGGCGCCCGTTTCGTAGCGCACCGTGGCCATGAGGTCCAGCGCGGACTGTACGTCCGTAATCAGCACTTCGTCGCTCTCGACAAAGGCGACGACCGTTTCGTCGATCGTTTCGGTTCGAATGTTCACTTAGATTCTCCTTCCCCATCCTCCGGCGGCTCGATCAGCCGCCGCATATCCGCCGGAAGGCCGGAGACCAGATGGATGGTCTCCCCTGTGACGGGGTGCGTCAGCGTCAGTTCGTGCGAATGCAGCGCGGGCCGCGAAATGAGCGTCCGGTCCTCCTCGCCATAGAGCCAGTCCCCGGCCAGCGGATACCCGGCCGCCGCCATGTGCAGGCGGAGCTGGTGCGTCCGTCCCGTGCGCGGCACAAGCCGCAGCAGCGTGAAGCGATCGTTCGTCGACAGCGTTTCATACTCCGTCTTCGCGCGCTGCCCGTCCGGCCGGACCGCGCGCCGGTAGGTCGATCCTTCCGCCATGCCGACGGGCAGTTCGATCACGCCGCGCGGCGGATCGACGCGGCCGACGGCGACGCCGAAATAAACGCGCGCATACGCGTCGGTGTGCATCTGCCGCCGGAGCCGCTCGTGGAAATAGCCGCTCTTGGCAAACGCCATGAGCCCCGAAGTGCCTCGGTCCAGCCTGCTCACGGGATGCGGGCTGACATCGCCGCCGAGATAGTGGCAGACCGCGTTTTCCAGCGTGAGTTCTTCCGGGTCCCGGGTGGACTGGTGCACGGCGATGCCCGCGGGTTTGTCGATGACGAGCAGGTCTTCGTCCTCAAAGCGCACATCCAGCGGGTACGCCATCGGCACGATGTGCCCGTCCGGCAGATCGCCGATTTCAATCGCAAGCACATCCCCCGCCGCCACCCGCGCGGTGACGTAGCGGCGAACGCCGTTGAGCAGGACGCCGGTTTCGCGGCGCTTGAGACGCGAGATGTGCGCGTCCGAACAGGCGAGCTCGCGCTTGAGCAGGCTCAGCACCGTCCGCCCCGCGTCGGCGGGCGCGATGGTCAGCGTCAGAACGCGCATGGTTTCTCCTTTGACGTTGCAATCGTTTCCTTCACTCTATCGCACGCGGCCGGAAAAGGCAACGGCAGACGATCTTTGACACAGGCTGAATCCATTGCGGATATGGCGCGGCATCGGCCGAATTTGCCTGCCGCCGCGAGAAAATTACAGTTCTTTTGCCGAAATGTGACCGGAACCCTTTTCAAAATTGAATCGCATCCGCTATACTGAAAGCAGGGGAAAGCTTGTATCCCTCGAACCATCGTTCAAAAGGAGTTGTCCATATGGCTGTAGTCAATATCACAAACGCAAATTTCAAGAGCGAAGTGCTCGAAAGCGACAGGAAAGTACTCGTGGATTTCTGGGCGCCGTGGTGCGGCCCCTGCCGCATGGTTTCGCCCATCGTGGACGAAATCGCCGAAGAGAGCGACGCCGTCAAGGTCTGCAAGGTCAACATCGACGAGCAGCCGCAGCTGGCCAGTCAGTACGGCGTGATGAGCATCCCCACGCTGATGGTGTTTGAAAACGGCGACGTCGCGGACAAGGCCGTCGGCGCGCGCAACAAGGCGTTCATCCTCCAGCTGCTGGAAGGCTGAAACGGCACAAAAACCTGCAACTCCCCCTTGCGTTGCAAAACGCCCGGGGGAGTTTGTGTTTTCTGATGCCGTTGACCGGCGCTCCTGCGATTTTTTGTTCGGCCCGGCCTTTTTATTCGTACACCGACTCGACGGACTCCAGTCCCTCGATTCTCGAAAGCGCCTCCATCATTTCGGAAAGATCGTCCCGGTTCGGCAGCGTCAGATGCGCGTAAACATGCCGCTTGAGGTTCTTGGTGTCGATGGCGAAGCTGAACTCGTCAATCACGCAGCCCATCTTTTCCAGATCGTTCTGCAGGTGCACGATGCTCTGCCCTTCCATGGAGAGCACGGCCTGCAGCACGAGGCGATTGGCTTTTTTGCGAAACCCGTGCGCCATGGCGCGCAGCACATGCAGCACGATGAGGATGAGCCCCGTGGTCGCAACCGCGAGCACATAGTTGCCGCAGCCCGCCGCAAGCCCGACGCAGGAGACGCACCAGAGGCTGCTCGCCGTGGTCAAGCCGCGCACGGAGATGCCTTCCTTGATGATGGTGCCGGCGCAGAGAAAGCCGATGCCGCTGACCACCTGCGCGCCGATGCGCGCGGGGTCGATGGACGGGTATTTCTGCGCGAGAAACTCCCCGCTGCACATCACCAGCGCCGCGCCGATGGCGACGAGGATATGCGTGCGCATGCCCGCGTTGCGCTGGACATGCTCCCGCTCAAACCCGATGACGCCGGCCAGCAGCCCGGCAAGCGCCACCCGTCCGAGCATGATCAGCGTCTCCAGCAAATCAAACGAATAACCGAACATCGATCTGCACCCTCTCCTTTCAAACGCCGCACGAATGGTCGAAACAAATAGGCCTGTTTTATAAAATCCGGATCAGGTCCGCCTTATATTCGTTTATTATACACGCCAATTGCAAATCGGCAAAGAATCGAAGCCTCTTTCGCGTTTTTTCGAGAAGCCTAGAACGCAAATAAAAAACCAGCCTCCCGAATACTGCTTCCCGGGAGGCTGGTCATCCTACCGTGGAAGGAGCGAATTCCCACGGTATTCGAGGGTGCCATTGAACAAATTATACCGCGCTTGCGCCGTAGTTCGCGAGAACGCGAGCCGATGGATCGTTGACGTTGCAGCCCTCCCAGGAACGGTTGGGCATCCAGAAGTCCTTGACCATATGCGCCTGGCCGGGGTACTCGGCCTCAAACAGTTCGCGGTACAGCAGCGATTCCTTCGTAAAGGGCGTTGCGAAGGTGTATTTCTTGCTGCGCTCGGCAAACTCCTCGTCAGTATAGAGCTTTTCGGCATACGCCTTGATCTGATCGACCATGGAATGCCCGACCGCATCCGAAAACGCGGCCTTTTCACGATACAGGATGTCGTGCGGCAGATAGTCGCCCTCGAACGCATGGCGCAGCAGATACTTGCCTTTGCCAAAGCGGTTCATCTTGAGCGCGGGATCGACCGACATGACGTATTTCACAAAGTCCAGGTCGCCAAACGGCACGCGCGCCTCCAGCGAGTTCGAGGAAATGCAGCGGTCCGCACGAAGCACGTCGTACATATAGATCTCGTCGATGCGCTTCTTGGCTTCCTTCTGGAACTCCTCTTCGTTCGGCGCGAAGTCCGTATACTTATAGCCGAACAGCTCGTCGGAGATTTCGCCGGTCATCAGCACGCGGACGTTCGTGTTTTCGTGGATGTACTTGCAGACAAGATACATGCCGACGCTCGCGCGGATGGTCGTGATGTCATAGGTCTCGAGGATGTGCACGATGGTGCGCAGCGAACCGATGACCTCCTGCGTGGTCATCATGACCTCCGTGTGGTCCGCGCCGAGATAGTCCGCAACCTGCTTGGCGTATTTCAGGTCGATCGCGTCGCCGACCATGCCGATGGCAAACGTGCGGATCGGATGCGGCAGGTATTTGCCCGCGATGGCGCAGACCAGGGAACTGTCCAGTCCGCCGCTGAGCAGAAAGCCGAGCGGCACATCCGCATCCAGACGCTTGATGACGCCGAGGGTCAGCTTCTCGCGGATGTTGTCGCAAACCTCGTCCAGCTTGTCCGGCGAATACGCCTTAACGCTGGTGAGGTCCGCATACTGCACAAACTCGCCGTCCTTCCAGTAGTGGCCCGGCGGGAAGGGGATGATCGTATCCGTCAGCCCAATGAGGTTTTTCGCCTCGCTGGAAAACAGGATTTTGCCGTCCTCGTCAAAGCCGTAAAACAGCGGACGGATGCCGATGGGATCGCGCGCGGCGATCAGAGAGTCGCTTTTGTGATCGTAGAGGATCAGCGCGTACTCCGCATCCAGCATCTGAAACATGTCCGTCCCGTACCGCTGATATAAGGGTAAGAGCAGCTCGCAATCCGAGCCGCTCTTGAATTCATATCCCGAGAATAGTTCGTCACGCATCTTTCGGAATCCGTACAGTTCGCCGTTGCAGACGACCGCATCCCCGTTCCGCTCAAATGGCTGCATGCCGCTCTTTTCAAGACCCATGATCGTCAGTCGATGGAACATCAGGTATCCATCCCCAACGCTCAGCATACGCGACAGATCAGGTCCTCTTGCAATGGTCTTATAAAATCCGTCGACAAGCAAATCCAGAGGTATGCGCTTGCCGAGGTATCCCATGATAGAACACATGATCCGATTTCTCCTAGTAATTCGTTATCTGACGTTGAAGAGCATGTCGCCGTAGCTGGGGTACGGCCAGTCGCCCGTCGCGGTCAGGATTTCGAGCGCGTCCACGCTTGCGCGCAGCTCGCTCATCTGTTCGAGCACCTTCTCCTTGCAGAGTTCCGCCGCTTTGTGCGCCTCTTCCTCGGCCTTTGCCTCGGCGAGCGCATCCTCAAGGGACTTGGTGCTTTCGTACGCGGCCTTGGTCAGCGCGGCCGCCGTCACGAGGGTTTCGATTTCATAGGTGCTGTCCGCCGATACGGCACAGGCGCGCTTGACCGCGACGGTGTCCGCAAGCTTCTTCTGGAAGGCGGCGGAGGCGGGCAGGACGTCCTTGCGCGCCATGTCGATCATCGTCATCGCCTCGATGCAGATGACCTTCTTGTAATTCTCGAGCATGATCTCGAGGCGGGCGCGGATCTCGGACTCGCTGAGCACGCGGTGCGAGGTCAAAAGCTGGATATTCTTGTCGGAAACGAGGTAGGGCAGCGCTTCCGGCGTGGATTTCAGGTTCAGCAGGCCGCGCTTTTCGGCTTCCTTCACCCAGGCGTCGTCATAGCCGTTGCCGTTGAAGATGATGCGCTTATGCGCCTGCACGGTCTTCAGGATCAGCTCGTGGACGGCCTGCGGCAGATCGCTCACGCCTTCCAGCATATCCGCATATTTGCGGAGGGATTCGGCGACGGCGGTATTGAGCACCATATTCGCGTCCGAAACCGACTGGCTCGAACCGAGCATGCGCAGCTCGAATTTATTGCCCGTGAACGCAAACGGCGAGGTGCGGTTGCGGTCGGTCGTGTCTTTGGTGAAGTGCGGGATGACGTGGACGCCGACTTTCATCTGCTTCTTTTCACGCCCGCCGTAAGCGGAGCCGGAGTCGATCGCCTCGAGGATTTCGAAAAGCTCCTCGCCCAGGAAGATGGAGACGATCGCCGGCGGGGCCTCATTCGCCCCGAGGCGGTGGTCATTTCCCGCGCTCGCCACCGAAATGCGAAGCAGGTCCTGATAATCGTCCACCGCCTGGATCACCGCGCAGAGGAAGAGAAGGAACTGCGCGTTCTCATATGGCGTTTCCCCTGGCTCCAACAGGTTCGCGCCCGTGTCCGTCGAAATCGACCAGTTGTTGTGCTTGCCGCTGCCGTTGACGCCCTCGAAGGGTTTTTCATGCAGCAGGCAGATGAGGCCGTGTTTTTTCGCAACGCGCTGCATGATCTCCATGGTCAGCTGGTTGTGGTCCGCGGCGATATTCGTCGTCGAGAAAATCGGGGCAAGCTCGTGCTGCGCGGGCGCAACTTCGTTGTGCTCGGTCTTAGCCAGCACGCCGAGCTCCCAGAGTTCGTCGTTGAGGTCTTCCATAAAAGCCTGCACGCGCGCCTTGATGGAGCCGAAATAGTGGTCCTCCAGCTCCTGTCCTTTCGGCGCGCGGGCGCCGAAGAGCGTGCGGCCGGTGAAGATCAGGTCGGGACGGCGGTCATAGTCCGCCTTGTCCACGAGGAAGTATTCCTGCTCATTGCCGACCGTGGTGGCGACGTGCTTGACGCCATCGTTGCCGAAGAGCTTCAGAATGCGCATCGCCTGGCGGTCGATGGCCTGCATGGAGCGCAGCAGCGGGGTCTTCTTATCCAGCGCTTCGCCGCCGTAGGAGCAGAACGCCGTCGGAATGCAGAGGACTTTTTCCTTTATAAATGCAAAGCTCGTGGGGTCCCATGCGGTGTAGCCGCGCGCCTCAAACGTCGCGCGCAGTCCGCCCGAGGGAAAGCTCGAAGCATCCGGCTCGCCCTGCACAAGCTCTTTTCCGGAGAACTCCATGATGATGCTGCCACCGGGCGTCGGCGAAATGAAGCTGTCGTGCTTTTCCGCCGTGATGCCCGTGAGCGGTTGGAACCAGTGCGTAAAGTGTGTCGCGCCTTTTTCGATCGCCCAGTCCTTCATGGCGTTGGCGACGACATTGGCGACGGAGAGGTCCAGCCTCTCGCCTTCGCGGATCGCGGTCTGCATGGCCTTGTACGTGTCCTTGGGCAGACGCGACTTCATGACCGCATCGTTAAACACCTTACTGCCGAACGTTTCCGAAACCGTACTCATGGTCAATTCTCCTCCTATAACCCTTCTATTGCCCTTATAAAAAGAGGCAACGACACCACGGTATTTCCGCGGCGCCTTTGCCGTTTGAAATAATATGCGGATAGTATACAGCGCAGGGTACGCCTTGTCAACCCAAAAATTCTGCAAGATTTCCTGCGTTTCGCCGTAGTTTTATCGGTCCGGCTTCGTAAAGTTGAACTAAAAATATTTCTTTCGACCTTTTTTGCAGTTTGAAATTGTATATCATTCACCGTTTGGCTTGACATAAAATTCCGTATTATGTATACTCGCAGGAACAAAGGCGTTCGGATCGCGGGGGTTTCGCCCGAGATTGGACGCTTTTCGGCAAAAAACGGGCGCCCGGCCGACATCCGGCGGAAAAACGGTCTTTGCATACCGCCGCCGAAGAATGCGCCGCCCCGCCCGAACTGTGGTACACTTTATATATTGGAAGGAGCCGTCGTACCGGCGGCCCGCAGACCCGTTCCGGCGGCCATAGGCAGTTTCGCCCGCCATGCGCCGCGACAGACGGTGTGTTTTTTATTTTTGAAGAGAGGATGTGCACCGATGATGTACACCGCACAGGAAATCGTCGACTATGCCGCAGCGGAGGATGTGAAGTTCATTCGCCTCGCGTTCTGCGACGTATTCGGCATGCCGAAAAATATCTCCATCATGCCGGAGGAACTCCCCCGCGCGTTTTCGGACGGCATCTCCATAGACGCCTCCGCCATCCGCGGGTTCGGAGACGAGGCGCACCGCGATCTGCTGCTCTTTCCCGACTCCGAAACGCTCACGGCGCTGCCCTGGCGGCCGAGCCACGGGCGCGTGGTGCGGCTCTTTGCGGACATCCGCCGCTCGGACGGTTCGCTCTTTCCGCTCGACACGCGCAACATCCTCAAGCGCATGATCGCGGAGGCGGAGAGCGAGGGCGTCACCGTCAACTTCGGCACGGAGTTTGAGTTTTACCTCTTCCGGCTGGACGCGGACGGCAACGCGACGAATCTCCCCTACGACAGCGCGCGGTATATGGACATCGCCCCGCTCGACCGCGGGGAAAACGTGCGCCGCGAGATCTGCCTCACGCTCTGCGAAATGGGCATCCGCCCCGAGAGCTCGCATCACGAGGACGGCCCCGGGCAGAACGAAATCGACTTTCGCTACGGCGACGCGATGAGCGCCGCCGACAACGCGATCACCTTCCCGTCGGTCGTGCGCACGGTCGCCATGCGAAACGGGCTCTGGGCGGACTTTTCGCCAAAGCCCCTGCCCAGCGAGAGCGGCAACGGCCTGCACATCAACCTCTCGCTGGCAAATCCGCGCTCCGAAACGGCGCAAAACGCGTTTATGGCGGGGCTGATGGAGCATATCTGCGAGATCACCGCGTTTCTCAACCCCACGGACGCGTCGTATATGCGCTTTGGCGAACACAAGGCGCCGAGATACGTCACCTGGTCGCCGGAGAACCGCTCGCAGCTCATCCGCATCCCCGCCGCAAAGGGCGAATATTCGCGCATCGAGCTGCGCTCGCCCGACCCCGCGGGAAATCCGTATCTCTCGTTCGCGCTGATTCTCGCCGCCGGGCTGGACGGCATCCGGCGCGGCCTTGTTCCCCCGCCGCCGATCAACGTCAACCTCTTTACCGCGGACGCCTCCGTCACGCGGGGACTCAGGCAGCTGCCGCGCACGCGCGCGGAAGCGGCGGCGCTCGCATACAAGAGCGCGTTTGTGCGCTCCGTGCTGCCGGAGGGCATCGTCGGCGCGTTTACCGCCGAGAGCGAATAACAAGGGTTCCGGGAGGCGGATGATTGGCTTACAACGGCGCAAAGCAGAATAGCGTATTGCTCGTATCGGGATCGGAGCGCTCCCGCGGGACTCTCGCGGAAGTGTTTTCGACCTCGCGCTATGCGCCCGTCACCGTCTGCGGCTCCGCCGCCGAGGCGCGGCGGATGGTGCTGGACGTGCCGTTTTCGCTCGTGTTCATCAATACGCCCCTGCCGGACGAGCCGGGCGTACAGCTCGCGCTCGATCTCTCCGGCAACCGGAGCTGCTGCGTGGCGCTGATCGTATCCGGCGACAGTTACGATCAGGTGAACGATCAGGTGGAGGACGCGGGCGTGCTCACGCTGAGCAAGCCCTGCACGGCGCAGCAGCTGCGCCAGGCGGCGTCGCTGATGAGCGCCACGCGCGTCAAGCTCGCGGATATGGAGAGGAAGACCGCGACGCTGGAGGAGAAGATGGAGGAGATCCGCCTCGTCAACCGCGCGAAATGGATGCTCATCGAAAAGCGCGGCATGGACGAAGCCACCGCCCACCGGTATATTGAAAAACTCGCAATGGACGCGCGGCAGACCAGACGCCTCGTCGCGCAGACGCTGATACGCTCGCTGGATAACGACTGATTCTTTTGTTTTCTTTTCCGGGGAAAAGAAGACTGGAAGGCAATGGACGCGCGGCAGACCAGACGCCTCGTCGCGCAGACGCTGATTCGGTCACTGGACAACGACTGATTCTTTTGTTTTCTTTTCTGGGGAAAAGAAGACTGGAAGGCAATGGACGCGCGGCAGACCAGACGCCTT
>JAAYUE010000035.1 GCA_012517905.1 Clostridiales bacterium | reverse complement strand
TGTACATGGAGCCGTTTTCCGCATGGATGTCATAGCGCAAATAGGTCGGCACAACCTCCGGCAGGTCCTTGCGAATGAGGTCTTCGCGAATGATGACGACGACCATGCCCGCCGGGCCGACGTTTTTCTGGACGCCCGCATAGATCATGCCGTAGTCGCTGACGTTGCAGGGTTTGGAAAGAAACATGGACGACTGGTCGGAGACGAGGGTCTTGCCCTTCGTATCCGGCAGGCTCGCGTAGGTCGTTCCGTGGATGGTCTCGTTTTCGCAGATGTAGACATAGTCCGCATCTTCGCTGATGGGCAGATTGCTCACATCCGGAACATAGCTGAAATTTTTATCCGCGCTGGAAGCGACGACGTTGACTTTGCCGTATTTCTTCGCTTCTTCGGTCGCCTTCTTGGACCATGAGCCGGTGACGATGTAGTCCGCAACGCCGTTTTTCATCAGGTTCATCGGGATCATCGCAAACTGCAGCGTCGCGCCACCCTGGATGAAGAGTACCTTGTAGTTGTCCGGGATGCCCATGAGTTCGCGAAGGTCCGCTTCCGCTTCGTCGATGATGCCCTGATACACCTTGGAGCGGTGCGACATCTCCATCACGCACATACCGCTGCCCTTGTAGTTCATCATCTCCGCGGCGACTTCTTCAAGCACCTCAACGGGCATTGTCGCCGGGCCGGCGGAAAAATTGTAGGTCCGATCGTATTTCATACCACACACTCCTGATCTTTTTTTGAAACGTTTTGAAAAGCCGTACGGGTTCATTATATCCTCGAATCCCCCGCAATTCAACAACGATTTCAATAAATAGTACGGGAATCTAAATATATTTTTGAATCGCTTCGTTTTGCGTTTCAAAAGAAAGCCCGTGCGAACGTTTCTGCACGGGCCCTCTATGTTGGATTCTCACTTGTCGGTCAAAATAGCGCCCTTTCGTCAGCGCTCTTCGCGGAAATACGCGACGCCGAGGCTGCGCGGCGGCTGGTCCTCGCGCTTTCTTCTGAGCGCGACCATGATCAGCACAAACAGCGTAACGACATACGGGAGCATCTTGAAGATCTCCTGCGAGCTTCTCGTCAGCCCCGGGATGTAGAAGAACAGCCAGAACAGCGCGCCGAAGAGATAGGCGCCCCAGATGCTGCGCCGCGGCTTCCATGTCGCAAAGATGACCAGTGCAACCGCAAGCCAGCCGAGCTTTTCGATGCTGCCGTCCGTCGACCAGGTTCCCTTGATGTAGTCCATGGTGTAATACAGTCCGCCGAGGCCGGAGATGCCAGCGCCGATGCACGTCGCCAGATACTTGTATTTCGTGACGCTGATGCCCGCCGCATCCGCCGTCGCCGGGTTTTCGCCGACCGAGCGGAGGTTCAGGCCGACGCTGGTTTTGTTGAGAAACCAGCTGACCAGAAACGCAAGCGCCACCGCCAGATACGCCATGAAGCCGTAGGAAAAGAGAATCTTGCCCACCGCGCCGAGGCCGGAAAGGAACGGAATCGTCGTACGAAACGCCCCGCTGGTAAGCGCGACGGAAATCTGTCCGACGCCGCCCGCCATCTTGTTGAGCGTGCCGCCGAAGAGGTTGGCAAAGCCGCCGCCGAAGATGGTCAGCGTAAGGCCCGTTACGTTCTGGTTTGCGCGCAGCGTGATGGTCAGCACGGCATAGATCAGCCCGCCGAGCATGGCCGCGACAAACGCGGCAAGCAGCGTGATGGCCACCGCGACGCCCGGAAGAGGATTCGCCGCGTTTCCTTCATAGAGAAAGGAGGCGATGAGGCCCGCGATACCGCCGAGGTACATGATGCCGGGAACGCCTAGGTTGAGGTTGCCGGACTTTTCCGCAAGGATTTCGCCGACCGCGCCGAAGAGAATGACCGTGCCGAAGACAACGGCGGCCTGAATCAGGGAGATGATCTGCGTCATTTGCCTGCCTCCTTCTTTCCTCCACGGAACCGAATTTTGTAATTGATGAAGAATTCGCTGCCGAGGATGAAGAACAATATGATGCCCGTGATCATTTCGGAGACGAAGTCGTTCAGATCGAACTGGGACGCAATCTCGATCGCGCCTTTTTGCAGGAACACCAGCAGCGCGGAGATGCCGACCATGATAAACGTATTGAACTGCGCAAGCCACGCGACGATGATCGCCGTAAACCCGCGCCCGCCGGCCGTGCTGGTGGAGATCGTATGGCTCGCGCCCGCGACGGCGATGAAGCCCGCGATGCCGCAGATCGCGCCGGAGATCGCCATGGTGCGGATGATGACGCTCCTGACGTTGATCGCCGCGTAGCGAGCGGTGTTTTCGCTCTCGCCGACGACCGCGATCTCATACCCCTGCTTGCTGTATCTAAGATAGAGATACATCAGCACGGCCAGGATCATGACGATGATCACGTTGAGCGTATACATCTGCCCGAACACGGTCGGAAACCATCCGGCCTTCGTCATCTGGTTGATGATGCCGACCGTATTGGACCCAAACGGGTTTTCCCACTTGGCGACGAAGAAGCTCGTCAGTTGGATGGCGATGTAGTTCATCATCAGCGTAAAGAGCGTTTCGTTGGCGTTCCATTTTGCCTTGAAGATTGCCGGAATCGTGCCCCAGACGCCGCCGGCCAGCATGCTGAAGATAAACATGACGACGAGCAGCGCAATGGTCGGCATCGACTTGCCGAGATAGATCATGCAGGCCGCCGCGGCAAGTCCGCCGACGAGGATCTGTCCCTCGGCGCCGATGTTCCAGAAGCGCATCTTGAACGCGGGCGCGAGGCCGACGGCGATGCAAAGCAGCATCATGATGTCGCGAATCGTGACCCAAACGCGCTTATTGGTGCCAAACGCGCCTTTCACCATTGCGGCGTAGACCCTCAGGGGGTTGAGCTTTGTAAGCGCGTAAATGATGACCGCGCAGACGATGAGCGCGAGCGTCAGCCCGATCAGGCGAACGCCAAGGGACTTCCACAGGGGCAGTCCGTCCCGCTTCGACATGCGGACAAACGGTTCGTGCGATGCGCTTTTTTGTTTACTCACGGTCCTTGCCCCCTTCCTTCAGATACGTCATCAGATATCCGACCTCGTCCTTGGTGGTTGCGCGCGCGTCCACGATGTCGTTGACGCGGCCTGCGCAGAGCACCATGATCCGGTCGCACAGCTCGAGCAGCACGTCGAGGTCCTCGCCGACGAAGATGACGGCGGCCCCGCGCTTTTTCTGCTCGCTCAGCAGATGGTAGATGTTATACGAAGTGTTGATGTCCAGCCCGCGCACGGCGTAGGCGGACATGAGCAGCTGCGGCTCCATGGAGATCTCGCGGCCGACCAGCACCTTCTGCACGTTTCCGCCGGACAGCCTGCGCACGGGGGTGTTGAGGCCGGGCGTGACCACTTCGAGATCGCGCACGACGGTTTCGGCGAGTTTTTTCGGCTTTTTCCGGTTTGCCACCGGGCCCTTGCCCTCGCGATAGCTTCGGAGCATCATGTTGTCGGTCAGGTTCATGCTGCCAACGAGCCCCATGCCGAGACGGTCTTCCGGAACGAACGCGAGCGCAACGCCGAGGCGTTTGATGTCGATCGGATGCATGCCGGAGAGCTGCTTTTTCTCGCCTTTTTCGGAGATGAACTCGATACTGCTGCAGTCGCGGCAGTTTTGAAGCCCGGCGATCGCTTCCAGCAGTTCTTTCTGCCCGCTTCCCGAAATACCCGCCACGCCGAGGATTTCGCCGCTGTAGGCGGTGAACTGCACGTCGGTCAGGCGGTTGACCCCGTCCTTGTCGCAGACGTTGAGGTTGTTGACCACAAGGCGCGCCGTACGATTGACTGGCTCAGACCGCTCGATGTCGAGAGAAACGGCTCTGCCGACCATCATTTCGGTCAGCTTCTGCGCGTTTGTCTCGGCCGTCGGAACGTCGCCGATGTAGTGTCCCTTGCGCAGCACGGCGACGCGGTCGGAAATCTCCATCACCTCGTGCAGCTTGTGCGTAATGATGATGATGGACTTGCCGTCCGCCTTCATGTTGCGCATCACGCAGAAGAGCTTCTGCGTTTCCTGCGGCGTGAGCACGGCGGTCGGTTCGTCGAGAATCAGAATGTCCGCGCCGCGATAGAGCACCTTGACGATCTCCAGCGTCTGCTTTTCGGAGACGGACATATCATATACCTTTTTGTTGGGGTCTACGACAAACCCATACCGATCGCAGATCTGCTTGACCGCTTCGCGGACGCGCTTTAAATCGACCACCGTCGTTTCATTCAGTCCCAGTATGATGTTTTCCGCGGCTGTCAGTACGTCTACCAGCTTGAAGTGCTGGTGAATCATGCCGATATGCAGATCGAATGCGTCCTTCGGAGATGCGATGGTGACAGGGTTTCCGTTGATGGTAATCTCGCCGCTGTCGGGAAAGTAGATACCCGCCAGCATGTTCATGAGGGTGGTTTTGCCGCTTCCGTTTTCGCCGAGCAGAGACAGGATCTCTCCCCTTTGAATATCAAGGCATACCTTGTCGTTCGCAACCACTTCACCGAAGGTCTTGGTGATGTTGACCATTCGGATCGCTATTGAACTCTCCACATGCTTGACCCCTTCTATATTAGATTCAGACTTGCTGAAAATATTTTAGCATATCGGTGAACACGATGTAAACAAAAACGTAACCATCCGGCCGAAATAATAAAATATCGCCTGTAAAACAGCAAAAAAGAGCGGAATCCCGCTCTCCTTTGAGCCAAAATACGGAAAGGGGAAACGGAGAACCGTCTCCCCTTTCGATTGTCTTCTTACCGGTTCAGCCTTAGCTCAACTCGGTGATGCCGTCGATGCGGAGGCCGAAGTACGGCGCGCTGCGGAGCTTGGACTCGTAGAAGATGCCGTTCTCGATGGCTTCGCCGGTGTCGCCGACACAGTCGCCGTCGGTGTCGATGGCGAGGTAGGAGGTGACGGTCTGGCCGCCAACGGTGAACTTGGAGCAGTCAAAAACGTTCAGCGTGCCGTCCTTGATGGCCGCTTCCACTTCGGCAACCTTCTCGGCGGTGCCGGCTGCGCAGCTCTCGCCGAGGGCGGAGATCATGTTCGCGCCGGCGGCATAGCCTTCGGACCAGTCGGTCATGATGTCTTCACCGGCCATCGCCGCTTTGAAGGCATAGGTGTAATAGACGCCCCAGTTGTTCTGCGCGGAGGTCAGAGCCGCCGTGGGAGCAACGCTGAGCATGTCGATGTTGTAGCCGACGCAGTATACGACGCTGCCCGCATCCAGAGCGGTCTGGACGGCGGACGGCGCGCCGGTGGAGTCGGCGTGCTGGCTGATGATGTGCGCGCCTTTGGCCATCAGGGCATTCGCGGCCTCGGCTTCAGCAGTCGGATCATACCAGGAGTTCGTATAGATGACGTCCATGTGGGCATCCGGAACCTGGCTCTGTACGCCAAGGAAGAACGCGGTGTAACCGCTGACCACTTCGGCATACGGATACGCACCGACATAACCGATGTACGGATCGGTTACGGTGCCTGCATCCATGAGCTCTTTGAGCTTCATGCCGGCAACGACGCCGGACACGTAGCGGGACTCAAAGGTATGCGGGAACGCGTTTTTGAAGTTCGCCAGACCGCTCAGAGCAGCCATGTCGCCCGTCATGGAGACGAAGGTGACGTCCGGGTTCTCGGACGCGGCCTGCTGCATGTAGGACTGATGACCATAGCTGTCGGAGAAGATGTAGTTGCAGCCCTGCTCGACGAGGTCGATCGCCGTATCGTAGCAGGTTTCATCTTCGGAGATGTTGTACTTCCAGATGATGCTGTCTTCCGAGATGCCGGCGGCAGCCGCGCCGGCCTTGATGCCGTCGATGTGCGCGGCGTCGTAGCCGGTGTTTTCGTCGTGTACGAGGATTACGCCGATTTTGACAGCGGGGGCTTCCGCAACTTCCTCAGCGGCGGGGGCTTCCGTTGCTTCAACGGCCGCAGTCGCTTCCTCGGTTGTGGTTTCCGTTGCGGCTGCGGGTGCGGATGTCGCGCAAGCGGCCAGCGAGAATACCATTGCCAGGACTGCCAGAAGAGCAATGAACTTTTTCATGGTTTTCCTCCTACTAAAGTTTGATTTATTGTAACACCAGTCAACCGGTGGCACAACCGTTTTATAGGCTTAAATACCGATTAATATTTCAAAAACAAAGGGTATTATACCAGATATTGTGCCTGCAAGCCACTTTTTCGCGTAAATTCATGCAATATCGCGGCCGTAAGATCGTTTAGCGGAGAATCCGGAATTTCGTTGATTCAGTTGTAACAGCGCGTGCAATACCACGCGGCGCGGCCGTTCGGCGAAGAAAAGCGCGCTCAGCGGATGCGCCCGCTGGCCTCCAGCGCCGCGATGTCCGGCTCGCATTTGAATGGTTCGCCCGCCGCGAGCATGGCGTTTTTCACATCCTTGAGCCCGCTTCCGGTCGAGACGACCGTCACGCTCTCGTGCGATTGGATCAAGCCGCCGGCGACCGCCGCTTTGACGCCCGCCGTTGCGGTGACCCCCGCGGGTTCGCCGAACACGCCCTCGGTTCGTCCGAGCAGGCGCATCGCGTCCAAAATCTCCTCGTCTGAAACGGCGATCCAGGCGCCGCCGCTTTCTTTGACCGCACGCTGCGCCTTGATCGGGTTTCGCGGAACGCCGACGGCGATGCTGTCCGCCAGCGTGTTTTCCGGCGTCGGCACCAGCTCTCCGCCCCGCGCATCCGCGTCCACAAACGGGCAGCAGCCCGTGGACTGTACGCCGAGGATCTTCGGAATGCGCTCGATCATGCCAAGCCTGAGCAAATCGTAAAAGCCGTTGTATACGCCGCCGATCGTGCAGCCGTCCCCAACGGAGATTGCGACCCAGTCCGTCGGATTCCAGTTGAGCTGCTCGGCGATCTCCAGCGCGACGGTCTTCTTCCCTTCCGTCATCACGGGGTTGATGCCGGCGTTGCGGTTATAAAAGCCCCACTTTTCGATGGCGGCCTTGCTCAATTCAAACGTCTGGCGATAGTCGCCCTTGACGGAGACGACGTTCGCGCCGAAGATGAGAAGCTGCGCGACCTTGCCGATGGGCGCCCGCTCCGGCACGAAGATTACGGTCTTGAGCCCCATGCGCGCCGCGTTGCCCGCGCAGGAGCTCGCCGCGTTGCCGGTCGAGGAGCAGCTGATGGTGTCGTACCCCAGCTCGATGGCTTTTGCGACGGCGACGCCGCTGGCGCGATCCTTGAGCGAGCCGGTGGGGTTCAGTCCGTCGTCTTTGATATACAGCGTATCCAGGCCAATCTGGTGGCAAAGGCGCAGCGAGCGGTACAGCGGCGTCCAGCCGATGCGCAGAAAGTCGCCGAGTCCTTCGCCTTTGATCGGCATCAGGGCGCGATAGCGCCACATGCTGTTGTCGTGATCGTGTTTGAGCGTCTCTTTTGAAAAAACGGATTTGATCTCGGAATAGTCGTATACGATGTCCAGAATACCCTTTTCTCCGCAGGACGGACAGGTCATCAGCTCCGGACCAAACGGATATTCCTTTTTGCAGATGGTACAGCGATAACCTGCAACGCGCTTCATCAGAACACTCCAATTTTACATTTGATAAATTTCCTCAAAACGATATCAAACGAGGATACAACTCATCATATCGTTAAAATCTGAAAATGTACAGTAAAAAATAGCGCTGAACAAAATTATTGTGCCCGAAATATTTTTGTATATTATGAGCCTGTCGTATTGCGCCGCGCGAAAACGGTATAGTATAATAATCTTGTCATTCTGCAAGTTTTATTCCACTTAACTGCATATCTGGAAGGGAGAACAAGCCCATGCTGCTCATCGGAAACGGCAGACTCGTCACGAGAGACAACGGCAGGTATATTGAAAACGGCGCGGTCGCCATCGAAGGCAACCTCATCGTAGAAACAGGGACCACAAGCGAACTGAAAAGGAGCTATCCGAAGGCGGAGTGGATCGACGCCGACGGCGGCGTGATCATGCCCGGGCTGGTCAATACGCACAACCATATCTACAGTGCGTTTGCGCGCGGACTTTCCATCAAGGGATACAACCCCCACGATTTCAACGACATCCTCGAGGGCATGTGGTGGAAGATCGACCGCCTGCTCACGAAGGAAAACGACCGCCTTTCCGCCTATGCCGTCTATATCGACTGCATCAAAAACGGCGTGACCACGGTCTTCGACCATCACGCGAGCTATTACGACATCCCCGGTAGCCTCGACACGCTGGCGGACGCGGCAAAAGAGCTCGGCGTTCGCACGAGCCTTTGCTATGAGGTCTCCGATCGCGACGGCGCCGAAAAGATGCAGCAGGCCGTCCTCGAAAACGCGCGCATGATTCAGCGCGCCGCGACGGACGAGAGCGACATGCTCAAGGGCATGATGGGCCTGCACGCCGCGTTCACGCTCTCGGACGAAACGCTCGCGCTGTGCAAAAAGCACGTCCCTTCCACCACCGGTTTCCACGTCCACGTTGCGGAAGGCCCCGGCGACCAGATCGATTCTCTTAAAAAGTACGGCAAGCGCATCGTGGAACGCCTGTTTGAAACCGGCGTGCTCGGCGAGAAAACGCTGGCCATCCACTGCGTGCACGTCAGCCCCGCCGAGATGGCGCTGCTCAGGGAGACGGACACGATGGTCGTGCACAACCCCGAGTCCAACATGGGCAATGCGGTCGGCTGCGGTCCCGTCATCCGCCTCTTTGCCGAGGGCATTCTGCTCGGCCTCGGCACCGACGGCTACACGAACGACATGATCGAGAGCTACAAGGTCGGCAACATCATCCACAAGCACAACCTCTGCGACCCGACCGTCGCGTGGGCGGAGATTCCGGCCATGCTGTTTGAGAACAACCCCCGCATCGCGGGCCGTTTCTTCAACCGCCCGCTCGGCGTGCTCAAAGCGGGCGCGTATGCGGACGTGATCGTCACCGACTACGACCCGCTCACGCCGATGGACGGCGGCAACGTCAACGGCCATATCCTCTTTGGCATGAACGGACGCAGCGTGGTCACCACCGTCTGCAACGGCAAGGTTCTTATGAAGGACCGCAAAGTGCTCGTCGCGGATGAAAAGGCCGTCATGCAGGCCTGCCGCGAGAGCTCCGCCAGGCTCTGGCAGACCATCAACGGCTGAAACGCCGCCAAGTCGGCACTACGCGAAAAAAAACCGTTGCAGGCACAACCGACCGACAGCAACACGATAAGATATAGGAATAAGGAGGCCTCCCATGTCCGACCGAATGACCCCCATTCCCTTTGCGGAATTGATGAATTGGATTCTCGAAGAGCGCAGTCAGGGCAGCGTGTTCGGCATCCGCCGCCCGTATGTCGCGCCAAAAGGCAAGATGCTTGACCTGTTCGGCGAGCACCTCGAGACGCCCTTCGGTCCCGCCGCGGGTCCGCATACGCAGCTTTCGCAGAATATCGTCGCGGCCTACTACGCGGGCTGCCGCTTCTTCGAGCTCAAGACCGTGCAGACGCTCGACGGCGAGGACCTTCCCGTTTCCAAGCCCTGTATTCTGGCGGAGGACGAGTGCTATAACGTCGAATGGTCGACCGAGCTTCGCGTGCCCGAGGCGTTCGACGAATACGTCAAGGCATGGTTCGCGCTCAAACTGCTCAGCTGGGAGTTCGACCTCGGTCAACCGGACGGCTTCATGTTCAACATGAGCGTCGGTTACAATTTTGAGGGCATCACGAGCGAGAAGATCGATCGCTTCATCGAGGGTCTGAAAAACGCCTCTGGCACGCCGATCTGGGAAGAATGCCGCGCCTGGGCAAAAGAAAACCTCGCGCGCTTTACGAAGGTGGACGCGAAATACATCGACGCCGTGTCGCCCAACATCTGCTCTTCCATCACGCTCTCCACGCTCCACGGCTGCCCGCCGCAGGAGATCGAGCGCATCGCAAGCTACCTCATCGGCAAGAAGGGGCTCAATACGTTCGTCAAATGCAACCCCACGCTGCTGGGGTACCAGTTCGCGCGAAAGACCATGGACGACATGGGATACGATTATCTCGTGTTCGACGACTTTCATTTCAACGACGATCTGCAGTATCGCGACGCGGTGCCGATGTTCAAGCGCCTTCTGGATCTTGCCTGCGAAAACGGCGTGCAGTTCGGCCTCAAGCTGACCAACACATTCCCCGTCGGCATCGCGAGAAGCGAACTGCCCGGCAGCGAGATGTACATGAGCGGCCGTTCGCTCTATCCGCTGACCATCGAGCTGGCGCACCGCATCAGCCGGGAATTCGATGGCAGGATGCGCCTCTCCTTCTCCGGCGGCGCAGACTTTTACAACATCGCCGATCTGTTCGACGCGGGCATCTGGCCCGTCACGCTGGCGACCACGCTGCTCAAGCCCGGCGGTTATCAGCGCGCCAAGCAGATCGCCGAAAAGCTTGCAAAAGAAGACTACGGCCCGTTCGAGGGCGTGTCTGTCGGCAAGGTCGCGTATCTGGCGCGCGCCGCCCGCACCGACGAGCGGCACGTCAAGCCCGTCAAGCCCCTGCCCGTCCGTAAAATCAGGGACAAGGTCCCGCTGACAAACTGCTTTATCGCACCCTGCGAACACGGCTGTCCGATCCATCAGGACATTCCCGAATACGTCCGCCTCGTCGGCGACAAAAAGTATGGCGAAGCACTCAGGCTCATCCTCGAGCGCAACCCGCTGCCGTTCATCACCGGGCGCATCTGTTCGCACCGTTGCATGGATAAATGCACGCGCGGGTTTTATGAAGAGAGCGTGCACATCCGGGACGCGAAGCTGCTCGCCGCGCGCGAAGGCTTCGACAGCATTATCGGCTCGCTCAAGCCCACGGGCAAGTCCGACGCGAACGTCGCCGTCGTCGGCGGCGGCCCCGCGGGCATGGCGGTCGGCTATCTGCTCGGCCGGCAGGGCGCCGAAGTCACCGTGTTTGAAAAGCGCGCCGAGCTTGGCGGCATCGTGCGGTATGTCATTCCCGGCTTCCGCATCGGAGATTATGGGATGGATCGCGACGTCGATCTGCTCAAAGCCATGGGCGCGCAGATAAAGACGAACACCACCGCGCCGAGCGTTGCGGAGCTGAAAAAGAGCGGCTTTACGCACGTGGTCTTCGCCACGGGCGCGTGGGCGCACGGCGAGCTGAAGCTGCAGGAAGGCGAGAGCATAAACGTGCTCGACTTCCTCGAACAATATAAGTGCGAGACCCTCAAGGACGTCGGCGAGCATGTCGTCATCGTCGGCGGCGGCAACACCGCCATGGACGCGGCGCGCGCGGCAAAGCGCATCAAGGGCGTCGCCAGCGCGAGCATCGTCTACCGCCGCTCGCAGCGCTATATGCCAGCGGACGAAGAAGAGCTTCAGCTCGCCGTCGAAGAAGGCGTGGAATTCAAAGAGCTGCTCAACCCCGTTGCGCTCAGGGACGGCATGCTCGTGTGCAAAAAGTGCGTGCTCGGCAAGCCGGACGCCAGCGGCAGACCCGCCTCCGTCGAAACGGAAGAGCTGGTCTCCATCCCCTGCTCCCTGCTTGTCTCCGCCATCGGCGAAAAAGTCGTGGCGAAGGACTTTGCGGACAACGGCATCGCGCTCACCGAGCGCGGAAAGGTCGCCGTCAACGCCGACACGCTTGAAACGAGCGAGCCGAACGTCTTCGTCATCGGAGACGCAAACCGCGGCCCCGCAACCGTCGTGGAGGCGATTGCGGACGCGCGCAGGGTCGCCGACGCGATCGTGGGCGAATACGCCGTCACCGTCCCCGAAGAGGCGAAGGCCTGCCAGGGGAACTGCCTTGCCAAGCAGGGTTCCCTCGCGGTCTACGACAGCGCGGGCAAGGAGACCGAGCGTTGCCTCGCGTGCTCCACCATCTGCGAGTGCTGCGTGCAAGTCTGCCCGAACCGCGCGAACATCGCCATCGACGTGGACGGCATGGACATGCCGCAGATCATCCATGTGGACCGCATGTGCAACGAGTGCGGCAACTGCACGGTGTTCTGCCCCTACGACAGCGCGCCTTACAAGGAAAAATTCACCTTCTTCTCCACCGAGAAGGAGTTCGACGAGAGCGAGAACAAAGGGTTCTTCGTGCTCGGCGGCGGCAGGATTAAACTCCGTCTCGACGAGGTGTCCACCATCAGGCTCGGCGCCAACGCGATCGACCCGGATATCGAAAAGATCATCAACGCGGTCATCTGGGACTACAGCTATCTGTTCTGATTCGTTCTGAAAGCCGCATCGGCCGACCCAAACGGATTCGGAACCAGTCTTCAAGGGGGAGATTTCATGGCAATGCTCACCGTCAACGGGCAACCCATCGCCGTTGACCAGAATCAAAAACTGCTCCCGTTCCTGCGGGACACCCTGCTGCTCACCAGCGTGAAAAACGGCTGCTCGGAGGGCGCCTGCGGAACCTGCATGGTGCTCATCGACGGCAAGCCGACGAAAGCGTGCGTCCAGCAGACGGATCGGCTCGACGGAAAATCCATCGTTACCGTCGAGGGTCTTTCCGCACGCGAACGGGATGTGTATGCCTATGCGTTCTCCTCCTGCGGCGCGGTGCAGTGCGGCTTTTGCACGCCCGGCATGGTCATCAGCGCCAAAGGGCTGATCGACCGCAATCCCGATCCCACGCCCGCCGAGGTCAAGGATGCGATCAAAAACAACATCTGTCGCTGCACGGGCTATAAGAAGATCGAAGAAGCGATTCTGCTCGCCGCGAAACTCTTTCGTGAACATACTGCGGTCCCCTCCGGCGAGCTGCCCGGCACGGTCGGCGACAGCATCCGCCGCATCGAAGTCGTCGATAAGACGCTCGGAACCGCGATGTATGCCGACGACATCCACCTGCCCGGCATGCTGATCGCCTCCGCGGTGCGCAGCGCGCATCCGCGCGCCAGGGTGCGCTCCATCGACACCGCCGCGGCGAAGGAAGTGCCCGGCGTGGTCGCCGTCTTCACGGCGGACGACGTGCCCGGCGCAAAAAAGATCGGCCATCTCGTGCAGGACTACGACGTCATGATCCCCGTCGGCGCCGTCACGCACTTTCTGGGCGACGCCGTCGCGCTCGTCGTCGCGGAATCCCCCGCTGCGCTCGACGCGGGCAAAGCCGCCGTTTCGGTGGAATACGAGCCGCTTACCCCTGTTCTCTCGGCGGACGCCGCGCGAAAGGACGGCGCGCTGCTCGTGCACTCGGATCGGCAGGACAATCTGCTGTCCTATCAGTTTGTCAAGCGCGGAAACGCGGACGAAGTCATTCAAAACAGCGCGCATGTGGTGACAAACCACTACAGCGTGCCGTTTACCGACCATGCGTTTCTGGAGCCGGAATGCGCGGTTGCCGAGCCGGAAGGCGACGGCGTGCATATCTTCAGCGGCGACCAGGGCGTGTATCAAACGCGCAAGGAATGCGCGGCGCTGCTCGGCCTCCCGCCGGAGCAGGTGCGCGTCACGGCCATGATGATCGGCGGCGGTTTTGGCGGCAAGGAGGACATGAGCGTTCAGCACCACGCGGCGCTTGCCTGCTATCTGCTCCAGCGTCCGGTCAAGGTGCGCTTCACGCGCACGGACAGCCTGCTCATCCATCCCAAGCGCCACGCGATGGAGATGGACTTCACCACCGCCTGCGACGAAACGGGCAAGCTCACCGCCATGCGCGCGCGCATCATAGCCGACAGCGGTGCGTACGCCTCTCTCGGCGGACCGGTGCTCCAGCGCGCCTGTACCCACGCGGCCGGTCCCTACGACTATCAGGACGTGGACATCGAGGGCTACGCCTACTACACCAACAACCCGCCGGGCGGCGCGTTTCGCGGATTCGGCGTCACGCAGAGCTGCTTTGCCACGGAGTGCAATCTCAACCAGCTCGCGGATCTCGTCGGCATGACGCCGTTTGAGTTTCGCTATAAAAACGCCATCCGTCCGGGTCAGGTGCTGCCAAACGGACAGTTTGCGGACGAAACCACCGCGCTGGTGGAAACGCTCGACGCAGTGCGCCCGATTCTCGAGCGCAACCCCAAAGCGGGCATCGCCTGCGCAATGAAAAACAGCGGCCTCGGCGTAGGCGTGCCGGACGTCGGCCGCTGCCGGATCGAGGTGCTCGGCGGCAAGCTGCATCTGCACTCCTCCGCCGCCTGCATCGGTCAGGGCATGGGCACCGTCCAGACCCAGTTTGTCAAAGAGATCACCGGCCTTCCGCTCGAAAAGATCGTCTATCACGTGCCGGATACTTCCAACGCGCCGAACGCGGGCAACACCACCGCCTCGCGGCAGACGCTCTTTACGGGCGAGGCCGCCGTGCGCGCGGCAAAGCTCGTCAAGGCCGCTCTGGACGGCGCAGGTTCGCTGGATGCGCTCGAGGGACAGAGTTTCCTCGGCGAATACGAGGGCGTGACCGACCCCATGGGTTCGGATAAGCCGAACCCGACGTCGCACATCGCCTACGGCTACGCGACGCACGTTGTCGAGCTCGACGACGACGGACGCGTTTCGTGCGTCACGGCGGCGCACGACGTCGGCCGCGCGGTCAACCCGGTCGCGCTCGAAGGACAGATCGAGGGCGGCGTGGTCATGAGCCTCGGTTATGCGCTCACGGAGGATTTCCCGCTGGAAAACGGCAAGCCGATGCGAAAGTTCGGTACGCTCGGCCTCTTCAAATCGAGCATGACGCCGGAACTCAGGCCCATCATCGTCGGCAAGGCGACAAAGGACGGGCTTGCCTGCGGCGCGAAGGGCGTCGGCGAAATCTGCTCGATTCCGACCGCCCCCGCCGTGCAGAACGCATACTACAACCGGGACGGCGTATTCCGCACCAGACTCCCGCTGGAAAACACGCCTTACAGCAAAAAGTAAGTCCTCGGTTCGGCGCCGCGCGGTTTGTGATCGAAACCCGACGGCGGCCGGACGATCCGGTCTGTTGATTCCTCCATACGAAACGGCGGGTGCCCCCCGCCGTTTTGCCTGTTTGCGGCGAACGGGAGCGATTTCACAGCACGTTCGCTTTTGGTCTGCGCGCCGGCATTCAATCCGGCCGGCACATATGTTATACTAAGGGACAGATGACAGAAAAGGAGTGTTTTATGTTCAGAGATAAGGCTGGAAATCTGGCTGTCGGCAAAATCACCGTCGCCATCATACTGCTCGTCGTGATCATTGCCGTGCTCGGCGGCAGCATCGTCGTCGTCGAAGCGGGACAGACGGGCGTCGTGCTCACGTTCGGCCGCGTCAGCCCCGCCGTGCTGCAGGAGGGCATCCATCTCAAGGTGCCGTTTGCGCAGCGGGTGATCGCCATCAACAACCGAATCGTGAAGACCGAAGTCACGACCGAAGCCTTCAGCAAGGATTTGCAGACGGTTTCAACGGTCATCGCGGTCAACTACCACATCAACAAATCCTCGAGCGCGGAGATCTACAAGCAAGTCGGCCTGGGATATGACGACGTGCTCGTCGTCCCCGCGATCAACGAAGTGCTCAAGGCCGTCACGGCGAACTACACCGCGCAGCAGCTCGTCAGCACGCGCGGCGAGGTCAGCGTGCTGCTCGATGAAAACCTCAACACGAAGCTGAACGAATACGGCATCTATGTGGACGATCTCAACATCATCAACTGGGACTTCACCGAGGAGTACATCAGCGCCATCGAGGCCAAGCAGGTCGCCGAACAGAACCTGATCAAGACGCGCACCGAGCAGGAGCAGGCGCTCGTCATCGCCAACACCGAAGCGCAGAAGCAGGTCATCGCCGCGCAGGCGGAGGCGGACAAGATCAAGCTGCTCGCGGACGCGACCGCGGAAAGCAACCGAACCATCGCAGAGTCGCTCAACGACATGCTGCTGCGCTATGAAACGCTGCAGAAATGGGACGGCCAGCTGCCCAAGGTCACCAGCGGCAGCGACACGCTCGTGGACATCGGACTGGGTCAATAATCGCAAACGTAACGCAACAGAGGCGGGGATTTCCCCGCCTCTTTGTCATGTCCGTTTCAGTAGTGCAATTCAGAACGTCTGCTTCGCCAGAAAGTCGGCGATCGCCGCCTCTTGCGCGCCGCCGCCGCCAAGGCGCGCGCAGAGCGCGCCGCTGCCATAGGCGCAGCCGGTCACAAGCCCTTCGACGCGCTTCGCCAGCGTGTCGTCCATCGCATCCGTGTAGCACACGGCGGATTTGACCACGCCGTTTTGCACGTTGAGCAGCAGCTCCACGCAGCCGAAGTCGAAGCGGTTTTCAAGCGACACGTTGAACGCGGGCGTCGTGCCGAACTTCCATTCCCAGGAGGCGTAGGTCCGCCGCTTTGCTTCCAGCGCTTCTTTGTCGATCAGTTCCCAGCTGTGCGGTTCGTATGGGCCATACTCGGCCTCAAACGCTTCCATAAGCGCTAGCTTCATCGACGCCACGGTCAGCGCGGGGTTCTGCTCGCCGAGGTTGGCCACACGGCTGACCACGCTCTTGACGCCCTTCGCCTCCAGCTTCATCTTGGAGGGCGCGAGATACCGGCCAAGGTTGGCAAAGTCCGCCGAAATCAGAATCGTGCCGTGATGCAGCGCGACGCTGTTTGAAAAGCGGAACGCGTTGCCGGAGAACTTCGCGCCCGTCTCCGTCAGCACGAGATCGTTTCGGCCGGTGAACGAGGTGTCTATGCCGAACTTCGCCGCGGCCTTTTGAATCACGCCGAGCTGGCGCGCGAGGTCGTAGTTTTCCCGCGGCAGCAGAAACGTAAAGTTCAGGTTGCCGAGGTCGTGAAACACCGCGCCGCCGCCGGACGAGCGGCGGGCGAGCTTGCCGCCCTCGCTCTCGAGCAGTTCGACCCGGCATTCGTGCCAAGCGTTCTGGTTCCGGCCGATGACGACCGTGCGTTCGTTTTGCCAGAGGTAGAAGGTCGCGCCCGTCCCCTGCGTCTCAAAGAGCAGCTCTTCCAGCGCGAGGTTTTCATAGGGGTCCGTGCCGTCCGTCATCAGAAACCGATTCAATCGCAGTCGCTCCTTTTTTACGAAACGGACCCGCAACCGGGTCCGTCCGTTCGCATTTTTACTTCGCCTTGGCGATGCTCTTCTTCGCGGCGCTTGCGACGTTCTCCGCCGTAAAGCCGAACTCTTTGAAGAGGATGCCCGCCGGCGCAGAAGCGCCGAAGTGATCGAGGCAGACGGTCTCGCCGTCGAGCCCGACGTAGCGATCCCAGCTGTAGGCGGACGCCGCTTCGACCGCGACGCGCGCGCGCACGCCGTTCGGCAGCACGCTCTCCCGATAGGCCGCGTCCTGCTCGTCGAAGAGGTCCAGACAGGGCATGGAGACAAGGCGGCTGGAAATCCCGTCCGCTTCCAGCAGATCGGCGGCCTTGTAGAGAAGCTCCACCTCGCTGCCGCTCGCCATGAGGATGACGTCCGGCCTGCCGTTCTTTGCGTCGCGCAGAACATAGCCGCCGCGGTAAGCGCCCTCGCCCGTTTCGGCGTACTGCGGCAGATTTTGCCTTGTCAGCGCAAGCACGGAGGGCTTGTCCGCCTCAAACGCCATGATGTAGCTGCAGGCGGTCTCTTTCGCATCCGCCGGGCGGAAGACGAGCGTGCCGGGCGTTGCGCGAAGCGCCGCGAGGTGCTCGACCGGCTGATGCGTCGGGCCGTCCTCGCCGACGCCGATGCTGTCGTGCGTCATGACATAGACCACGGGCTGGTGCATGATGGCCGAAAGGCGCAGCGCGGGCTTGAGATAGTCCGTAAACACGAGGAAGGTCGCGCAGAACGCATGGAATCCGCCGTAAAGCTGGATGCCGTTGGAAATCGCCGCCATGGCAAACTCGCGGATGCCGAAGTGGACATTTGCGCCGAGGCGGTTTTCCGCGCCGTAGAACCCCTTGCCCTTGAGTTCCGTCTTGTTGGACGGCGCAAGGTCCGCGCTGCCGCCGAACAGGTTCGGCATATATTCCGCAAAGATGTTGAGGATTTCGCCACTGACCGCGCGGGTGGCTTTCGAGCCGGATGCGCCCCATAGCCGCGGGTCCTGCTTCAGCGCCTCCGGCAACTTGGTTTCGTGCCAGGCGACCCACTTTTCATAGAGGTCGGGATATGCTTTTTGATAGCCTTCGAACATCGCGTCGTAGTCCGCATGCTGCTTGCTGTAGCCCGTCTGGAGCTCTGCGAAATAGGCGCGCACGTCCTCGGGAACCGCGAACGGCTCCTCGTCCCAGTGATAATACGCGCGCATGGCCTTGATCGCCTCTTCGCCGAGCGGCTCGCCGTGCGCGCTGGCGGAGTTCGCCTTCGGCGTGCCGTGCGCGATTTCGGTGCGGACGATGATCAGCGAAGGATGCGTCCTGTCCGCTTTTGCGGCGTCGATCGCTTTGGCGATCGCTTCCGTATCCTCGCCGTCGGCAACGTGCTGTACCGTCCAGCCGTAGGCTTCGAAGCGCTTGCCGACATCCTCGGTGAACGCAAGGCTCGTGCCGCCCTCGATCGTGATCTCGTTGCGGTCGTAGAGCAAAATCAGTTTTCCAAGACCGAGATGGCCAGCGAGCGACGCGGCCTCCGATGCGACGCCCTCCATCAGGCAGCCGTCGCCGGTCAGCGCATAGGTGTAGTTATCGACAACCGGATACCCCTCGCGGTTGAATTCCGCCGCAAGCCGCGCCTCGGCCATCGCCATGCCGACCGCGTTGGCAATGCCCTGTCCCAGCGGACCGGTGGTGGTCTCCACCCCGACGGTGTGGCCAAACTCCGGATGCCCGGGCGTTTTGCTGCCCCACTGGCGGAAGCGCTCCAGCTCTTCCAGCGGCAGGCCGTAGCCAAAGAGATGCAGCAGCGAGTATTCAAGCATGGACGCGTGTCCGGCGGAGAGCACGAAGCGGTCCCGTCCGGCCCACTTGGTGTCCTTCGGATCGTGTCGCATCTGCTTCCAGAGCGTAAACGCCATCGGCGCGGAACCGATGGGCAGGCCCGGATGGCCGCTGTTCGCCTTTTGAACGGCCTCCGCTGCGAGGAAACGGATTGTGGTAATCGCTTTCTGTTCGATCTGTTTCATCTATCTATCTCCTTTTTCGATGTACATCCATGATTCCGGTCGGTCCGCACGACCCTGACCGGATCGGCAGAGTGCATATCACCCGACTGATTGGTCCGAAGACGCGCTTTTCGGCAATACAAAAGTATGGCGACGAATATTATATCATATCCGCCGCCAGTTTGACGTAAAATCCGTCAGATGCCGCGCTTGTTCTCGCGAATCTGCTCGAGCTGGGTAAAGTTATGCTTGCAGACATGTCCTTTCAGCGGCAGGATGCGCTCCGAAATCGCGTCTACAATCCACTCCGGCTGCGGGAAGAACGCATTTTCCATCTCGTGCGCGGGCGTAATCCAGTTTTTCGCGCCAACGACGACGGGCGGCGCGTCGAGATAATCGAACGCCAGCTCGGCGATGTTGCTCGCGAGGTTGCGCATGAAGCTGTTGCGTTCGCAGGCGTCGCCGGTGACGACGATGCGCCCGGTCTTTTTGACGCTCTCGATCACGGGTTCGTAGTTGAACGGAACGAGCGAGCGCGCGTCGATGATCTCCGCCGAAATGCCATACTGCTCCTGCAGCATGTCCGCGGCCTTGGTCACGCGGTAGAGCGTCGCGCCGATGGAGAGGATGGTCACGTCCTTGCCGACGCGCTTCACATCCGGCTCGCCGAACGGAATTTCATACTCCTGCTCCGGCACGCCCTCCGTATGGAAGAGCTCCGCAACGTCGTAGATGCGCTGGCTTTCGAGGAAGATGACCGGGTCTGTGCCGTTGAGCGCGGACTGCATGAGTCCCTTCGCGTCATACGGCGTCGCCGGAAACACGACCTTGAGGCCGGGGATGTGCGCGACCAGCGCGCTCCAGTCCTGCGAATGCTGCGCGCCGTATTTAGAGCCGACGCTCATGCGCAGCACGACCGGCATCTTGAGCATGCCCGCGCTCATGGACTGCCACTTGCAGAGCTGGTTGAAGATTTCGTCACCCGCCCTGCCCAGAAAATCGCAGTACATAAGCTCGGCGACCGCGCGCCCGCCGCTCATGGCATAGCCGATGGCGGCGCCGACGATGCCCGCCTCGGAGATGGGCGTGTTGAACAGGCGATGATACGGAATCGCTTCCGTCATACCGCGGTATACCGCAAACGCGCCGCCCCAGTCGCGAACGTCCTCGCCGAACGCGACGAGCGTCGGGTCCTCGTAGAACTTGTTGATGATGGGTTCGGCAATGCCGTCGCGCAGCTGATAGACGCGGTTTTTACTGACGGGTTTCCCGTCCGCCTCCAGCCCGAAACGCGCTCTTTTGGAGAGCAGCTGGATGCGCGGGCATTCCTCGCGCGGCAGCAGCACGTCCGGCTTGCGGCTCATATCAAATGAGCGCACGGTCTGATCGGAGAACATAAGGTTTCCGATATAGTCGCTCTCCGCGCCGAATACGTCGATGCGCGGCGAAACTGCCTCGTCGATGGCGAGCTTCATATTGCGCAGCATATTGTCCTTGATCGCCGCCCAGACGGCGTCCAGCTCGTCCTGTGTTGCGATCTTTGCCTCGATCATCTGCTTTCCGAACGTCGCGATGGAATCCTGCGCTTCCCAGGCTTCGATCTCTTCCTTGGTACGGTAGGTGCTCGAGTCCGACGGGCTGTGCCCGCTGAACCGGTAGGTCACGAGATCCAGCAGCACCGGCCCTTCCGCCTTGGCGACAGGAATCTTCCTGCGGTACGCGTCGATGACCGCCAGCGGGTTAAAGCCGTCCACGCGCTCGGCGTGCATGGCGGACGGCATGACGCCCGCCGCGATGCGCGCGACCATGTCGTAGCCCATCGTTTCACCGCGGGTCTGGCCGCCCATGCCATAGAAGTTGTCGTTGATGTTGAAGATGATCGGCATGCCGCCGCCGTTTTCGCCCCAGAGTGTGCGGACCTGATCCATCGCGGAGATCATGAGCCCTTCCCAGACGGGTCCGCAGGCGATGGAGCCGTCGCCAATGTTGCAGACGACGATGCCCGGCTTTTTGTTGCTCAGTTTAAAGAGCGCCGCGCCCGGGGCGATGCTGCCGCTGCCGCCGACGATGGCGTTGTTCGGATAGATGCCGAACGGCGTGAAAAACGCGTGCATCGAGCCGCCAAGTCCCTGGTTAAAACCGTTTTTGCGCGCAAACGTTTCGCACATCATGCCGTACAGCAGGAAGTTGATCGCGATTTCCTTCACGCTCTTTCCGCTGTCCTTGATCACCGAAAACGTACGTCCGCCGAAGAAATTCTCCATGATTTCGAGCAGCTTTGCGTCCTCGAGAATCTGAATGGAGCGCAGCCCCTTGGCGAGGATTTCACCGTGGCTTCTGTGGGAGCCGAACGTATAGTCGTCCAGCGTGAGCTCGTATGCCGCGCCGACATACGCCGCCTCCTGTCCGATGCCGAGGTGCGCCGGGCCGGGGTGGTTATACTGCACGCCGCAATATTCGTTGGTGGTCTTGATCAGGTTGAGCATGGTCTCAAACTCGCGGATGTAGGCCATGTCGCGGTAAATATTCAGGAACTCCTCTTTCGTGAAGTTCTTCTTTTCGTCCTTGACCGTCTTTTGATACTGATTCACCGGAATCGGCGGGAACAACAGCGTTTCGGGTTTTCTGACCACGTTCGGGTCGACGTATAGCTGCTTGGACATGAATTTTTCTCCTTCTCTATTCTAAACCAAATCGATTCAATACTGGAATACGGCTTCGCGGATGATCTCGGATACCGTCGGATGCGGGAATACGATCTCCTTGATCTCGTCGATGGTCAGCCCCAGTTCAATGAACGTGCCGACCGTAACGATGAATTCGCTGGAGTAGTTGCTCAGCGCCTGCGCGCCGAGCACCTGCCGCGTGGCGTTGTTGACCACGAGTTTCATCATCCCGTCGCCGCCTTCGTTCTCCGCCAGATACCGGCCGGAGAAGCGCATCGGAATCTTCACGCAGGTCGCGTCGAAGCCCTTCGCTTTCGCGCTCGCCTCCGTCTCGCCGACGGCGGAAAGTTCCGGGTTGGTATAGAGCACGCCCGGGACGGCCTCATACCGCATGGTATCCTTTTTGCCGAGCATGGTGTTGACGGCGACCTCCGCCTCACGGTAAGCCGTGTGCGCCAGCATGGATTTTCCGTTGACGTCCCCCGCCGCGTAGACTTCCGGCTGGTTCGTCTTCATGTGCGCGTCGGTCACGATCGCGCCGCGCTCGGTGAGCACATGGATGCTCTCGAGGCCGACGTCCTTCGTATTGGCGCGCCGTCCGATGGAGAGCAGCACCTTGTCGCAGGCAGCCTCGCTCACCACACCGTCTTTTTCATATTTCACGCCGCCCGCCGTCACCTCGGTCACCTTTGCCGAAAGGTGGAAGGTTACGCCGCGCTTTTCAAAACCCTTCTTGAGAATGGCGACCAGCTCCGCGTCGTTTTCGCCCGCGATATGGTCGAGCATTTCGATCACGGTCACCTTGGACCCGATGGAGGTGAAATAGCTCGCCAGCTCCAGCCCGATCACGCCGCCGCCGATGACCACGAGATGCTCCGGTTTTTCTTTGAGCGCGAGGATTTCGCGGTTGGTGCAGACGAATCCGCCGGCAAGCCCCTCTTTGAGTCCGGGAATCGGCGGGACTGCGGGAGACGATCCGGTCGCGATCAAGAGCCGTTTGCCGGTGTGGGTCTCCCCACCCGCTTCGACCGTATACCCTTCGTCGGATTTTCCGGTGATCACGCCGCGCGCATTGATAAGCGTCACATGGTTTGCCTTCAGCGCGGACGACACGCCCGCGACCAGCGTCTTGACGACCTTGTCCTTGCGGGCGACGACCTTCGCGTGGTCGATGGTCAATCCCTCGGCGGACACGCCGTATTTTTCGCCGTGCGCCGCGCTGTCGTAGACCTTAGCGGAGTAGAGCAGCGTCTTTGTGGGAATACAGCCTTCGTTCAGGCAGACGCCGCCGAGACTGCGTTCCTCGATACAGAGCACGCTCAGCCCCGCATGGCCCGCGCGCTCGCTGGCCAGATAACCGGCGGGGCCGCCGCCGAGAACGATTAAATCATGAGTCATTCCGTTGCCCTCCTCAGTCGATCAGAAGCATGTCGAAGTGCTCCAGCGCGGTGACCAGATCTTTCAGGAAGCGGCTCGCCGGCGCGCCGTCCACCGCGCGGTGGTCGTACGTCAGCGACAGTCCCATCGCGGGATACGCCGTGATCTGGCCGTCCACGGTGCGGATGCGCTCCGTGATACTGCATACGCCGAGCAGCGCGACCTGCGGAGGATTGATCACGGGCGTAAAGCTCTCGATGCCATATAGGCCGAGGTTGCTGATGGTGAACGTGCCGCCCTGCAAAAGGTCTGGGTTGACGCTGCCGTCCACAGCGGACTTGGCAAGCATCTTCGACTCCGCCGCGATCTGCCCGAGCGTCTTCGTCTCGGCGGCAAACAGCGTCGGCACCAGAAGGCCGCGCGGCGTATCCACCGCGATGCCGAGATTGACGTGCTTGAAATAGCGGATCTTATCCCCGAGCATATGCGCGTTGAGGCCCTCGTGTCTGGTCAGCACGCGCGAAACTGCAAAGAGGATGATGTCGTTGATCGTGACTTTCGGCAGATCCATCCCCAACGGCGCGGCCTTGAGGCTCTCGCGGAACGCGAGGATTTTCGTCGCGTCAAAGGTGGTGTTGTGCGTCAGTTGCGCCATTTCGGCGAGGCTGTCGTGCATGGTCTTGGCGATCATGCGGCGGAGGTTCGGCAGCTTGAGCTCGTCGTATGCCAGCGCGTCGGCCGCGGCGGGTGCGGCGGGCTGCGCGGCGGCGGGCGCCGCTGCGGCAGGCGCAGGTTCGTCCGCGGCGGTCGTGCGTCCGCCGAGGCCGCTGCCAATGCGTCCTTCGGCCGCCAGAGCGATCACATCCCGCTCGATCACGCGACCATACGGGCCGGTCGGCGCCGCCTGCGCCGGATCGACGCCGAGGCGTTCGGCGGTGTTTTTCGCGCGCGGGGAAACGCCCTCCGCCCGCGCGACGGTCGGCTGCGAGGCGGGTGCGGGTTCGGCAGCGGGCGCCGCCTGCACGGAAGCCTCGGCGGCAGGCGCCGAAGCCGGCGCCGCGCCGTCGGGCGCAAACTCCGCAAACGACTCGCCGGGATTGCCGATGACCGCAACGTTCAATAGGACGGGAACGTCGTCATCCGCGTTATAAAACACGGCGAGCAGCGTGCCGTCCACTTTTGCCTGCTCTTCAAACGTGGATTTGTCCGTTTCATAGGAAAAGAGCACGTCGCCGACGTGGACTTCGTCCCCTACCTTTTTCTTCCATTCGGTGATGATGCAGCTTTCGACCGACTGCCCCTGGCGCGGCATGATGACCGGTGTTGCCATATGTTGCCTCCTTTGATTCCCAGAGATTTGTTAAATATTATCTTGACGACGTTATTTTATAACACGCTTGGTGGAACTGTCAAGAAGGAACCCAAGTTAATCTGATTATTTCGATCGATTTGTTTATCATTTTACATTCGGCGATCAAAAACCGGCGTTCCGTTGCGATACGGAACGCCGATTTTAACAATTCTGATGTTATATTCTGTTATAGCGCGCCGTTTTTCATGCACACGATGGAAAATTTCGGCACGCCGGCTTCGGCGCAGACCGAGTCGCACTTTGCGGTAAAGAGAAAGTACAGCTGGTCCTTCGTCGTCTCGCTGAGGCTCTCGAAATTTCCCTGTCCTTTGGAGAGCACGACGTCCGCCTCGGCAAACGCCTGCCGAAACGCCGCGCTCGTGCGCGGCAGCACCGTGCCCGGCGAACCGTCGCCGTTGTCGATGACGCGCGCCAGTTCGTCCATGCCGACCTCGAGCGCATCCGCACAGGTCACGTCGTTGAGCACCGCGGAGCCCTTCACGACAACCGAAATCTCCATCTGCGGAAACTCCGCCCGTATCCGCTCGATGAACAGCCGGTCAAACACGATCTCCCCCGCGTTGTCGCCGAGGTACAGCATGCGCTTTGCCCTGCCGAGCGCTTCGCGCAGCTCTGCGCTGTCGTCCCGGGAAAACGGCGTGTTTGCAATCGCGTCGATCTGCGCATTCTGCTCGTCAAGCGAAACGGGATGTTCCAGCCCGTAATCGATCAGGTTGCCGGCGATGGCGTATTTCAACGCAACGGAGAACGGGTCCTCCGCGCGCGCAACCTTTTCGCGCGTGGCGGGGAGCATCTTCATCGCCTCGCGGTTGCAGAGGGACTTGATATCCGCATACGGGTCGTTCTGCCCGATGTGGCCGAGCAATATCTGCCAGAGATCCCCCATGGATTCGGGCGTACAGCCTTCATAGTTCGCCCCGCTCAGGTAGTTCAGGGTATCCTGCATCGCGGCTTCTCGCTCCAGGTCGGAGAGGTTCAGCATGGCTGTGACGTTTTTGACCTGCGCGATGATGCAGGTCACGCATTCGGCTTGCAGTTTCATAAGGAGTATTCTACCCGACGCGGCATGGAAACGCAACAGCGCCGTTGCAATGCCGGCGCATTTTCGGCATTTGACGCTACGGCGTTGTAAATGATAGGATGAGCTGAACATCTGCCGTGGAGGTGACGCGCATGCAATCCGTAAAACTGCTCGACTGGTTCCTCGCCTCCGACCCTTGCATCGCGAGGCTCGCGCAAACCCGCCTGCTCGACGAGACGCGCCCCTATGTGCGGGACGGCTGGATCGGAGCACTGCTCGATCGCTTCGACAAGGACACCGGCCTCTGGGGAAACGGGGTCTACAGCCCCAAGTGGGTGTCGACGTTTTATACCCTGCGCGATCTGATTTCGTTTGAGGTCGATCCCGCGCATCCCGATGTCCGCCTGGGGCTGGACACGTTGGTGCGGCGCATGTGGAAGCCCGCGAGTCATCCAGATCAGGACCTGTGCATCGCCGCCATGCTGCTGGACATGCTGCTGTACGCTCGGCTTTACGAACGCGAGGCGCACGAAATCGCCGGCTACCTTTTGTCCCACCGACTGCCGGACGGCGGCTGGAACTGCAGCTATCAAAAATACGAATGCCCAAACGCCTCCATCCATACGACGCTTTCCGTGCTCGAAGCGCTTTCCGCTTTTCTGCGCCTGCTGGAAAGCGGCGCAATCGGCGGCGAGGGCAGCCCGCAACAGGCGGACGCCGTGCACGAAGCGATCTTCGCCGGACGCGAGTATCTGCTCCGGCGCAGATTGATGCGCCGCGTGACAAACGGCAAACTGATCCTGCCGGACATTCAGACGTTTCATTTTCCGACGCGTTGGAAATACGACGTTCTGCGCGCGCTGCTGTATTTCGCCGAAAGCGGCGCAGTCTATGACAAGCGCATGGACGAGGCCATGGAATTGCTTTCCTCAAAATTCAGGCGCGGCTATCTGCTGCGCGGCGCCGCCTACCCCGGCCGGGAGCACTTTCGCTATGAAACGACCCGCGCAGGCGCGATGAATACGCTGCGCGGGCTCATCGTATTGAAAGCATATGACCCCGATTTATATCGAACGCTGCTGCGGAAAATAGTCGTGCTGCCGGACTGACCGTTCTCGGCAGGATTCCTCGCGGAATAAGCGCTTCAAACCATCCCAATTGAATCCATCCTTCAGAGTTTCTCCGCCGAAAGCTCCGCCGGCTTCCAATGCTCCTGCGCCTTTTGCCAGCGGCGATAGATCGCGGCGGCAACCCAGCGGCGCGGCAGCAGCTTGCCAAAGAACGTCAGTACCCGGTTCAGCGCGCCGGGGATATAGATGCCGCCGCGCGCTTCCAGCCGGTCGATCGTCTTCCTGGAGACGACCTCCAGCGGATTTGTCGTCGCGCTGCCCCAAAAGCCCTGCGCCGCAATGCCGCGCATCGCTTCGCGCGTGGTCGCCAGTCCGCCCGGGCAGAGCGCGAGCACATTGACGCGCTTGTCCCGCAGTTCTTCGCGCAGCGCGACCGCAAGGTCGAGCAGAAAGCGCTTGGAAGCGGCGTATGTCGCCTTGAGCGGCATGGGATACATGCTCGCGAGGCTTGAGGTAAACAACAGATAAAACGGCAGGCCCTCCCTGCGCCGGTTCAGCAGCGCGTGCGTGATGCGCAGCGTCGCCTCGTTGTTGAGCGAGATGATGCGAACGATATCCCGCCCGCTGCGCTCGAGAAAGCCGCCTTCATAGTCCACGCCGGCGACGTTGAGCAGCATGTCGAAGCGGATGCCGAGCGAATCGATGCTTCGCACCAGTTCGTCCACGCTTTCGTCGCTGGTCAAATCGCATGCCGCCGTGGTGACGGTCACGTTAAACTGCCGCTCCACCCCGCGTTGGATCGACTTCAGGCCGCGCGCGTCGATGTCTGTCAGAAACAGATTGTAGCCGCGCCGCCCGCATTCGTTCGCCAGCGCGCGGCCAAGGCCGCCGCTTGCGCCCGTGATCATGACATTCATATCGTCTTCTCCTTCTCCGTTACGATCGCACTCGGATACTCGACGCCGCAGAGGCGCTCGCTCAGCGCAAACAGCCGGTCGGCGTTTTCTCGCGTCACCTGTTTGCTGTACCGGTTCGGTTTGCATCGATAATAGTAAAGCTCCTCCGGCGCGGGTTCCGTTTCGCAGAGATATCCGTACGTTCCCGCCGGCACCTCCGGCTGCGCGCCGTGCTTTTTTCGCATGTTCCAGATCCAGTTCACAAGCCCGCCCGTGTTTTTGCAGCCGATCTCCGTGCAGACAAGCCCCGGATCGACTACGTACGCGCGAACGCCGTCTTTTTGATAACGGTCGTTCAACCCTCTGGCAAAGAGAATGTTGCTCAGCTTGGACTGCTTGTACGCCGCCAGCGGATTGTATCCGCGCGAAAACATCACGTCGTGCCAGCGCATGCGAAACTGCTTGTGCGATTCGCTCCCCGTCATGAGCACCCTGCCGCCCGCGCGCCCGAGCTGCGACAAAAGAAACCAGGTCAGCAGAAACCCCGCGAGATGATTGAGCGCAAACTGCTGCTCGTATCCTTCCTCGGTGGTCGTATACCAGCTTCGCACGCAGCCCGCGTTGTTGATCAGCGCGTCAAGTTTGCCCTCGTGTTCCTGCAAAAGGATTTCCGTTATCTCGTGCGCAACGCGGGCCACTTCCCGCTGCTGCATCAGATCCGCACACAAAAACCGGATATTCGCATCCGGCGCCGCCGCGCGGATCTGCAGCGCCGCCTGCTCGCAGCGCGCTTCGTCGCGGCCGACGCCTATGACGGCGTATCCTTTTTGCGCAAGTTCCACCGAGGCTGCCAGCCCGATGCCGGAGCTCGCGCCCGTAATCACGGCGTATTTCATGTGAGTTCTCCTTATCTATCCGATTTACGCCACATATCCGAACCAGCCGAGCGCATGCCAGAATCCCCAGGCGTGCGTGGCAAGGCCGAGAATCGCATAGCCAAGCACAAACGTGATCCCGAACGCGAGCAGCGCCCACTGGAACACGCCGCGAATCGTCCTGCGCGCTTTCGGCGAAACCTGCGGGCCGAGCGGAAGCGGCGGCAGCGCCGCGTCCTGCAGCAGATTTTTCCGCCAGCGGAGGCTCGCGCGGACCATCTGCCGCAGATAGGCGAGGCAGTACAGCGCGGCAACGCACAGAAGCACCGCCAGCGACAGCAGGCATACGCCGAACACCAGCGCGCCGCCGTACGGCATCGGCGGCAGCAGCCCGGCGACGTTGAGCTGCGCGATGTACTCGATTCCGATCGCCGCGCTGCCCAGCGCCGCGCCGAACAGCGCGAGCACAAATCCGAAAAACGTCAGATACAGCAGCCCTTCCAGTATGCCGAGCAGCGTCAGCCAGACGGTCAGAAACAGCCTCTTTCCGCTTCTGCGTTTCGTTTCGCCGCGGATGCCGGCAAACTGCGCGGCAATCTGCTCCGGCGCGCCGAGTTTTGCGGCGATCTCCTCTTCGGAAAACCCGTCCGCAAGCTTGAAGAGAAAGTGCTGCTCGTATTCGGCGGCAATCTCTTCGACGTCCGCGACGCCGCTGTCGCGCAGTTCGTTTTTCAGCGCGGTCAAATATTCCAGTTTCGTCATGTTGTTTCATCCTCCAATATGGATTCCACGGTCGATGCAAAGTTCAGATAATCCGTCCGGTCGGCCAGATACGTCCGCCGTCCCAGTTCGGTCAGCGAGTAATACTTGCGCGGCGGACCGCCGCTCTCTTCGGAAAGATACGTCGTTACGAGCCCGTCGCTTTTGAGCTTTCGCAAAATCGGATACACCGTGCCGTCCGCAATGTCGATCCGTTTTGAGAGGGATTCGGAGATCTCATAGCCGTAGCAGTCCCGCCGAAACAGCAGCGAGAGCACGCAAAGCTCGAGCACCCCTTTTTTATACTGTATGTTCATCGTTCTCCTCCAGCCGCAGTTCGGCATACAGGTCATCGTCTACTATTAGATTATATTCAGTAGTAACTATTTTGTCAACTCCGCTTTTTGACGAAAATATGGATGTTTTTCAACGACATTTTGTAAAATATCCTGCGAAATTCCGTAAATTGTATATTATTTTTACTTTTTTTTGAATTTTTCTATTGCTTTTTTGTTTCACATCCCTTATAGTACACCCAAGATCAAGCAAGGGCGCTGTCTGTTATACAGGCGGCGCCTCTTGATTTATTTTTTGTTTTGGGAGGTATTTGTCATGTCAGAAATTCTGGATGCAGTAAATGGCGTCGTATTTCCAGTTTGGTTTTTGATTGGCGCCGCGCTCGTCTTCTTCATGCAGGGCGGCTTCGCGATGGTGGAGACCGGGTTCACCCGCGCAAAGAACGCCGGCAACATCATCATGAAGAACCTCATGGACTTCTGCATCGGCACGGTCGTGTTCGTTCTGCTCGGCTTCAGCTTCATGATGTCCGAAAACTACTTCTTCGGCGTCATCGGCCTGCCGGACTTCCAGATCTTCACGAACTTTGCGGAATTCAACTACTCCAGCTTCGTCTTCAACCTCGTGTTCTGCGCAACCGCGGCGACAATCGTCTCCGGCGCGATGGCGGAGCGCACAAAGTTCTCGGCGTATTGCATCTACAGCGCGATCATCAGCCTTGTGATCTACCCTGTTGAAGCCGGCTGGGTCTGGAACCCGCAAGGCTGGCTCTTCAACCTCGGTTACATCGATTTCGCCGGTTCCTCGGCCATCCACATGGTCGGCGGCATCACCGCCTTCATCGGCGCCGCGATCCTCGGCCCGCGCATCGGCAAATACGTCAAAGACGCCAAGACCGGCAAAAAGACGTCCCGCGCGATTCCCGGCCACTCCATCACGCTCGGCGCGCTCGGCGTGTTCATCCTCTGGTTTGGCTGGTATGGCTTCAACGGCGCCGCCGCCCTCAGCGTCGGTCAGCTCGGTTCCATCTTCCTGACCACCACGGTGGCCCCCGGCGTTGCAACGGTCGTTACGATGCTGTTCACCTGGATCAAGAACGGTAAACCCGACGTATCCATGTCCCTCAACGGCGCGCTGGCCGGCCTTGTGGCCATCACGGCCCCCTGCGCAAACGTGGATGCGCTCGGCGCAAGCATCATCGGAGCGGTCGCCGGCATCCTCGTCGTGGTTGCGGTCGAGTTCATCGACCTGAAGCTGCATGTTGACGATCCCGTCGGCGCGGTCGCCGTACACGGCGTCAACGGCCTCTGGGGCGCGCTCGCCGTCGGTCTCTTTGCAACGGACAAAGCCCCCGACGCAAGCGTGAAGGGTCTCTTCTACGGCGGCGGCTTCACCCAGCTCGGCATTCAGGCACTTGGCGCGGTCGCCATCGCGGCCTGGACCATCGTCACGATGACCGCCATCTTCTTCCTCATCAAAAAGGTCAATGGCCTCCGCGTTTCCACCGAAGAAGAAATTCAGGGCCTTGATCTCAAGGAACACGGTCTGGCGAGCAGCTATGCGGACTTCATGATCACCGTTCCCGCGGTCGACATCGGCGAAGTTTCCACGACAAGGCCGATCCTCCCCGTTCCGGAGCATGTGGCCATCCCGGTTCAGGACAGCTCTCACCCCGGCGCGAAGCTCACGAAGGTCACCGTCGTGACCAGCCAGAGCAAGTTTGCGGGTCTGCAGAAGGCGCTGGACGGCATCGGCGTGACCGGCATCACGGTGACGAACGTCCTCGGCTACGGCATGCAGAAGGGCAACACCCAGATGTACCGCGGCGTTCCCGTGGAAACCAAGCTGCTGCCGAAGGTGCAGGTCGACATCGTCATCACCAAGATTCCCGTCGACACGATGGTCAAGACGATCAAGGAAGCGCTCTACACCGGCAACATCGGCGACGGCAAGATCTTCATCTACAACGTGGAAAACGTCATCAAAGTGCGCACCGGCGAAGAAGGCTACGACGCGCTGCAGGACGAGGACTACGAATAACGTTTCCCCGACACCCATATACCCTAAAACCCCTATCCCCTGCGAAAACGTCCGGCGTCTCAACCCGCCGGGCGTTTTCCTGTCCGTTCATCCATTGCGCATTGCCGATCCGGCGGGCGCATGATATGATAAGAAGAAAAGGGTTCCAAGATGACATTCGAAGAGCTGTACAACCATTTGCTGCAAAACGCAGTCGGCGGAACGCTCCCGCAGGCGCTCGATCTGGCGCGCCGGGAGGGGTATGACCCGCACCAGCTTTCCTGTCTGCTCAACCCCGAAAAACACCCCGTGATCGTCCGTACGGGCTCCTGCGGGTGTGACGACGAGCAGCAGGAGCGATGCCGCGCGCGCTGTTATTTCGACGCGCTCTTCATTCAGGACGGCGGCGTGGCGGTCGATCCGGCCGCTTGCGTCGGCTGCGGGGACTGCGTTCGCAATTGCGACGCCGGTAAACTCACGGAGAGCCGGGACGTATTGCCCGCGCTGCAGGCGCTCCGAACCGCCGAAGCGCCGGTATACGCCATGATCGCCCCTGCGTTCATCAACCAATACTCCGAATCCGTAACGCCCGGCAAACTGCGCACTGCGTTTAAGAAGATCGGCTTTGCCGGCATGGTCGAGGTCGCGCTGTTTGCGGACATCCTCACGCTGAAGGAAGCGCTGGAGTTCGACCGGAACATTCAGACCGAAGAAGATTTTCAGCTCACCAGCTGTTGCTGCCCGATGTGGATCGGCATGATCAAAAAAGTCTACAGCCAGCTCATCCCCCATGTCCCCGCCGCCGTTTCGCCCATGGTCGCCTGCGGGCGCTCGATCAAGAAGATCCACCCCGGCGCGGTCACGGTGTTCATCGGCCCCTGCATGGCGAAAAAAGCCGAAGCGCGCGAAGCGGACGTCTCCGACTCGACCGACTTTGTGCTGACCTTTCAGGAGATTCAGGACGTATTTGACTATGCAGGCATCCGCCCCGCGGAGCTGAGCGAGGACGACCGCGACCACTCCTCCCGCGCCGGCCGCATCTACGCGGGCGCCGGCGGCGTCAGCGAGGCCGTCCGCGCAACGGTGGAGCGGATCAACCCGGACAAGCCGATCGCGGTCCGAACCCGCCATGCGGACGGCGTGCCAGCCTGCAGGCAGATGCTCAACGATATCCTCGCGGGACAGGGCAACGCAAACTTTTTTGAGGGCATGGGCTGTGTCGGCGGCTGCGTCGGCGGGCCGAAGGCGATCGTCTCCCGCGAAGACGGGCGGAAAAGCGTCGTCCGCTACGGCGCCGAGGCAAGCTATGAAACGCCGATCGACAATCCGTATGTCATCGCGCTTTTACATCAGCTCGAGCTCGACACGGTCGAAAGCCTGCTGGAGCAAAGCGACATCTTTGTCAGAAAGCTCTGATCCCGCTCAATGCAAAGAGCCGTGCGTACAAACGCACGGCTCTTTTTTCTTAGACGATTCGTTGTTTGCCGGAATCAGCCCACGCAGGCCGGCGCTTCCGTCGCCATGTGCTTCTCCTTGTGATAGGCCTTATGGAGCATGATCGGCGTCACGAAGCTCGTGATGATGATCATGAGGACGATGAAGGGCATGATGGAAGTATCGATGATTCCGTATTCCACGCCCTTTTGCGCCGTGACCAGCGCAACCTCCGCGCGGGCCATCATGCCGATGCCCACCTTGAAGGAGTCTTTGAGGGAGTACCGGCAGGCCAACGCCGCGCCGCCGCATCCGATGATTTTACCAAGCATACCCGAGACGATGAACAGGACGCCGAAGAGCAGCATGTTCATATTAAAGTTGGTAAACTGCGTCGTGATGCCGATGTTGCCGAAAAACAGCGGCACGAAAATCATGTAGCCGAGAATTTCGGTTTTGCGGCCGATATACTGGCAATCCGGATTCGTGGACAGAATCAGGCCGACGATGTACGCGCCCGTGATGTCGGCAATGCCGAAATACCGTTCGCTGACATAGGCGACGATGAAGCAGAGCGACAGGCTGATGATCGGAATCAGCCGATGATGCGGAAACCGCAGGTCCAGCTTGTGGAATCCCTTGGAGATGAAGGAAGCAAGCAGCGCGACGATCACGAAGAACGCGACCATTTTCAGGATAACGATCCAGGGATTCGCCACCTCCACCGAGTTGCCGTTTTTGAGCGCAAGCACGATGGAAAGCACGATGATGCCGACGATGTCGTCGAGGATGGCGGCGGCAACGATGGTGTTGCCGACCTTCGTGTTCAGCTTGCCGAGTTCTTTCAGCGTTGCAACGCTGACGCTGACGGAGGTCGCCGTCGAAATGGTGCCGTAAAAGATTGCGGCCAGCAGCTTGTCCTGCGTCAGTTCAGCAAAGCCGCCGGTGCACCAGACGGCAACCAGAAACCCAAGGCCCATCGGAACGATGACGCCGGCCAGCGTCACGATGATCGCCGGGCCGCCGATCTCCTTGATCTGCTGCACTTTTGTTTCCAGACCAACGGAGAACATAATCAGGATGACGCCGATCTGCGCGAAATAGCCGATGCCTTCCAGACTGGCGTCGGTCAAAATATCCTGTCCGGGAATATAGTTGATCAATCCGACGACCAGGCCCGCCACCAGAAGGCCGACCACGGACGGAAGATTGATCCTTTCGCAAAGTTTCATCAGCAATTTCGAAATCAGCAGCAGCAGCGCCGCCGGCAGTAACACCAGATAATACTCCATAATATCTCCCATTAATTGAGCGTTGGCCGCGCTTACCAGGAACCGCAACCAACGCTTACATCTTCATTGATGATTTTCGTTTTTTGTGCCGATATCGCCGTTCTCTTGTCGTTCGACCAAAGGGATGCTCTTTACCGAATCGCATCGGTAAGGACAGCCCGCGGGCAGACGGCAATGGATCTATACGCAGTTCTCACGCGATTTCGGATGGCCGTGATATCGCCCGCTTTCGGTCGGCAGTCAACGAAAACGGCTCCGTTCGCTTGTTTGAACATTTTTTCCAAACGGACAATATGTTATTCTTCAAAAGCGTTTCTGTCAATAGGATTTTTTATATAGCGCCATGTATTCCGTAAGCAAAAAAAACGCCGTTTTGCGCGGCGTTCTTGGATTGCATGCGATTATTCCGTCACACGAAACGTCACGCTGACAGAGTCGCCCCCGCCTTTACGACAAACTGTGCGTTGCGCATGCTTTCCGCTTGGGACTATTCTCACAGACAGCTGAAACGCAATGTCGTATAAATAAGAAAAACGATCAGGAGGATCGCTCAATGCAAAAGATCATCCCCCATCTTTGGTTTGACACGCAGGCGGTGGAAGCCGCGAAGCTATATGTTTCCCTGTTTGAAAACTCCCGCATCAACAGCATTTCGCAACTGCACGAAACGCCCTCGGGAGACGTGGATACGGTGGACTTCGAGCTGGACGGCGTCAGCTTTTCCGCCATCAGCGCAGGCCCCTATTTTCAGCTGAACCCCTCGATCTCGCTCATGGTCACCTGCCGCAGCGCGGAGGAAGTCGACCGGCTGTATGAGGGGCTGAAAGAGGGTTCCGAGGTGCTGATGCCCCTTGGCGAGTATCCGTTCAGCAAACGGTATGTCTGGCTGGCGGACAAATACGGACTCAACTGGCAACTGACTTACTTCGAAACCGACGAAATCACGCAAAAGATCCGCCCGAGCTTTCTCTTCGCGGGCGATGCCTGCGGCAAAACCGAAGAGGCGCTCGCGTTTTACCGCAGCGTGTTCCTCGACACGAATCCCGGATATATCAACCGCTATCAGCCAGGCGAGGCGAAGGACCCGCGCGCCAGGATCAACTATGCGGAAACGACGCTGCTCGGTCTGCAGCTTGTCGCAATGGATCACGGCGCGGGCGGAACCGAGGCGTTCAACGAAGCGTTCTCGCTCATGGTGCTCTGCAAGGATCAGGCGGAAATCGATGATTACTGGCAGAAGCTCTCCGCCGTTCCGGAAGCGGAGCAGTGCGGCTGGCTGAAGGATCGGTTCGGGGTTTCCTGGCAAATCGTTCCCGAACATCTGAGCCGGTTGCTCGCGTCGTCGTCGCCGGAAGAAGCGCATCGCATCACGCAGGCGTTTCTGGGCATGAAAAAACTGGACATCGCCGAGCTGGAAAAAGCAAGGCTCGGAAAATAAAATCGATCAAGAACCGCCCGGACAGGGCGGTTCTTTGTTTGCATTCAGGGGCGGTTCGATTCTATCGCAAGAGGAATCCCGATCTCTGCATCCGATAGCATTTCATCCCGCGTTTACCTGATTGACCGCCAGTTCATCCAGAAAGATCGATGCGATCTCCGGATCGAACTGCGTCCCCGCGTTATTTCTGATTTCGATTACGGCCTCTGCGGAATCCATCTTTTTGCGATACGCCCTATCCTGCGTCATCGCATCGTAGGCATCGACAATTGAGATGATTCGGGAAAGCAGCGGAATCTGCCGTTCCTTCAGTTTTTGCGGATATCCCATCCCGTCCCAGCGCTCGTGATGGCAGAGGATATACTCCGCAATGGGTGCAAGTTCCAGCGACGCATTCGCAATCCGGTAGCCGATTTGCGGATGTTTTTTCATCTCAATCCACTCTTCGTCCGTCAATTTTCCCGGTTTGTTCAATATTTGCTCCGGAATGCCTATTTTCCCGATATCATGCAGCGTCGAGAGCAGTTCGAGTTCGTCCAGCTCTTTCTGCGACAGATTGAGCCTCCTGCCGACCATCTTGGAGAGCATGATCAGCCTTTCGCAATGCTCCTCCGTCTCCTCGTTTTTTTCAAACAACGTGGCCCGAATGGAGGTCAGCACCGCGCTGTGCATGCTCTTGCTTTCCAGTACTTTCCGCTGATACATGTATTTTTCCGCAATCCGCAACACGGTCTCGATCGGCTGGTCGGGGTCCGTCTTCGTTCCGGAGCCGAGCGCAATGCTGATGTGGAAGGTCTCTTTCGACGAGCGTTGATTGATCTGCTCGCAGACCAGCTGGATCGCCTGCAGCACCGCCAGCGCGGTTGGCGCATCCGTTTTTGGCATGAGCAATACAAACTCGTCGCCGCCCGTTCTGGCGAGAATATCCCCTTCCCGGCAGCAGCCCTGCATCGCCTTGGCCGTTTCAACAATCAGACGATCGCCTTTTTCGTGTCCGAACGCGTCGTTGATGAGCTTTACCCCGTTGATATCCCCGCTGATGATGGAAAGCGGCAGCAGATCGGGCGAGTCGAGCGTTTTCAGCTTTTGTTCGAAAAATCTTCGGTTGTTCAGTCCCGTGAGAAAATCATGATGGCTCAGATAGTACAGATTATCTTCCATTTTCTTGCGTTCGGTAATATTGTGGACATTGGTCGAGACGTGGGCTTTGCCTTCGAGCACAATCAGTTTTGCGGACAAAAGGCCGATAAACGAACTGCCGTCCGCCCGCATCAGATCGACTTCCACCGCGTCGATGTATCCGTCCTCCATCAGCTTTCGCTCGATCACCGCCCGGTCCGATAGTTTCTGGAACAGCGTCAGTTCCATACCGTCTTTTCCCAGCGTCGAATCCTTTGAATACCCGAAGAGGTTTGTAAAACCTTCATTTGCGTTCAGGATCACTCCGTCATCCAGACGCGCTATGTAAGCCGCATCCGGGCTGGTATTAAAGACGAGTTCGAAATAATCTTTCGCTTCCCGAAGCGCCGCCTCGCTCTGCTTTCTGATCGCGTTCTCTTCCTCCAGCGCTTTCACCAGGGACAGCGCTTTTACGTGCTCCTGCTTCAGCTGCTGCGTCCGTTCCTCAACGAGCATCGTAAGCCGCTGCTTCTCGTCCCGCTTCGCCAGATTCGCACTTTTTATCTTCACCATGGCGCGAATCTGCGCAATCAGCTCATACTCGTCGATCGGCTTGGCAAGAAACGCCTCCGCGCCGCATTCCAGCGCCTTGATGCGGCTGTCCTTATCTCCCTTCAGGGCCGTAATGAACACGATCGGGATGTCGCTGTACAGGTTGTTTGATTTCAGCGAGCGACACACTTCAAATCCGCTCATGCCCGGCATCACGATATCGAGAAGTATGACGTCCGGATCGTGTTCAATCGCCAAATCGAGCCCCCTTTGGCCCGATAAAGCGGTCAGTACGTTTGCATTGGGAAACGACTCCCTGATCAGGGCCTTGATGGTGACAAGATTATCCGGATTGTCGTCAACTGCCAGAACGGTCACGCGTTTATCGATCATACAGCACCTCTTGGATCGCCTTCAACAGTTCATCGAGCTGTATCGGCTTTGCGACGAACGCTTCGAATCCGTGCGCCAGTATGCTGGACCGCTCTTGCACCATTGCACTGGCGGTTAACGCGATGATCGGGATGCGGCAGGTCGCCGGGGCATTGCGGATGGCGTGGAAAGCGTCGATTCCGCTGATTCCGGAGCCAAGCGCGATATCCATCAGAATCAAATCCGGTTTTTTTGTTTTCGCAAGTTCAATTCCCTGTTCGCCGTTTTCGGCATCGATCACGCAAAACGCATCCATCAGCAGCGCTCTTACGGTCGTTCGGTTGTCCATGTTGTCCTCAACGACCAGTACGAGCGGCTTTCCCTCTTTCCGCTGAGCCTGTTCGTCGCTCCGCGCCGTTTGGTCCGTATTCGAAACGGCGAACGCTTCTTTTACCGGACCCGAGTTTTTTTGAAACATATTTGTAACGGCGGCAATAAAGTCGCTGCCGTTGATCCCGCCCTTTTGAACGACCTGTGAAATATGGTTCCGCTTCAGTTGACCCAATTCCTCGTTCGTGATGTGCTTTGCCGTCAAAATCAAAACCGGCACGTTTGCTGTCTTTTCGGAGGCGCGCAAGGCATTCAGCGTCTCGAAACCGTCGATTTCCGGCATCATCAGGTCCAGTATGATTGCGTCCGGGATCACCTCGTCTACGATACGATACGCTTCAACGGCGCTGCGGGCGATCAAAATCTTATGTCCGGTCCGTTCGATCAGATCCTTGATCTGTATGATGGCGGGTTCGCTGTCCTCGACGATCAGCAAGGTCTTGCCCGTGCTCCCCGTCCCCTGCGGCGCGGGCCGCTCCGCAACGGCGGGCCGAACGTCTCTGGCCGCTTGCGCCGGCTTCATGCCGACGATTTCGTTGCCATAAGCGATCGGGAGCGAAATCACAAATTCGGAGCCCACGCCCAGCGCGCTCTTTACGGAGATGGAGCCGTCCAGCAACTCCGCGTACTTTCTCGCAATCGCCAGTCCAAGCCCGCTGCCGCCATACTTGCGCGACGTACTGCCGTCCGCCTGCTGAAACTCGTCGAAAATACTCGCGAGATGCTCCTTCGCGATGCCGATGCCGGTATCCTTCACCGTGATTTTAACAAAGTCCCCCTCCGCGCGCGTGGTCACTTTCACCGAACCGGTTTCCGTAAACTTGACGGCGTTTCCAATGATGTTCTGCAGGATATGTCTGCATTTTCGCTCGTCGCTGCTCAGGTAAATGTCGTTTTCGGGCGCCTGGTAGACGAGCTCAATCCCCTTTTGCGCGGCAATCGGATCGAGCATCTCCTTTATGTCGGCAAGAATTCCCGCAATCCCAAACTCCGTTAGTTCAATCTCTTCCCGCCCCGCTTCAATGCGCGAGATATCGAGTATATCGTTGATGAGAGACAGCAAATGCCGCCCGTTTCGCTCCACGATCTCAAGGTAACTGATCTCTTCTTCCGGTATCTGGTTGGTGAGGCGTCTCGTCAGCACGCCGGACAGCGCGATAATGGAGTTGAGCGGCGTGCGCAACTCATGGCTCATATTGGACAGGAACGTGGTTTTCAGCCGGCTCGCCTCCGCAAGCTGGTTGCTCTGCATATCGAGCTCCGCATTCTGCTGCATAAGCTCGTCCGCCTGCGCGGTCAGCTCGTTCTTCTGGGCGTCCAGCTCACGATTCTGCAGCTCCATCTTCTGGAGGATGTCCTTGATCGTCTGGAAGGCGAGAACGCCCTCGATCCGCGCGCTCATCGTCGCCGTCACGTTTTCGATCAGCTTATCCGAATGTTCAAAGAACCGGTTGATGCAGGTCATCGATATCACCGCTATGACGGTGTCGCCGGAGACAATCGGTATCGTTATGATTTCCCGCGGTGAGAGCTCCCCGCTCGATATGGGGAAGCGCAGCGTTTCGTCCTCCTGCATTCTGCAGATGAATTGCGGTCTTCGCGTGGTCAGCACCATGCCGAATTCGCCTTCCGGCGTTTGCGCGTCAAACGATCCCCTCGCTTTTCCGCTCAGACCGATGGAATCGTAGCACACATATTTTTTCTTGTCGTCGCTCAGCAAATACACCGCGGCGGTATTCGCGCTGAATTGCTTTGCCAGTTCTTCGAGCATGCTGCGGAAAAACCCTTTCAGCTCCTCGTGTCTCAGCATCACGTCGGAGATATGGGAGGTTTTTTCGCTCAGCTCCAAATCCGCCTGAATGGCATTTGCCATGGAGTTAAACGAAGCGGATAGTGTCCCAAACTCGTTGCCCTTGGAATAATGGCTTCTGGCGGTTAACTCCCCTTCCCTGAAACGGCCGATCTGAAGAGTCAGCTCCGACAGCGGCTTTCGAATCATCTGGGTCAGATAGATGCTGATCAACGCCGAAAGGATCAAAATGGCGGAAATGAGCAGCGCCTGGCTCGTCGTCAGGGATTGGTAATACTCGGCGAAGCTCGTGTTCAATTCGTTCGCCTTATTGCTCGCAAAATCGTCGATAACCGAGATATCGGACATCAGCTCGATTCTCAGGTTGCCGACGTCTCCCTGGTCGCCGAGGCTGTCGATGATGCGCTCAAAATCTCCCGCCTCCGCCATGTCCATCCTGTTTTGCGTGGCAAACCGCCATGCTTCAAAGGAGGAATACGCGTTGTCTACGTCCGACATCGGCCCCAGATAGAGTGCATAGAGCACGTCAAACTGTTTTTCGATGTCGCTGAAGGACAATTGCACGGCCTGCTGCGCCGCTTGCTGCTTGTTTTCGTCGTCAAAAAGAATAAAATCTCTGATTGCGATGCGCGATTCCTGAATATCGTTTTTGATTTCGTCAATCGCTTCCTTCACCTGCAGCGGATGCTCGTACAGCGTTTTTTCCCGCTGGTAAAGCCGATTTGTCTGTATCGACGAAACCACGCCCAATACGATGACAAATGCCAATACAAACGAAAATCCGATCAGCAATTGTGCGCCAATTGTCAGATTTTTCTTTTTCACAAAGGCTCCCCCCTCATCTGCGACAGGACAATTCTGAAACGACTGGCAAGTGAACTCCCGACCGGGCCGATGCGGCTATGGATCACCCGACCGGGCCGGTTATGCGTCGCCGGATCGACGGAAGACGGCAACCGGGATAAAGGTCGGGAGAAACGCGGTATAGTTTTTTACAAACGCCCTCTCCGCCTCGCTGACCGCCAGAAATCCCGACTGGGCCAATGCCCCTTCTATTTTCTTTAAAATCGACAGCCTGACATCCTTGCTGTAGTACATCAGAAGGTTATTGCAGCACACGATATCAAAATTGCCGAATATACTGTCCGGAGGATTCGCCGAGGTCGCATCCAGCAGATCATAATAAGAAAAACTGATCTGGTCCTTCAAGCGCCGGGAAACCGTATAACTCCCGTTCGTTTCTGAAAAATACGCCTGCATGTGCTTTAGTCTCACATTGAGCATTTCAGCCGCCGGATAAACGCCCGTCTCGGCGATAAAAAGCGCCTCTCTGGAGATATCCGTGGCAAAAATCCGAAACCGCAATTGCTTTGCCGTCGACTTTAATTGCTCGTCGATCAGCATCGCCAGGGAATACGCTTCCTGACCGGAGGAACACCCGGCAGACCAAACGCGGATTTCGCTGCCTTCAGGAGCATGATGGATTAAATTGGGGATGATTCGGTGCTCCAGATATGCGAATAGAAACGGTTCCCGGAAAAACTGGGTATACGTGATATACAGGGAACGAAAGTAAGACTCTGCCTCACGTGCGTCTTCTTTCAGGTATTCGCAATAGTGCAATGGGTTTTTCATACCCAACGCATCGCATTTTCTGGCCAAAGATTTTGCGAGAAATTCTCCGTCAAAAACCGAGAGATCGACAGAATACGAGCGTGCAACCTCAACAACAAGTTCCCAAAGCTTTTCATCCAAATAACTCACGCCACTTCATGAATTGATTTGCAAGACAAGCGCATCGCCCTATTGATCTTACATTGACATATTATCCCACATTTTGTTTCTTTACAACAAATATTCGTAACTGTTCACCAAACCGCAACACATGGAAAAGCGGCCGACAGGGTATTGACGCAGCGGTGGTTTCGCTACTACAATCAGACGAGGTCGCATTCTGTTTTCGCCGGCCGGGATTCCGAAGAAAAACCTGATTCCCAAACCGGCGTACCGTCAAGCCGATATGACCCCCAGTTTTCAGAAAACAGGCACAGCAGCCGTGCGCGGCCACAAAACGAAAACCGCATCGACGCATCATAAACGGAGGTTACTTCCTTGTTTGGTAAGACTTGCAAAGCGCTCCTTTCGTGGGGTCTTGCTTTTATCATTGCAATCTCCCTCGCAAATCTTATCAGTTTATTCTATCGCAGCGGTGCAGGCTCCATCCCCAGAACGAATGCCTTTTCGAACAATATTCGTACGCCGGGGAGCAGAATCGTGCGCGGTTCGGAAGGCTATGGCATCAATTACGCCGATAAAAACGGATACATGAATTCCGACAGCCTGCCGCTGCGTGACGACTATATCCTGTTTATGGGCTCTTCCCATCTGGAAGGGCTGCAGGTCATGCAGGATCAGAATATGGTAACGCTCCTCAACAACATGATCGACACGCATGCAAGAACCGTATACAACATGGGGACCGCGGGGTATGACCTGCCTCTGATCATAGAGGGGTTTCAGGCGGGCATCGAAGAATTCCCGGACTCGTCGGCGATTGTCATCGAGCTGTCCCAAATGGCGTATGACAGCGACGAGATCCAACAGGCGCTCGTTCAGACGCACTATGACCCAGCCGATTCGGGCGATCACCTCGTTCAGGCGCTCGGCACATCGCGCCGTCTGAGAAACGATACGTTGAGCATACTCCCCGTCATTTCACTTTTACGGCAGCAATTCGAGTCCATCTATTTCGGGTTTCAGGGCGCGTTCGGCATTCAAGCGACGGTGTCCGATCATGCAAACGATGTGCGGATTTATGATGAAAACGAGAGTGACGACGCTTTTGGTGACGGGCCCGCTGACGACGCCGTCGTCAATCCGCAAGCGTTTTTTGAAGCGCTGGATCAGGCTTTTGCTTTGTTGCGCGCCGAGTATCACAACCCGATCATCCTTTTATACCATCCGCGCGTCCTGCTTCAGACTGACGGAACCGCAAAAATCAGCCGGGACAAGCAATACTATGACGATTATCTGAGCGCCTGCGAGAACAACGACATTTACTTTCTGGATGTCGGGGATGCGTTTTTACGGGCCTATGAGAGCGACTACTCTCTGCCATACGGGTTCAATAATACAACGATGGGAAGCGGCCATCTGAATCAAACGGGACACCGAATCGTCGCCGAAGAACTCTACAAAGCGCTGCAGCAAATTCAAAGCAAGGAGAAACAATAATGTCTTTTGTCTCTCTGGCATTTGCGCTGCTCTTTGTCGCAACATATTTTGCTTGCAAGCTCTGCAAGAACAAAGAGCAAAAGCATATCGTACTTCTGGCCGCAAGCTATGTATTTTACGCGTACTGGGATGCAAGGTTTCTGGCGCTGCTTATCGTTCAGACATACATCAGTTATTTTCTGGCGAGAAAAATCCAGCGATCGGCCACAAAGGATCAGGCAAAACGTTTCCTGATTCTGGGGGTGTCCGCTTCGCTCGCGATCCTGGGCTTTTTCAAATATTTTAACTTTTTCATCGAGTCCTTTTCCCGCTTGTTTGGCATCGACCATTCGGGCGCGCTGAACATCATCCTTCCGGTCGGCATCTCGTTTTACACGTTTCAGGCGCTCAGCTACTTAATCGACGTCTACCGAGGAAAGCTTCAGGCATGCGATAAATTTATCAAAATTTCGTTATATATATCGTTTTTCCCGCAGCTGGTGGCCGGACCGATTGTTCGGGCGAGCGATTTTCTGCCGCAGCTTGACGAAGAACGCGTGATGAACAGGACAAATCTGGTCGAAGGACTGCAGATTTTCTTGTTTGGGCTGATCAAGAAAATCGTCATTGCCGATCGCTTGGCGGTCTGCGTGGACGCAGTGTTTGCTTCTCCCGTCAGCTACAGCGGCCTCTCCATTTTTTTCGCGGTCGTCGCATACTCCATTCAGATCTACTGTGATTTTTCCGGTTATTCCGATATGGCAATCGGGGTGGCAAAAACGCTCGGATACGATCTCTGCAAAAACTTTAATATGCCATACCTGTCGAAGAATCCGTCCGAGTTCTGGAAACGATGGCACATCAGTCTTTCCTCGTGGCTGCGGGACTATCTCTACATCCCGCTTGGCGGAAATCGCAAGGGGAAAGCCCGCACAAACATCAACCTTATGCTGACGATGCTGCTTGGCGGCCTGTGGCACGGAGCCAATTGGCAAATGGTGTTCTGGGGCGCGCTGCACGGCGGAGCGCTGATCTTGCACAAGACATTTCGCGAGCAATGTGACAAACATGGGTTCACCTTGAAGAGCAGCGTGCTCAAAACAATCGCCTCGGTGGCTTCCGCCGTCGGAATGTATTTGTTTGTCTGCCTGTGCTGGATTTTCTTTCGCGCATCGTCGTTTTCCGTCGCCATCACAATGATCACGCGAATCCTGACGAACGCGGGCGGCGTACATTATTATTATGTGTTTACTTTCATCTATGGCGCGATCATCGCCGCTGCATTTGCCGTTGGCGCCTTGCGGAACAACGGAAACGGGTTCTATCCGCTCCTTGACTTCAGTAAGTTTTATTCCAAGGTTTTGATTCTGCTCGTTATCCTGCTGACGCTGATGTTTTTCTATGCGGGCGACACCGCATTCATCTATTTTCAGTTCTGATCTGCGCTTGTCGCGGGCGGAACCAAAAAAGATTCTCCGCGTTATATTATGGGGAAAAAGCGGTTTTGGCAGGGTGTCGTTCTCTTTGCGAGAAACAGAATCAAAGAAGAGCGGTGCAATATGTGCTTTGACATTGAGCTTTAAGAGCGTCCATAGACTTTACATGATTGATGGTATAGAATACTAAAAAGTAACAGAAAAAAAGATAAATCGCTTATGCTTATTATTACGATTGACATGATTGGAAAAGAAAAATGAAGCAGCAAAAAAGCAAAAAGCGTTTATTCACCTGGGTTCTGGAGATATTTACGATTGTCGTTTCAGTAATCGTCATCATTTCCAGTTTTCAACCGGACGGCGCATTTTTCAAAGCAACCATATGCGGACAAAACCTTTGCCTATTCATTTTCAGTGTTTGGGCTTGGTTTTTTCTCGTATGGATCGTTCAAGAAGTGCAGTTAATTGCAGAGATCCATTTCACACGACAGAACAAGATCGTCATTGCAATTGTACTGGCGAGTGTCTTAGCCTATTACGCTTACAGCTTATTGACACGGCAATTTATCTATTATTGGGATTATGCGCTTTATTATCGCACGCAACTTGGTCTGAAATACGATTTTCAGCACTCGGGATTTCTCGTTTCACTGGTCGCCGTGATCAAAAGCATCTGGTATCAGGATTATTCCCTGTTCATCAGCATCTTTCTTGCCGCTCCATTTACGTTTACGCCGGAAACGGCGAATTGGTTTGTCGCTACTTGTGCTGTTGCAATCCTGCCAATGCTTTACTGGGTGGTCGCCATTTTTATCAAGCTTGTGGAAAAAATGCTGCAGCCCGGGAGAAGAGAATTCTTTTTTATCGGAGGGATGGTGCTTGCCGCCAGCTTTCCGGTGATCCACAGAGCCTTACTGTATGGTCAGCCGGATCTGTTCGGCTTGATTTTTGCTTTTTTAATCATTGCGCTCACCATGCAACATGATTTTGCAAAGACAGAGCGCAAGCGGTATCTGCTTATTATTGTTTTGACGATTATGACTTGCGCATCCCGGCGCTGGTATATGTATTGGCTGGTCGCATATTACGCCTGTTACGGCTTGGCTGTGACAATGCGTATATTGCGGGACAAACGCTGGGACAACCTGAAGCGTATGATTTTATTCTGTCTGTCTGCCGCTGCCAGTATAGCCGTGGTTCTGTTCCCAATGATTCTGAAAGTTCTGCGAACAGATTACGCAAAACATTACAGTTATTATAATGTCGGTGGGTTTCCTGTTGAATTGACAAGGCAAGCGCGATATCTGGGGATCGGGATTCTGCTGATACTGCTTGCAGGCTTTCTCTGGGCGTTTTTCCGGAAGCAGACACGGGGATTCAGCCTATTGGCCGTGGCTGACGGGCTGTTTACAATATTGCTATTTACTCGTATCCAGAATATGGGAATCCATCACACATTGATACTTGTGCCGGCTTATCTGCTTCTCATGCTAATCTGTCTTGCAGGCATAAGTCGTCTCGAAAAGAAACATGTCTTTCAGCTTTCGGCTGCGATTGTTCTTGGCGTCAGTGTATCGAACGCAGCCGTTTGTGGTGCCACGAGCAGTGCTAATATTCCTGTCTGGTTTTCAAAAGTACCACTCCAGTTACCAAGGCGAAATGATCTTGAGCAGGTCAAAGCCGTGAATAACTGGTTGATTGAGAACTGTACTGAATCCGAGTTTGCCTATATGATTCCACATGGCTATCCATACAATCCTGATGTATTTCGCTCATACAATTTGCCCAGCTGGTCGATAATCTCGCGTTTGCCATATGGGTCGGCGATACTTGGAACGCATTACTTTCCGTCCGGGTTGCTGCTGGCGAAGTACGTGCTGACCTGCGAACCGTTTTGCAACACCAGCATCGCTGAAAAATATAATAGCGCGTTTTTAAGCGAGATCCCGCAAAAGCATTTCGCCGAGATCACACAGTTTGACATGGGCAATGGCTATACTTTTTTCGTGTACCAACGAATGCAGCCGACTGACCGGGAAGAAATCCTGTTTTATGAGGACTACTTTGCACAGGAGGATGCTCTGTTTCCCGAGATGTTCTCGGGCGTATTGAACGAGATATTAAGTGGCATTGATTAAACGACAAATTGCTCTTAATGCTTTTCGAACCCCTACATCCCAATACAAAAACAAAGAGCACCGTTTTTGGTGCTCTTTGTTTTTGGCGGAGAGAGTGGGATTCGAACCCACGTTACCTTTGAGGGGTAAACACGATTTCCAGTCGTGCGCTTTCGACCAGCTCAGCCATCTCTCCACGGCTTTTTTCTCGGACGCAATGTGTATCATACACGAATGCGCCCGATTTTGCAAGCCCTTTTCGCGAGTTTCAGCCGACCGATTTCCCGCCGTGGCGGTGATAAAAAGCGCAGTTGCTACCCCCTGCCGATCATGCGGTCGATCAGGCGAAATCCCTCGCCGATATACCGTCCGGTCGACTTTGCGTCGCTCTCGGTATACCGAATCCGTTTCCCCGCCGCGTCGCCTTTTCGATACAGCGCGTAGGGCACCGGATCGGCGGAATGCGTACGGATGCTCAGCGGCGTCGGGTGATCCGGCAGCACGAGGATGGCATACTCCTCGCCGCAGCGCTCCATATACGCGTACACTGGCCCGAGAATCTGCGCGTCGATCTGCTCGATGGAATAGATCTTCTCCTTCAGCTGCCCGTGGTGTCCGCATTCGTCCGCCGCCTCGACGTGGATGTAGACAAAATCCGCGCCGCGCGCGAGCACGTCGACTGCCGCAGCAGCCTTTCCGGCGAAGTTCGTCTCATAAGTCCCCGTCGCACCCTCGACCTTGACGACCTCCATCCCGGCGCAGCGTCCGATACCCTGAATCAGATCCACCGCGGAGATCACCGCGCCGTGCAGCCCCGTCTTCTCAAAAAACGACGTGAGCGCGGGCTTTCGTCCCTCGCCCCAAAACCAGATGGCGTTGGCGGGGTTTTTACCCGCGTGCCGCCTCGCCCGATTGACGGGATGATCCGAAAGCAGCCGATACGCCTCGTTCATCCAGCGCATCAGCACTTCGGCGTTCGTGCCCGAAGGAAGCCTTCCGGAAACGGGCTTTCCCGTAAAATCATGCGGCGGTGTCAGATTGGCGCCCGTCTGCGCGTCGTTGAGCACGAGGCAGTGCCGGTACGAAAATCCCGGATAAAGGCGCACGCCCTCGCTGGAAAGCGCCTTGTCCAGAAAGGTGATCAATTCGCGCGCTTCTTCGGTCGAAATCTCGCCCGCGCTGTAGTCGACCATGGTCGCGTTTGCAATGTCGGTCTCCTGAGAGAGCGTCACGAGGTTGCAGCGATAGGTCACGTCCCGCTCCGTCAGCGGGATGCCGAGGCTTGCGGCCTCCAGCGGCGAACGGCCGGAATAGTAGCGCAGCGGATCGTAGCCAAACACGGTCAGGTTCGCTGTGTCGCTGCCGGGCGTCATGCCGTCCGGTACGGTCTTCACAAGGCCGAACTCGCCGGCTTGAGCGAGTTTGTCCATCATCGGATGGTTCGCCACGTCGAGCGGCGTCTTGCCGCCGAGCGCCTCGACCGGCCAGTCGGCCATGCCGTCTCCCAGGATTACCGCAAGTTTCATACGTCCCTTACTCCAAAGTATTGATACAGCGTGCAGGGCATGCCGCCGTTGGTGAGCTTTCTGCGCTTGTCCGCGCGTTTTCCGTAGACCTGCTCAAACTCTCGCATCCCGGAAAACATGCTGACGCTCCAGCCCGGATACGGCGAAAACACGCGCCGCATGGTCCGGTAGAGCGACTTGACGTCCTCTTTCTCCAGCATCCGTTCGCCATAAGGCGGATTGCAGACGATGATCCCGCTTGGCTCGGCCACGGAAAAATCCTTGATGTCCTGCACGCGCCAGTCGCAGAAGACGCCCGCCTTCTTCGCGTGTTTTTTGCACAGGTCGATGCTGCGCGCGTCGATGTCGAATCCGCTCACGTCGATTTTCACGTTCGTCCGCGCGTCCGCGGCGTTCTGCCGCTCCCGCGTCCAGACGCCCTTATCGAGAAACCACCAGCTCTCCGCGGCAAACGAGCGATTCAGCCCCGGCGCGATGTTTTGCGCGATCATGGCGGCCTCGATCGGCATGGTACCGGAGCCGCACATGGGATCGACCAGCGGCACCCCCGCGCGATAGCGCGAGAGCAGCACGATCGCCGCGCCAAGCGTTTCCGAAAGCGGCGCCGCGACATTATAGGTGCGGTATCCTCTGCGCGAAAGCCCCGCGCCGCAGCAGTCCAGGCAGAGCGACACGCGGTTTCTGAGGATGCCGACCTCAACGATGATCTCGTTCCCTCCCTCGGGGATGTTCGTCGTTCGATACGCCGTCCTGAGGCTTTCCACGATGGCTTTCTTCACGATGCTCTGGCAGTCGCTGACCGAAAAGAGCGTGCTCTTGGCGGACTTGCCCGTCACGTGGATATTGGTTTCGGGTTTCAGATACTGTTTCCACCGCACGGCCTTCGTCCGCTCGAAAAGCTCGTCGAACGTCTCCGCGTCGAACTCCTCCACCACAAGCAGCACACGCTCGGCGGTGCGCAGCCAAAGCAGCGCCTTCGCCATCGCCTCCGCGCCGCCGGAAAACGTCACGCGGGCGTCCACCGTCTCGAGCACTTCGATCTCCATGTCCCGAAGCTGCCGCGTCACGAGCGATTCCAGCCCCAGCTTACAGGTCGCGATAAACTTCATGTCGGTTCCTCCGGCGCGGTGGCAAAGGGCTTGAGCTTGAGCACCGCGTTTCGCAGGCGCAGTTTCGTCACGCGGTAGATCTCGCCGATCTCCTCTTCCGTCACGGTCTCCCCGCAGGCAAGCCTGCCGAGGTATTCCAGCGCCGCGGCAAACGAAATCTCCTGCGCGGCGGAGATGCGCGGAAACTTCTGCTTCAGGCTCTCGACATAGCGGCGGAAGATATTCGCGGCCTCGGTCGCGCACTCCTCGCGGCAGTTGCCGAGCATATACTGCATGAGCAGCTGCATGACGCCTTCGTAGGAAGGCGGCATTTTATAATCCAGCTCGAGCAGGCTCACGCGCCCCTTGATCCAGCGGCCGTTGAGATACGCCATGAAGGGCTCCGCTGCCCCGAGGTGCTTGAGCATGCCGAACACCGCGCGCTTAAGCTCGTCCGGCTGGTCGGTGCGCAGCAGATAGTCGCGCAGGATGCGCTCGGCATACTCGTCCCCAAACGTGAACACGAGCGAGAGCATGCTCTTTTTCACGCGCAGATCCGAAAGCGTCGTCGCCCAGACGATCTGGTCGCGAAACGCCCCGTCCTCCGTCCAGACGCGGTATAGCTCCTCGTGCGGCTGCGCAAGCATGCGGTTGATGTGGTTGAGCCGCCGAAACGCTTCGCCAAACGGAACCTGATACGGAATGATCCATTTTGCGCTCGAGCGCTTGGCCGCCGCGTCCGCGTGCCGGCACTGGTTCAGGTAATATTTCGCCACCGTGTCGTGCGGATCGATGCGAAGAAGCTTCTGATAAAACGCTTTCGCGCCATCCGAATCGCCCTGCATAAACCGCGCATAGCCGGATTTATGCAGCACGTTTTCGTCATACGGCAGAATGCGCAGCAGCTGCGAAAGCGTCTTTTCCGCGTCGGAAAAGCGGTCGAGGTCGAGCTGCAGCACCGCGAGGCTGTGCAGTTCTTCCGCCTCGAGCGAGCGCAGCTTCATCATCTCGTCCAGCCGCGCGTTCGCCGCGAGGCGATTGCCTTCCTCGATCTCCGCCAGCGCGAGCGTGCTGCTGGCCAGCACGTTCGCCGGGTCTTCGCTCAGAATTGCATTTGCGATTTGCTTCGCCTCGTCGCGCTTGTTTGCGACAAAATAGGCGATTGCGAGCTGCTCGCGGATCTTGACGGATTTCGGCGCTTCCGATTGCCGGTGCTCCAGCTCTTCCACGGCATAGTCGACGTCCCCGCTGGCAAGCAGCGAGCGGGCGAAATGGCAGACGGCGTTGTCCTCATAGTCGTCGTCCGTCTTGAGCCCGGTTGTTTCAAACATCGCCGCGTCGTCGTCGATCAGATCGAGAAAATCCTCCGCGTCCGCGGCAAACACCCCGTCCGGCTCCGCCTCGAGATAATCCTCCAGGCTGTCCGCCGCGCTGTCGTAGTCCTGCAGGCCAAAGTAGTTGCAGGCAAGCCCGAAATGGCACTCCGGCGGGGTTTCCCAGCTGTCCGCCATGAGTTGAAAGAGGATGCGGTTGCTCTCCTCAAACCGCTGCATCTGGCTGAGAATCTCCGCCAGCGCAATGGCGATCTCCGGGTCCTCCGGCGCGCGCTCATATGCCTCGCGGTACTTTGCAATCGCCGCGATCAAATCGTTCTTTTCGAGTTCCTTCGCGCCGCGCTTCATATAAAACGTGGCGTTCTGGGAAAACGGTATCACTTTCCCTGTTTTATTCGTCTTCATCTTCACCCGCAGTCGCCGCGTCGATCAGCGCGCGAAGGTCTTCTTCGCTGAATTGGTACAGTTTGTCGCAGAACCGGCAGGTGACCTCCGCGCCGTGATCCTCCTCGATCATGCCGGTCAGTTCGGCGCGTCCCGTCGAAAGCAGCGCGCGCTCGATGCGTTCGCGCGAGCAATCACAGCGGTAGAGCGGCTCCCGCTCGCCGACGATGGTCAGCCCAAACTCGCCAAACACGCTTTCAAGCAGGTCTTCAGGCAGCTCGCCCGCGTCCAGCCGCTCGGAAAAACGCGAAATCTCGCCGCTTTTTGCCTGCAGGCGGTCGATCACCTCGTCCGGACACCCGGGCAGCGGTTCGGCAAACACGCCGACGGCCGCGCGCACCTCGCCGCTCTCCGCGCGCTCCCGCACGCCGAGATAGACGAGCGCGGGCCGCTGCAGGCTCGCGGCATAGTAGTTGGCAAAGTCGATCGCAATCTCGCCGGAAACAAGGTTGCATAGGCCCACATACGGCTCTTTGAGCCCGAGGTCGCTGACCACCGAAAGCTTGCCTTCATGGCCGACAAAGCCGGAAACATTCAGCTTTCCCTGTTCGTTCGGCGGCAGCTCCACGTCCCCGTTTGTCACGGAGCCCTTCACCTCAATGTGGCTGTTGCCGGTGCAGATCATGCTGCCCGCAGGGCCGTCGCCTTTGATGATGGTCGAAACGAGGTCGTGTTCGCCCTTGAGATCCGCGGCCATGATGGCGGTCATCATCAGCTGCCTGCCCAGCGCCGCCGTCGCCACGCGGGAGAGGCCGTGCACCCGCCGCGCCTCGCGCACGAGCTCGGTTCCGTCGATCAACGCAACGCGAACCATGCCGTCCGCCGCCACGCATTGGATCAGTCGGTCGTTTCGCCTCGGCGTATATGTTAAAATGTTGTCCTTCATGTCGATATCCTGTTTCACTTTCTGTTTCCGATAAAATCACCAGTTCCACTTTCGCGTTTTCTCGCGACGAACTGAATCCGCTCGCTCTCCGGTTTCGGCGACTCCATCGTAAACGCGTCGTAAACGCCGAGCAGGTCGAACCCCGCCTTGTCCAGCGCCGACGCCAGATCGTCGTTTTCATGCGCTCGCTGCACGTGCCGCTCGTCAAAGCGCTCGTACGCATTCTTTCCGTTCGGACGAAAGAACGCCAGCCGCATCTCCAGAAGGCGCGTCCCGGGGTCAAAGCAGTTCTGCCAGAGGTAGGTGCAGTCCTTCGTGTCCTCCCCAAACGTCTGACCGCCGAGCACATGCTCCAGCTTATATGCGCTGGAAACGTCGAACAGCAGCAACCCGCCAGCCTTCAGCGCGCGGTTTGCGCTCGAAAAAAACGAATCGACGTCCGCGTCCGAGAGCAGGTAGTTCACCCCGTCGCAGGCGCAGGTGACGGCGCCGACGGGTCTGTGCACGGAAAGCGAGCGCATGTCCTGGCACACAAACGGGATTTTTTGCCCCGCCTTTCGCGCCTTTTGCTGGGCGATTTCCAGCATGCGCCCGGAGCGGTCCGCGCCGGTCATGCGATAGCCTTCCCTGCCCAGGCGCAGCGTGATTTCGCCGGTACCGCAGGCGCAGTCGATCACCGCGTCCCCGGGCAGCGCGCCGCCGCGGCGGAGCAGCGCGGAAAGATATTCCGCCCAGGCGTCGTAATCCACGTCCGCCATGAGCAGGTCGTACACAGCCGCAAATTCTTCGTATGCATGCGCCATGCCGGGCCGTCCTTCCCCGCTTTTCGTTCCGGTTCGCCACGCAAAAGCGCGGCTGGATCGGCCGCCAGCGCAACTGCGTGTTCGATTTTTTATTGTACATCAGAAACGGCATTCCCGCAAATGGTTCTCCCGAAAGATCGTTGATCTTATTTGACAAACCAGTGAATATTTATTAAAATCAGTCTAACTATAAGAAAGGCGCGTTCCTGAATCTATATCTATCCGGAACGCGAACACGGCTTCACATGAGACAGTACAAGATCGCAGTTGTCGGCGCCACAGGCATGGTCGGCAGAATGTTCCTCCGCGTACTGGAAGAGCGCAAGCTCCCGGCATCGGAGTATTTCCTCTTTGCGTCCGCACGCAGCGCGGGCACTACCGTCGAGTTCATGGGCAAAAAACACACCGTCCGCGAACTGACCGAGGATGCATTCAAAGATCTTGGCGTAGATATTGCGCTCTTTTCCGCCGGTGCGGGCACCTCGAAAACGTTCGCCCCCATCGTCGCCGCTTCCGGCGCGGTGGTCATCGACAATTCAAGCTGCTGGCGGATGGATCCGGACGTGCCGCTCGTCGTCCCCGAAGTAAACGCCGGCGACATCCCGCAGTATCAAAACAAGGGCATCATCGCAAACCCGAACTGCTCGACCATTCAGGCGATGGTCGCCCTCGAGCCGCTCAAAAAATATGGCCTCAAGCGCGTGATCTACTCGACCTATCAGGCGGTGTCCGGCGCGGGCATGGGCGGTTACAGCGATCTGGAAAACGGGCTCAAAGGCGAGGCGCCGAAGAAATTCCCGTATCCCATCGCGGGAAACGTTCTGCCGCAGATCGACGTTTTCCTCGAAAACGGCTACACCAAGGAAGAGCAGAAGATGGTCGACGAAACGCGCAAAATCCTCGGCCTGCCGCAGCTTCGCGTCACGGCGACCACCGTCCGCGTGCCGGTGTTCCACGGCCACAGCGAGAGCATTAACGTCGAGCTGGAAAAGTCGTTTGAGCTGGCGGACATCCGCGCGCTCTGGGAGGCGACTCCGGGCCTCATCGTTCAGGACGACACGGCTAAGGGCATCTACCCCATGCCGCTTTACGCAGCGGACACCGATCCCGTCTACGTCGGCCGGCTGCGCCGCGACTTCTCCGTGGAAAACGGAATCAACTTCTGGTGCGTTGCGGACAACATCCGCAAGGGCGCGGCGACCAACGCCGTGCAGATTGCGCAGGAACTCATTCGTCAGTGGGAGGCGTAAAAACACATGTCTATTTTTCGCGGAAGCGCCGTAGCAATCGTAACGCCGTTTCAAAACGGCTCGATTGACTTTACGGCATTTACAAGGCTCATCGAGCTGCAGATTGCCAACCGCACGGATGCGATCGTCTGCGTCGCGACCACCGGCGAAAGCGCGACGCTTTCGCTCGACGAACGGCTGAGCATCATCCAGTTCGTCGTGGAGCGCGTCAACGGCCGCGTTCCGGTCATCGCCAGCACCGGCGGCAACAACACCGAAGAGGTCATCGTCAACAGCAAGTCCGCCGAGGCGATCGGCGTCGACGGGCTGCTCATCGTCACCCCTTACTACAACAAGACCACGCAGCAGGGACTCATCCGCCATTACTTCACGGTGGCGGACGCGGTGGAAACGCCCATCATCGTCTACAACGTGCCCTCGCGCACGGGGTTGAACATCCAGGCCCAGACCATGGCGGAGCTCTGCACGCACGAGAACATCGTCGGCACCAAAGAGGCCAGCGGCAACATCGAGCAGATCGTCAATATCGCCGCGCTCTGTCCGCAGTGCGACATCTATTCCGGCAACGACGACCATGTGCTGCCCGTGCTCAGCGTCGGCGGCAAGGGCGTCATCTCCACCATCGCCAACATCGTGCCGGGCGAAATGCACGCGCTCTGCGAGGCGTTTTTCAAGGGCGACCTCCAGCTTGCGCGCGAGCTGCAGCTGCAGCTGATCCCGATCTGGAAGGCCGCGTTCTGCGAGGTCAACCCCATCCCGCTCAAGGCCATGATGGGCCTCATGCAGCTCTGCGAGCCGGATGTAAGGCTCCCTCTCGTTCCGCCCGCGGCCGCCAGCATGCGCCTGATCGAGGACACGCTCAAGAGCTTTCAGCTCATCTAGCATCCAACCTTCTCTGGAGGACTTATGATCTCTGTTCTGATCAACGGAATCTGCGGTCAGATGGGACGCGCCGTTTATGCAGCTATCCAAGCGCAGAGCGGCGCTTTTTCCGCCGTCGCCGGCGTCGATCCCTTCGACTGCAGCGCATCCTACAGCTGCCCGGTTTACAAGAGTCTCGACGAGGTGCAGGAAAAGGCGGACGTCATCATCGACTTTTCCGTTCCCGCAACCACGCCGGACATCCTTCGCTATGCGCTGGAGCAAAAAATCCCCGTCGTCATCGGCACGACCGGACTTGGCGAGCGGGAGCTCAAGCTCATCCGCTCCGCTTCGGACGCCATCCCGGTGTTTCAAACGGGCAACATGTCCCTCGGCGTCAATCTCCAGCTCGAGCTCGTGCAGCTCGCCGCCGCCACGCTCGGCGGAAATTTCGACGTGGAGATCATCGAGACGCACCATCGAAAAAAAGTGGACAGCCCGAGCGGCACCGCGCTGATGCTGGCAAACGCGATCGCCTCCATCTCGCCGGAGGACGAAGAATTCGTTTTCGGGCGGCATGAGAAGAACAAGCGCCGCTCCGACCGCGAAATCGGCATCCATTCCGTCCGCGGCGGAACGGTGGTCGGCGAGCATCAGGTGCAGTTCATCGGAAACGACGAGATCATTGAGGTTTCGCATCGGGCGTTCAGCAAGGCCGTGTTCGCGCAGGGGGCGCTCCGCGCGGCGAAATTCCTCGTCGCCAAAGAGAGCGGCCTTTACAACATGAAAAACGTCGTGACCGAACACGACGCGGCATCCCGGCTCTTCTCGCTGGACGAGCAGGCGGCGGTCATCATCCGCTCGTTTGCCAAAGAGGATGCCTTCGCCTCGCGGGTCTTCGACGTCATCGCCGAGCACGGGGTATTCGTGGACATGATCGCCTGCTCCGAGCCGGACGAGCAGAGCCTCAGCATCGGCTTTTCCCTGAACGAATCGTCGCTTTCCGAAGCGCTCAACGCCATCAACGAGCTGACGAGAAACGGCTACGGCTACACAATCCGCACCCGCGGAGACCTGACCAAGCTCACGCTGGAAGGCACGGGCATGGCACTTCAGCACGGCGTCGCTTCCCAGCTCTTCTCCACGCTGCGCAAGGAGAACATCCACATCTGGCTGATCACCACGAGTGAAACGCGCATTGAGTTCTGCGTGGACACCGTGCACGCCGTCCGCGCGGCGGACGCGATTCGCCAGCGGTTTTCGATCGGCTGACCCATACTCGAATCAATATGTGCAACGCACAAAAGCGCTTCCCAACGGAAGCGCTTTTTTTGCCTGTCGAGCTTCTAGAGCCCTTCTTTGCGCAGTCTCTGCTCTTCCCCGTGGATCAGGCGGCGGATGTTGTCGGTGTGCCGCACAAACACGACGACGGCGAGCGCGCCCGCGAGCACGACCAGCGGAACGTCGTTCAGCCGGAAGATCAGCTCCGCAACGAAAAACAGCAGCATCGCGGCAAGCGACATGATCGACATTTTTTTGTTGATCAGAAGGATCGCGCCGCCGATGGCGATGGCGCCGAGCGCGCCGAGCGGAAACGTGATGATGGCGATGCTGTAGGACGACGCGACGCCCTTGCCGCCGCGAAACCCGTCGAACACCGGCCAGCAGTGACCGACGACGACGAACAGCCCTGCGAGATATCCGCCGACCGTTCCGCAGACAAGCTGACCGATCAGAACGCCGAGCAGCGCCTTGAGCGAATCGCCCGCAAACGTAATGGCGCCCGGGCCGTAGCCGTAGACGCGCACCATATTGGTGCTGCCCGCGTTGCCGCTGCCGTGGTTTCGCACGTCGTCGTGATAATACGCGCGGCTGACGATGATCGCTGTCTGGATATTGCCCAGCAGGTAACCGATGAGTATGCAGACAAGCCCCGTCCAGAGACAGAGCGTAAAGATACCGTTGAAAAATGTCATGTTTTGGACTCCCTCAGATCAATTCGAACGAAAATCCGAACCGGAATTCTTTCGAAAATCGATCCACTTGCTTGTTGCTTTCTCTTTTTTATGGGTCAGGATTCGGCTTCTTTTTTCTTGCTGCGGAAGAAAATCCGAATCGGCGTTCCTTCAAATCCGAACGTCTTTCGGAAAAAGTTTTCCAGATACCGCTCGTAGGAAAAATGCACGATCTCCGTGTCGTTGACAAACACGATAAACGTCGGCGGTTGGACGGACGCCTGCGTGGCGTAATAAATCTTCAGCGTGCGGCCCTTATCGCTCGGCGGTTCGTTCATCATGACCGCCTCGCTCACGGTGTCGTTGAGCTGGCCGGTCGTGATGCGGCGGCGGCTTTGCTCAAACGCGCTGTCCACCGCCTCGAGCACCTTGTTTACGCGCTGCCCGTTTTTGGCGGAGATAAAGAGCATCTGGATATAGCTCATAAACGCCAGGTCCGCGCCAAGGCTTTTTTTGAACTCGTTCATCGTGTGGGTGTCCTTCTCGATGAGGTCCCATTTGTTCACGATGAGCACGCTGGCCTTGCCCTCCTCGTGCGCATAGCCCGCGATGCGGACGTCCTGTTCGCTCAGTCCCTGGCTCGCGTCGCAAACGATGAGAACGACGTCCGCCCGGCGAATCGCCGCAAGAGAGCGGATGACGCTGTAACGCTCGATGGACTCATCCTCGACGCTGCGCTTTCTGCGAATCCCCGCGGTGTCTACAAGCGTATACTCCCGGCCGTTTTGTGAAAACTGCGTGTCGATGGAATCCCGCGTGGTGCCCGGGATGTCGCTGACGATGGTGCGCTCCTCTCCCAGCAGCGCGTTGACGAGGCTGGATTTGCCGACGTTCGGCTTGCCGACCACGGCGATGTTGATACGCTCCGTCTCTTCCTCTTCCAGATCCTTGGGGAAGTCCTGCACGACCGCGTCCAGTAGGTCGCCAAGCCCCAGCCCCTGCGAAGACGAGATGGTGTACGGATCGCCGAGGCCAAGCGAATAGAACTCATACATCGAATCTTCAAACTTCGGCGCGTCCACCTTGTTGACCGCGAGCACGACGGGCTTGTTGGATCGGCGCAGCATCTCCGCAACGTCCATATCCGCGCTGGTCATGCCCTCCCTGCCGTCCACGAGGAACAGGATCACGTCCGCCGTGTCGATGGCAAGCTGCGCCTGCCGCCGCATCTGTTGGGCGATGATGTCCTCGCTCGCAGGCTCGATGCCGCCCGTATCGATGAGCGTAAAGGCGTAGTTGAGCCACTCCGCATCCTGATAGATGCGGTCCCGCGTCACGCCCGGCGTATCTTCCACGATCGCGACGCGCCGCCCAATGAGACGGTTAAAGAGCGTCGATTTGCCGACGTTCGGGCGTCCGACGATCGCTACCAAAGGTTTTTTCATGTTCTCCCCCGCTGCCGCCTGGGCGGCGTGTTTCTATCGATGGCCGCGCGCGGGTTCATTGTCCCGCGCGGTTGTTTTACTCCGAAAATACGATCTCAATCAGGTCTTCTCCCGTCGCGACGGGAATGATCCGCGTATGCAGCGCGGCCTCCGCCTCCGCTTTCGTCATGCCGTCGAGAAATACCTCTTCGTCCGCCTTGAGCATCGCGCGCGGAATCAGCAGCGCGCGGCCGAAGTCCTCGCCCTTGAGCTGTTCGATCAGATCGCCGCCCGTGACAAGCCCGCCGACGGTGACGCTCTCTCCGAAGAATCGGTTTCGAATCGCGCGCGTCTTGATTTCGATTCCATAAGGAATCAACTTTCGATACGCTTCCCGAAAAAACGGTTCCGCGGACACGCCGCCCGCCATGAGAAAGCGCTTGTTCCAGGTCAGCGGCTTACGGTCCGCCAGCGCCTCGAGCATTTCGCCCTCGAACAGGCGGAGCAGCCCGACGCCGTTTTCAATCTGCGGAAACCCCTCGTAATCGTCGTACGCCGGCAGCGTCCTGCCCGAGAGCGTATACCACTCGTCCGCCAGAAACACAAACCGCGTGCCGTACCGCTCGAGCAGGTCCGTTTGCCGCGTTTCGATTTCGTCGATCAGCGCGTCCGCCTCCATCGGCGTGTAACCACGCAGCGGCGTCAGCCCGTCCCGGTGCCGCGTCAGCCCCACGGGAACGATCGCAAGCGACTGCGCATGCGGATAGAGCGCGAGCATGTCGTCGATGGAGCGGCGCAGCACGTCCCCGTCGTTGAGCCCCGGGCAGAGTACGATCTGCAGATGAAACTGCAGCCCTGCGTCGGAAAGGCGCTTGAGCTGGGCGACGATGTCGCCCGCATGCGGGTTTTTCATCATTGCGCGGCGCACGTCCGGATCGCTGGCATGCAGCGAGACAAACAGCGGGCTCACCCTGCGGCGGATGATGCGCTCGAGTTCCCGCTCGTCGAGGTTGGTGAGGGTCACATAGTTGCCCATGATGAACGACATGCGCCAGTCGTCGTCCTTGACGTGCAGACTGGAGCGCCCGCCCCTGGGCATCTGATCGATAAAGCAAAAGACGCAATGGTTTTTGCAGGTGCGCATGTTGTCCATGAGGCTTGTGGCAAACGACAGCCCCAGCGGCTCGAAGTCGTCTTTCTCGATCGTGATTCGCTCCGTGTCGCCGTTTTCTTTGCGGATATCGAGCGTCACGATTTCGTTTGCCGAGAGGTGCTCGTAATCCACGAGATCGATCACCGGCTCTCCGTCGATGGAAAGCAGCGCGTCCCCGATGCGTATGCCGGCGCGCTCCGCCGGTGAGCCGGGGAGCACGTCGCTGACGGTCTGTTGGGTGCCACGCATATTTGCCATTTTGACATTATACCATCGACGGCGCAAAATGCCAAAGTCAATATTGTGAACAGTTGGGGACGTTTTTTTAAGCTGCATCTCAATAAAATCATCGCCGCCGGGCGGCTTTTTTTCGCGCGCATCGGCGTGCTATAATCCCACTATGATCTTTCTTCGCGCAATTAAACAAACCGAACACGAGCCCTCAGACAGCTATCCGCTGAACCTGCCGCAGATCGCGGCCATCGATCGGCTGGAGTTCTCCGCGCCCGTGACGCTGATTGCGGGCGACAACGGCAGCGGCAAGACCACGCTGGTGGAGCTCATCGCCGCGCTGACGGGCGCCGTTCGCATCGGGGACGCGCGCGCAAGCCGGCGCGCGCAAGGCAGCTTTTCGACCGCATCCCGCGCGTTTCGCGCGGAATTTACGCACAAACCGAAGCGCAGTTTCTTTTTTCTTGCCGAGGATTTTACGCGCTATATCGACGCACGCGAGGACATGATGCGCGAAGAGCGCGCCGAGATGGAGCGCATCGACCGCGAATATGCGAACCGTTCCGGCTATGCCAGGAGCCTCGCCGCGATGCCGCATGCGTCCGGCCTGCACGAGATGAACAGCATGTATTCGGACGAGCTGGCCGAGCAGTCCCACGGCGAAGGATATATCGACTTCTTCGGCGCGCGCCTGAAGCCGCAGGGGTTGTATCTGATGGATGAACCCGAAGGCGCGCTTTCCTACTACAATCAATATGTGCTGATGAACATGATCGCCGACGCGGCAAAACACGACAGCCAGTTTATCGTATCCACGCACTCCCCCGTGCTGCTGGCGTATCCGTGCGCAATGCTGTATGCCTTCGACAGCGGCGCGCTGAAAGAAAGCAGCTTTGAGCAGCTGGAGAACATCAACTTTCTGCGGGATTTTCTCTCCGAACCCGGTCGGTATCTGCGGCGCTTGGGGGAAGCCGAAGAATAAAACCATGCAAAAGCATCAAAAAAGTACACGGATTTCTCCGTGCGCTTCCCGGTTCGTCATACTTGATCCGCCAAAGATTTTGCTCACCATTCCCGCTTCTTTCGAATTCCTGGAATAGCGACGCCGGAATTGGCAGATTCAGTTGCTTGAACACCGTCTGGTGTGTATAATCGATTACGTATTAAAATTGTGTAAATGCATTGTTTGTAGTAAAGGACAACCAAGACAACCATGTACGAAAAATATTCGGGACTGCCCGACACAACCAAATCTGCAAGTCAAAACGGCAGCCGTTCGGTTTACCGACCCGATAGCCGTTCCGAGCGAGCCTCCGGCAACCGGTTGGAGTATTACCAGTCGCCAAACCGCAGCGCATCGCAAACGAGCGGTAAGCGCACGAACGCGCGCAAAGCCAAGGCGCGCAGACGCAGGATGGTTCTCGCAGGCATATGCCTCGCGTTTCTTGCGCTCATCGTTATTGCCGTGCTCGTGCTGGTCAAAAGTTGCTCCGCCCCCGCAGTTGTCGATCCGGAAATCGGAACCTTCCGCGGCGGCGTGTCTATCAACGGCATGGACGTCTCCGGCAAAACCGTGGAAGAAGTGCGTCCGCAGTTGGAATCCAATGAAGCTACGTTTCTCGAAAGGATTGCTGTCACGCTCTCCAGCGCGGAGTTGAACGCAGTGATTACCGGTGCGGACATGAACGCTGCCACCAACCTCAACGAGGTCCTTGAACAAGCGCTCGCCGGCGATGCAAACCAGAGCTATTACACCACCGTCAGCATCGACGAAACGGCGCTTTCCAGCCGTATCGATGCGGTCAACCAAACGTCCAGCAAGCCGCCTGTCGACGCCAGTGTAACGATGAATTTTTCCAGCAGCGGCAAGCCTGCGCCGCAGTATAATGAAGGTACGCCCGGTTTCGGTCTGGACGTTGCTTCTACCATGGATATGATCAAGCAGGCAATTGCGACCGGACAGTATCAGACCACGCTGACGCCCACGCTGACGAGTATTCCGCCCGCGATAACCGTTTCGGATCTTCAGGCGAACTTCTCCGAGATTGCGACGTTCAAGACAACGTATGACTTCAAAGGCACGGCGGAGGATACCGAAGAGCAGCGTACGCTCTATATCCCCAACCGCGCTTTCAACGTGGAAAAAGCCGCAGCTGCAATCAATCAGCAGATCGTTAAACCGGGCAAGTCCTGGAGCTTTAACGACGTCGTCGGCGACAGAACCGAAAAGAACGGTTGGGAGCTGGCGCAGGGCATATTCGGCGGAGATCGGGCGACGCCCCAATACGGCGGCGGCGTATGCCAGGTCAGCACAACCCTCTATAACGCGTTGTTGCAGGTGTACACCTATGTCGAAATCGTAGATCGCCATCATCACTCCTACCCCTCAACCTATGTAGACAAGGGTCTGGATGCGACAGTGGACACAAACCACATCGATTTCGTGTTCAAAAACATCTCGGATCACGAGCTGTACATCTATGCGTATTCCTCTGAAAACAAGATGAATAAAAGCCGTAAGCGGGATCTGACGGTGGTGATCTATGGGCAGGCCCTACCGGAAGGACATGTGTATCAAACCCGTGCCGTACTCGTATCCGAAGAGCCGCCCGGGCCTGATGAAATCACCGAGACCAAGAAATTATTCGTTGGAGAGGAGAACGTCTTGGCTCCTGCGCGGCAGAAGTACGTCGTGGATGTCTATATCGACCACTATGTCAACGGCGAAAAGGTGGAAGAGATCTACCGGCAGCCCGGGCCGGATATCTACCCCGGCAACCCGCTGAGAAAACAGGTCGGCACCATGCCAACGCCGACGCCGATCCCTTCGCCGACGCCAACGCCTTCATCTGCGCCCTGATTGCTTGTTTCATCAACAGCTGCTGATCTGCAAAAAAGAGCACCGATTTCTCGATGCTCTTTTTGTGTTGCCAGTCTTAGTACATGCCGCCCATGTCCGGGCCGGGCGCCGCAACGGGCGCCGGAGGCGTCGGGATGTCGGTCACGAGGCTCTCGGTGGTCAGCACCATGGCCGCGACGGACGCCGCGTTCTGCAGCGCGCTGCGCGTCACCTTGGTCGGGTCGATGATGCCCTCATCCGCAAGGATCGAGTAGGAATCGGTCGACACGTTGTAGCCGTAGCCGGGCTTGTTCTCGCGGCGGATGTTCTCCACGACGACCGCGCCGTCCACGCCTGCGTTGATCGCGATCTGACGAATCGGCTCTTCGAGCGCGCGCAGTACGATGTTCACGCCGGTCTTATAGTCGCCGTTCGAGCTGTCCGCGAGTTTCTTGACGCGATCCGACACGTTCAGCAGCGCAACGCCGCCGCCGGGCACGATGCCCTCTTCCACAGCCGCGCGGGTTGCGGAGAGCGCGTCCTCGATGCGGAGCTTGAACTCCTTCATCTCGACTTCGGTCGCGGCGCCGACCGCGATGACGGCTACGCCGCCCGCGAGCTTGGCAAGGCGCTCCTGCAGCTTTTCCTTGTCGTAATCGGACGTGGTCTCGCCGATCTGTACCTTGATGGCGGCGACGCGCGCCTGAATCTCTTCGGCGTTGCCCGCACCTTCGACGATGATGGTGTTGTCCTTGTCAACCTTGACCTGACGCGCGGTGCCGAGCTGGGTCAGCTGCGTCTCCTTCAGGTCGAGGCCGATCTCGGAGGAGATCACTTCGCCGCCGGTGAGCACCGCGATATCCTGCAACATGGCCTTGCGGCGATCGCCAAAGCCGGGGGCCTTGACGGCGATGCAGTTAAACGTGCCGCGGAGCTTGTTGAGCACCAGCGTGGTGAGCGCTTCGCCCTCGACGTCCTCTGCGATGATGAGCAGGGAACGGCTCTGCTGCGCAATCTGCTGGAGAATCGGCAGGATTTCCTGAACGTTGCCGATCTTCTTGTCGGTGATCAGAATGTAGGGATTATCGAGAACGCCCTCCATCTTCTCGGTATCGGTGACCATGTATGCGGATGCGTAGCCGCGGTCGAACTGCATACCTTCGACGATGTTGAGCTCGGTCTTCATGGTCTTGCTCTCTTCAACGGTGATGACGCCGTCGTTGCCGACCTTTTCCATTGCGTCCGAGATGAGCTTGCCGACGGTTTCGTCGCCAGCGGAGATCGAGGCGACCTGCGCGATGGCGGTTTTGCTGCCGACGGGTTTACTCAGGGCCTTCAGCCCTTCCACCGCCTCGTTGACGGCGGCTTCGATGCCGTGACGAACGACCATGGGATTTGCGCCCGCGGCGACGTTCTTCATGCCTTCGCGGACGATCGCCTGCGCGAGCAGGGTCGCCGTGGTGGTGCCGTCGCCCGCGACGTCGTTCGTCTTGGTGGCGACTTCTTTCACCAGCTGCGCGCCCATGTTTTCAAATGGGTCTTCCAGCTCGATTTCCTTGGCGATGGTGACGCCGTCGTTGGTGATCAGCGGTGCGCCGTATTTCTTGTCCAGCACGACGTTGCGGCCCTTGGGCCCGAGCGTGATCTTGACGGTGTTGGCCAGCTTGTCCAAGCCGGCCTGGAGCGCTCTGCGCGCTTCTTCGCTATACTTCAGCTGCTTTGCCATAATTCATTTCCCTCCTGATTATTCCACAACCGCGAGAATGTCGCTCTGACGGACGATGAGGTATTCCTTGTCGTCCAGCTTGACTTCGGTGCCTGCATACTTGGAGCAGATCACCTTGTCGCCGGGTTTGACATACATGACGACATCCTTGCCGTCCACGACGCCGCCGGGGCCGACGGAGATCACTTCCGCCATCTGCGGCTTTTCCTTCGCGGCGGTCGGCAGGACGATGCCGCCCTTGACAACCTCTTCGTTCTCGATGCTGATGACAACAACGCGATCGGCCAAAGGTTTCAGTTTCATACGGGTTACGCCTCCTATGTATTTCAATGCATTTCTTCTTGTTAGCACTCTTTTTTGTCGAGTGCTAATCACGAAAATTATTATACCACGAATGCCGCGCGCGTCAACTTTGAAAATGCAACGAAAATGTGAAATGTCCCCCGCCGCGACGAGTTTTTCGGGAACATTGTCACATGATGCACAGATATAATATGAAAAAAACCATTCTTCCCACCCGCGTGCGTTTCTCCCCGCCCGATCGTGCAGGCGCGCAATATTTTGCTTGCATTCTCCGGCTTCGTATGCTAAACTGTCATCTGTTCGAGTGAAATTCGAGACTGAAACAGGGGGTGAATAGTTTTGGCAAACATCAAGTCCGCCATCAAGCGTGTAAAAACCACCGAGAAGCAGACCCTTCGCAACCGCGCGGCCAAGTCTGAAATGAAGACGACCATCCGCCGCTTCGACGAAGCGCTGCAGGCCGGCGACGCTGCCGCATCGGAAAAAGCGTATTTGACGGCCGTCAGCACGGTTGACCATGCCGCCGCTAAGGGCATGATCCACAAGAACGCTGCCAACCGCAAAAAGGCGCAGCTGGCCAAAAAACGCGTCGCGGCGCAGTAAACCCCTGTTCGGTTTTCAGCTTTGGGCATATCACGATGGTATGCCCTTTTTTCTTGCTTTCCAGTGTGAAAGCGCATAAAATAAATTTAGAATGAACTTGATCGGATGAACCCGAATCGATGTTCGACTGCGGCGATCGCCGCGCAATCTGCATCAAAAACGAAAGGCGCTCAGCGTATGGACGCATACGACTCCCGGCTGAAAAGCGAGGAACTCGACGACGTATTCCGCGCGGTTCTCTCTCTGCGCGACGTGTCGGAGTGCTACCGGTTTTTCGAGGATATCTGCACCATCAACGAGTTGCAGGCGATGGCGCAGCGCTGGCAGGTTGCCCGCGAGCTCGACGCCGGCGGCACCTATCACAACATTTCGCACCGGTATAACGCCTCGACGGCGACCATCAGCCGCGTGAACCGCTGCCTCGAATACGGCGCGGGCGGATACCGGCTGGCGCTCGATCGCATGAAAGAAACGGAGTAACCCCTGCCATATGGCCATGGACGGCATCGCGCTCGGCGCGGTCATATCCGAATGCCAGCCGCTCGTCGGCGGCAAGATCGACAAGGTGCAGCAGCCCGAAAAGGACTTGCTGCTCTTTACTGTGCGCGCAAACAACGGAACCGTCCGCCTGCTGGTCTGCACGCATCCCGAAAACGGGCGCATGCAGCTGACCGGCCGCTCTTTTGATAATCCGCTGAACGCGCCCGCGTTTTGCATGCTGCTGCGTCGTCGTCTCGTCGGCGGACGCATCTGTTCCGTCCACCAGCTCGGCACGGACCGCGTCTGCGAACTCATCGTGCTCGCGCGAAACGAGCTCTTCGACGAGGTCGCCCTGCGGCTGATCGTCGAACTGACCGGCAAGCACGCCAACCTGCTGCTGCTCGAACCGTCCGGCGCAATCGTGGACTGCCTGCGCCGCGTCTCCGGCTCAAACGACGGCGCGCGCATCCTGCTGCCGGGGTTTCCCTACGAACCGATTCCGCCGCAGAATAAGCTCGATCCGTTTTTGGCCTCCGTCGAAGATTTTGCGTCTGCGTATCGCTCGCCCGACCCTGCCCGCGCGATCACCGCGGCGTTCGACGGCGTGTCCAGGCAGAGCGCGGCCGCGCTCGTTTCCGCCGCGCCGTCGGCGGACGCGCTCCATACGCTGCTGCAGTCGATGAAGCGCGGCTCTTATGCGCCGTGCCTTGCTTTCAACGACGCGGGCGAGCCCGCCGCCGCGCTGCCGTTTCTTCCGAGCGGCCTGTACGCGCATATTGAGCCCATGTCCGGCATGAGCGAGGCGCTGGATCGCTATTATGCCGACCGCGACCAGCTCGTGCGCATCCGCCGCCACGGCGCGGCGCTGCGCCACACGGTCTCCACCGCCCTGAGCCGCGCGCAGAATAAATATGCCGCGTTTTTGCAGACCATTCTGAGCGGCGACGAGCACGAGGCCGCCAGAATCAGCGGCGAGCTGATCCTCGCCAACCTGCATCTGGCAAAGCCCGGACAGAGCGAACTCATCGTGGACGACTATTTTGTTAACCCGCCGGCAAAGCGCGCCATCCCGCTCGATCCCGCCTACAGCGCGCAGGAAAACGCGCGGCGTTACTTCAAGCAATACCGAAAAGGAAAGCTCGGCAAAGCCTACGCCGAAAGCCAGTTCGACGGCCTCGCGGGCGAAATCGCCTATCTCGAGGGTCAGTTGGAAAACATCGACAAGTGCGACACGCTCTACGAGCTCGACGAAATCCGGGAAGAGCTGATTCGGGAGCGATATCTGCGCCCCGAAAAAGCGAAAGCATCCAAACCTGCCAACAAATCGTCCGCGCCGATGCGCTTTCTCTCGAGCGACGGCGTTTCGATCTACGTCGGCAAAAACAACCGCCAGAATGACGCGCTCACCCTCCATTCATCTAGGCCGGAAAACTTCTGGCTGCACGCAAAGAACATCCCCGGTTCGCATGTGATCGTGGACTTCGAGGGCGAGCCGCCGGAAGCCACGCTCCGCGAGGCGGCCTCTCTCGCCGCGTATTTTTCGCAGGCGCGCTCATCCTCCGGCGTTCCGGTGGACTATGCGCCGCGCAAGTTTGTAAAAAAACCGGCCGGCGCGCGCCCGGGCATGGTGATCTACACCACAAACCGCACGCTCTATGTCACGCCCGACGCCGCGCTGATCAAAGCCCTGCGCATGGACGCGGAAAAGCGCTGACATCGTGGCATAGCGCGCAAGTCCCACCCCGTCTTTGTGAACAGTCTGTGGAAAATCCGGCGCTCGATTCGGGCTCGATTGCGTTCGGCGGCGCGTTCCAGTATAATTGTGTCATCGCATTACAGGAAGGAAGTTCGCGAATTTGTCACGCATCCTTTATTTCTTTCAGAATCCGCTGCAGCTGCTGTATGTGCTGCCGGCGATCCTCATCGGTCTGACCGTGCACGAATGGGCGCATGCCTACGCCGCATACCGCCTCGGCGACTCGACCGCGCGCAATCTCGGCCGCATGACGCTCAACCCCATCGCGCACATCGACCCGATCGGCTTTCTGATGCTGCTGCTCATCGGCTTCGGCTGGGCGCGGCCCGTGCCGGTCAACCCGCGCAACTTTAAAAACTACCGCCGGGACGATATCCTCGTCTCGCTCGCCGGCATCGGCATGAATTTCGTCACCGCGTTCCTCTTTTCGTTCATCTACGTGGCCGGCGTGCTCAAATGGGGCCTTGCCACCAACGAAGCGTTTATGAACATCTTCGGTTCGATCATCACGATCAACCTTGCGCTGGCGATCTTCAATCTGATCCCGATCTATCCGCTCGACGGCTCGCATGTGCTCGAGAGCCTGCTGGTGCGCAAGATCCCGCGCTTTTTCATGTTTTTACGGCAGTATGGCCAGTGGATTTTGCTGGGCCTGCTGCTGCTCGGCGTGGTTTCCACGGTACTCGGCTATCTCATCTCCGGCATCTCCTCCGGCTTCTTCTCGGTCGCCGCGTGGTTTGTCAATCTGTTTTAAGGGTGTTTCATGCCGTATACGGTACAGCTGCAACAATTTGAAGGGCCGCTCGACCTGCTGCTGCATCTGATCGAAGAAGCCGAAGTGGACGTGAAGGATATCTTCGTCTCCGAGATCACCGCACAGTATCTTTCCTATATGGATCAGCTCGACGAGTTGGATATGGACACCGCAAGCGAGTTTCTGACCATGGCGGCGACGCTGCTCTACATCAAATCCCGCCAGCTCCTGCCCCGCCCGCCGAAGGAAGACGACGGCGAAGAAGATCCCGAGACGCTGCTCATCCGCCAGCTGCGGGACTACAAGGCGTTCAAAGAGGCGAGCGAGCAGCTCAAGTCCCTCTTTGAGAGCGCGCGAAGCAGCCATACGCGCCTTCCGGAGGACGTGCCCCTGCCGCCGAAGGAGGTCGAACTCGACGGCGCGACCATGGACGGGCTGTTCGCCGCATTTCTCGAGCTGCTCGAGCGCAAGAAGGACGCGCCGGAAGTCATCCGCTCCCAGCATGTCAACCCCGACCGATACACGGTTCGCTCGCAGACGGGCCGCATCCGTTCGGTGCTGCAGGAGAAGAGCGCCGTCACGTTTGAAGAGCTCTTTGCTCCCGATGCGGAGCGCATGGAGATCATC
>JAAYUE010000034.1 GCA_012517905.1 Clostridiales bacterium | reverse complement strand
ATTCGCCGGTAGGCATTCCAAGGAACCGTGACAGGCAGATTCGTTCAAACGCGCTGTTGTGCGCAAATTTCAGAACGCTGTCATCTGTCAGTGCCTTAAGCACCTCGGTTGGAATCTTTTCTCCATTGACTAGGTCTACGACCTGTACCGGCCCGCCGTCTGCGCTATAGCCGAACAACAGGATTTCAAAATCCGGGGACTCGACATAGCGATACACACCTGATTTGGGAAGCGGCGCGCTGGAAAAGCATTCGATGTCGATATGGAGTTCTTTCATGCCGCACCTCCCGCCTTTGTGATCTCCGTCATGAATGTACTGTCCTTTCCAATGATTCCAGCAATGGTGGCAGATTATTCCGCCACCCTTGCCGGAATGGATCCTCAGGCGAGGAAGTCCGCGTCGTCGTCCGTTGCGAAATCGTTCTCCGCGCTGATCTTGCCGCCGAGCGGTTCACCGTCGCGCACCTTCTGCAAGTTGTTCAACCCGCAGGCGATGCCACGGTTGCCGTTGCTGTTGAACGCGTAGAAGCTGATGCTGGCACGGCCATATACGCCGGAGTAGACCTCGGAGCGGGTCAGGATGGGGTTGCGATCCGCATCCACGATGCCGGGCGCGGTCGTTGCGTTGGCGTTGATAAAATACGCGTTTTCGTACGCTGCATCGTCCGGACGCTCGATATCCCCGTCGCGCAGCGGGCTTTTGATCGCAGCAAGAGGCGGAACGGCTTTACCGTTGCCTTTGAGCTTCGCTTCGCCCTCGAGATACGCCGCTTCGATGGCGCTCTTAATTCTGGCGACGATCTTGGTATCCGTTTTCTGGATGATGAGGCTGATACTGTATTTCGGCGTGCCGCCGTTGATGCTCTTTGGCTCCCAGACATTGGCGTAGGACCAGCGGGTGTTGGGGCCGGTGATGACCTTCATGGGATTGGTGACCTTTGCAGACATTTCAATTTTCTCCTTCATTTTCTTTAAAATCAGATTGTGCCGTTGATATCGCTGGGCGTTTATCGGACTCCGGCGCCAGCGTAGGTTTGCCCTGCGGTTTTTCGACGAACGCGCTCAGTAATTCATCAAAGCGCGATTTACCAAGCAGTTTTTGCATGGCGGTGACGCCGAGCACCTGGCGTTCATATGGATCAAATCCGGCCTGTTCGACGATGCCAGCGACGATCCCTTCGTTGACATATCTCCTGTTGGAACGGCCTTCGACCAGTTTCCAGCCGATCCACTCTTTGCCACTGAGCGCTTGCCGTAGGGCGTATTCCTTGATGTCCGACGCCCAGGCAACCAGATCGTCCACCTTGGCAAGGATGTCCTCAACCTCCTCATCCGTCAGGAGCGGCGGGAGCTTGAACTCATACCGGGCAAACGCCAAATTCGCATCGGCACGCGCGCGGCAGTCGTTCTTCGCCTTACAGAAATGGCACCACTCTCCGCAGAGGAAATTTCCGTCACCGGCAAATGCCAGCTCCGCGGCGGGCTTCAGCACTTCTTCCGCCCACCGGTACAGATCCGCTTTGGGAATCTCGAACGTATCGACATTATCCCGGCGAGGCTGGTAGATGGTCATGCTGACCGTCGTGATGTCATATATGTTGTCGAAGAGCTCCAGCGCGCCGAGCGCATAGCACATGAGCTGCGGATTCTTCGCCGCGCGGACCAGTACGCCCATCCCGTGTTTGTAATCGCAGATCCGGAGCGTGCCGTCGCTGATGATCAGCGCGTCCGCCGTCCCAAAGCCGCCCTCTACCCAGCGGGAAAAGTCGACGCGCTGTTCGATCAACACCACCGGGTCGGAGCAAACCTGTTTAGCGGCTTCCACCTGCTCGAGCACATATACGGCGTAACCGTCAGCGCAGTCGTTTATTTCCTCGTTGTACCAAAAGAGATGCTCGGTGGGATCTTCGGCTTCCATACCCAATGCCCGACGGAGCTTGTACTCGCAAAGCGTATGCGCGTCGGTGCCTTCGGCGGCATAATCGCTGCCTCTGTCCTCATATGTCTCGCACAGTCTGGCTGACGGTGGACAATGCAGCCATCGTTCAGAGCTGGATGCGGACAGTACCGCGTGTCCTTTAGGTGGCATGCGCCAATTCCTCCGCTTCGGCAAGCAGTGCCCGATAGTGCGCCGGGTTGAGTTCGGACAACCTGTCCGTACCGTACTTCTGGAGCAGACTACGGATTTCAGCGGTGTATCCCTTTCGGGATATCTCCGCTAACGCGGCTCGCACTTCTTCGAGCGTCATATCCGCAGGAGCATTGCCTACAGACACTTCCGCACCGAACAATTCAGTCAGGCGATTCGCAACGACGTTCAAAGCCGCAGTCGCGCTGCGCAGTTCTTCGATCGTCAAAGCCATAGCGCTTTCTTTACTCATGAGAATTTTCTCCTTTACAATGTTGTCTCTGATCGGCCAGAGCCTTGAGATTTCTGGACAGGTGTCCGGATACGACGCTGATCGCATTGCGTAATTCGATAAGTTCTTCCCCCTGCGACGTCGACCCGGGAATGGGTGCCGTACATTGTTTCACCTCCCTTGGAGAAACGGTCGTCCGTATTTACGCAGTTGTTTCCGTAGGTGATGCGTAATATAATGTTGAGAAACGGTTTTCTTGATTTTTGATACGCGCGATCATCGTTTGCCTGCACCATTCACCCACAAAAAAGTCCCTGCGATTTCTCACAGGGACATCCAATCGTTAGTAGAGTTGGTGCGCTATAGTTAGTTGAGTTAGTTGAGTTGGTATTTTCAAAAGGGGCAATTCATGGCAATCATCGAAAAACAAAGGCTCTGCGGCGGAACCTTCTTCACGCTGCTTTTACAAGCGAGAAAACCCCGCACAGGCATCCGGCAGCGATATATGAGCGCGAAAGACGGTTTATCGGAACCGGAAATGCTGATCGCGCTGGCAAAGATCGTTCTGCCTGATTTCTCCGCGCCGCTTGATTCTATGGAAGCCACCATAAAGGGAAATGCGTTTGACTATAAATCCTGCAAGAACGCAGGCGGTACATACTTCCCGTTCGGCGATTCGGCGGCGATACAAGCCTTTGAAGCGCGAATACGAAATGATTACCGATCCGCACTGATCTCCATGTCCGATTTGATAGATGCGTTTATCGATGTCGGCGGGAGTATAAAAAAAGACGAGCGATTGGTTAGAGCACTCGTCGAGTTGGTCTGCCTAGATGATTCGATTGACCACGAGCAGGCTTTCTATATAAATGAAAGTGGAGTGCCCTCGAAAAAAACTGACTTTTTTACAATGTCAGAACTATCTTTTCAACCGTTTTTATTGGGTGTATTTCACTACGCTGTATGCCGTACCGAGGGAAACACCATAGGACAAGAAACTTTTGATGCGTGGTGTCCCTCCCAAGGCGGCGGGCAGCGTATCTATACCGCAACATTAGGAGAAAATCTGTCACGGCCACTACATCTATCGTGTTGCGGACTGACTGCGCCGGTTGATGAGGCGGAAATTACCGACTCCAACTTCAACGAAGGCGTTGCAGAGCCAAATGAGCAGGCTGCTTCAGGAAACGTTCCGCCGAGTGGAGCTCAACAGATCGTTAATAATCACCCGGCGTTTTTCAATATTAATGTAACCGGCAATCACAACAGCTTTTTCAATCAGGTCGATACGGTGATTATTCAGAACGGAGAGCGGAAAGATGAGCGATAAACTCCAACCAGGGACACCGGCCGTCGTTCCGAACAGTGACACTCCGACAACGATCAATCTTCCCGGTGATGGCAATACCTTGATTGCGCATGCCAACGTGGTAAACTCCAGCAGTATCACCAATGTTATAGTTGCCGGTCAACATACTGGAGGAATCCACGCTTCTGCGTCAGGAGCTTTAAACAGAGAATATTACAATCTGTTCGTCATGGGTGGCGAAACGTTTTCTGCGTTCTCCAGCGGCCACTTCCTTGTACCAAAGGATCGCGCTTTGACGGAGTGTGTATCGCCGGATATCATGACGGCTGTAAGCTCTTTCGCCGCGGATACGATTGAGTTTATAAAAACTCTTCCTACGATATTCATGAGCGAGAACGAAAGCTATGCTCGTTTCGACGACACGCAGCAGGCTTATTTCGGTATTGTCAACGATGTAAGAGTTCAAATGAATGGTATTAAGATATGCTACCAGGCCTTAAACGCAATACCGCAGAGAAGGTTGGTCGATCTCATGCGCGAACTCGATATCCTTGGCCGACCCTCCTTCAGCGAGCTAAGCCGCACCCACTGGGCGATAAAGCATGTAAATCTGGTAGAAGAATTGCGCGATGCCGGAATAACGGTATTCGCGCCATAAGCAACGGCGGGGCAATCTCGTGTATGCTTCCTTTCGGAAGGGGTTAGGGTTGAGATGCTTCTCCTATTTGACGCTTCTATCCCGGAGAGTGGGCGGTGGTCATGATCGGTTCGTCACCGCGCAGCACTTCGCTCCCCGCATCCCCCCGGGCCGCACTCCGGGATGTTATCCTCGACTATGCGGGCTTCTCATGACCACCGGATGTGAAGTTTTCAAGGTTCAAAAACAACCCCTTCACTCTTAAGCCACGAGAAAGAGGAAAGGTCTACAGCTCTTCGAGAATCTTTTTTAGTAAGCAGCGAGATCGCCACGCACTTTGTTTGACGGAAGTCTCGCGAATACCATGCTTAGCGGCATATTCCGCTTGTGAAAAAGGTGGCGATTTGAAATACAATGCGTAAAGTAATTCTTGTTGTTGAGTACTGAGCATCCGAAATGCTCTGCCGAACCGCTCTTGATCCATTCGTTGGATCGCGCTTAGTTCCAAATCAGTTCTCGGATCAATAAATAATTCCCCCTCGAAGTCCATGGCACTCATTGACTCGTGCCTTCTCGTCTCACGCCGATTGTTGCGATACTCATCGCTTTCCATCTCTTTGATAGCGTTCGCGATCTCCGGCTCCACCTCCAATTCCTCAACGTGCCCATCCGCAAATTGATACGCAATTTTGACCTGTTCCATTTGTCCGGCTCCTTTCATTCAGAGCCAGACGATTGGCGCGTTTTTGAGCGCACGAAAAAAAAGACCCGGCGGCGCGGCACAAAAAGCGCCGCTCGCCAGGCCCTATTTAGTTGTATTGTGCTATATCCTTAACCCCTGAGGGCGGCAGCCGGAAGATCAGGTCACGAGTTCCAGAAGCCAGGGAGCGACTTGTCTACCGATCAGCCGCGCGTTCATGTAAGCCATCTCCAGCGTTAAGCAGGTATGGCCGAGATAGTAGCCGTCCATGGGCGTCAACGTCATGGCAAGGTCGGTGTGCTCCGTATCCAGCAAACAAAGCGGGAGTAGAAACTGCACCTTTCCCTGGTATCCCTGCGGCACTACGATGCCGGGTTCAAACGACGCTTTGCGCCGCGCAAGTTCGACGGCGGTTTCAAGCAAAAGCGTTAGGTTCTTCGCCCGCTGCACTTCCATTGGAAGCCGCGCGAAGTTGTCTGGGTCACAAAGAATGTGGTTCACATTGACACGAATGTCCCATGCGGGGAAATACGTCATGCCCGTGATCGGTAGCAGGAATCCCGGTTTATCCGGCAATGGCTGCACGTACTTCATATCGGGTGCGACATCGTCAAAGAAACCGCGAAAAAACCAGTCTTGCATCGCGTCTTTGCGTTTATTGCGTGTGAAGCATCCATAGATACTCTTGTAATTCTTTGTGTAGAGGCCTGTGTTAAAACATGCTTTTTCATTTCTTACATAAAAGATTCGGTCCGCACATTCGGGATCGGACTGGTAATTGAAATTGTTGAAATCGATGACTTGCTTCTTGAAAACGTAATTGACAAATTTTTCTAGGATCGGCGTGTCAGTATTCTTCGGTGGTAATAATGGATGTTTAAATCGCCATGATTCCGGCATGGCCATCTCAGCCAACGCGTTGAGATGGTCGAACCAGTTGGGTACATAGGCGAATTCGAACAAGTCTGGATAAATCATTTCTTTAACCCCCTTAGTTTCGGTAATGCTAATATTAATTTTTCTTGGATTTCCTGCTTTGCGTCCTCGGAAGCAATTGTGTGTTTTCGCATATCCGGTCCAATGATTTCAAATGTAGACAATTCCGTAATATAGGCATCGTACTCTTTCAAAACCTTTTCAATCGCTCCTTTATCACCTTGGATTGCGGCAATAATCGTTTCGTAAGGTAATTTGCCCATGCTTCCTCCGTATCATCCGTCAGTAAAGGCGGAAATCAATGCGCAGAGGAATCAGGTTAGAATCACACCCCCTTCCAGCGCGTTTGTATCTTCTTTTGTGCTCGAGATCTACGATTACGTACCGTTCTTACTGTCACGCCAATCAAATCAGCGGCTTTCTTGTCGGTATGTTTGCACCAGTACTTAAGAATGATGACCTCAAGTTGCTTGGCTGGTAATTGCGTCAATATCTCATACAATCTGCAACTCTTGACAGGGTATGATTCACCCTTGTAAGTAATAAATTGTCTCTCTATGGAGAAATTTTGATCTACCGTGGTTTCATCCAGAAATCCACCAGATGAAAAATCTACGAGCACCTCATTGCGCAGTTGCCTTTTATATCGCCTACCAATATCCCTGCTTGTGTTTCGGATCACGGTTTTGCAGTAACTGTCAAAAATTGACCAAAGTGTCTCTTGCTCGTTTTGATCCAAAAACACATCCTCCAAGATGAATGTCGATTTCTTAGGTTTCTTTGAGTCCCTCTAAATAACTAAGACGTTTGATAAATCCAAAAGCGGAAAATTCGGACGCAAAAAAAGATTATATATTTTCCAAGGCATCCTCCTGGGTCATATATAAATAGGTTGCGAATCCTTGATCCCGCATAATGCGAAGTCCAAAAACAAAAAAACCCGCACTCTTTGCGGGTTTCTGGTTTCAATCGTATGGAACTTCGTCGGTTGTTCGGCTAATTCACGCGGATCTTACCGTAATACCACCCATACTCATCGTTCAGATATGTGTTTCACACGTTATTTGAACTGTACCCACCCATCATCGAGCTGGTGGTTCTACAAGTGTTTTTACTTTGTCGAAGTCATCCTGTTGGCATTTCTCATGAAATAACTCTATATTAGCCCTTCCAACCTTGAACAATAGGTAGCAGTTCAGAAAACAAAGCGTCGCGATTTTCTGTTGTTATCATATAGAGCATGGTTTTTGGATGCGCGCGCACTTCGTTGAGAAACGGCACATCAAAACGTGCCTTGACCGCAGCAATCACAGGGATATCCCCGTCTAGAGCATGAATAACCGCCTGGGTAAACGCATCCGCCTTCGACTCCATAAACCCCAACTCATCCATGACGATGATTCCATCCGGCTTTGCCTGAAGATACGACACACCGAGTGTATTGAACACGTTTAAATTAATATTGTGCGTTCTCCGGTCGCATGTTCCAATCATGTTATCTTGCTCCCAGACACGTGTTTTTGCGCCGGCGGGGTGGATATGGATCGGGTGAAATCCGTTTCCATCCGGATCGAGCTTTTTTGTAATGAACCCGTACCGCGGGCGACTGCTGTGCTCCAGCAGGCGCGCAATCAACGTGCTTTTTCCAATGCCAACCTCACCACAGATTAGTATATGCTTGCGCTCGTTCATGTGTCCTCCCCGGTTCGTTTGGCACGATGCAAGATCAGTTCCGCCGCAATGCTGACGGCGATCTCGGCAGGTGTTTCGCCGAGAATCGGAAGTCCGATCGGTGCATGGATGCGGCTCAGTTCCGCTTCCGGAATCCCGGCTGCAATCAATCGCTGATTGGTAGTCGCAATCTTGCTGCGGCTGCCGATGACGCCAACGTACGTTGCCGGAGTCAGCAGTGCCTGACGAAGCACTTCAAAGTCCGCCTGATGTCCGCGCGTCATGATGATAACGTAGTCATCTGGCGTGATTGAAACACTCGCGCCGATGTCCGTAAATGAGCCGACGATTGTTTCAGCAGCTTCCGGGAAAAGCTCTTTTCTGGCAAAATCTGGCCGATCTTCAAAAACAACCGGCGCAAAGCCGACGCGCGCAATCACCGGTACCAGCTCCTGCGCGACATGCCCGCCGCCGAAGATATAGGCATACCCCGACGTGGTCAGCGGCTCGACATAATAAGACGGTTCGCCTTTTTTCAGCACCGCGCGCGGACGCACGAGGGGCAGAATATCCCAATCGTCAATTCCATCATTCAGGAACCGCAGCCCCTCCTCACGGGAATAGATGCCCATCTGCTTTACGCCGCCTTCCGAAATCTGCGTGATCAGCCAGGTATTCTTCCGCTCGGCAAACTGCTCCGCAGCGGCTTCGAAAAACGCGATAGCCCGCGCGTCTCCACCGCCAAAAAACTGAAAATACACAACCACCTGCCCGCCGCAGATCATGCCGATATCGGCGGTCTGGTTGTGAGACAGGTTAAAGCCGTGCGTAAACGCCGTGCGTTCGGCTAGCGCCTTTTTGGCAAGTCGAACGCTCTCATATTCCACGGCGCCGCCACCGACGGTTCCCAGAGTGGAACCGTCGGCAAACACCGCCATCTTCGCGCCGCTGCCGCGCGGCGTGGAACCCGAACTGGCAATAATCGTGCACAGGACGAGATCGCCGCCGCTCTTCAGCGTGTCACGCATGGTACAGAACAGTGTTTCCATCGTTCGTGCCTTGCTTAAGCCGCGGGTTTCATCGCCGCCTGTGCGCCAATGGAGTTTGCAAGCAACGCATCATACTGCGCCTCGGTCAGGTCGCTGTGATAGAAGAGCTTGAAGTATTCGGCAACTTCGGTATAGAGGTCATACTGCGCCGTGTCGGGATACAGCAGCTGCGCCATCCACATCATACCAAGGTAGCGCTGCACGGATGTTGGGAAGCCCATCCAGTTGTACGGTCCGAACGGAACTTCGTAATAGGTGCCGTTTTTGATGGCGTTGATTTGCTGCCAGGCGGGATCGCTACCGACCGTTGCGTAAATGCTGCCCTGTGCAAAAAGAATGATGTCAGGATTCCAGAGCAGGAGCTGTTCGAGGTCGATTTCGTTACCGCTGCCTTTGCTGGATGGGGCATCGACGACTGCGAGATTGTTGGTAAGCAGGTCGATCACTTCCGAATGATAGCTTCCCTGCGCAATGACGTTAAGGCCCGAATCGCCGAGGCAGTACACGACATTTGCCTTTTCAACACTGCCTGCGATCTCCTGCGTGCGCGCATAGACCTTCGCGCAGTAGTCGGAGAGGGTTTTTGCTTCTTCCGGCATGTTCAGCAGTTCGCCGAGCTTCGTGTACGCGTCCGCCATGGTCGCCGTTGTTGCGGTAATATGTACGAACGGGATACCCGTCTGTTGTTGCAAGGCGTCTAGATCCTCAACGATCGTGTCTTTTGGTTCACCGACGTCGATGACAACCTGTGCACCGCTGGCAAGCAGAGTTTCAAGGTTCAGTTCGCCCTTGCCGCCGTAGAGTTGTCCAAGTTCGGGCAGGTTGTAATATTCGGTTGCAAGGTATTGTTCGGCAGTGGTGTCCCATTTGGAAGCGACGCCGACAAGCTTATCCGGGCAAAGCGCAAAGAGCACGATCTGCGCCAGCGGGCCGGAGACAGCAACCTTAGTGATGTCTGAGGGCAATTCAACCGTGCGTCCGACGGAGTCCGTAAACTGCACAGTAGTCGGCGCTGGTTCCTCCGTAGGGACTGGCACTTCCGTGACTACGGGTGCTTGAGTTGCCGCAACTTCAGCGGGTTGCGCAGCGCAGGCAAACGTAGAAACGCACATCAGCAGCGCCAAGAGTAAGAATAATGCTTTCTTCATGAAATTTTCTCCTTCTTTATCTGGAAACGGGGTTTCTCCCGATATCCGCACTTGTATCTCAAAAACGATTCGGGATATCTCGAACATTTATTGCAATCAAACCGAGCGTTCTGTTCGCAGGCAAAAAAAACGGAAACTCTGCCGTATCATTCTCGCATAGCAGTCGTTTCACATGCTCCAGCGCAACCTCTTTCTCATCATTCTCCTGACGGTAGGTTTCAAAAAAGAGCATCGCATCCTCTAGTGATCGAAATGGTTGGCCCATCTCGATGGGAAACGTATCCGAGCGATACGGAATACTGAGCGCATCCAGTTCGAGCAGCGTTTGTTGAAGCGTAAAATTCTTTAGCGGGATCTCTCCGGGCGTAAAGCGATGGTTGCGCCAGTTTTTCTTGATGAGATATCCCGTACCACTGCACTGCGCCTTTACGGCAAGAAGTGTCTCCTCAACGCGCCCAAAAAAGCAGAACACCATTGCATCGTACAATTCATTTGGCTTCATCGAGAATAGGTCGCCCTCGATCACCTCGATATTCCTGATTCTACCCGCAGTAATGTTTTCTTGTAACACGTTGAGAGCCGCCCTGCTTGTATCAACGGCGGTCACATGTTCGCAGTGCCGCGCCAACGCGAGGCTCGTATACCCGAGCCCGCAACCCGCGTCGCAGACATGCGCGTTTCGCGGAATATCCGGCAAAATCTGTGCGATGATCGTTTCGTCAAATTTCGTAGTCTCCGCCGCGTCGATGCGAAAGCGAATAGAATCCTTCGTCCATTGATACATTGTAGATATATCTCCTTGCAATTCTTCAAACTGCAATTTATCGGTTATTATCACCCTCAATAACAGGCGAAATAAGCGGCCCATGCGTGGTTTCAATGAGTGTGGCATCCACGCCATAGAGTGTGCGAATCAATGCGGTGTTCACAACTTCGCGCGACTGTCCGAATGCCGCAACCGTACCATTGAATAGCGCCAGTACAGAATCTGCATACCAAATTGCATGCTGCGGATTATGCGTAGAAAGCAGTATGGTATATCCATCATCCGCTAATGCGCGCACCTGCTGCAAAACGAGAGATTGATTCCCATAGTCAAGACTTGCGGTCGGTTCATCCATGAGCAGTGTTTTTGTGTTTTGCGCTAAAGCGCGGGCAATCAAAACGAGTTGCTGCTCACCACCTGAAAGATGCGAAAAGTTCTTCTCTGATAGATTGGCTATTCCCATGCGCACCAGCGCGGTATTTGCAGCATCCAGTTCGCGTGCTTTCGGTACAGACATCATTGCGACATTGTGCGTTGTTCCCATGAGTACCATATCAAGCACAGAATAGCTAAATGCCATGCCATGTGTCTGCGGAATATAAGCAACCCGGTGAGCCAGTTCTCGAGCAGTTAAGGTGTGCGCGTCAACTCCATCGACTTCAATACTACCCGAATATCGACTTTGAAGTCCAAGGATGCAGCGAAACAAAGTAGTCTTCCCAACCCCATTCGGTCCAAGTACGGCGAGTATTTGCCCTTCCAAAGCCGAAAAACTCACCTTGCGCAAAACTTCCCTCGTACAATAGCCAAAACACAAATCGCGAATCTCGATGCTCATAACGTTTTCTCCCGCTTGGCAATCAAGTAAATGAAAAACGGTGCGCCAATAAACGCCGTGAGAATGCCGATCGGAATTTCAACAGCGAGCAGGTTTCGCGAAACGTTGTCCACAATCAATAAGAAGATCGCGCCCGCAATCATGCTCGCAGGCAGCAGATATCGATAGTTATTACCGACGAGCTTTCGGCAAAGATGCGGGATGACGAGGCCGACCCAGCCAATCATGCCGCTGACGGATACGCTCGCGGCGGTGATCAGCGTTGCACATAGAATGACGACTAGCCGCAGTCGGCTCGTGTTGACGCCGAGCGTGCGTGCCTCCTCGTCCCCAAGCGTTAGTATATTGACTTGCCAGCGAATCAGAATAAGTGGAATCAGTCCCAACGCTATCGGCACAATGACAAACACAACCTGCTTTAATTTCGACCCGGAGAGGCTTCCCATCATCCAATAGGTAATCGCCGGGAGTTGATTGGTTGGATCAGCAACCAGCTTGATATAGGACGTACCCGCCGTGAACAGGGATCCCACCATGATACCGGCGAGGATGAGATTGACCACTCTGAGCCCCGGCGCACGTTGGGCGATCAGATAGACAGCCATGACGGTAACCAAGCTAGAGGCAAATGCCGCCAACGTGATAATTCGCATAGACCCGCCAAGTAAAATTGCCAGTGCCGCCCCAAACGCTGCCCCGCTGGATGCGCCGAGGATATCCGGCGAAGCCATCGGGTTTTGAAACACACCTTGATACGATGCCCCAGCAGCCGAGAGTGCGCAACCAACAAGGCAGGCCATCACGATACGGGGCAAGCGAATATTGAGTACGACGGTTGCCATCTCCGCGGTCCATGTTTGTTTCATCGGGAAAACCCGGCTTATGAAGATGCGAATGACCTCGGAAACGGGAACGCCATAGCGCCCGATTGAAAACGAAAGCAGGAATACAACCAACAGAATGATCCCCAAAAGAGCAATCCTTTGCGTTTGTTTCTTGCCTGATTGTTCGTTTCTATCCTGTTTTTTTGGATGACCAAATGCGAACAATAATACCCCCATCCCGGATTTGCATTTGCAACCCATTGCTTAAGTATTTCAAAATAATCCATTATTTTTTCAATAGAATAACACACGTTTATTATAAATCTGATTAAAAGTTTTGTCTACTAAAAATCTTAGATTACATGTTGCTAAGCAACTCACTTCCATTATGAAAGTAACCCATCGATTCTATTACCATGCCACTTACCGTAAATAGAGGCAGCAAAGCTCCAATGCATCCATTCGATAAAAGCGTAAGCACGCTTCATCCACTTTGCGCTTTCTGTGTCTTTATCACAAATGCACCATATTCTGCCGACTCTGCGCATGATATGATACTTTAAAGAAATGGTTCAAATATTGTTGTTTCGATAAGTTCCGCTAGAATATTGGTAGCTGATAGTTAATTTCGAGCGAATTCTAAAAGGAGGCGCAGCTACATGAGCAAACAGAATAACAATTTCCTCTTTAATACTATAGCGCCAGTGTACGGCTTGTTTTACAACAAGCAAAAGAAGCGTTATCGTGAGGTTCTCAATAGCGTTGCAACACAACTGGATCTGGCTTCGTATAAGAGCATTCTGGATGTAGGCTGTGGTACGGGTTCACTATGTTCAATCCTCAACGAAAGAGGACTAGCCGTAACGGGTGTTGATCCCGCGCAGAATATGCTTTCGATCGCTAACAGGCAACCCGAGAACAAAAATATCTTGTTTTTGCAAGCAAATGCACTTGAACAACTGCCATTTGCGGATAAATCCTTTGATCTATCCATTGCTTCCTATGTAGCCCATGGAATGCAGAAAAGCGAAAGGATCAAACTATATTCTGAAATGCGCAGGGTAACAAAAAGCAAGGTGATCATCTATGACTATAATCAGAAGCGGTCACTCATGACCTCCTTGATCGAATGGCTTGAACAGGGTGATTACTTCCAATTCATAAAAAATCCAAAAATCGAGATGGAGAGTTGTGTTTCTGAAATGGCCAATTGCTTTTCAGAGGTAAAAGTAATTGAAGTAGACACGCGTGCTTCTTGGTATATTTGCACCCCGAGCTAAGCAAGCATCCTAAAACCTCTATGTGTTCAAGCTCCAATCAGTCACATCCTTCATCGCAACATCACAAACTCTGCCAATAAAAAATGCCGATGCGTTTGCATCGGCAAAAAGAGTTGCCAAATTCTGGCATATCGTCTCTTCTCTCAAATCAATCAATTTGCAATCGTTATTGCTTGAGCAACTCCATCAAACGTTTTGCTGCATCTTTTGGATACGCTTCATCCTTTACACTCTCCAACTCATTCCTGAGTAGCGTCTGAACATTTTCGCTTTGCGGAAGCATATAGCCGGATTCGCGTAGGACATCCTCCGCCATCAGGCGGCTGGAGCGACGCATCGCGCTGGCAAGCCGTCGCGCGGGTTCGCTCGGCGCTGTTTGCTCCAACTGCGCAAAGAGCTGCTCCTGCTTTACCTTGCTCGCGGAAAGCGCGCGCATTACGGCGAGCACAGACGCTTTTTTCTCCTGCTGCGGCGGATAGCGTTCCGGCACAAGCGAGATCGCATGCGAAGGACAAGTGTCCACGCAAACGCGGCAGCCGCTGATGCATTTATTGCGATCAATCTGCCCTGTCTCAGTATCCGTGGCTCCCGTCGGGCAAACATAGAGGCATAGGCAATCCTTCGTGCACAGACGAATATTACGAACCGCGTACATCAAACCGCCTCCTTTGCAATCATCGAAATCTTCAAACTTGGCACCTTGCAGACCGGGCAAATCTCCGGTGGCTCATTGCCGATGTAGACAAAGCCGCAGATGTCGCAAACATAGACGTTCGTTCCATCCAGCATAGCGTCGCCCTGTTTCTCGAACTTTCCAAGCAGGGAGACGAGAATGCGCGATACCTTCTCGCCCCAGGTGAGCGCGCGCAGCGAACCGCGATCCTGATTTGCTGCCGCTGTATCTTTCGCGGCAGGATAATCGCTTTTTAGCTCTTGTTCTATCAGTGCAAGAAGTTGCGAAAAATCCTTCGGTTCGCTCATTGGAATCCGGCTTTCGTAATAGGCGGCCAGCTGCGAAAACAGCTCCGCCTCCTGAGCGCGATACTGCTTCTCACAACCTTTTGCTAGATTCGTACATAACGCCGCAAGTTCGCCAACTGATAATTCTCTCAGAGGTTCTTCTTGTGCTTGCATCGTGCTTGCAGCAGGCACAGCCTTCGGTTCAGGCGTAGCTTGCCCTTCAAACACGGACTTTGACGCGCCGCAAAGCGGACAGACCCAGTCTTCCGGCACATCCTGCCAGATTGTGCCCGGTGCAATGCCATCTTCCGGGCGTCCAAGCGCTTCATCGTAGGTATACCCGCAGATTGGACAAACGTATTTTGCCATTCGGTAACCTCCTGTTCCATTTTTTTGACTCCATGATCTTATCTTGCTTGAAAAGTGTCTCAATTCATCGTACTAAGGAATAGCGTATTCTGCAATACCCCTGCGACAAACTAATGGGCAACGATTCTTTTTAACCTATATTCATTTCAAAAGCAGAAAAGTATTGTATCAAATGGATCTGCTTAACCAAAAGCGCAATCTCAATTCCATTCGAACCGTCATTGTTTTTCTTGCGCAGGTTCAAGCATCATGCTTAGGATCTGAGTTTCCGTGCAGCTCATTCCATCTTTTGCAAGGCGTCCGATATTGCGAATCGTGTTATCAACGCCTTTCACTACGATTCCATCCCCGCTTAAGAACTCCTGATTTTGCGTAAACATACGATAACCAAGGATCCCGGCGTCTACCGCGGCTGCAATCTTACCCGCGCAGCTTGCCTTTGCTCCATCGCAAATCATGCCACTGATAATAGCGAGTGCGTTAACGACCGCATGCGCAACCGCATCGTACCCGCCACCCTCCATATAAGCAATCCCAGCGCCCGCACCGCATCCGGCACAAACCGCTCCACAGAAGGCCGAAAGGCGACCGATTCCCGTCTTCTGATGTATGGTTACAAGATCCGAGACGATCAACGCGCGCAGAAGTTTCTCTTCGTCAAATCCTTTATCCGCAGCCCATACCGCAAGCGGAACACTCGCGGTTATCCCTTGATTGCCGGATCCCGACACGATCACCACCGGCAACTCAACCCCACTCATGCGTGCGTCCGACCCGGCAGCAGCCATTGCCCGTGCGCGAGTTGTCAAATCAATCGTTTCGTTGCTCAGCAAAACCAATCCAACATTCGCTCCGCAGTCACCAGCCAACCCTCTTCTTGCAATTGCTAGATTCAAGTCGAGTTGCCTTTTCAGTGTTGCATCAATACGATTCAGTTCAACGGTGTCGGCAAATTCAATGATGTCTTTCACATTGAGAATGCTCGGATCGTCGCTCACAGCCGCAGTATTGATCACTGGCTCATCCAGCAATACTTCTCCGTTCTTTTCCATGTGAACGATGTTGGTATGGTTGACCGCAATTCGAACCATCGAGACATCATCCCCGCGCCAGCCGGAGATACGAATGTCCAATGATAGATCGCCATCCGCACACTCGATACTAATCGGTGTAGATGAAAGGTATCGATCCAACTCTTCTCGCTGTGCCGGTGATACGTTTGTAATTACCTCCAACTTGCGAGCGGTTTCTCCGGCAATCACGCCGACCGCCGCAGCCGCAGCGATCCCCTTCTTGCCATCCGTACCTGGCACAACAACGCTCTTTGCGTTTTTGAGTATGTTCCCGCTCACGACAACTTGCATCCGCTCCGGTAGACCGCCGAGCACATCTCGCATTGCCGCTGCCGCATAGGCAATCGCGATTGGTTCCGTGCAGCCTGTTGCCGGTATCAATTCATGTTCCAATAAACGACAATACGCGTCGATCGTGTCTGTGTTCAGCATGTAGCCCCCTGTTTGCATTTTCTAGAAGCGGAAGATCAAAGCCAGCTTATTCACCGTTCGGTCAAGGAGGTGCCGATCCTTGTTGAACAGTAATTTGACTTTGATCTTCCGCTCGATTGCCGTCTCGGCAATCCGTCTATGAGTACCAAGTTATCTTTTATTTCAATGGTTCACCGCACTCGTCATGATGCTGGTGTTCATGGCAAACGGAGCCCGTCGTAACAAGCTCGCCTTTTAGATAGCGCTCAACAGCGTCTTTCGCTTCGCCACTTGCGCCAACGACAACTTCGACATTCCGCTCGTTGAAGATTTCAACCGCACCGCCGCCCATGCCGCCGCTGATGATGACGTTGACCCCGCGATCCGCCAAAAAATTCGGCAAAAAGCCAGGCCGATGCCCCGGGTTCGGGACGTTCTCCTTGCGAACAATCGATCCGTTTTCCTCATCAAAGATGATAAAACGATCACAATGGCCAAAGTGTTCTGTTACTTGGGTGCCTTCACCTGCTACTGCGATTCTCATGATCTTTTTTTCCTCCATATTTCTTGAATTGATATACTCATCCAATATTTGAGCGGATTGCTCAACCAGCAAAGCGCATGGACGCTTTTTGTAGTATGCGTCCGTTCTGTCCGAAGGAGTTGGCGTCTCCTTTTTTGCTGACAGCTTCAACAACTCTCTGCAAACGATGGAACCATTCGCCTCTTCAAACTCTTTTGCCAAGGATTGGATCAACTTGTAATGTTCCGTTTTATGCAATTTGTCTGTCGGGTCGGTATACCCATATTTTGCGCCGACGACCATGAACATGCCGCTCACCGCTCCGCATACCTCCCGAAGTCTACCCATCCCACCGCCGAACGACGATGATATCTTTACCGCATCCTCAAAGGGCATGTTGGTTTCATCGCTAAACGCCGCGGCGATGGATTGAGAGCAACTGTAGCCTTCAAAAAATAGCTGTTTTGCGTACTCTGAATGTTTGCTCAATTGTTTCCAGTTTCGCACTCCTGTTCCAGTGTTTTTACCGCGGATTCAAACCAATTGCCGTCAAACAGCTCAATAATTCCTCTGTCGCAGACAGCCGAGATTCTTGGATCGATGGGAACCTTCGCCAGAATCGGCATATGGTGCTTCTCCGCGATTTCTTCGATATGACTTTCTCCAAAGATCTTGTACTCTTTGTCATTATCCGGGCATTTGAAGTAGGCCATGTTCTCTACCACGCCCAGAACGGGAATATGCATCATTTCCGCCATCTTGACGGCTTTGGAAACGATCATCGAAACAAGCTCCTGCGGCGAAGTAACGATCACAATTCCGTCGACGCTCAACGATTGGAATACCGTCAGCGGAACGTCTCCCGTGCCCGGTGGCATATCGATGAACATATAGTCGATGTCGCCCCAGATCACGTCGGTCCAAAATTGCTTCACCGTTCCGCCAAGAATCGGGCCGCGCCAGATCACAGGATCTGTGTCGTGTTCCAGCAAAAGATTGATCGACATCAGCCGTATTCCCGTTTTGCTGATAATCGGGAATATTCCGATATCACTACCTGATGCTTTCTCGGTAATCCCAAACGCTTTGGGAATGGAAGGTCCTGTGATATCCGCATCCAGAATCGCCACGCGGTATCCAAGCCGCCGCATGGAAACAGCCAGCATGGATGTAACCGACGATTTGCCGACGCCGCCTTTGCCGCTCACGATCGCAATCACTTTCTTAATGTGACTCATTTCATGTGTACGTTCTTTGAAATCCGTTTGCTGCTCTTCCCGTTCAGCACAATTCTCCGAGCAACTTCCACAGGTTCCGCTACAGTTCTCCGCCATAATGACTCCTTACATTTCAATTGTTATTCGATCGCCGGTGGGTAGATATTGAATCTTCTCCCCCAGGATTCTCTTTAGTCGCTGAAAGCTTTCCATGCCGGTACAATGGCACGTAAAGTATTGCGATGGCGTCGATGCAAGGTACTCCCCGATTGCGTCAACGACATCCGGTGCCTCGCTTCGATTTTCTCTAGACCCGCTCAAATGGAACCCGCCAACCACATAGTCCGGATATTGCCCTAACCTGTCTTTGCATGCATCGACAATATTCACGATTCCTTTGTGCGCACATCCCGCTATCAGCATCGTTTTGCCATTCCTTCGAATCACCAGATTCTGTTCGTGCGCAAAATCGTCGGGAACAAAACCATCGCCATGCTTCATCAGCAGCGTCGCGTTGCAGGACGGAAAAAAACGCTTCGATTTTACCCGCGAGAAAACCTCGATGTTCTCGTCAACTGCAAAGTCATCTCCGCAAAACACAAATCTCTCGTTTGGCAGCAGCGTTTGGTCAAGACCAATATACGCTGCCCCTTCCGTCCGTTTCGAATAATGCGCCTCAAAGGCTTGCTTGTGCAGATATATCTTTGCGTGCGAGTTAACCTCCAGAAACGTTCGCAGTCCGCCTCCGTGATCGTAGTGCCCGTGAGAGATCACCAACGGATCGACTTTTGAGAGATCGACACCAAGCTTCTCCGCATTGCTTTTAAAAATGCAACCTGCTCCGGTATCAAACAGGATACGGCGGTCGGGTGTTTCTATGTGAATACTAAGCCCGTGCTCACGTTCAAGCGACTCGGAAACGCTCGTGTTTTCCGAAAGGACTGTCAATTTCACGCTTCGATTCCTCCCGCTTGCGCTTGAAGCAATTGCATTGTTTCCGCGTAAATCTGCCGCACTGCCCTGCCGGACGGGCAATCGATTTCGACGATTGTTATACCATCGTTGATCGCCGTTACCGCCTGTGGGTCATACGGAATGGTTCCGACGAATGGTATATGTTTTTCTTCGCAAAAGCGCTCTATCTGTCTAGTCAGCTCGTAGTTGACATCGGCTTTGTTGACGCAAACACACAGTGGCGTATGGAATATTTCGGCGGTGCGGATGATGCGCCCCATGTCACTGACGCCCGATACGGAAGGCTCGGCGACAATCAACACCATGCTTACTCCGCTCAGCGAAGCAATCACAGGACACCCGATGCCCGGGGATCCGTCGATGATTGCCAGCTCCGTTTCCGGTAGTAGGGACGACAGCATGCGTTTTTTTACTTCGGTGACCAGCTTTCCCGACGTACCGCTGCCCATTTTGAGCTGAGCGGTCGAAAAAACCGAACTCGCAGCTCGATACAGCATCTGTTCACCCGCGATAGCTGGATTCATTGATACGGCATTTACCGGACAGACCGCTTCACACACGCCGCATCCTTCACAGGAGAAAGAATCGACGACATATCCGTTTTTTTGAATAATCGCGTCAAAACGGCAGTTTTCTTCGCATTTTCCGCACCCGATGCATATCTCCGCGTCGATCTGCGCCTTTGGCATACCATAATAATCGAGTCGTTCCGCAGCGCCTGTCTGCGCCATGCTCAGGTGCAGATTCGGCGCGTCTACATCACAGTCGGCGTATGCGCGCGCCTGCGAAAGTTTGATCAAAGCGCCCGCAACCGTCGTCTTTCCTGTTCCGCCTTTACCGCTGAGGATGAGCAACTGTTTCATGGTTTGCCTCCTCAATAACGGTATTCAAGAGTGCGGAGAACTGTTCTCGATAGCGATCATTCTCTCGCACAGCGATCTTTGCGTTGGAGTTCAGCGATCCTAATTTACTGTCGAACGGAATCCTGCCCAGAATCGTAACATAGTGTTCCTTGCAGAATTCTTCAGCAGGATTTTCCGCCTCAAGACATTTATTCAACACCACGCCATACGGTTTGTGAAACACTTCGACCAGATCACAAACCATTTTGAGATTATGCACGCCAAATACCGTCGGTTCGGCGACCAGAATGCAATAGTCCGCATCCTTGATGCTCTCCATAACAATACATGCGCTTCCCGGCGGACAATCGATGAAAACGGGCAATGCCGTTTCGGTTGCACTTTTTTTCAGGAGTTCTTTGATGATCGGGATGCCGGAAGCCTCTCCGGTGTTCAGGCAGCCGGTATGCACGCGCACCTGCCCGGACATGCCGCTTTGAATCACGCCAACGCTCTTTTCTTCTTCGCTAATTGCCTTTTGCGGGCAGAAGAGAGCGCAGCCTCCGCAGGAATGACAGATGTCTTTGAACAGAACAGGTTTGTTTTTAATAAAAGCCAGCGCGTTGAATTTACAGAAGTCTACGCATTTCCTACAACCATTGCATCGATCCAAGTCGATCAACGGTATCTTTGCGGATACTGTCTCTTCACTCGTGATCTCCGGCTTAAAGAAGAGATGTCCGTTTGGTTCTTCCACGTCGCAGTCCAAATAGACCGCGCTTTCCGCCGCGGCGGCAAGGTTCACGGAAACGAGTGTCTTTCCCGTGCCGCCTTTTCCGCTCAGCACCGCTATGGTCAGATTACTTTTTTTCATGCCCGTGAAACCCAGCATGAAATTCGTTGATCAGCGGCAGCTGGTTGTTCAAATGCGCTTCGATATTCTGTCGCGCCGTTCCGGGAATCGAGTGGTAAACAAACACTTCCGCTTTGGTTAAAACATCCGCCGCGTTTTCTCCGCAGCGCGGCGCGATCAGCGCCTTTACACCCTGGTCGGCAATCACCTGCGCGGCGCGAATACCCGCTCCGCCCTGGCTCGCGACCGCCTCGTTGTCTAAATAATACGCTTCCTCCGTTACACTGTTGTAGAATAGAAAATAAGGCGCGCGCCCGAACGACGGGCACACATCCGAATCCAGCGATTGTTCATTCATCGGTATTGCGATCTTCATTTGTTTTCTCCGTTTCTGTTTGAGTTGCTTGATCGTACGGTTCAGACTTGATGCGCGCATTCCTTCCGCAGCGATGCCTGTGGCATCCACCGCCACCGCAACCGTCTGACCTGCCGTCGCAAAGACGATATTCGCCGCCTTCAATCCACAGCACTTTTCCATATACCAGCGAGTCAGACAGCTTCTTTCGGGCAGAATCATAAATGCTTTGAATTGTCGAGCGGGAAACATTCATGTGTTCCGCACATTTTTCCTGCGTGTATCCTTCCGTATCGATCAGGCGAATCGCCTCGTATTCGTCGACCGACATCTGCACAACGCCGTTATCATTCTCGGCAGCATTCAGTGGGCCGTATCGATTATTTTCCGGAAGGCAGCAAACACGTCTCCATTTAAACGGTCTGGGCATTTCATTCACCTCGTTTTATCTGCGGAGGCCGCAAGTTACGCTCGCAGCCTCCGCAATCGTTCACAGGTTCTTCAGTTGACCATCGACTTGATCAAGCCTTGCCTGCAGCGCTGCGCGCTGCTGTTCAAGCGTTTCTTTTTGCGTGGCCGCAGGATATACACCCGCAAAACCACGACCAAAGCCACGGCCTTGCATGCCCCCACGTCCGGCGCGGCGCTGGCATCCGATTCCATAGACAGGGAATTGTCCATTTGCCGACGCGCTTGCGCATCCGCCCAATCCTCTTCCTGTCATTGCTCCCGCACCCATCGGTCCGGTTCCGTCTCTTCCTGGCATATCATTTCACCTCGATTCATTATTGGCATATGCCGATTACAATTTCAGTATACTCGTTTATTGGCATATGTCAATAACAAATTTGAAGGTATTTGTCATTTAGAAACACCAGGCTACGGAACGCCGCGCGAAATTCGGATAAAAACGATTTTTAAACATGTGCGAGTACCTGATCTACCGCAGGCTTCATGGACATTGTTCCACCACCCTGGCTGACGATCTGGAGGAGGAGCTCCGCGTTCGTGACAACAACCCCAGCCAAGAGCGTAATTGGCAACGTTCGGAACAATGCCGGGTTCAACGGCGTGGAAGGCCCCACGAGACAAACCTGCTTCGCGTTCACACAATACGGCAAGATTTCATCGATCGTGTGGTTGATGATGCTCGTAGAGGTGATAACAATCACACTGCACTGTGGCAAAAGCTGCGGAATTTGTTGTTCCGAATACAACCCTTCGCAAAGATTCGGTTTCTGTTCGAAGACATAGACTTGCTTTGCTTTGGCTCGCACTTTGGAAAGGATCGGGCGAAACTCTCCAATCATACCAAATGTATCCGAAGCATCAATTGAGATTTCGTCGACGACGTTACCGTGTCCATAACCTTCAATATTTGTATTGAATACTGCGTTTGCGGTTGCTAGCCCGATCGCAGCTTTCAGCCGGTTATCTTCCATCAACCAAGGAATCACTTCTTCAGCGTTCATTCCAATGAGTTTACCAGCGGAATTCATGCTCCCGCAGCATGCGCCAAGATCATTCCGGAATGTGTAGGCTAAGCCGCACCCTCCATCCGAAAGCAGGACACAAGTGTATCCCAACCCGGCACGAACATCCACAATTCTCTTATTCCCACATTGTCTTAATGCCTCATCGACAATATTCTGCGTGATCACCTGATTTTTTCTCCTCTTCTATAAGCTAGAACCCGATAAAATCGATCCTGGAAAAATCAATATTACCCTCATCGTCGGTAATTCGGGCATCCGCATGTACATATTCGATTTTGCCGATAAACATCTCATGAGACCCTGTAATGATCGAATCGACGACCGTGCACTCTATATTCACCGGGCAATCCAGAAGAATCGGTGCGTTCACCTTTACACCATCCGCCATCCGTACATTCATCGCGGCAAGTTTGTCTCCGTCGCGTTTACTGTGGCTTCCAAGATAGTCAAACATCTCCTGACATTCTTTCCCGGCAAGATTGACCACAAAACACCCGGTTTCTTTGATCATATGATAGGAATATCGAGAGGGAACGATGCCAACCATAACCATTGGCGGGTCATAGCTGCAATTTCCGCAGTAAGCAACCGCAAGCGCGTTGTTTTCTCCATTCAGTCCGCGGCAGGAAACCAGTACTTTTGGCGCTGGCTGTAAGGAGGATCTCATATTTGCTGATTTCTTATTCAAAATATACTCCTCAAAAAATTAATCGTAGGCTTTCATAACCATATCATTGTCGCGAAAGAGTTCAGGGGCAACGATATCCATTTTAACTTCATCCCAAAAAGGAAGCTCCTTATGCGCTGTCGCATACTTCATAGGAATTGGATGTGTTCCCACTACAACTTTCACGTGATACTTTGATTCAATAAAGGCTTTAAATGCTTTGATATGCGAACAAGGAGGGTAGCCCACTACAAGTCCGGTAGCAAGATGAATGACATCTGCTTTGTTTTTTATCATCTCTTCCGGAACGTACTCAACATTCCCACCCGGACAACCTCCACAAGATGAATAACCAACCAACTCAACTTCTTCTTCAGGAGGATATATCGAAAATGCGCCTTCCCTTTCCTTCAATGCTCTCAAGCATTTCCCGCCACCGCAATTTTGGTAACGAGCGCATATGATGATCCCTATCTTTGTCATGCTCTTCTCCTTATAAAAATGAAATGGTCTGAAACGCATTTTGCATCCACAAATCAAAAATGATATGTGAAATGCTTAAGTGGCATGTCCGTGCTTTAGTGCTTCATAAAGCGCAGGGAACTTTTCTTCAATCCCAATCGGATTAAGCTGGCGGTCTGTCCAACCGTGGTTCGTTTCACCGGAAGCTATTAAAGTCCCCATCTGCTTATTATACACGTCGTAATGAAACCCCACCCTGACGTGCTTGAGCGTAGAAATCTGCGTTTCTATTACAATCGTATCCTCATACTTGGCTGGCTTTATAAATTTGCACTTCATATCTGTCAGCGGCAACAGAATCCCCATGCTTTCAATTTGCGAATATGGAAACCCAATCTTCTTAAAGAAATCTGTTCTGCCGATTTCAAACCAAACCGGATAATTTGAGTGATGGGCAATGCCCATTTGATCAGTCTCCGCATATCTGACGACCATCTCCGTCTCTACTTTTTGTGTCTGCTCAGTCATTGATCGTCTCCTTCGATGTTTAGGTCTTCCAGAGTCTCTTCACACCCGCATAAATAGTTCTTGTTTATCTTTTCGATCTCACCATTATCACAAAGGGCTACCAGATCAGCGTTAATAGGAATTTTTCCAAGCAGAGGAATACCCTATTTATTGGCACCTTTTTCCGTTTGTAAAAAATAGTAGTTATCAATTGCATTTTTTAACGCATCCGCACCAAGAACGGAGCAATGCAGCTTATGCTCCGGCAGTCCGCCTAGCGCATTTGTAATATCTTCATCGGTCAGTCGAGACGCCTCTTCCAGCGTTTTCCCTTTTACCAGAACGGTTGTCATACTGCTCGTCGCGATTGCCGCCACGCAGCCAAAGACTAAAAAGCGAATATCTTCTATCTTGTCGTTTTTTATCTTGAGATACAGCGTTAAGGAATCACCGCAATTCGGATCCCCGCTTGATCCGATCGCATCGGCATCCGGCATGGTTCCTGTGTTTCTTGGACTCATGAAATGATCGATTACATTCTCGTTAAATTCCCCGCAAAACATCATTTTCTCCTTCTCGCACTCACATAGTTTCAATGATCTCAAGCTAGCATATTTCGGCTAGCGCCAGCATAGCAATCCCAAGGATTACTGTAACAACCGATAAATACTGCAACCTGTTCAATCTCTCTTTTAAAAACACCCTTGATAGTATTACGGAAAATACACTGTAAGATGCGATGAGGGGTGCAACGATAATTGCATTTTGTGCCATCGCATATACATAGAAAACTTGACCTGTGGTCTCGAAAATCGCCGCAACACCTCTGCTTTTTTCTTCCCGCAGACAAACCCGTTGCTTTTTTGCGATCAAAACAGCAAATGCAACTACAGCGCAAAAAAAGAAAGTAAACTCATATGCAAGCAGCGCGTTGTCCTCGCTCATAAGAGATAGCTCATCTAAGTAGATCGCGTCTGCAAAAGTACCCAATCCATCAAGAAAGCAATAAATGAGCGGAAAAGTAAGCACAAGAAAACGATGTGGAAATCTTCGTTCGTTTTCTTTCAAAACCGGCATATTCCGTTTTTCGCGACGTTCCAACGCAGCGAGGCTTAGAATTCCTGTTGTGATAAGAATGATCGCTCCCGCTTCCAGAGCACTCAACGCATGAGCAAAAAAAATAAAGATAAGAACTGCCGCGACTGCACCCGAAGAATTCTGAACCGGCGAAGATAAAGATAACTCAATGTAGCGAAGTCCAAAATAGCCCGCCAACATAGACGCTATATACATGGATGAAACAGGCAGATAGTCAATCATATAAGCGAAAGAAAAGTCAACGCCTTTAATCAGCATATACGCGAGGCCGTGAATCCCCATGACAAAACCAACCATCATGATCGTTTTTATATGGCTCATGTGATCATTGGGTACTGCTCCTTTTTTATAGAATAGATCCGCAAACGCCCAAGAAAAAGATGTTATCAACGCAAAAACCAGCCACATACTTCATCCCAAATATTCGTTTATGAGCTTATGCCCACAACAAGGATTTTAATTCAGTTAAAAGCATATGTCAATAACAAGAAGCCAGCATGAAACCGTACGTTTGGAACCAGCACGTAAGATTGCTTCATTTTACTGCCGCCCGAAAAGCGACTGTACCTATACGAAATTACAAACTCCCGCTGAAATTTAGTTCGTTTGAAGGAACTCCGTTTTGTTACGCCCGAGCCGTTGGATCAAAGATGGAAGTTCCATTTCAAAATGAACTCCAAACCTCATGTCTGTACCAGCTTTATTCGTACGAACTATGCTAGCCGACGTAAAATCCACAGCGTTTCTGACAGATTCCGTTAGGCTTTTTCCTACCAGTAAAGAACCGACTAGCACGCTTCCGAACACGTCTCCAGTACCAGGATAATATCCTTCTACAAAATAGGAAAAGGAAAATTCGGTTTTATCCGATACGGCATCATAACTTGCGGCGCCAATCGTTTTATTGTCAAAATAAACACCTGTAATCACGATTTGTTTGGGTCCTAAAGCGGTCAATCGCTTCAGCAGTTCTTTGATGTAACGCTTCGTATAGGGGCCTTTCTGATATGGTTCTCCTAAAAGAAGCATCGCTTCCGTCATATTTGGTAAAATAATGTCTGCTTTTTGACAGAGTTTTCTCATTTCTAGCGGAAAGGTATCCGGAATGCTCTTGTACAGCAAACCATTATCGGCCATAACGGGGTCAACAATGATCAATTGCCCTGACATTGCAAATGTATCAAATATCTTCGATACGATATCTAGTTGTTTGCTCGATCCTAAAAAGCCCGAGTAAATCGCATCGAATTTAATATCGAGCGACTGCCAGTGGTTCGTGATAACAAGCATATCGTCCGATAAGTCGCGATAGGTATATCCCGGAATGCCGCCCGTATGCGTAGAAAGTAAGGCCGTTGGGATTACGCTGACTTCAATACCCACTGCTGATATGATAGGAAGCGCCACCGTTAAGGAGCATCTACCAAAGCAGGATATGTCATGTATTGCTAAAATCCGTTTTTGCTGACACATAATCTCTTCCCCTCGACCTTCATGTCTTATGCTGTTCCACAATAATATTTCTGGGTAATGTTTCAGTGGATCCAGTAGGCACGGTGACTGTCTTTGCTCTTCTAAATTTTCTTTCGGTAAAATCGTTTGCCTTCGTATTGAAACTCGCACAGCTCACCATTTTTTACCATCTCACTAATAATCGTCTTATCCGCATTTCTTTTCTTCAATAACCCATCAATGATATCTTCTCTAATTGGATGCACAGATGCTATGCTTAATATGTCTTCTGCGACAGATTCCGTAAAGAAAAACCCTTCCTCATTCTCATCTCCGGTGATACACTCAACGTCTATTCCAGATACGCGTCGAATCATTCGAACAGCGCTAGAAAGACTGGACTTTGCAGCTCTCTTTACGCTGCTTTCAGCAGGGGGACGGGTAGGAACCAAAATATAAGCCTTACTCGGTTGTATCAGAGATAACTGATCTGCGATCTTCCCAACGCATGTATCGTGATCGTTCACCCCCTCTACAAGCATTGTCTCGGTAACCAGCGTACCCCGATATTTTTTTGAAAACTCGATTATACCATTCAGAATATCTATATGCCGTAATGCGCCATGCGGCCTGTCAATTCTGCGCCAAACATCTTCATCTGCGGCATCAATGCTGACCGATACCCAATCCGCCTTCATTAAATCTTCCTTGACATCGTCCATCCAAAGAAGAGATGCATTGGTGATGACTGCAATTCTTACCTTGAATGGCTTGAGCAGATCGATTTCCGCTCCCAAATTGATGTCAAGGGTCGGCTCCCCATCAGGGACAAAAGAAAAGTAATCGGCAGTCCTGTTTTCCGCTTTTAGTTGTTCCAGTTTAACTTCGGCTTCGAGGTAAATATCCTCGGGTTTATAGAACTCTTGTCTTTTAATCTGCATTCTATCTGTCCTGCCAAGCTGACAATAGATGCAGGAGTAGGAACAGGTTTTAGGCGGGATATTGTTAATCCCAATACTTTGCCCCAATCGTCTTGAAGGTACTGGCCCGTATAAAATCATTTCAAAATCCTCCTTTAGTAAATTGTCTCAGCTGATAATTGAATCTAGTATCACCTTGTCAATCAAAAAACTCCGTTCAAATGATTGAACTCATAACTGAATGCAAGAACTAATAGTCCGCACCCCTCGTTTTCAATAAATGTTCTTTGGTGTTCCTGCTTGATTGTCTTCGTTCATGCAAAGATATTGTTTTGTGCTTTTATTTAAAGCACAGCAGTCACTAAAATACTATCCGAATTTATATAGATATTTTCACTCGGTTATTGGCTTATGACCATAACAATATTATGCCGATTATTGGCATATGTCAACAATTACTATATTTTTTATAAGATTCATTCCTAAATAAGAAATTTTTACGCGCGTCATAAAAAGCTTATTATAATAAACGATATGTAACACTGTGAGACCTCGAATATTGCTATCTATTTCTCATGGTTTTCGCTTTGCAGCTCATATTTAAGTGTGTGCCAGCATTATATGAAATTTTTGTCAGTTATCGTTGCAATCAGTTGATCCCTCGCTAAAAGTCCAACTTGCATATGTGCGTACAAACTATACAGGCTCTTTTAATAACAAATCACGCAAGACGATCTTTAACAACCCCGGGTAAGAAACGATTTATTTGTTAGGTTGTCGTACTATCCTAGAAAGGTAGAAGAATCCTGTCGCTAAAAACTTGGAGGCAAAATCATGAAAATCAGTCGTGTGGGAGGACTTATCGCGGCCGCAAGCCAGAAGGCAGCGCGTCCGACACTTCAGCTTGGTTCAATCACCGCCGTGCAGCGCATTGTGCTGACCTTTCAACAGGCGGGTATTTTCCCTATCGCGGTTGTCACCGGCGTGGAAGCAGATGAGGTAAAATATCGCCTTTCCGGCCGCGGTGTTGTGTTTCTACACAACACCGAGTTTCAGGATCCCGAACTATTGGACTCCATCCGTCTTGGACTCGCTTTTTTACAGGACAAGTGCGAGAGAGTCGCGTTTGCGCCGGTCAACGTGCCACTGTTTGCGCCGTCTACGCTGCGCGCACTCCTCAATCAGGGTGGAGACTTTGTCACACCCGCCGTGGGCGGAAAGGGCGGGCATCCCATCATATTGAGCAATCGCGTAATTCCGGATATCCTCTCCTATATCGGCAGCGGCGGCCTGCGCGGCGCAATGGCGCAGATGCGATGCAGCCGCACCCGCGTGGATGTTGCAGACGAAGGTATCCGGCTGACTTTTCACGAACAAACACAGCTGGAGGCGCACCTTCTGGCGCATCAATCCAGCTTCATTCAGCCAAACCTTCAATTTACGCTGGAGCAGGAGGACACGATCTTTAGCGTCCGCGCAAAGCTCTTGTTGCTGCTCATCGGAGAGACGCACTCCGTCCGCACCGCAAGCGATATGATGGCCATGTCCATAAGCAAAGCTTGGGACACGCTGAACAAACTCGAAGCCGCGCTCGGCTATCCGCTAATTCTACGCAGGCAGGGTGGCACAAAGGGCAGCGGAAGTGACCTGACCCCGCGCGGGCAGGCATTCTTACAGGCGTTTCAACAATATGAGGAGCGCGCGCTGGCACAAAGCAATCTCGTTTATGAGGAGCTTTTGCTCTCCCCCGGATATCTAAAGCCCTAACGCAAACACCACAAAGCAAACGAATGCCTCTCTTTGCACCTAAATCGTGCGGGAGAGGCGTTTTAGTTGTTCCCGAAATACGGCCTATTAGAAGAAAGGGAAAAGCGTGTTCCGCTGAAGAAGTATTTGGCAGTTTCCGCGCATTACTCCTATACTGAATGTGTAGCGTTATCATATGTTAATATAACGCATTTTGTCCACCTGTCATTAGTCAGATGCGCCGCGTAAAACATCAACTCGCGCGCCAAACCATCGCCTATGCTTTTCTCTTTGAAAGGAGATCTGCCTGTGATTGCATTAACCGTAAACGGAATCCCAGTTCAATCGGAAGAGGACATTACCCTGCTCTCGTTTTTGCGGGACTCGCTCGGCTTAACCGCCGCAAAAGATGGATGCAGCGAAGGCGTTTGTGGTACTTGCACCGTTCTCGTGGACGGAAAAAAGGTGAAGGCCTGCACGCAGACGCTCTCTCGCTTTGAAGGAAAGTCCGTCCAGACCGTTGAGGGATTATCCCCGCGCGAAAAAGAAGTCTATGTGTACTGTTTTGGTGAAGCGGGCGCGGTGCAATGCGGCTTTTGCACTCCTGGCATGGTTATTTGCGCCAAAGCGCTTTTGGATAGCACGCTGACGCCAACGCGCGAAGAGGTCAAAGCCGCTATTCGAGGCAATATTTGCCGTTGCACGGGTTATAAAAAAATTGAAGAAGCAATTCTCTTGGCAGCGCGCTTTTTCCGAGAAGAACTGCCCATTCCCGCCCTGCCGGACAGCACGGGCGTGAATCGCCGCTTAATTCGCCCCGACGTGGCAGAGAAGGTGCTTGGCACCGGACAATTCGTCGGTGATCTGCATTTGCCGAACATGCTGTTTGCAAAGGCGCTTCGTTCGCGTTACCCGCGCGCACGGGTTAACCGCATCGACTTGAGTCGCGCCGAGCAGCATCCCAACTGCGTCCGCATCCTTACAGCAAAGGACGTCCCCTACAACAAAACGGGGCATATCGTGCCGGATTGGGATGTGATGATTGCCGAAGGCGATATCACGCGGTACATCGGCGACGCGATTGCGCTCGTCTGTACCAGAACCGAGCGCGCGCTGGACGAGGTGCTTGCACTCATCGACGTGGATTACACCGAACTCACGCCTGTAAGCTCCCCGCTTGACGCGCTCGCGGCGGATGCGCCGCTCCTACACAAAGGCGGTAACATCGTCCGCCGGGAAACACTCAAGCGCGGCGACGCGGATGCGGCGATTCGTAATTCGAAATATGTCGTCACAAAAAAATACTACACCCCACTCAATGATCATGCATTTATGGAGCCAGAGTGCGCCATCGCCCTTCCGGAAGGCGAGGATGGCATCCTGCTCTACAGCGGCGCTCAGAGTGTCTATGACGAAAAGCACGAGGTCGCGGCTATGCTGCGCATTCCAGAAGAAAAGGTGCATTGCCACAGCATGCTCGTCGGCGGCGGCTTTGGCGGCAAGGAGGACATGAGCGTGCAGCACCACGCCGCGCTCATGGCCTGGCACGTCAAAGCCCCGGTCAAGGTGCAGTTCTCGCGGCAAGAGAGTCTGGAATACCATACCAAACGGCACCCAATGCACATGGAATTCACCACCGCCTGTGACGAAACAGGCAAACTCACCGCAATGAAGGCAGTTCTCATCGCGGACAGTGGTGCATACGCCAGCCTTGGCGGGCCTGTGCTTCAGCGTGCCTGCACGCACGCGGCTGGGCCTTATAACTATCAAAACATCGACATCCTTGGCATCAGCGTATACACCAACAACGTTGTTGCGGGCGCATACCGCGGCTTTGGCGTCACGCAGAGCTGCTTTGCCACCGAGAACAACCTCAACCTGCTCGCGGAGATGGTCGGCATCTCGCCCTGGGAAATCCGCTACAAAAACGCAGTCCGTCCGGGGCAGGAGCTGCCAAACGGACAGCTCGCGGACGGGGATTGCGCACTGGCAGAATGCCTCCTCGCCATCAAGGACGTCTACGAATCCAGTCCGTACGCAGGAATTGCCTGCGCTTTCAAGAACAGTGGAAAAGGCATCGGCATTCGTGACACGGGGCGATGCAAGCTCTCGATTGAAAGCGGCCTTGTACACATCCGCACCAGTGCCGCCTGCATGGGGCAGGGCATCGCGACGGTTTGCACCCAGATAATCTGCGAGCAGACGGGTCTTGACCCAAAACTATTGCTTCACGAGCGAGCGGACACTGTCCGCACGCCGGACAGCGGAACGAGCACTGCCTCACGCCAAACGGTCATCACCGGAGAAGCGGCGCGAAAGGCCGGCGAGGCGCTGTGCACGGCGCTCGACTCCGGCAAAACGCTGGCCGACCTGGAAGGGCAGGAGTTTTATGGCGAGTATGTCCCGATCACCGACCCCATGGGCACAAACAAACCAAATCCCGTGAGCCACGTGAGCTACAGCTATGGCGCGCAGGTGGTCGTGCTTCATAAAACCGGCAAGGTTGAACGCGTGGTCGCGGCTTACGATGTCGGCACCCCCGTCAACATTCAGAGTGTCGAGGGTCAGATTGAGGGCGGTATCGTCATGGGTCTTGGCTTTGCACTCACAGAGGATTACAAGACCGAAGGTGGCTATCCGCAAGTGAAGTTTGGCAAGCTTGGACTCATGCGCGCAACGGACATACCCGAAATCGAAGTGCGGTTGGTGCAGTCGCCGAACAAGCTCCCGCTCGCTTTCGGCGCAAAGGGCGTTGGCGAACTCTGCTTGATTCCAACCTCCCCCGCCTGCTCGCATGCGTATTATCGGCTGGATGGGCAATTCCGCACCTCACTTCCGTTGAAGAACACCTTCTATAAAAAGGAGAACACTTGAACATCCACGGATTGATCCTCGCGGCGGGACTCTCCAGCCGTATGGGTGCGTTTAAACCACTGATGCGTATCCGTGGACAATCCTTGCTGGCGCTGAGTGTAGAGAGCCTGCTGACAGGCGGTGCAACGGAGATTACCGTCGTGCTGGGGTATCGCGCGCGGGAGGTAGCATTGGAGCTGGAAGAGCTGTTTCCGCCCGGGCAAGTGCAAATCGCCTTTAACCCGGCGTTTTCCGAGAGCGATATGCTCACCTCCGTCAAAGTTGGCGTTGCAGCCCTTCCCCCATGCGACGCATTCTTTCTGCTTCCAGGTGATATGCCAGCCGTGAATCAGGACACATTTCTTCGTCTTCGGCAGATGATGGAAGAACAGTTACCAGCCGTTACGTTTCCTACCGTGGAAGGCTATCGCAAGCACCCGCCGCTCATTGGCGCTACTTGCAGGAAGAACATCCTCAACTATCGCGGAACGAGCGGCCTGCGCGGCGTATGGAGTGTGCTGGAAGGAGCTATTGCGGAGGTTCCGGTTACTGATGAAGGCTGCCTGATGGACGCGGACACACTGTTGGATTTTGAGCGGCTCGCGCGCTATCTGGCGCTACGAAACCCGCAACCCACCGCGCCGGAGCGCGTGGTGATTGGACACTCGTAACATTGATTTAGGAGGAATTCGTCGTGAAAAAAATCAGCAAATCCGTCGTCAAGAAGGATCACCAGACGAAGATCGATGGCACCGCATGGTATGTCGGCGACTATCCGCAGGCGGGCATGCTCCACGGGCGGATTGTCCGCTCACCGCACCCGCACGCGCGCATCATCGAAATTAAACCCTACGCCCTGCCGGAGGGATATTTCATCGTAGACCACCGCGACGTGCCGGGCATCAATGAGGTGCATATTGTCAAGGACGATACGCCAGTGTTCGCCGTCGAAACCGTGGAATACATCGGTGATCCGGTGCTGATGGTCGTAGGTCCCGACGAAAACACCGTACTGCGCATTGCGGGCGAAATCGAAGTGGTCTATGAGCCATTGCCCGCCACGCTGGACGTCCGGGATTCCATAACCACCTTTTTTGACTATAACTTCGGAAAAGGCGATCCTGATAGTGCGTTTGCTAACGCGGATAAAGTCTATCAAGAAGAGTTTGAAACCGGCTATCAGGAGCAGGCGTATCTAGAAACACAGGGCATGATCGCCACGTTTGCCGATGGAAAACTCAGCATTCACGGCAGCATGCAGTGTCCCTATTATGTGCACGGTGCAATTGCAAAGGCACTCGGTCTCACACCCGATCGCGTCCGCGTAGTGCAGGATATAACGGGGGGCGGCTTTGGGGGAAAAGAGGCGTATCCCTCCATCCTTGCGTGCGAAGTTGCAGTTGCGGCTTATCACGCGGGCGGCAAACCCGTGCGTGTGATCTTTGACCGCAGAGAGGACATGGAGTTTACCTCCAAACGGCACCCATCACTTTCCACCTATCGTGTCGCCGTGAAAGACAGGCGTGTCACCGCGATGGACATTGACGTAATCTTTAACGCGGGCGGATACACTACGCTCTCCGCCGTTGTGCTCCAACGCGGTCTCATCGCCGCGCCAGGCGTCTACAACGTGGAAAACCTGCGCGTGCGCGGTAGAGCGATGAAGACCAATACCGTCCCAAACGGCGCTTATCGCGGATTTGGCGGACCGCAAACATTCTTTGCCGTTGAAATGATGATGAACCATATCGCACGCGACCTTGGCGAGGAACCGCTCCCCTTTAAACAGCGACATCTCGTGAAGCAGGGCGACGCAACCTCCACTGGAGGCATTTACCATTTTCCCGTTCCACTTCCGGACATGATTGCCGAAGTCGAGCAGATGAGCGGATATAGCCAGAAACGCGCAACGTATAACACCGCAAAACCGGAGCGGTTTCAGCGAGGCATCGGGATCAGTATCTGGTTCCACGGCGCAGGCTTTACCGGCAGCGGCGAACGGGATCACATCAAGGCCGTCACCCGTCTGCATAAAACAACGAGTGGGTACGTCGAAATTCTCGCGAGCCAGTCCGATATTGGTCAGGGTATTAAGACGACGCTCTGCAAGATCGTCGCAAATGAGCTCAACCTTCCGCTGGAGCGCGTCACCTACAACAATCCCGATACCGACCGCGTGCCAGATTCCGGCCCCACTGTCGCCTCGCGCAGTCTCATGACGGTTGGCGAGTTATTGCGCCGCGCAGCGATTCACCTGCGCAGTGAATGGAAGGAAGGTGAGGATCAGACCGTGGAGGAGCGCTTCGTCGAGCCGGATTTTGTCATTCCGTTTGACATCGAAAAATTCCAAGGCGATGCCTACCCGACCTACGCCTGGGCGGCAAGCGCTGTCGAGGTCGAGGTAGACACCCTCACGGGTGTGAACAAGGTCCTCGGCGCTTGGGCGAGTTTCGATGTCGGCACCCCGATTGATTACAACATCGTGGTCGGTCAGATGGAAGGCGGCCTGATGCAGGGGCTTGGCTACGCAAGCATGGAGCAGATGGCTACTGATAATAATGGACGTATCCGTAATAACAGCTTTTCGGATTATCTCATCCCGACCTCAATGGATGTTCCCGTGCTAGAGGTCAAGATGCACGTTGAGGAATATCCCCTTGGGCCGTATGGTGCAAAAGGCGCGGGTGAGCTGCCGCTCGTCGGAATGCCGGGCGCATATATGGCCGCCATGGAGCAGGCGCTGAACCGCAAGATTCAGCACATTCCGTTCTCTGCGGAAGACGCGCTGCTTGGCGCAACTCAAGAATAAGGAGGAATACGCATATGGATCAAGGAATTGAATTTCAACTCAATGGTGAGCGCGTTTCGTATACCGGCAGCGCGACTACACGGCTGCTCGACGTGCTGCGCGACAACTTCGCCTTAACGGGCGTTAAGTGCGGTTGTAAGGAAGGCGAATGCGGTGCTTGCAGCGTGTTACTTGACGGCAAGCTTGTCAATAGCTGTATGGTCGCCATGGGACGTGTCGCGGGGGCAAGCATCGTCACCATCGAAGGCTACAGCAAGACCGCACGCTTTGCCGCGCTCAATGCTGCATATGCAGCCGTCTCCGCTGTACAGTGTGGCTTTTGCACTCCCGGCATGATCCTCGCAAGCGAAGCCATCCTAGCGAAAACCCCACATCCCACCGAGGAAGAGATTCGCGCGGGAATCTCCGGCAATCTCTGCCGCTGCACGGGTTATAACGCGATTGTCACCGCGATTCAATCTGCCGCAAAGGAGGGCAACGGATTATGGTAAACGGATTCAACCCAAATTCGCTCCGGCAGGCACTGGAAATCCGCGCGGCAAACGACGTGATCCCCTATGCCGGCGGCACCGATTTGATGATCGGCGAACAGCACCCCGGAAGCTATCTGTTTCTGCACGCCGTGCCGGAGCTCAAGCGGGTCTATCTAGAGGATGGGATTCTGCATCTCGGCGCGGGCTGCACCTTTACCGAGCTTCTGGAGCACCCGCTCACCCCCGCTCTGCTCAAAGAGGCACTCTCCCAAATTGCCGCCCCCGCGATTCGAAATGAGGGCACAATCGGAGGTAACATCGGAAACGGCAGCGCCAAGGCGGACAGCGCACTGATTTTCTTCGTCGCAGATGCCTCGCTCAAGCTTGAGAGCAGCACGGGCACACGGATTCTGCCGATTCGGGATTTTTACATTGGCCGTAAACAGCTCGCGCTGCATCCTGATGAGTTGATCACGGAAGTACTACTGCCGCTGCGCTGGCTCGATGGATATGTCTATCAGAAAGTTGCCGCGCGAAAAGCGCTCGCCATCTCCCGTATCTCGTTTGTGGGATTGCTCACGCTGGATAACGGCGTGATTGCACACTGCGCGACCGCCTTTGGCGCGGTCAGCGACGTGGTCATCCGCCGCCCGGAGATCGATTCCATGCTCATCGGTAAATCGGTTGAGCAGGTAAAGGCGATCCGATCTGACTATCTAGCAGCCTACGACAAAGCGATCGTCCCAACGCGCGGGCGTGTTTCCTCAGAGTATCGTAAGGCGGTTTGTCTTAATCTGCTGCTGGACTTTCTCAATCATTATGAAATATAGTTAATGGCTCTTTATTAATCCGACAATTTCTGAAACAATATTTACTTTGAATCAATAAGCATTTGATACTGACAACAACATGAAAACCATTATAGTCAAATGTCTTTGCGACAAAACACGCGGCGTTCCAAATCCGGAGCGCCGCGTGTTTTTGACGGACTAGATTGACGAGCGCATGTGCTTCATGCGCCGGTGCTTCCATTTTCGAACGCGATCCCGCAGGATTGCCATCAAAAAATAAACCGTTGCGCTGATGATGACGATGCTGACGCCGGAGGGAATGTTGAGATAATATGCCAACGTGATCCCGGTCAGGCAAAATAGAAAACTCACGATCATGGAGGACACGATCACCTTACCGATGGAACGAAACCGCATCTTGGCAATCGATACGGGGATGGTCAATAGCGCGATGGTCAAAATGATACCAACCACTTTTACCAGCACGATGATCCCAATCGGAATAATCAGGTACACGATCCATTCCATGAGGCCTGCGCGCATGCCGCGCGCGCGCATATATTCCTCATCGAAGAGATAAAGCACCAGATGGTGATAAAAAAGAACAAACACAAGCACAACGACGATGGTGAATCCCGCCATTGTCCATAAGGCACCACGGGATACCGTGAGGATATCGCCAAAGAGATAGCTCGTCATATCCGGCATATACCCGGGTGAGAGCGAGATAAACAGAATGCCCAACGCCATGCCAAAAGACCAGAGAATGCCGATCATGGTATCCGCTTTGAGGCGGCTCTGCTCGGGCAGCTTGCAAACGGCGCAGGACGCGCCGACGGCGAAGAGCAATCCGCCCCAGATTGGCTCAAACCCCAACAGATAGCCCAGCCCGATTCCGCCAAACGACGCATGCGCAATACCGCCGGACATGCTGACGAGTTTTTTTTCGATGGCGATGGTTCCAATGATGCCGGTCACAATGCTCGCGAGAAATGCAGCAAACAACGCATTTCGCATAAAAGAATAGTGTAAAATTGCGTCGATCAAAGCTGGATTCCGCCTTTCAGAGTTTCTTTTAGCATCCGGGCGGAGGGGAAAGCGGTCACGGTCTTGCTGACATAGATCGCGTGATCCGCCAGATCGAGCGCGACATCCAGATTGTGACTGGCCAGCACAATCGTTTTTTCCGCTTTCAGCTTGTATAGCATCGCATAGAGATCCTTCGCCGCCGCTACGTCGAGACTGGCGTCCGGTTCATCCAGCACGATCATGCTCGTATCCGAGGCGAGCAGTCTGCCGATAACCGCGCGCTTGAGCTGGCCGCCGGAGAGCTGGCTAAGCCCGCGTGATTCCAACCCTTCCAGACCGACGCGTTGAATCGCGCGAGCGGCCTTCTCCCGCTGAGAGGGGGAGTAACGCTGGAAAGGCTTGATCGCGTTTGGAAGCGTGCCCTGCAAGACCAAATCGCGTACCGTCAGCGGAAAGGAGGCGTCGAAGGAATTGCTCTGCGGAACATAGCCGATATTGACACCTGCGCGGATGTCGATGGTGCCGTCGTCCGGCTTCATCAGCCCAGCCCTCAGTTTGATCAGCGTGCTCTTGCCGCCCCCGTTTGGGCCGACCAGTACGGTGAGCTGCTTTTCGGGCAAAGAGAAGTTTGCGCCGATGATGGCGCAAACCTCTCCATAGCAATATCGAACATTCTGAAATGTGATATCTCGAACCATGTTACTCCCCGGATTTTGACAAGGCTGAGACAAAATCCTTCAGTCCTTGTATATAGTCGCTGGAGAGCGGGGCGGCCTTCTGTACCACGCCGCCGATTTCTTCGGCAACGGTCGCGGCCTGACTGTCGTCAAACTCTTCCTGATAAAATACGGTTGTAATCTGGTTCTGCTTGGCATAGTCGATGACGGACTGCAAATCCTCGGCGGTGGCCTGCTTACCCTCGTTTTCGAGCGCAATCATCGTGAGACCGTAATCATGCGCAAAGTAGCCGTAGGCCGCATGATAGATCAGAAACGACTTGTTGGTCAGCGCTGAAACGGCTGTTTGAATTTCGGTGTCCAGCGCCGTCAGCTGCGCAATGTAGTCCGCGGCATTTGCCTGATAGGTGTCCTTGTTTGCCGCGTCAACCGCGCTGAGCTGGTCGGCAATCGTCTGCACCATGACCACCGCGCGCTTGGGGGAAAGCCACAGATGCGGATCGACGGAGTCGGTTGCGCTGGCGTCGAGCTCCTCGCCGTCCCCGCTCAGCAGCGGATAGACGGCGGCTGCAGCCGCGCGCAGGTCGACAATCTGAATATTCTCATTAAACTCGGCAACCTTTGGCAGAATATTAGCCTTCTCGGTTGGCATCTGCAGCGTAAAATAGATGGAAGCGTCCGAGAGCGCCTGCATTTCCGCAGCGGTTGGCTGGTAGTTCGCGGGGCTCGATCCCGGCGGAACCATGGTGACCACCGAGACAAGATCGCCGCCGACGGCTTGGACAAACGCAGCCTCCGGCACGATGCCAACGGCCACCGTTAGCGCGGGCGCAGACGCAGTTTCGGAAGACTCCGCGGCAACATCCGTTGACTGACAGGCAGCCAATGAGAGCAACATGACTGCAGAAACGACAACAAGTAGGATTTTTTTCATGGTGCAAACCTCCTTAATGCAAATGAATTGCAATAAGAAGGGTATCACGGACAGATTCTGTTTGTCAATAGGCAAGTTGATTACTAGCCATTCGAGGAACTGCAGAGAAAGACTTAACTATGTTCCAGCGCAGCTTTTTTGCAGCTGGCGCAGATTCCATATACCTCAAGCTTGTGCATCGTTTCTGTGAAATCTGCACCCTCAGCAAAGGAATTCCAATAATGGGTGGTACAGGGAAAGCGGATGATGCGACCGCACTGTGTGCAGATCAAGTAGTGGTGGTGCTCCTTCTCTTGAAGGGTATACCGGCTGACGCCCCGATCATCGACCATGGACTCCAAAACGCCAAGCTCGGAAAATTTTTGCATGTTGCGGTATACCGTCGCGTTGTCGATCCCGCTGTTCTCCGGAAGCAGATGGAACACATCGCTGACGGAGAGCATGCGATCCTGATTCGCAAGAAAAATATCCAGCAGCTCCCGCTTGGGCGCGGTGAAGCGAAATCCCTTCTGTTTTAAAAGCGCATAGAGTTCATGAATGCTCTGCATGTTTTTTCTCCAAACATCTTTAGCAAGACTAGACTTTATTGAAATTGCAACTTCTCATAATTGATTAGTATATAACAGTAATTACATAAGTAAAATAACACACATGCAGTAAAAGCAAAGATAAACTCCACTTTTCTATTAGTTTTTTCGCTAGTGATTGCGAAATTTCTAATTCTTTCTGAATCAAACTCGACGAAAAAATATATTGATCCAAGTTTATCTACAAAGCGAAGGAACATTCTGCGTTCGAAAACCTTATTGCAGGTAAATCGGCGTTCTTTTCTTCGAATGCATAGTTATTGACTTATGCCATTAATGTAACTACAATGAGTATTGAGGACACAAGCCCAAGTTTACAAATTTTTCAGATAGGAGAAGAACATGATTATCGACGAGTTAATTGAATTTTCGCTTTTGAAGGTACAGCATAGAAAAATCAAGGACGTACGAGCTGGACTTGGTTATACTTGTGTTATGCTCGATAATAACGATTGCGGGCTGGCATACAGTTTTCGAAATGCTTTGGGTGAAAACTGTGATGCTTTAAGTATCGCCGGTAGCCTTATTGGTAAAAGTGGCGAGGAAATAATTCCGTGGTTGAAAGACAGTAACTGCCTGAAATCTGCTATTGGGCTTGCCACCATCAATGCGGTTCTCAATAATACGCAAGAAAAACTGAATGTTGGTAATGTTTTAGATGCCACTACTGTTTCGCCTTCCGATACCATCGGTATGGTTGGCATGGTAAAACCTGTTTTTCAAGCATTGGAGAATGTGACCCGAAATATCTACATATTTGAAGAAAACGTGATGAAGTGTGGTGATATATACTACGAAAACAGTATATCGATCCGTCTTCCGGAGTGCAATGTGGTTTTCATAAAAGCTACATGCATTATGAACCATACCTTAGATAAAGTATTGTTATACTGTAAAAATGCAAGAGAAGTTTGCATCATCGGACCGTCAACGCCATTATGTCCAGCGGTATTTCGCCGATATGGTGTAAGTCTGCTAGCCGGGAGCATTGTAAAGAACGCAGATTCTATTTTGGAAATCATCAGTCAGGGTGGCGGCATCATGTCAATGGAACCTGCAATAAGTCAATGCTTATTACGTGTTTAGAGCATAGAAAAGACTAATTCCGCATAGCATCAGATTGCCTTTAGCTGAATTAGCGAAACAGAAAACACCGTTTCTCGAACCAATTAAATCATCACTTTGCCATTTTTCTGCTGATTTGCACCCACCTGCACCCACCCTCTCGTTTCGCGCGATTGTATCATTTCGTGAGGGTTTAGCCAAAAACAAGAGTTCATCTTTGATGAGCTCTTGTTTTTGTTTCGATTCAATTGGGTCGAGCAAAAACGTTCTGGGACAGTTTCTCCGCCCCGAGAACGCCGCCGCGTGGCTGCGCCACACGGAACCCGCAATGCTGTGTGAAAATTCCTCCCCTCTCGCCAAAAGGTGTGCAAAACGCGAATTCTATGTCCAGCTTTTAATCAACATGCTATTCATGTCTTTTCGCCTCTGATCAAAATAGCCGCTGGCGTAAGAGCTGCAACGCGTTTCATCCACGCAACGCGCTAACACCAATTCCGCATCATTCATTCCTGTTTCTGCAATCCCTCCAAATAACGCACGATGATCAGAATATAGCGGTCACCCCCGGAACTCTCTATGGAGCAAACAACATATCGGGAATTACATCGTTGTCAGACGTATATAGCATCCCGTAGATAATTTACATGTTCTTAACGCGGTTTGGTCTTCATTCGATATAATATGAGTAAAAAAGTGCTCCGATGCACCCATTCCGGTTTGCGTATGCGATATCGGTAAGATACTCGCTAGTGAGTATTCGGCGATCTGTGCTAAAATAGTGAGAATAGCATTGCTCTTTTGCCGGGCGTGGTTAAATGCACGGAAAGCATCGAAGCAGGTTTTGACGCATGGGCAAACCCGGGCAAGGCACTCCTCTTATCCCGAAGAATGTGGCAACATGCAACGCGCGCAAGATGGATGAGTGCTTCGGTTTGAAGCAAACGGCTTTTTCGTGAAAATCGATCTTTCCATATTCCGCTCGACAAACGATCCGAAACGCGGCATGTTCGCCGCAATAGAATCAGGATGGCATGAAAATGGGAAAAAACAATCAGATATACGTCATTGAGGATGATATACAGATTTCGAGACAAATCCGTCAGTGTATCGGCGAGTATTTGTCCGCCCACAAGCTGAACTGGGATGTTCAGGCCGTCACGGAAAACTATGAAAGCGTTTTGGACAGGATCGATATCGCCTCGGGCGTTTTCAATATTTTCTTTTTAGATATTATCCTCGGAGATTCTTCAAACGGGCTTCAGCTGGCGCAGAAGATCCGAAGGAAAGACACGTTTGGATACATCATCTTTATCACCAGCCACATGGAATTTGCGTTTCCGGCGATACAGTATAAAATCAGAGCGCTGGACTACATCTTAAAAGGCGACGAGGAAATCAAACAAAAAATCTTTCAATGCATGAATACGATCCAGCGCGAAATATCCGGCCAGGACACGCGGCAGGAAGAGCGGGCGCTGCTGGTCCGAACGAGCGGAACGGACTTTATCATCCCTGTGAAGGACATCATCTATTTTGAGACCAATACCGCCAAACGAAGCATCATATTGCATACGCAGGATAAAAGCATTGAGTTTCGGGACACGCTGGACGAGCTTCAGAACCACCTCGACAGCTTTTTTTACCGATGCCATCGTTCCTTTTTGATCAATTTGCAGCACGTCCAGTCGATTTCCAAGAGCCGAAACGACATGTATGTTACGTTGAGTCACGGGTATAAATGCCTGATTTCCCCCAGATACTTAAAAGGATTGTTACGATATGAACGGGATCATCTATAATATTTCGGAAGCAATTCTGACGGGAACCGTTTTTTCGTTTACCATGCAATTGATGGTTGGAAGAAAGGCCCGCCTGGAGCCCCGCCGCTTTCTTGTCTATCTGCTGTTCACGATATTGGGGTATCTGTTTTTGGAGCGGGTCCCGATGCTGGCCGTTCGGATCGTATTCTGGGCGCTTATCGTGACGCTGTTGGTCATATTGTTTTACCGTATGGAGATCACAAAAAACATCCTGTACTTATCGGCATTCATACTGCTGAACGTCGTCGGCGTTATCACGCAGGAATTGCTCAACGCGCATTACATCCCTCTGTTGAAGAACAGCCGCATGGAGTGGCTGGTCGGATTCTTCGGAATATTGATTCTGGCGGCACTCTGCGCCGTGTTCCTGCTGACATGGAATTTCTTGTCCCGCAATTCGCTGAGAAAACTGTATCGCGTCCTGTATAAGCGGCTGGCCAACACATCGCCTTCGCTTTATGTGCACCTCACGCTTGTGCTGATGGTCGTGATGTCCGTGATCGGCCTGCTCTGGATCTATCGCGGCATTCTGGACAAGGACCGGTTTTCGTTATACATTCCCTTCCTGCTTTTGCCGGTGCTCAATCTGATCGGATATCTGCTGTATAAGCTTGCGATCCGGAACAAGATTCAACTGGAAGAACAAAAAGAAAAGTACGAACAGCTGCTCATCTATACGGGCATCATTGAAAAGCTCACCAAGGATATCCGCGCCTTCCGGCATGACTACAACAACATCCTGCTGACGTTAAGGAGTTATATCGAGCAAAACGATATCGAGGGGCTGAGGACGTATTATTACCGGGAAATCCTGAAAAACCAATCCGCCATCCTTGATAAAAACAGCGTGTTTTTATATATCGAGTATATCAAGTGTGTCTCGCTGAAAGGGCTGCTCACCACCGCGTTTCAACGCGCTCTGGATCGCGACATCAAAATATCCGTCTCGATCGACGACTATCTGGATGAAACTGGGATGCAAGCAATCGATCTATGCCGGGTGATGGGCATTTTTCTGGATAACGCCATAGAGGCGGCGAAGGACTCCGAGGACAAGGTGCTGTCTCTTTCGGCAACCAGAGACGACAATCAAAACATCAGCATCGTCGTCGCCAATTCGTTTTCCGACAGACCCATGATGAACCTGCTGTTTCAGGAAGGGTACTCCACAAAGGGCGAAGGACGGGGAACCGGGCTCTTCACGCTCCAAAACATCCTCAAGGACTACGAACACGTCACACTCAACACCGTGATCGACAACGGATTTTTCGTTCAGGAATTAAACATTTCATCGGCTTGTCGCGAATGAGCTTTTTTTGTCGCGAATCGGTTTCGGGCTGTCGCAAACGGCATCGGTTTCGTCGTGAATACGTCATTTTTCAATGTCCCTGCTTGTTATAATAAATGAAAGAACGATCCTCATCCTGATAGTTTAAGCTGTCAGGATGTTTTTTATTGCCTGATCATTTTTATCAAGGAGAGCGTATGGACATCAGAAAGATTACGATTCTTGGGGGCTACGACAAGATCGGCATCAAAGAGCCCGTCGAGCAAATCGACATCAGACCGGGCGAGATGTTTGGCGTAGTCGGCCCGACGGGCAGCGGAAAAAGTTCTCTGATCAGCGATATCGAGCAGATGGCGCAGGGAGACACTTTCTCACGGAGACGGATTTTGCTGGATGATGCGGTTCCCGATTATCAGACCCGCACCGATCCAAGAAAGAAAATGATCGCGCAGATATCGCAGAACATGAGCTTTCTTGCCGATATGTCGGTCGGAGAATTTTTGTGTCTGCACGCCAAATGCCGCGGCGTGCGGGATTCCCATGTGCAGGAAGTATTGCGCCTTGCCAACACGCTGACCGGCGAGCCCATCAAAAAGGACTATAACCTGACGATCCTCAGCGGCGGCCAGTCGCGCGCGCTTATGGTGGCGGACGTCGCCGTCATCAGCGATTCCCCCATCGTACTCATCGACGAAGTGGAGAATGCGGGCATCAGAAAGCATGAGGCGCTGAAAGCGCTGATCGGCAACGGCAAAATCGTGATGGTGGTAACGCACGATCCGGTGCTTGCGCTGATGACGGAGAAGCGGATCGTCATGAAAAACGGCGGCATGAGAAAGATCATCGACACAACGCAAGACGAAACGGAGTTGCTTGAGGATTTGATGAACATCGACGGCTTATTGCTGCAGCTGCGCGAAAAGGTCAGAAAAGGCGAAAGTTTTGAACGATGCGGCCAGACGCAGGGCGCGCTGATGCAGTCTCTGTATACGAAATACAGAAGCGAGGAATCCGCATGAAGCTGATCGTTGTGGCAGGGACCCCCGGCTCGGGGAAAACAGCGGTTCTGGTGCATGCGCTCAGAATCCTCGGCGAGGCCGGAAAGAACTGCTCCGTCGCCAAGGTGGATTGTCTCTATACGGACGACGACAAGCGGTTTTCAAAACTGGGTATTCCGGTAATGGTCGGGCTTTCAAAGGACATGTGCCCCGATCATTTTGCAATCTATAATTTGAACGAAATGCTGGAGTGGGCGGAAGAGAACCAGTCGGACTTTCTGATTCTTGAAACGGCCGGCCTATGCCACCGCTGCGCGCCATACAGTCAGGAATGCCTGGGCGTGTGTGTTGCGGACGCCACGGCGGGGCCCAACACACCGCTGAAACTCGGGCCCTTTTTAAGCACGGCCGATTTTGTGATCGTTACCAAGGGCGATATGATTTCGCAGGCCGAGCGTGAGATTTTCAGGGAAAAAATACTGGAAGTCAATCCCAAATGCGCCATTATCGAAGCCAACGGATTAAGCGGCCAAGGCTGCGCGGCGTGTTCCGAGGCCATGATGAAGGCGCGGGATCTATCGAACGGGGAGGACAAGCTGAGGCACTCCGCTCCGTTGGCGATTTGCACGCTCTGCGTGGGGGAAACGCGGATCAAAAAGGAATTCCACCGCGGCGTTCTTCGCAGAATCGACGGATTTCAGACGTATGTCGGAGAATAGCGGCATGAACAGCGAGACGAATCGTCAGTCGGTACTTACGCTTCTCCCTGGATTCAACTGCGGCGCATGCGGCGAAAAGCGATGCGAAGCGTTCGCGCAGAAGCTCAGCCGCGGGCAAGCGCGCATCGATCAATGTCCGCACATGGCGCAGGAACGATTTTCTCAGAACAGAACATCGCTGGAGCAGTTGCTGGTAAAGCCGGAAGGCGAAACAGCGAGAGCGGAAATCGGGCTGATCGACGGATATCAGGCGGATTTCGAGCTGTTGCCGCTTCCGGGCGAGCCGTCCTGCCGCGAGGTGCTGTTCCCGTTTTCGAGGGCGGCGCTGCAGGCCGGCGACATCATCCGCTACCGGCCGCTCGGCTGTCCGATGATCCATTTTGCGAAGATCATCGAAGAGGCGCACGGCCTGATCACCGTCCATATGATCGGGCCGAGAAACCGCGTTGACGCCGGCGGCGAGTTTTCGTTTCAGGATATCGGCGTGTGTCTGGTCGGCGGGTTCGAAGGCATCGTCGAAGGGCCGCATCCGTTCGTCGGACAGACAGTACGGTTTTTGCCGCGCCATTGCATGATGCGAAAGGTGCATAGCGGCGTGGTCGTTCAGATGGTGGGCGACCGCGCGATCATCGAAGGGATCGATTTAAAGGTATGGGCGCCACCCGTCTGATTTAGCGGAGCCGGATGATTGGAGGAAATGCGTATGCTGAATTATAACAAGCTGGTATGCCTTGGCACATATCGTGAATTTGCGGACAACGGTCTGCTGCTGGAAAACCCGGAGTCGCCAAATCTGGCGCTGATGCGCGCGATCTATCCGCAAGAGAAGTTTCGCATTCGGGAAACGCAGCCCGGGATATTCCGATATTCCGACTGGCTTCCCGTCAGCCGGATTATCAAGTCGGACGGCGCGCCGGTAACCTACCTGAGCACGAAACTCGGCCGCGCGCTGGGACTGAATCGACTCTATGTCACATTTAACGGCTTCTGGCCCGAAATCGGCGCGAATATGATGACGGGGACCTTTAAGGAATGCGAGGCGTATTCCGTCTGCGCCAGAATGCCGATAAACAGCGGCACACTCGTGGTCGCCTCCGCCGGAAATACCGCGCGGGCGTTCATGAAAGTGGCATCCGAAAACCATATTCAGGCCGTGATCGTGGTGCCCGAGGCGAACCTTGACAGCCTGTGGTCTCTGGAAGACCTCCACCCGTGCGTCAAAATCATCGCGGTCGGCGACGGCGCGGACTATCTGGACGCGATCCGCATGGCAGGCGCGATCGCGCGCCTGGACGGGTTTGTCAACGAGGGCGGCGCCAAGAATGTCGGCCGGCGGGACGGCATGGGAACGACGGTGCTTTCCGCGGCGGCCGCCATCGGCGAGATTCCCGACTACTATTTTCAGGCGGTCGGCAGCGGTACGGGCGCGATCGCGGCGCATGAAGCGAACCTGCGGCTGAACGCGTGCGGCGTCTTCGCCCCCAAGAAGATGCGGCTCATCGTATCTCAGAACCTGCCGTTTGTGCCGATTGCCCGAGCGTGGGCGAAGAAAAGCCGCGCGCTGGACCCGCTGGACGAGCAGGAAGCGCGGCAGCAGATCGACGCGATCGACGCCAAGGTGCTTTCCAATCGGCAGCCGCCGTATGGCATCATCGGCGGGCTGTACGACGCGCTGATGGATTCGGGCGGGGACGTCGTCGCTGTCGAAAACAGCGAGGCGCGGGAGGCACAGGATCTGTTTTTAACGCTGGAAGGGCGGGATATCTGCCCCGAGGCAGGCGTAGCGCTCGCATCGCTGATTCGGAAAGCAAAGGAAGGATCGATCGAAAAAAATGCGGCTGTCATGCTGAACGTCACCGGCGGAGGAATGGATGCGCTTGCGCGGGAACGTCGTTTGATTCGGGCGAACCCGCATCTGCTGTTGAAAAAAGATGAAGACATCTCCCAAGTGAAACAAAAGATTATGTCATTATGATAAGGAGCACCAATATGAACGAAAAAGACATCTTTGCAAAGTGCGATACCGACGGCGGGTATTTCGGCATGTTCCGGGCGCAGGGCGACCGCTACTACACCATGCCGGTTATGGAGTCCGTGCCGGGAAAGATCATGCGATTTGACGGCAAGGACTGCCTGATGTGGTCCATCAACAACTATCTGGGGCTTGCGGAAAACGAGGAGATCAAGCAAGCGGCGGCGGACGCCATACAGGAATGGGGCGTCAGCGGACCGATGGGGTCGCGCATGATGAGCGGCAACACCGTCGATCACATTGAGCTGGAGCAGTCGCTTGCCGCATTCGCGAATAAGGAATCCGCGATTCTGTTCAACTTTGGATATCTGGGCGTAATCGGCACCATCGCGTCGCTGGTCGGCCCGGACGATGTGATCGTCATCGACAAGCTGGATCATGCGTCGATCATCGACGCTACGTTCGGCGCCGTTTCGGGCCGCAATCAAATTCATGCGTTTCGGCACAACGACATGAACCATCTGGAAAAAGTGTTGAAAAAGGTCAACGAAACCCGAAAGGCCGGCGTACTGGTCCTCACGGAAGGAGTTTACGGCATGACGGGCGATATCGCCAACCTGAAGGACATCACCGCGCTCAAGGACCGCTACGACGCGCGGTTGTTCATCGACGATGCGCACGGCGTCGGCGTGATGGGCAAAACCGGCCGCGGCACGGGCGAGCACTTCGGCGTGCAGGATCAGATCGATGTCTATTTTGCAACGTTTGCCAAGGCATTTGCGTCGATCGGCGGCTTTTCAGCCGCTTCGAAGAACGTTGTGGAATGGATTCGCTATAACGCGCGCACGCAGATTTTTGCCAAATCGCTGCCGATGATCTATGTAAAGAGCCTTAAGAAAACGCTGCAGCTCGTGGAGGACGGTCAGGACAGGCGGAAACGGCTGTTCGACATTGCGGCAAAGCTGTCCGCCGGTCTTTCGGAGCTTGGCTTCTATGTGGGCAAGGTGGAGTCGCCTATCGTTCCGGTATTCATGCCGGACGGCGAAACAGGGACGGCGATGGAGTGGATCCATTACCTGCGCGAGAAAGGAATCTTCGTGACCGGCGTTTCCTATCCGGTGATTCCAAGAGGGTTTGTGATGTTTCGGATGATTCCGACGGCGTCTCATGACGACGCGGATGTGGAGAGAACGGTTGCCGCGTTTAAGAGCCTGCGGGACGACAAAAACATTCAACTCTCCGCCGACAACAGCGAGATATCCCGGCTGTATGGCGGCAGCCAGCATGCATAAAACAGCGCTGGTTACCGGCGCCTCAAGCGGAATCGGCCTGGCGACGGCCAGGGCGCTGCACGCGGCCGGATATACGGTTTACGGCACATCCCGCAACCCGGATGCCGGCAATCCGGAATATGAGGGCATCCGGTATCTGCCGCTGGAACTGACGGACCCGGGCAGCATCGAACGCCTTGCGGCAATGCTGCCTCCGCTGGACGTGCTGGTCAACAACGCGGGATCCAGCCAGATGGGCGCCATAGAAGAAACGCCGTCGGAGAAGATCCTCGAACTGTATGAGACGCTGCTGTTCGGAAATATCCGGCTCATTCAGCGCGTCCTTCCCGGAATGCGCGCGCGTGGGCGCGGATGGATTGTTAACGTAAGTTCGCTGGCGGAACTGATGCCGGTGCCTTGCTCAGCCGTGTACGCTTCCGCAAAGGCGGCGCTGCATATGCTCGGAACGGGGCTCCGGCAGGAATTGCGGCCGTTCGGCATTCGCGTCGTAACCGTTGCGCCTTCGTTTATCAAAACATCCATCGTTCAGGAAAGACTGCATTGCGACAATTCGCCGTATTCAGATATGATTCAAAGCGCGGGCAGGATCAGGGACGCCGAAATTGCTTCCGGAAGTCCTCCCGAAGCGGTTGCCGAAAAGATCGTGAAAATCGTCGGCATGAAGAACCCTTCGTCCTTTTATCCGGCGGGAAAGAAAGCGACGCTTCTGGCAATTGCTTCCAAGTGGTTGCCGGAGCGCCTCAGGGAATGGGCGGTCCGAAAACGGTTTAGACTGCGGTAAAAAAGAAAGGACAGCAAAAATGGAACCGATCATCAGCGGTATTCAGCAAATCGGCGTGGGAATTCCCGATGTCTATGGGGCGTGGGATTGGTATCGGCAGGCGCTGGGCTTCGACGTTCCCGTCTTTGACGACCCGGGCGTCGCGGGCAACATGACCCGCTATACAGGCGGAAAAGCGCAGAGCCGCCATGCCGTGCTGGCGATCAACCTGCAAGGCGGCGGCGGGATGGAGATTTGGCAATACACCTCCCGACAGCCGCAGCCTGCGGATTTTGCCATCCAGATGGGCGATTTGGGCATCTATGCCGCCATCATCAAGACGCAGGATATCGACAGCGCGTATGAGGCGCTGTCAAAACAGGAAAATTGCGTCATCGGGGCTGTTGAGAAAACGCCTGAAGGCGGCCGCGCTTTTTACATTCGCGATCCCTATGGCAACATCTTCCGCATCGAACAGGCGGACGGATATTTTATGGACACCGGCGCTGCGACGGCGGGCATCGCCGGATGCGTCATCGGCGTATCGGATATGGATGCGTCGATGCGGTTTTATCGGGAAATACTGGGGTATGACGCAGTGCTCTATGACAGGAGCGGTCAGTTTGATGATATTGCCATGCTGCCCGGCGGCGGCACGCCGTTCCGTCGGGTTCGGTTGGGACACGGCAAGCCGCGAATGGGCGCGTTTTCCAGACTGCTTGGGGCGACGCATATCGAACTGGTGCAAGCGCTGGGTCGCAAGCCGGTCAGAATCTTTGAAAATCGTTATTGGGGCGACCTCGGGTTTATCCATCTCTGCTTGGATATCAACGGTATGACGCACATGCGCGCCTTGTGCAAAGAAAAGGGCAGTCCCTTTACCGTGGACAGCAATCCGGAGGAAGGCACGTTTGACATGGGCGAAGCGGCCGGGCATTTTTCTTATATCGAAGACCCTGACGGCACGCTGATCGAATTCGTCGAAACGCACAAGGTGCCGATCCTCAAGAAAATCGGATGGTATCTGGATCTGCGAAAAAGGAACCCCAAAAAACCGCTGCCCAATTGGATGCTTCGCACGATGAAATGGAGCAGGAAACGCTAGTAACTGAAGAATGGAAAACAGCCGGCAAATTTTGTGGTATTTGCCTCCTGCTTGCAGTTGCCAACCCCCAAATTCGCACCCGCACCCGCGGTTCGCGAGATTGCATCGCTTGAAAGCTTATTCAAATAAAAACAACCGCTCTTTCGAGCGGTTGTTTTTATTTGAAGCATTTCAATCAGCAGAATCGAAACCGCGCATAAAAGCATCGCTGCGCCGATGTTTTTATGCGATCGGTAAATCGTGCTATGTCGTTCGCACAAAGAACAAGCCCAAGTAATCCATGCCGCTGACCGACTTCGATTCCGGGTAGCGATATCCATGTCTCACAATCCAAGCGATTGTAAGCTGATACAGCAATCTTCTTTATCCCTTGTTGCCTTCCACAAGCGCATTTATTGAAACGATTGCAATTGTTGCAACAGTTCAATGCAGTAAGAAGCGTCAAAATAATTGACTGGGGAAAATCCCAAATATCTTCTGCCAGCATTGCTGAAGTTAAGGTATTCGTTACTATACCAACCGAGTCCATATTGATTCAGAGCAGAGTACACATCATTGTAATAAGCGAGTGCCGCATCTAACGCGCAAGCATTAAAGTTCGCGTCCTCAATGCGCACGATTGAATGCGGAGCGAACTCCGAAATTGCCTTGGCCCAAGCGTCAATTGTATCCTTGTTCGCTTGCTGCCAAACCGTTTCGGACGCATATGTTAAATCCTTATTGATTACGATAAACCGCCCTGTGTCATAGCTATTGGGGCAAATCATAATCTCTGAGGTCATGATTTGCGATGGCGGTTCTGGATCTCTTCCTTCCAAGCTGGCATCATAGTATGTCTCAAACCACCAGCGCGGGATCGCATACGAGTCCGGAAGCGTAACCGTAATCCCGCTCCATTCGAAGGAATCGCCGCTGTAGCTGATTCCCAGTTGCTTTACATCTGATTCCAGTGTAATCGAAATCAGTTTATCGCTCTTGGCAAAAGGATAGTAACCGGAGACAGGATATCCAACATCATAGCTTTCTTGCGTTAACTGTTCGCTATAAAGCGTATTGCCATCCGCAACAATCGTGATTTCACCATTCCCCCATACTTTTGAAAGATATAGCTCGAGCTTGGTTCCTTGTACCAGTTCTCCTGTCATCTCCATAGGCTGATCGCGCCAAATCGACCGTTGCGCCGCATAAATCACCGTCGGATAATCCGAAAGGAACATGGAGTGATTATTGTTATCGATGTGTTCTCCTTCTTGCGCTGTCATGTTCGCATAGACAAATGGGCCTTGGCAGAAGTTCGTCAGCATCATAACATTTGAATACTTCTCTTCCAGCAAACTTTGCGTAGGCGTAGCATCGATAATAATGCCATCGGCATCGTTCGCGGGTGTTGCCTCATAGATCACGAGCCTGTCAGGATCCTGTTCGCGGATCGCACTGATAAGCAGATCAAAAACCTTTGCGGTGTCATTGTTTGTATAATCCTTCACTGACAACCCGGTACTCAGGTTTTTGTTCAACACCTCCCAAAGCGGGCTGAATGAGAGCGCAGCACTCGGAACATCTTGATACCGAGCGGCAAACATTGTCCACATGTTTGCAACTTGCTTCTGTTTCTTCGCGTTTGTAAATAAGTCAAAATCGCCTACACTGTCAAAGGTCATGGAATCATAATGCATCCAGCGACCCGGTACCGTAAATGTAACGAGGTTTAGATGCAGGTTGTAACGCATCGCAGCAGCGACTAGTCTATCCAGTTGCTTCAATTTGTTGAGATCAACAGTGTTTGCTTCCTCGTCAAAAAAGGTGCGGTATGTCACCATTACGCGAACGCTGTTGAACCCCCAATTCGCAGCTTGTTTCATTTCCACCTCAGAAACCGGAAAGCCTATCAGCTCATAGTCGCCGCCAAAGACAAGTCCCTTCAAAAGCGGCAGATTGTCGTCAGAAACTGCGGGGCGCGCATTTGCGCGCTCCAATAATTCATTCGTTATAATGGTTGGATCGTATAGGACAGCTTGCGGGTCGGACAATGCGATGACTCCACTTTGGGACGATTTTGATTCATACAATCTTAAAGCGGCCAACATCGCGTCGTTATATGTCAGTGGCAAATTCGGCAGCATCGAGTTCTCGGCTGCATCGTAATCAAAAATCGATTGCCCGCTAACAGCAGAAAGTTTTCCAAAGGAATACCGGTAAGCGACGCTGATATCGTCCCACTCCGAAAAATCGTTGCCCGCAAAGCCCCCGCCGACATATGGATAATCGTTGGGAATGTATCGGTACGCATCGGCAACTTTGTCGACTTCACTCCAGACTTTTTCGCCGATTTTGTCATTCAAAGGCAACCAGTCTATGCTGAAGGTAAGGTAATCATCTCCGAGTGTAACCGCGCATTTTAAAATGGCCATCATGCCCTCGAGGCGTGTCATTTGATCCGCCGCCGCGCGCGCCTCGGGATATTGCGTCTGCCAATCCGCCAGCTTATCCGATTGAGCGAGTTCCACAACGCGATCCAGCATCTGGAAAAACTCCGTGTATGTGACCGCGGCGTCATCCGTCTTAATCTTGCCAAATCCCAGCGACTCCGCTCTGTTTAGTTCCTCGTCGGACGATGACGCCGGTTTTGAGTCTTCATAAGTCCAGATATAATCTGCCCCTAGAACGGTATCTTGCAAAAAATCGTATCCAGCCCTATTGCAAATATCTTCCAGCGAGCCGTACCTCGTTCCGTTTTTCTCAAAGGAAGGCGCATCCTCCAGATTCACACCGCCGAGCGCAGTCTGAATATCATCTTGTTGGAAATAGTATCCGCCATTGAGCAAATATCCCGAAAACGAATATACGGTTCCATTTACTACGACCCGAAGCGATGTTTCGAGCGCAGCATCTGCGTTCAACGATTCCGGTTGAACAGCGGTCTCGCTGTTTTGGGATTTGGGTGACTCAGGCTGTTCAGCCGGCGCTTGAGTCTTGCTGCATGCAACAAACATTAGGCATAAAACCGTCAATAACAATATGAGACTAGATATTTTTTTCATGTATCCCCCACAAAAAATGTGCCCCTCTCCGTCTCCACCAAATTCGCAGCCACACAAATCCTGTATTGCATAATTCGAATCGATGTACAGTTCTTTGCTGTCATATTAGGCAGATAACAGTCGGGGCGCTGGAATGCTTTACAAATTATATAACATTCGCATTAATTGTCAACGCGAGTATGTCTAATTCGAGTCATTTATTATTCAAAGATGAATTCTGTTCCTCGCGTCGCTCGGTGCATAGCGGATTGGTTCATACTGACATTGGTGCGATTGTCATTCGTAAACAGGAGGCCCCACGAATTTCCCTTCGTTTTTGACATATCCCTTTCTTACAAGTATCTAGGCCAGGATCAAACAACCTGCGTCCCACAATAAATGCAAATCGCGATGGGTTCAAACGCTCTATCCCCTTTCCCTTTGGTATTTTTTACCGGCTTTGCCATCGTTATGAGCGCCTCCGCTATTTTTCATTGCTCCAGTTTGAGTTGGTTCCCTCGATAAAGCTCCGCATTATACCAAACTGCTCTCCTCAATTGAGCGTTTCATTGTAGCTTCTTTGCTGGCTTTAGCCAAAAACAAGAGCTCATCTTTGATGAGCTCTTGTTTTTGTTTCGATTCAATTGGGTCGAGCAAAAACGTTCCGGAACAGCTTCCCCGCTCTTGAGGCACGCCAGCGCGTGGCTGCGCCACGTTCGAGGTGGACTATGTTAGGCCCCCTCAATCGTTTGTTTACTGATGATGCTCCTGACGCAGCTATCGGCAGGCAGATTAAAGTCGTGACGATCTATCCGGAATTCCTGCACGCTTCTCAATATGTTGTCCTCATTGCGAAGCAAGTGCAGGTTTTATGCGTTTGGTTCGAGCGTCACGTTGATCTCGCAGGCGACATTCCGCAGGCTGAAGACGAGGGATCCGTTTCTGACGGTGTACAGCTCGTCGTAGGTTTGCCCGTCGATCGAATAGCTGATACGGAACGTCATCCCGTTATACGCTTCCCCAATATACAGGCGGAAGAGCATGTACAACCCCGCGTTCTTACCGAGGCTGTCCAACGCGATCACGGGGAGCCGCTTTCCGGTTGCAGCATCTACCATATAGCCGATAATGCGGTCGATGCGGATATCGTAATCGAACAGCACGACGTCCCCGGCGGTAATCTTGACACGGATCGTATACGCCGCCGCGCCCTCCGTCTGCGCCGTCTGCTCATGTGTGCCGACCCAGAGATACGCGTCATTGGTAAAGTATCCGGTCAGTTCAAGCCCCGTGCCGGGACGGTCATACCGCTGCGCGTTGCCGTTGGCATCCAGCATAAAGTAACCCGTCTGAGCCGGATCGTCGACCAGCGTAATCGGATACTCATCGACCACCTTGAGGAAGTAAACGAGGCCGTATTCGGAGCTGGCGTCGCTGATACGGATTGCACCGCCCGACTTCACCCGCAGGTAGTTAAACGGCGTGCCGATGTTGCCCAGCGCCGTCACCATCACGCCGGTGCGTCCGCTGATCAGGCCGGACCGCGGAGCGGTCTGGATGCTGCCGCTCGAAGAGAGCACCACGTTTTTCCCGTTGATCGAGAGAACCGTCAGCGACATTTTCCGGTTTGCGATGTTGATATCCGCGCCGCTCGCGCTCAGCGTGTCGGTGTAGACGATCAGCGCGCCCTTGTATGTGCCGCCGGTCGCCGTCAGGCTGATCGGTGCAAAGCGCACGATCGGGCTCATCGAACCGTCCAGATTGCGGGTATACAACCGTCCGTCCGGATCCTCGTAATAGGTATTGCCGTTCTCGTCCTTGTAGACGTTGAATTTCTCGCCGCTCGTGATATCGCCCGAAGCCAGTATGGTCAGTCTCGGGGCGCGCACGCTTGCGCCGCTCAGCTGCGTGACGTTTCCGCCGCTCTTGATCACCGCCGTGCCGGTCACGATCACGTTGCCGAGTTGCGTATTCCCCTTGTTCTGCACGGACGCGTTCCCGGCGATGATCGCGAGGCTGTCCGCATCCAGCAGGATCGGCGCGCCGTTGTTGCCGGAGAGATTCGCGCCGCTGCCGTTGACGTCCAGCGCAGTCAGCGCGATATGTTCCGCCTTGATCGCGGGATTGCCGCCGCTTGTGATGCTGCCGACGGCCAGAATGTCCGCGGTCGTTCCCGCGCCGATATTGATCGTATTGATCTGGAGCGAATCGGTGCTCGCGAGCCGCACGTCGCCGTTTGCGGTGATCGTCAGCTTGCCGCCGACGTTGATGGAGAGGCTTCCGCCCGCGATGCCGGACACGCTGCCGCCGCTAACGATGCTCGCGTTTCCGCCGACCTGCACGGTGGGATCCTGCGCGCCCGCGTCGCCCGGCGCGTAGTCGCTGCCCGTTTCATCGCTCGTCGCGGGGTCCATATAGAGCGGGTTGGTCCAGAGCGCGACCTTCGCGTTCAACGCCGCCAGCGTCGTTTCGATTACGGCGGCCGCCGTGAAGTCCATCATGCCGTCGGTACCGTTTGCCATCGCGTTGTCGTAGTCGCTTCTCGCGGCGTCTTTTTCCGCCTGCGCCGTGGCAAGCAGCGTATTTGCGTCGTCGCGCGCCGCCTGTGCGTCCGCAAGCGCGGCCGCCGTGTTCGCGATGGTCGCGGCGTTCGGCTCCGCGGCGCTCACCGCGGCGTCATACGCCGCCTGGGCCGCGAGATACGCTTCCTGCGCCAGCCGCGCCGCCTCCGCAGCCTTGACAAACGCCTGATCCTTCTCATAGTAGCTCGTCAACGCGGCGGCGGCCGCCTGCTGCTGATCCTGATACGCGTCGCCGTCGTTGAGCAGCGCGGTCCCCTGAATCAGCGCGTCGATCTGCGCCTGAATGTCGTTTACCACGTCGAGCGCGCGATCCCGCGCGCTGATCGCGTCAGCCAGCGCGGCGATGTTCTTTTCGATCTCTTTTTCCGCAATCGCCGCGATGTCCGGATTGCTCTTCTGATAATATTCCGCGGTCTTCTCGATCAGCACCGCTTCCGCATCCGCGATGTCTTCCACGGGCGCGCCGTTCTGTTTCAGATACGCGAGCGTGTAGAGCGCGAGGATATAGGCCGACGTTGCGGAGTCCGCGCCGGAGGCCGATTGGAGATACTGCTGCATCGCGAGATCCACGATGCCCTGCAGCCCGTCTTCGCCGTACACGACTTCGTTTGCGGCGTCGAGTTTGGTGATGAAAGCGGCAATTTCGTCCGCGGCATCGCGCAGCGCTTGATCCGCCGCCAGCGCTTCGTCCGCGGCTCTCGCCGTCCGGTCGGCTTCTTCAGCCTGGTCGAGCAGACGAAGCGCGTCGTAGAAGTTGCGATAGAGCTGCGTCGACTCGTCCGGCACGGTTTCGGGATCGTCGTCCACGCCGGGAACCGCCGCCGCCAGAATCGCTTCGGCTTCCGCTTCGGCCTTTGCTGTCTGGGCGTCGTACAGCGCCAGCGCCGCCGCGGCGCAGATTTCGTCCGCCGCATCGCGACTGGCCTTGGCGAGATTGACCGCCGCCAGCGCCTTCTTGCGCGCGGTTGCCGTCGACGCGCCGCTGCTGATCAGCGCGTTGTAGTCCGCCTCGGCCTGCGCCAGCGTCTCCTCCGCCTGCGTATACACGGCAAACGCGTCGTCGTAGGCGGATTCGGCGCGGTTGAGATCGTCGATCGCTTTTTGCAGCGCTTCGGCCGCATCGCCGGCGGCCTGCACGGCGGCGTCCAGAATCAACTGCTGTTCAAACGCATACTTCGCGGTCTTGAGGATATCGTCCGCTTCGTCCGCATACGGCGACGAGGCGTTGTTCAGCTCGTAGGACTGTTTCAGCGCCGCCAGCACGTCCACGGCCAGCTGCTGCGTGCCGGGTTTACGCTCGTCGCTCTGCTTGAGCTCGAGATCCGCCGTCAGCGCGCGCTGCTGAATCAGCGTGTCGCGCAGAGTCTCAAGGCGCGTGACCTCCGCCTGCGCCGCCGACAACATCTGCTCTTTCAGCTGCACGTCCGCAAGCAGTCCGGCGAGCGCTTGCTGCTGCTGTTTCGCCGTCAGGCCCAGCGTCGCAAGGCGCGCCGCCTCCAACGCGTAGGCGTCATTTGCGGCGTCCAGTGCCGCCTGGGCCAGCAGCGCGTCGTTTTCGGCGTTCGCCAGGCTTGCGATCGTATCCGCAATCGCGAGGTCGATTTCTTCCGTCGTTCCCGCTTCCAGACCGTGTTCAGCGTTAAAGTCGTCCAGCGCATCCTGCGCCGCGTTGGTTTCGTTGATCTTGTCGAGTATCGCCTGCGCCTCCTGGACGGCGGCGGCGGCTTTGTTGTATTCGTCCTCTTCGGTGGTGACGCTGTCCGCCGCAAGCGCGGCCAGATACGCGTCATACGCATCCATCGCGGCCAGCGTCGCGCTCGCAAGGTAAGCTGCGGCGTCGAACGTGTGCTGCGCCTGTGTCCCGCGCCGGATCGCGTCGTCCAGCGCCTTCTGCGCGGCAAAGTACGCCGCGCTGCCGGAGACGGCTGCGTCTCTTGCGAGCTTTGCCTCGTTGGCCTTCGCCGCGTATTGATCGATCTGGTCCTGCGCGTCGTTGACCGCCATCTGCGCCGCGAGCGCGTCGCTCGCGAGCTGCTGCGCCGTCTTCGCGTTTTCGTTCGCGATTCCGGCGTCGATCAACGCCACGTTTACTTCGCTGAGCCGGAGCGCGGCGGCGGCAACCGCATCCTGTACGGACACGAGGTTGTTCTTGAGCGTATTGTAACCGTTCCAGACGACGTACTGCTGATCGTAAGCCTTCTGCGCCTGATCGAGCGCCGCCTGGGCCGCAACCAGCGCCGCGGCGAACCCGGCGTCTCCCGGATTGGCGGTCGCGTTTGCAAGCGCAAGATCGTACGCGCTCTGCGCCGCGCTGAGCGTTGCCTGTGCAAGGCCGAGCTTCGCGGCTTCCGCGGCAAGCGCATCGTCGCCGGAGGCGTAGCCGTTGTCCTTCGCGAGGTCGTCGTACGCTTCCTGCGCTTCTTCAATATGAATCTTGCCGCGTTCGTCGAAGTTGCTGTAGTACTTCATCGCGGTAAACGCGGCCTTGTACGCCGTCTGCGCCGCCGTCTCCGCCGCCTGCATCTGCCGCAACTGCGCGGTGGCCGCGGCCTTCGCCGCAATGGCGGCGTTCAGCGCGGCTTTTGCCGCGACGACCGTCGGGTCCTTGGTGTTGCCGCCTGCCAGCAGCAACGCCGCGTCATAGGCCGCCTGCGCGGTCTGTACGTCGTTTTGCGCGTCTATCTCCGTCTCCGCCGCGCTGCGGCGATCCAGCACCGCCTGCGCGAGCGCCGCGTTGGCGTCGTCAAAGTCGATAAACAGCTGACGGATCGCATCCGCCGTGTCGAAGCGCGCCTGCGCGGCATTCAGCGCGTCCTCCGCCTCCGCCGCGCTGCGGGCGGCAACCTGCGCCGCCTCGTACGCGTCGTACAGCGCCGTATAGCTGGCCGCGTTGTCCGGATCCAGCAGGTACGCCGCCAGCGCGGCTTCATACGCTGCGTCCGCCGCCGCGGCTGCCAATGCCGCTGCGTCGCGCGCCGCCTCAGCCGCCGAGAGCGCGAGATTTGCCGCGTCGTATTCGTCCTCGGCTGTCTGACGGGATCTGCCGCTGTTGGTGAGCGAATCCTTCAGCGCCAGCAGCTCGTCGAGTATGTTCTGCGTATCGTTTGCGCGCAGCAGCGCGTCGCGCAGACGCTCGAGGAGCTCGTTGATGCCGCTCGCGCCCGCGTCGATGATGCTGCCGTTCGGCACGGTCAGCACGAGCTCGCCGCGCGCGATCACGGACAGTAGAATCGCGTCGCCGTTTTGCTGGTTGACGTAGACGTTGCCGCCTTCGAGCGTCACGGTGCCGTAGATCGCGTTGTCCGGATTGACCACCGAGACGATCGTAAACGGATGCGTCCTGGTGCCGATGTCCGCCGTGCTCGTCACGGTCACGCTGCCGAGGCTGTTTGCATAGCCGCTCAGCGCCGCGGTCGCGCCCGCGTTGATGTCGTGCACGGCGATATCGCCGGTTGCGTACGCAGTGGTGTTCGTGAGACGAACGGTCTCGACCTCCACGTGACGCGCGTCGCTGTCCATATTCAGCACGAGGTTGTCCTCGCTTCTGAGATACACGCCGCCGTGGCTGACCGTATTCATTTCGCCGCCCATGTACGCGCCCTGCGCAAATCCCGTGGGCGCCGTGTCGCGATAGCTCGCGTAGTCGGCGGCGTCGAAGTTGCCGATGTTCACGTAGAGCGGCTTCGCGCCCGTGCCAACGGTGCCGGTCGTCGCCGTTACGCTGGCCGAGCCGTCCGTCTCGATGTTCAGCTTGTTCTGGCTCAGTTCGTCCGCCGTCAGCGTGCTGTAGACGCTGCCCGGAGCTGTGAGAGAAATGTCGCCGCGCGCGTAGATTTCGCCGATGTTCAGATCGCCCGTCAGTTCGCCGATGTACACGCCGCCCATCTCGGAGCGCGCGTTCAGGTCGGTGCCAACCGTCCTGTCGTCCACGCGCAGCCAGTCGTAGCGAACCGCAACCTCCAGCGCGAGCAGGTACGGCAGGCTGCCGATGTTCAGCAGGTTGTACCAGTATCCGTCCGTGTCGTTCGCGGTCTTGAGCGCGGTACGGAGGTCTTCCATCGTCCAGCCCGCGTTCAGCTTTGCGCCCGCTGCGATCAGGAACGCGATATCCGCCGGCGTGGGCTGCGTCTCTCCGGTCAGGAGGAGGTTCCGCAGCGGATCGAGGAGCTCTTCGAAGCGCTCGCCGAACGCGGTGCCAAACGCGGTCTCGTGCACCGTTTCGCTTGTGCCCTGGTTCAGATACAGATCCTCGTCGGCGTTGACGACCTTGACCGGCGCGTTGTCGCGCTGCTCGATCAGGAGCGGATGCGCGGCGGTGCCGATATCGCCCTTGGCAACGAAGGTCAAGAGGTTGCCGTTGACATGCACGGTCTCATCCTGTCCCTCGTCGTTGATCGCGTCATTCTTGTAATTGTTCGCGCCGGGCTGCGTGCTCTCCTGGTCGCGATAGAGCGGATTGGTGTCGTCAAGCTGAGCTGCGAGGATGCTGCCGCCGCCGATGTAGGTGCCAAGCAGCGTGCCGTCCGCCAGCAGGTCGGCCTCTTTCACCGCCGTCTGCGCCGTCAGGCGGCCCAGCGCGTCGAGAACGTGCACGGTGCCGTTTGCGGCCAGATAGTATTCGCTGACGGTCGCAACCAAGCTGACGGGGTCCGTGTACTCGTATTCGTAAACCTGATACAGCGTGCGGTTCGTAATCGTGATATCGCCGCGCTCGGAATAGATGTTGCCCAGCGTGATATCGCCCTCGTCGAGCTCCACATGGGACGGCACGTCGATCGAGCGGTCCACGGTGATAACGATATCGCCTTCGTTATAGACGTACGCTTCGCCGGTGATCTCGCCGATGCTCAGATTCGCCACGCGTGCATCCTCGTCCACATGCGTGTTGATCAGCTTCTCACGGGTTTCATAAGCGGTGTCCGCCGCGCTGCTAAGCGCCATGGCGTTCACCCGCGCGGATTCCAGCGCGGCCTGCGCGTCCGCCACCATCTTCCAGGCACGATCGAGCGAGCCGGTTCCCGCCGTGTTGATCTCCTTCGTGATATCCGAGGTAAACGTCGTTAAGAGCGTCAGCGCGGCGTCCTTTTGCGCCTCTGCGTCGGCGCGCTCCAGATCGGCCGCGATATACTGCGGCGTGCCGGGCGTGAGCTTCTTCACGGCGGCCAGCTTCGCGTTGTAGACGGCGAGCTTGGCTTCGTAATCCACCTTGGCGGCGGCCCACGCGGCCTGCTCCTTGCTCAGGAGGTTCTGGGAGGCGCTCAGGAAGTCCTCGGCGGCGGCGATGCTCTCGCCGGCGGACGCGCCGTACAGGCCGGAAGCGTCGAGCTCGTTGAGCAGCAGCGCCGCCTGATCGACCGCGTCGGTCAGGGACTGTTCGGAATAGGTGTCTTCGCCGTTGAGCGTGCTCAGCATGGCGTTGACGGCGGCGAGCACGGCTTGCCCGTTAAGTAGCGCCGCGTTCAGGTTTGCTTTTGCGAGCAGGAGCGCGGCATACGCCGCGGTGCGCGCCGCAAGGTCGGGCGCTACGATCAGCGCGGCGTTGGCCAGCGCAAGCGCCGCTTCCGCCTCGCCGATTGCCTGCGCCGCATCTGCGATCTGCTCCTCGGCCTCGTGCATATCCTGCTCGACGCTGGTGCGACCGGCGGCATAGGTGCTGAAGCTCGCGCCGTCCTGCGTGTAGTAGACGGTGCGCGCGCCGTCCGCTTCGTCGATCCAGAGCGTATATCCTTCGCCCAGCAGCACCGCGCCCAGCGTCAGCTGCGTCGCGGCCTCCGTTACGTCGGTGTCGCCCGGCGTCCCTGTGCGGGCAAACGCGCCGTCGGTCAGCGTATACCAGCCGTCTAAGCCGTCAAAGAGCAGCTCGCCGTTAACGAAATACGCCTTGTAGAGGATGCAGTCGTTCAGCGCATACATGCCGGAGCCGTCGGAATAGTACGCGCGCCCGGACACGTCGAAGATATCGTAGGTATTGGTATAAAGCTGCGTCAGCGTCGCCTGCGAGACGTACGCTTTCTTCAGGTTCGCCTCGGTGTGGACGATCGCGCTCAGCCCGCCGTCCTTGCTGTATGTTGCGTACGCGTCGTTGATCTGCGCGATGCGTGTGTTGAGCGCGTCCATCTGCTGCTGCGCGCTTTCCATGCGCGCATTCGCGTCGGTGACCGCGGTTTCGCCGGCCGCGATCAGGGCGTTTTGCGCGGTGTAGATCGAGTTAAGCGCGGCAATCTGCGTGTTGAGCGAGTTGATCCGGCTCGTTTGCAGCGGGGTTTGCAATAACAGCGCATCGATTTGCGCCTGCAAGTATGCCTGCTTCTGCTCCGTCTCACGGATGACCTGCTGCGCCGCCTTGATCTTCGCTTCGGCGGCGAGCTTGTCGGCAGCGGCCTTGTCGTAGTTCGCCTGCTGCGCCGTTCGTTGCTGAATCAGATCGGAGAGCCCGCTCGTGCTCGCGATGACCGCGCGGCTGTAGAGCTCGGTCAGCGTCGCCTCGCGGTACGCCTCGTCCATGTTGAACAGGTAGTTCACGAGGTCGTAGACCGTTCCGTTCGTCGCCGCGTTGCCGGAGATATCCTGCACATAGGCGACCTTGCCGCCGCCGTAGAACTTGTCGAACACCGCGCGCGCATGCGTGGAATCGATCCGAACCGTGCCCGCATAGGCATTCGAGCTGGAGGTCAGGAACGATTTTTCGTAGATATCCTTAAAGATGTCTTCCGCCGTCGCATGGTTCGCGATATATCCGTACGGGTCCGCCGTGTTGGCCAGCAGCGCCGCGATCTCGTTTGCGATCGCGCTGCCGAACGCCGCGCGGATCGTGGCGATCGACGCCGTGCTTGCGCTGCCGCGCGCCATCGAGAGCACTGTCTGCCAGAGCGTATCGGACAGCGCGCCGTCGTGGCGAATCGTGTAGACCCAGCCGTATTCATAGTCGCCGCCCGCATACACGACGTTGGCGCGCGCATAGAGCCAATCCTTCAACTGAGACTCCGAGAGGATATTCAGCATGACGGTGTAGAAATACTCGTCGCTGTAGCTCAGGTAGTCGCGGTCGTCGTAGGTTTCGATGAGATACTGCGCCAAGAGCCCCGCGGCGGCTTCCGTGTAGCCGTAGGAGATCAGGTAGCTGCGGATGGTCGCGAGCATATCCTGCGCGTCGCGCTTCTGCAGGTCGATAAAGAGGTTATGGACGTGTTCGATGGTCACGTCGCAGTCAACGTCCAGATACGTCCAGGCGCCGGTCTTGCCGATATCGCCACCCGCGTTGAGCGTCAGGCTCGCGTCCGTGCTCCAGTCGGCTCCCGCCCTGCCCGTCAGCCGGATGATGTTGTGCAGGACGAGCCCTTCCTCCGTGCTGTTGTTGAGCGCGAAGATATCGCCCGACGCTTCCAGCCTTACGCCGGTGTGGTAGCCTTCGATGCGGTCGAAGTAGAGGCTGCCGCCCAGGGAGTACCAGTCGAGCATCGCGCAGCTTGCCTGCGTCACATCCGTGCGGATGTCGCCGAGCGCATGGATGATCAACGATGCCACCACCGCGTCCTGCGCTCTGCCAAGCCAGATCAGCTCCCAGGCGGGCAGTTCCGCGCCGGAGACGAGGATGTTCTGCGTGGAGTAGTTCGATCCGGCGGGGTTGTAGAGTACGTCGACGCTGCCCTGCGTGCTGGTCAGCTCGACGATGGAACCGTCCAGAATCGTCAGCGCGCGGCTCGTGATGTTCTCGCCGTATTTTTCGATATGCTCCGCCGTCCGATCCGACAGGTTGTAGATCAGGTCGATGTCGTGGAGCACGATGATGTTGACGTTGGTGATGCCCTTCTTGACGTTGAGCACTTCGGTGCCGGTCACGTCGCTGACGACCTTCGCGCCCGCAATCTGCCAGGTGTTCGCCGGGAAATCGCCATTGTGGCTCTTGATGTTGATCTCCGAGCCGTACGCGCGGTCGTGATGATCCGGGAAGTTCGCGTCGATCATCACGCGCGGCTTGCCCTTGGCTTCGTCATACTGGTAGATGTCGCCGTGGGTCACGGTGTCCGTAATCATCTGCCCCGAGGTGCTGCTCGCCGTCCGGCCGACGCTCTGGAAGACGACGTTCGGGTCTTCCACGTTGATCTCGGTTTCGGCCATCGAAACCTGCCCGTTGACCTCGATATCGATGGTGCTCGCCGTGCCGTAGAAGTCGATCGTGTTGGAGTTGGAGACATACCCGTCGCAGGTGGAGGCCGTGAACCCGCCGAGCCGCGAGTAGATGCTCACCATCAGTCCGATGAACTTCTGGGCGGGCGTGCTGGTTTCGGAGGCTTTCGCGCTGACGATCATCAGATCGTCCTGGCACCAGATGATCTGTACGGCGGGCGCCGGCACAACGCCGGTGTCATCCATGTTGATGACCTGAATCTTGCCGCCGGATTCGACTTCGAGCCGGACGCCGAGGACATACCAGGTCTTGGACAGAATCTCGCCAAACTCGCTGGAGAGCGCCACGTAGCTGATCTCGGCAAACAGATGGTCGATGCGGATGTTGCCGTGGATCTTCATGTCGACGTAGCTGCTGTTGATGCTCCACTTAGAGCGCTCCAGCGTATCGCCGATGCCGTCGCCGTCGTGGTCGATGAAGTAGTCCGCGTTGGTCAGGCCGCCCGCGCTGGAGCCCAGATACGCGACCGTCCAGTTCGTGAAGAACGCGGAATCGCGAATGTCGATGTCGTCGTACACGTCCGCATAGAATGTGCTGTTGTCCACGAGCCACGAATCGTAATAGTTCGTCGCCCCGACGTCGAGCAGCGCCGCAATGCCGATGAAGTCCGCATTGAGCGTATCGGCCTTGACGAGCTTGCCGGTGGCTGCGTCGTAGTAATAGTACACGCCGCTCTTTTCGAAGTAGAGCTTCCCTTCATACGCCGGATTGTACGAGGTGCTGTCGAGGTGGTTGCTGCCGAGGCGGAGGCTGTAGGTCACTTCGTTCCGATCGTAGATCGTGCCTTCTTCCGCGGCGGCGTAGTTATCGCTCGCGTTGTCCACGCGGCTGAGCGTGCCCGTCGGGGTCTCGATCTGCTCAAACGCCGGATCGTAGCCAAACGCATACCAGTCGTCGCCGATCTTGACATAGCGGTTGCCGTCCGCGTCCTGCAGGACCGTATAGCCTTCGATCACCGCGTCGACATAGACGGTGACGCCGTTGACGACGTAATAGGCGCTCGTAAGCAGCGTTTCGTCCACGCCGCCGACCGGCGTGAGCACGACGTTGCTGTCGTAGGCGTACCAGACGCCGTTCTTCTCAAAGTAGAGCTTGCCCGTCGCGTCGTCCACATAGACGGCGTAATCGTCGTCCGTGGAATCCAGTCCGCCGTTCCGGCTCGTAAACGACACGCCGCGGGAGACGGTCGCGCCGCTCGCGGTATCGTATACCTCGTCCTCCGCTTTGCACTCCGTCAGGCTCAGTATGATGTCGTAATAGTCGCCGCGCTGCGGATCGTACGCGTCGTTTTCGTCGCTCGTAATCGTGATGTCGTCGTATACGTCGATGGTCAGCCTGCTCGCGTTCACATCCACGGTCTTGCCAGTATATCCGCCGCCGCCCGAGACGTACTGCGGATCGACCAGCTGCATCGGATTTGCCGTGTCGCCGTGAATCGCCGCCATGCTGGTGGCGGTCTGCGCTTCCATGGTGAAGGTTTCGCGCTCGTAGGCGTAATAGCTGTTGTCGTAGACGTAGTAGAGCCTGCCGTCGCTCTCGTCCATAAAGAGCTTGTAGGCGTGATACAGGCCCGTGCTGCCGTCCTTCACCTGTACGACGTTCGTCGGCACATACGCCAGGTCGATCGCCTTCAGCACCGCGTGGAAGACGTTGTCCACGTCCATGGTGAGTTCGAGCTTGTACCAGTCGCTGCCGGTCATCGTATAGTACATCCACGAAATCTGGTTGGCTTCGTCCCAGCTGACGAACGCCGCGTATTCGTTTCCGGACGATATGGCGACCAGCTCTTCCTTCGACTCGTCGGAGAGCACCTCGCGGTTCATCACGTAGTTCGCTTCGGTAAACAGATAATACGTATCCCCGCTGCGGTAGTACAGCGTGCCGGCATACTTGTAAAGGATGTAGCTCGTTCCTTCGTTGACGGCGATGAAATCTCCGGTGTCCGGCTTGGCCGCCTCGACCAGCGCGCCGGAAACGTAGAGATAATACTTGCCGTTCTGGAAGTAATAGAGCGTTTGTCCGGTGGTTTCGTCGCTGTGGAGCCAAACGGTGTAGCTGCCCGTGCCGACTGGCACGGACTCGCCGCCGATGGTCAGACTGCTCAGCGTGACGACGGAGTTGTCGATCGTCAGGTGGCTGATCTCGATAGATCCGCCCATCTGCGCCGTGACCGTGGAGCCATCGATGATCCACGCGCTCTCCTCGCGGCCGGGGTAATTCGAATCCTTGTTGCAGGACACGGCGTCATAGTCCGCGTTCGTCAGCCCGCCGACGGTGCTCGTGATGGTCAATACGGAGCCGTCCACCGGCTTCATTCTCGAGAAATCGATGACCGGCGCGAAGCTGCCGTCCTGGAACATGTAGAAGAAGCCGTTCAGCTTGAGGTACACGCCGCCGCTGGGATTCTCAAACAGCTCAAACGTCGCCTCGCCGCCGAGCGTAACCGGGGATGCGGAAACAAGCCGCGCAAGCAGGACCGCGTCCGTAACCGCCGTCAGGTCGCCGTCCGCCATGACATAATACCCGCCGACGCCGGTGAGCTTGTGGTAATAATACGTATCTGCATCCTGCACGATCTGATAATCGCTCTGGCTGATCAGATGCGTTTCGTAGAAGTTCGCCGTCTCGCTGAAGAGCGCCAGCGCGCCGCCTTCCAGCAGGTAATAATTCTCGCCGTCATAGTAGCAGGTGATGCCGTCGTAATCGTAGACGGTGTAGGTCTTTCCGTTGAGACTCAGGGTCTCCTGCCTCGCCAGCACCCGCACGGTGTCGCGGATGACCACGTCCTCTCTGACCTGAATGGTCACGACGGAGGACTCGATATACCAGCTGTCGTGATCGGTGTTCGAATACACGCCGCCGACGTGGCTTGTGATGGTCACGCCGCGATAGATCGGAAGGGCAAGCGTAGACGCCCAGTCGACCTTCGCGCTCGCACCGTCGCTGTAAACGGTCAGCACGTTTCCGTCGTCGTGGAACGCCGCGCCGTCGTTTTCGTCGTTTGCGATGGTGAGATCGCCCCAGATATCCATCATCAACGCGCTGTTGACGACCAGGATCGTGCGCGCCGTCAGCGCGCCGCCCGCCACGGCGGTGCTGCCGTAGGCGAGACTCTCGCCCGCGGCGTTAGCCAGACTGGAGATCGTCGCGACGGAATCCGTCAGAACCAGGTGGCTGATGTCGATATCCGCCGCCGCCTGTACGATCAGCGTGCTGTGGACCAGATTGAGTTCGCTTTCGTCCCTGCCGGCAACGACGCTGTCGCCGCTGCAGGTGTCCTTGTTCGTTTCGGAATCGTTGGCGGTAAATCCGCCGGTGTGGAGGATAAAGACGACGTCGCTGTCGGTGATCGTACCGCCCTCGCCGATGTCGGCGCCGAGCTGCGCCGTAACGATCAGCGCGCTGTTGGTAATCGTCCAGAGATCGTGAACGCTGCCGGAATTCACGCCGCCGTTGACGGAGGTCAGCGCGGCCTCGGCGTCCGTGAGCGTAAACACATCCGCTCCGTGGACCTCGTCGTTGTCGTTTTCGTCGTTGAGGATGACGATGTCGCCCCAGACCGTCAGTTCAAAGCTTCCGCGATCCTCGCCGCCGATGAAGCGAAGCGTCTTGCCGGTGTATCCGCCGCCGCCGTTTGCGCCGGTTCCCGTCGTCGTCATGGCGCCGCCCGTCGTCAGGGAGGTGATGACCACGTCGGAATTCTGCGCCGTGAAGTGGCTGATCTCCACCTCGGACGCCGCGTGAATCGTCAGCGCGCTGTCGACCACGAGCCAGAACGTCTCCTCGCGGCCCGGAATGATCTCAACGGGGCAGAGCGGGATGTCGCCCTTGCGATAGTCGGCGGTGATCACGCGGCCGTTGAACAGCTGCGTAAGCGTCAGTTCGGAAACGTCGTACTCGAGCAGCAGGCCCGCCGTCAGCGCGGACTCGATGTAGAACACGGAGCTGCCGGTCAGAATCGCGTCGAGCGTATAGAATTCGCGCGTTCCGTCGGTGTAGGCATAATAGGTATCCCCGCCGAACGTCCGCATAGCCGCGCCGCCGGACTGCGTCAGGATCGTCACGGTGCTCTGGTCGGTGATCGATACGGAATCGCGCACGATCAGACTGCCCGCCGCGAGCGTGATATCGAGCGTGCTGCGCGTGATCACCCAGGAATCGTGGATGCTGTCGGAGCGCATGTCCCCGCTCGCGCTTACGAAAGTCACCGTGCTGTCGGTGGCCGTGAGCACCTCGTTGCCGGAGCTATGGAAATCAGGCGAATCGTTCTCGTCGCTTTCCAGAATGATATCGCCATAGATCGTATAGGTTGCCGTGGTCTGGTCGAGGACGATCGTCTTTCCGGTAAAGCTGCCGGTTTGCGCGGTGATGTCGATCGTGCTGCTCGTCGCCGTCAGGTGGCTGATCGCGACGTTGGTATGCGCGAGGATCGTCAGCACGGAATCCGTCAGCAGGAAGAACTGGCAGATGCCCAGCTCGTTGTTCGCGCTGTCCGTGCTGTAAACGCCGCCCTGCTGCGCAATCAGCGTCGCCTCGCTGTCGTTTTCCAGCGTCAGGGCGTCCCAGATTTCGATGTCTTCGTACGCGGTCACGCCGAGCGTGCCGTCGTTGACGGCAACCGTGCGGAAGAACGCGCTGCCCGCGTCGGAGGTGACGACAGCTTCGCTGCCGTCGGTGATGCTCAGGTGCTCCAGCGTGGCGTCGTGCGCCGTATGGACGGTCAGCGCGCTGCCGGAATCGACCGTGACCGCGCTTTCCTCGCGCGCGTCGGCGTCCGTCACCACGCGGTCGCCGTCGGAATCCCAAATATAGTCCGCGCAGGTAAACGTGCCGCCGAATACTCGCGTCAGCGCGATGGTTTCGGTGCTGACCACGAGATACAGCGAACCCGCCGCCGCGCCGGACGGCGTCCAGGTCGTCATGAATACTTTTTCGAGATGGAACGGCAGCGTGACGGACATCGTGTACCAGTCGCCGTCCACGCTCGGATCCGCCGTATAGTAGCGCAATCCGTCGCCGTCTTCATAGATCGCGTAGCGCGTGCCGTCGCCGAAATCGACGGAAGCGTATGCGTCGACATTCGCGGTGATCGTGACATCCGAGCCGTTGACCACGGTGACGGAATCCTGCGCCACAATAAACCCGCCCGCCGTGATCTGTGCCGTCACGTTGTCGAAATACCAGCCGTCAAACCAGCTGTTCGAGAGCAGGTTGCCGTTCGCCGCGCGAAGCGTCAGGGTAAGCGCGCCCGCCCCGGCGTTCACGGCCGAGAGCACGTTGTTGTCCGGCAGGCCGTTTCCGTCGTCGTTTTCGTCGCTCGCGATGGTCAGATCCATCCAGGCAAGGATCGCCGTGACGAGATCGTCCGCCGTGCCGTTGGTTACGGTGACGGTCTTGGCGGTAAAGTCGCCGCCGCCCGCCGCGGACGCAAGCGAATCAACCGCGAGCCCGTTTGCGTCGGCCAGCGCGGTGATCGTTGCGTTGCTGTCGGTGATGATCAGATGATCGATGACGATATCCGCCGCCACATGCAGGCCGAACTGCGTATCGGTGACGCTGAGGAACGTTTCCGCTGCGTCATGATCCGCCAGCGTGAAGCCGCCGTGTACGGATGTGATCGTTAAAATACTCGGGTCTGGGTCTGGGTCGGCGTCGTCTTCGGACGCCTCAAGCGTTTCGCTCACCGTGACGTCGTCCCAAACGGTGACCGTCGTGTCGCAGCTCGTCAGCTCGACGCTCGACGCGGCAAGTTTGCCGCCGCCCGTCGCGGTATTCCGCGTTCCGACCGACCGGCCGTTCTGGTGCAGGGAGGTCAGGTAGAGCCTGCTGTTCTTGCCCTTGAGCTGAGCGATCGCGATATCGGTCGCGGTGCGGACCGTCAGGCTGCTGCCGTTGAACACGTTGACGGCCTGCGCGGCGAAGCCCTTCGTCGTCGAGACCAGATTCAGCCTCGCGCTGTCGAGCGTGATGCCGTCAGTCAAGTGGATATCCGCATATCCGACGATGTTCGCATCCTTTTGCGCGGCGTTGCTGAGCGACCATGTGCCGCCCGAGATGGAACCGCCGCCGGTCGCGAGCGCTTCGTTGTCATAGGTAACTGCGCCCGACGCATCCCGCAACGAGGAGATGGCGAGGCTCTCGTAGCCCGTCGCGGTCAGCGTGTCGATGGCGATATCCGCCGCCGCCACGATGGCGAGCGCGCCGCCCGTGAGTTCGACCCGCCCTGCGGTAACGCCGCCAAGCCTGCTCGTGAGCGACACTGCCTTTGCGGTTGCCAATGCGTTGTCCACGACGAGGCCGTCCGTCAGGGTGATGTCGTTCTTCGCTTCCGCCGTGAGCGCGCCGCCGGTGATACTCCAGGTCTCGCCGTCGAGTTTGCCGTTTTGCGTGGTGATCGTGCCGTCCGCGCCTGTCGCGGTCAGCGTGTCGATGGCGATATCCGTCTCGGTATCGATGGCGTAACTGCCGCCCGTCACGACGACGCTCGGGCTGGTAAACCCGCCGCTCACGCTCGTGAAGGAGACGGCTTTCGTCGCGGCGCTCGCGTTATCCACCGTCAATCCGACGGTCAGCGCAATGTCTTGTTCCGCTTCCACGATCAGCGCGCCGCCCGTTACGCTCCACGCGCCGCCGTCGAGTTTGCCGCTAGCCGTGGTGATCGCGCCGTCCGCGTTCGTCGCGGTCAGCGTGCCGATCGAGATGTCGGTTTCGGTGCTCACCGTATAGCTTCCGCCCGCGGTGTCGCTGCCGATGATCGTGAAGACCGGGCTCGTAAATCCGCCGCCGGTGCTCGTGATCGAGACGGCCTTTGCCGTCGAAGCGAGTTTGTTGTTCACCGTCAGCAGGGTGGTCAGCGTGATATCCTGCACCGCGGTCATCGTCAGCGCGGCGTTGACAAAGCGCCACGTGTCGCCGCTGATCGCGCCGCCCGCGGTCACCGTCGTCGCATTATTCGTAAAGGTCCAGTTGTCGCCGGTCAGATCGCCGCCGGCGGAGATCGTCATGTCGGCGTTCGTCGCCGTCCAGTTGCCGCCCGAAATATTGCCCGTCGTGGTGCCGATCGTCGCATCCTCGCCGGTAACCACGAGCGTATCGATCAAGATGTCGCCGTAGACCGTAATCGAGAGCGCGGTGTTTTGCGCGGTCAGTTTGTAGTCGCCGCTGCCGGATGCCAGCGTCAGCCCGCCGGACGTGCTGTCGAGCGAAACCGTGCTTCCGCTGAGCTTCGTCACCGAGCCGGTCGGCACGGCCGGGGTCATCGCGCCGTCGAACACATAGTAGACGCCGCCGTGTTCGAAGTACGTCTTCTGGTCGCCGTCGCTGTATACGTTATAGGTAATTCCGCCGAAGGTAAAGGTATCCGCCGCGGTCATGCCCTCGGCAAACGCGATATCCCCGTCCGCGGAGACATTCAGCGTCGCGGCGGCAATCTCCATCAGCGCGTTGAACGACACCGAACCGACCGCGCCCGCAAGGGAACCGGCCGTCGCGGTGATGTCCAGCGTCGCGCCGCCGGCGGAGAGTACGTTTTGATTGAAGATCACGTTGCCGCCGGTGACGACGATGATGAAGCTGCTGCCGTCGGTCACCGTCACGGTTCCGTTCAGCGTCAGGTCACCGTCCGTCACGGTCTGCGTGACGGTCGAAGGATCGATCAGAATATCGCCGCCGATCGTCGTATCGCCTGCGCTCGTGGGCTCAAAGTCGATGCCGATGAGCGTCAGGTTCCCCGTCGTCAGCGTTCCAAGCGCGGTGATGGTCAGCGTCTTTGCCGTGGAGGAGTTGTTCGTAAGAACAATATCGGCAAGCAGGATATTCCCGCCGCTGATGGTGAGCCCGTCGTCCGTCTGCGTGAAGACGCCCGAAATCGTGCCCGTCACGGTGACGTCGCCCGAAGCGTCGATCGTCGTGTCGCCGCTCGCCGTCAGCGTGCCGTTGACGGTGATGTCTTCGTCGGATTCCAGCGTCAGCGTCGTGCCGCTCAGGCAGGATACGCCGCTCAGGATCAGATCGGCCGCCGAGTGAATCGCGGCGGAGCCGTTGCGGACCATCAGGCCTTCGAGCGACACGCTGTTGAGCGAAATGGTCAGATGCCCCGCTCTTGCGCCGGCGCCCGTGGTGCCGACGGTGATGCCGCCGCTGACGGCAAGATCGCCGTCGCCCGTGATCTCAAGGGTGGATTTGATCGGCGTTCCGGCTTCCATGGAGAGCGTGACGCCGTCCGGCAGCTCAAGATACGCGTTGATCGCAACGGCCGCCGTGTCGGCATCCGCCGGCGTGCGGAAGCGGATCTCCGGCGTATTGATCACGATCGGATCGGATGCCGAACCGAACGAGCCGGCGCTGTCCGCCGCGAGAGTCACGGCGCCGCCCGCGGTGATGTTGACCGCCGTGTTGCCCGAAACGACGCTGTCGATATCCAGCAGACTGCCGCCGGCGTCGTGCATGGTCAGCCAAACGGTTTTACCCGACGAGGGGGCGTTGATCGTGCCGATATAATAGGTTTCGGCGCTGCCGGTCACGTCCGCCACCTTCGAGGTGAGCACCGCCGTGCTGCTGCCGGGCAGCGTATAGCTGCCGTCCTCAAAGACGGTGTAGATCACAACGTCGCTGGAATTGTACACGTCGTGCGCGAGCATGCCCGAGGCGGAATCGGTGTAGATGCGAACGAGCGGATGGCCGTTGTAGGAGATCGTAATGCCGGTGCTGTCGGAGATGCTTCCGCTGGATTTCTGCGCCACAACCCAGGTGCCAGCGTTGTTATACCAGTAGGTTCCGTCAAACGCCTGCGCGACGTTTTCGGTGATGACCTGCATATACATCGGCTGCGTCGTGAGCGTAACCCCGTTAAACTGGCCGCCGCCGTCTACGGTCGTGGTCATCCTGCCCACCCAAGAGAACACGCCGGTAGCAAGGTTCATCGTGAAATATTCCGGCCCGGTCGTCGAATAGGTGTAACCCGTATCTTCATCGCCGGTTACGGTGTTGCCATAGGCGGTCGATTTCAGCACGCCCGTATTCTTGACCACGCTGACGTACGGGCTGATGAAGATCTGTCCGTTATCCGTATCTTTGATCACGAGCGGGCTGATGAAGTATTCGCCGGAGCCGTTGACGCCGATCTGCGCGCTCGTCAGGCCGCTGGAGGCATTCATCGCAATCACGGCGTAGTCGATATCGCTCAGCGTATAGATCTGGCGGGTAAAGACCAGATTGCGTGCCGAGGTCGACGACGACGACGCGGTCTGATAAACGACGTTGGTCTCATTCGCGGTGGTGCCGACGATCTCCATGCGGTAAGTCTGGCTGCTGTACGTATAGAGATATTCGACGCTGATATAGATCTTGCGCGTAACGGAGTTCAGATCAGGCGTCGCGAGCCGATCGGCAACCGATCCAACCTGCAGCGTATACCCATACACAGGCACGGTTCGCGGACTGCCGTCGTCGCCCGTAACGTTCTCGAGCCAGGTTTGCAGGGTAATCGCGCTGCCGAGGCTCAGCATGACCGCGCTGTAGTAAACCGAGTCCCCCGGAATAGCGAGCGGGCCGGCGGCGATCCGGTACTGGAATCCCATTATCTGCAGCACATCCGGCCAGGAAGCGGTGTAATAGTGATAGTTATACGCGCCGACGGTGTTCAGATCCGCCGCGCACTGGTACTTCACTGCGGAGTTGATGTTCGCAATGACATCCGCGTCCGTCGATCCGGTCGTATTGGCGGTCAACAGCGCGAAGCTGCTGTCATATGTGCTGGGGCTGACCCAGACAGACGTGCTCGTGACGGGGCTGCCCTGGTCCGTATAGGTGGAAGAACCAACCGGCGCGATTTGCAGCTGCGTCACGTAATAGCTGTACGTAAACACATACACCGTGCACAGCGAGTAATCGGTATTGGGAATGGCGATCGTATAATACCGGTTCTGCGTGACGTTGTGGTAGACGACGTAGTTCTGGTACGTATGCTCGGTATCGCTCGGGTTATAGTTGGGCAGGGGCACGATTTCCGAGCTGGTACTGTCGGTCTGGTTCAGATAATACGATGCCTTCGCATTGAAAAGCGTATAGCTTTGCTCAAGCGGATACAGGCCGACCATCTCGGAGACGCCGTCCTTTTCGCGCGTTACGATCACGTAGTTGCGCGCGGCGGTATCGCCGAAGCGCAGCGCAATGTTGATAAAGATCGCGCCGTCGGGACGGTTCACGAGGTAGTTGGTCTGCGCATACACGAAGTCAAACCGATAGGTATACGCGCCGACAACCTGCGTGAACCAGTTTTGATCGGTTACGGACGTTTCTTCCAGCTCGTTCGACGTATTCGACGTCAGCTTGAGAATGTCGTAGATGCCCTTTGAGGTTACCGTGGAATCCGCGCCGATCAGCCAGCCGCCGTTATAATCCAGATACCACAGATAATCGCCCTCGTAATCGGAGCTCATGGTGATGACGCCCGTATCGAGGTCGAGCCGGACGAGGCCGTCCTCCAGCAGCAGCGAATTGGTGGCCGAATCGTATCCGTAGAGATAGGCGAGGAATTCCGCGCCGTCGCTGCCAGCGGCATAGGCCGTCACGCGGGAAACGCGTCCGTCGGTGATATAGAGCGTCGCGCCGTTGGGCAACAGGTAGATGGATTCGCTGCTTGTGGTCATCCAGTTGGTCAGCGTGCTGGCGTCGAAGGTATCGGTATACAGCACCAGCGTCGAGGTTGCGCTGTCCAGCGTGTAATAGTCGGTTCCGCCGTTCACCGCGTAGAGGTAGACCGTTCCGCTGCCGGTATCCAGCACATAGCCGTAATAGATGATGCCGTTGCGGTTGAGTTCCACGCGGCTTGTCGTGTTCGACTGGGACATCCGGAACTTGACGAGGTCGGTCAGGCTCAGCGTGATGCCCGTGGTGTTCACCATATCGGACGTGAGCTGGAACGAACCCGGCACGCACATGACATACGACGATCCGTTTGCCGTGTAGACGAGCCGCATGGCAACGGGCAGATCGACGGCAACGTCGCCGCCGGCGGAGGTGATGTTGTTCAGCCGCAGGCTGCCGGGCACCGCGCTCGTGTCAACCGTTGCCGGAAGGGTGCCGACGAGCGTGATATCCACAATCGTGAGCTCCACATTGATATCGCCGGACGCCGTGATGATCACGCTCGGATCGATGAAGGAGTTCGTGGTCGGCTCATACGCGTTGAGGTAGACGGGCAGCGCTTCCAGCGCCGTGCCGACCGTCGCCGCGCCGGTGATCGTCAGCGCATTCGTCCAGATCGGCGCGACGCGCGGTTCGCCCTGCGCAAGGCCGCGCACCACGGAGGTTCCGGTCAGCGCGCCGCCGGTTTCGCCGACCCACTCGATCGTAACCGAACCGTTTTCGTTCGCAATCAGGCCGCTGAGCCGGATATTGCCCGCGCTGTAGTTCGTGATGGTGATCGCCGGGGTCTTCGATTCGCTGACCGAGAGAATATTCGCCGGGGAATTATACACGAGCGCGCGGATGACGTCCTCGTTGTAGATGTCGATCATGCCGATCGTGATCTCCGCATCGTCCATGCGGTGGATCGTAATGGTCACATACGGCACGTACTGCACGGAGTACACCTTCGTTGCGGAGCTCAGCGTGATGCCGCGCATCGTCAGCGTGCCGCCGAGGTTGTTGGAGAGCGTCGGCAGCGTGGTGAGCATCTGCGTGCCGTTATAATCGGTTCTGAGCCCGACGCTGCGAACGGTACCGTCCGCCGCGATATCGAGCGCGATGCCCGCCGCCGCGTCGCCGATGTGATAGACCGCCGCCGAGACGCTGCCCGTGATCGTGCGCGTAAAGTATGCGTCTTCGTAAACGTCTTTCTTCGCGAGCGCACGGCGCACGCCGGTGGCGCGGATGTTGACGCGCCCGGCGAACTTCGTGAGCGTAACGGTCACGTCGTCGCCGACGATGTCGGTATCGGCCGTAAAGTTCATGGTCGTTCTGCCGACGCCGGACACTTTGGAGTGCGACAGCACATATCCGAACAGCCCCGTCACACGGGAATAGGAGATGGCGGAGAGATGATCGCCCGAACTGGTCGGCGTGGGATTGGCCGTGAGATTCAGGTCGTCGTAAGCCGCGATGTAGGCTTTTGCGGCGTTGATTTCACTGATGATATCCGACCATACGTAGGCGTAAACCGTAGACTCCGCATAGAGGCCGGAGCTCTTGCCGCGGCAGTTGGACATCACCTTCAAGGCGCCCATCGTGGCGCTGATATAGACGTTTTTACCGGTGATGATCGCCTGCGCGGTGCCCGTCATGCCGATGTTGACCTTGGAAGTGTTGTCGCTTGTAACATTGGTATGGACGTCCGTATCGCTGCCGAGGCCATAGCCGGAGAAGTCGAGGTACGCACCGTTGCTCTTGTTGCCGCCCGTCGCGGTCAGCCGAATCGTACCGAACGTATTCGTAATCACCGCGCCGCCCGCAATATTCACCTGCGTCGTGCCGTTGAAGCTGTTGGTCACTTCGCCGTCGACAACGGCAACCGCGGCACCGGAGTAACCGGAAACCGTTCCATAGATATTGTCGTTCTGACCGGAGAGGGCGAGAACAGTCAGCGTGCCGTAATCCGCGGAAACGCGAGCCGCCGCTCCGAAATCGATGTTCACAGTGCGCGTCAGGTAATTGTAAGCGTAAACTTTTGTTCCGCCGTAGAAGATGCTGACACTCGAACTGCCGCTCTTGGCGTACTGGTACGCGTCGGAATCGGTGTGGATATAGACCGAACCCATGGCGTCGATCCTGCCGTCGATCGTGACGGTAACCTTCTGGTTGCCGTTGTTCTGAGCATAAGTGTGATCCGAACTGCCGAGGAGGCTGACGTTTGTGCCGCCGCCGACATATTCATATTCGTGCAGATAATCGTGCGCGTAGATCTCTACGTCGCCGTTCTTGGTGTTTGTGGTCACGGAAGCCCCCGCGTAGACGCCGGCCTGTGTCACCATGAAGGCGTAGCTTGTCAGCGAAGCGTTTGCAACATGAACGCCATTGACGCTGACCCCCTGTTTTGCGAGCATCTGCACGTCGCCCGCGTTATAGGCCGATATGGTGACGTCCCCGCTCGTGACGATGGCCGCCCCGCTGCCGACGTACGCTTTTACCGTATTCTGCGCAGAGTTGTCGGTAGAGCCGATCGCCGCAACGCCCTGCAGCGTACTCACGTCGGCCAGATTGACCGAGCCGGGTTGACCGCTGTAGGTGCGGCAGATCGTATTGCCCTTGGCGTCGATATTGACGCTGGCGGCGTTTACTTCTGCGCCGGTGATATTCGCGATGGTGTTGTCGCAGGAAATCGACGCCGCATAAAGCTTTCCGATCACGGCGATGCCGATGGCGAACGCGCCGACGCTTTCGGTGTTCGCTTTCGTGTTGGTATTGGCGAAGACTTCAACCGCGCCGGTCGTCGTAATCGCGCCGCCCGTGATGGAAGATTCGTTGTACACGCGGCTGTAGGCATATGCCTTATTCGTATCCGCGCCGACGAGGCTGAGGCTCGTGCCGCCGGAGGAACCGACGCGCGCGTTGGAGAGAACGGGCGCGCTCGCGCTGCCGATGTCGGCGTGCAGCTTCACGCTGCCGCCGCCGTCCATCACGAGCTGCGTGCCGCCGATGTTCGCCCGCTGCGCAATCTGCATCGTTGCCGTCGCCGTGCTGCTGCTGACATGCGCAACATTGGCAGCCATCTGCGAGCCGAATATGATCGCCTCGGCCCCCGTAACGCCGGATGCCGTGATGGTTACATCGCCGGAGGCGATATGCAGCGTGCCGTTACCGCCGTTTACGCCGCTTCTGAGACCAACCTGCGCGTTGTAATATTCCAACGTATCTCCGTTAAAGATGCCCTTGACCTGCGCCGTGGCGGAGTTCACGTCCATGGAGACGAAGTTTACGCCATATGTCGGCGGCGCGAAGTACGCGTACGCGTTCACGGTGTACGGCGCGCTGATGGAAAGGGACGCCATCGTCGCAATTGCTCCTTCGTCCGCGCTTGCAAAGGCGTTGAAGGAAGCGCTCGCGGTCGCAATCGCCTGAATGGAACCGCAGCTTAAGAGGCTCAGCGAAACCGTCGTGCTGCTGTTTGTCACCTTATTGCCGGCCAGCGCGCAGCTCTTGCCTTCGGCCTTCACGCTCATCGCGCCGATATTGGAGTTCGTGCCGGTCGCGTCGTAGCGTGCGTTGTAGTACGCGTTGACGATGGACTCGTCCGTCGCAGTCAGCTTATGAACCTTGGCTTCCGCGAGGTTCAGCTTCACGCCGGTGTCCTGCAGATAGGCCCAGGCGGAGGGCGAAGAAAGGCTCTTGTTCAAATTGTAGCTCGACGTGATGTTGACCGCCTTGCCGCTGGTGTTGAGCGACGCAAGGTCGATATATGCGCTTTGTTCAGAGTGCAGGCTTGCGGTAATTTCGTTGTAGGCAATCGAGATGCCGCTGAGCGCCACCGTCGGCGTACGGTAATAAGCGAGCGAGGTGACATTGCCCGTGCTCGCAACGTTGACCACGTCGGTGGTGTTCAGTTTTCCGTCGCCCTTGATATAGGCGCTGCTTTCGGAGTGTGTATCCGAATAGGCCGTGTTGACTTTGATAGAAATCGCCGAAACGCTCGCGGTGCCGTCGGTGACCACCGCTGTGCTTGCGGCGGTGTAGCGCGCGTTGACGTCCACGCCAGTAGCGTAGATTGCATAAGGCGTATCGATGTATGCGTCGAACACGCCGCTTGCATTGGAGGAGATCGCGTTGACGCCCGCGCCGACGATGCTGACCGTGCTGCCCTGCTTCACGAGAGCGTCCGCAATCGAGCAACCGTAGCTGTTGATCAGGATGCGGGCGCGCTCGCTCGCGCTGCCGATGGACGCGTCCTTGATGTAGGCATAGCCCTTTGCGTCGTTCGTCGCCGTGGCGATGTTCGCGGTGACGCCAATGCCGGATGCGCCGCCGCCTGCGGACATGGTCGCGTTCGCCGTGCCGTAGCCCGTGTTATCGATGACGCCCGCGTCGGCCTGCGCCGGTACCACGTTGAGATAGCTGTTGATGCGGATCGTCTTGGCCTTGCCGACGGCGGTGTTCAGTATCGCCGCGCTCTGCGCGGAGGTCAGAGAAGCCGACAGCTGATTCAGCGCGCAGTCGAAGAGCGCTACGATGGTGGTAGCCGCCACGGACGCCGAGGAATCGACGTTGCCCGTGACGGTGATCGTTATCCCGTCTGTATCGGCGTCCCCCGTGGCATCCACCGTGCCGGTTCCGTCTCCGTCGAGCCCCGCAAAGGCCACCGTCGTCACATCCGAAGACGCCGTGTTGACGCTCACGGTCGCAGCCGAAACCTTCGTGCCCGACTGCGCGGTTCTGGCGGTCGCGTCCGCGCCGTAGGTCGTCGAAATCACGATATTCTTCGCGGCGGTGCGGTTGCCTTTGCCGCTCTTGACATACGCCTTAAACTCGCCGCTTGCCGTGGCTGTCATCGTCGCAGCGCCGACGGCGACCGCACTGAACGAAACGCCCTCGTCGTTCTTCGCGAGCGCCGTGGAGAAGCCCGTGCTCGTCACGCTCAGCGTGCCGGTCAGGTCGGTGATTGCGCTGTCGGTATAAGCATAGCCCTTCGCGTTGCTCGTTGCGGTTGCCTCGTTGACACCGGCGCTGACGAGCGTAACGTTGACGCCGTTTCCGGCGTGAATCGCGTATGCGCCGCCGTAGCGCGTGTATTCGCCGACTGTCTTGGTCAGGGTAAACCATAACGTATCGATCAGGTAAGTATGGTCGTTGAGTACGGAGGAGATGGTCAGCGCGGATGCATAGATCGTCGTATCCGCCACATATGCCTGCTGGACCGAATCGAGTTCGGCGGTCAGCTGATTTGCCACGATCTCCACGACCGAGAAATTGATATTGGAAGCCGCGACACCCGCGAGCGCCAGCGTATAGCCCTGCACCTTGAGGGTAATATTTCCTGCGCGCGCAGAAGAGGTGCCGATGGCGCCGCTGCCCTTAATCGCGGCGCTCGCTTCCGTCGTCACTTTGCTGTGCGCTGTGTTGACTTCCTTAGAAAACGCGCTGCCGGACAACGTAACGCCGCCGTCAGGGCTCGCCACGCTCGCGCGCGCCGCCGCATAATAGAACACGTTCACCTGCACGTCCGCCGGCGTCATGACGACGCTGTCGAGCGTATTGCCTTCGCTGTCGCGCACGTCGGTATCGATATACGCGCGGAAGAAGCCGCCGGCTTGCGCCTCCACCTGCGCGACCCCCACGCCGATGAACTCCGCGCTGGAGCCGGTACCGATGGTCGCGTCCGCAATCGATGCGCCCTGCGAGAGCACGCTGATGTTGCCCCTGTTGATCACGGTGCCCGCGATATACGCGTTACTGGCGGCGTTCGCGAACGCCGTGGCGCTGCTGATATCGACGCCGAGCAGCTGGACGCTGACGTCGGACGCGCCGACATACGCCGTCGCTCCGCCTTTTCCGGCGTGGGAATAGTCGTTGAGGACGCCGTCGTCCATATTAAGGATGGATTTCACGGTAAATGTGCCGTTTGCGTTCGGCAGATCGATGGTCAGATTCTCCACAAAGGCGTTCTGCACGCTGTTGAGTTCCGCGGTAATCTCGCTCGCCGCGATGGAAATTGCGCCAAGGTCGACCAACGGCGCGGTCTCCCCTGCCAGCGCGTAGACATTGCCGAGCACGGAAACCGTGCGATTTGCGCTTGCGCCGGTGAAGTGGATCGTGCCGCCCGTGCGGACGGTGGTGCCGGTCTTCACATACTGCGACGCGTTGACCGTGCCCGTGTAGAGCGTCATCTGGTTGCCGTCAAGCGCGTACCACGCGCTGCTTCCAGGCAGCTTGTACAGATAGCTCGCGCCGTTTTTGTAAACTTCGTAGGTATTGCCGCCCGTAAGGCCCGCGCTCGCAATCACGTTCGTCTGCGCGATTGCGACGTTGGAGGTCACCTTTTCGACGGAAATCTGAATGCTGTTGCTGCCCGTGCCGGTGTGCGCGACGGACTTCGCGTTATAGCTCACGAGCAGGTTCAGCGTCTCCACATAGACGTCGTTGACGCCAAGGAGCGCCTCAAATCTGCCGTTTGCGTTGGCGTAAACTTCGTTGACCGTCAGCGTCGCGAGGCCGACGCCGCTTGCCTGCACGATGTCGGCGAGCGCGTAGGAGTTGCCGTAGCTCTGCACCGTCAGCGTGTTGCCGGTCGTGCCCTGCGGAATCGTGATGTTCTCGACGACCGCGCGGCCCACGACGTTATTCGTCGCGGTGGCGGAGCTCGCCGACGCGCTGTACAGACTCAGCGAAACGCCGCTGCCCGTGCCGCCGAGCGTCGCCTTCGCGGCGGGGCTCGCTTCCGTGTTGGTTTCGTTGATCTTCGAAACCACGCTGACGCTGCCGCAGCGGAACGTCGCATCGCGCAGGAACGCTTCCTGTACCGCCTCCGCCGCCGCGATGATGACGTTTGCGGTCACGTTGATGGCGGTGAGCGAAGCGCTCGGCGTCTGCACGGTTGCAAACGCGGTCGCGACGCCCTTTGCCAGCACGTCGACCAGCGCGGCAACGATGGTGCCGTTCCCCTGTACGCCGGCGTTGGACTTCGTCGTCACATGCGCATAGCCAAAGTTCGTCGTTCCGCTGACGAGCGCCGCCTGCACGCCGCCTTCCGGCACCGCAAGGGTGACGTCGGAGGAGGCGGTGTAGTCCGTGTCGATATCGAGACTGTTGACCGTGATGGTCTTATTGTTGCTCACGTCCGCGTAGGCTTCAAAGAGTCCCGCGCTGTCGCCGTACAGGGTGACCACGCCGATCAGCACCGCGCCGAGCTTTGTTCCGAGCGTGTAGGTCGGCACCGCGATGGACTTGCCGGACGCCCGGATCGTCAGCTGGTTCGCCGCGATCGAGGACGCGCGCGTGTAGGCGCGCACTTTTGCGTCCGTAATCGCCGTGGCGGAGCTGATCTGCAGGCCGACGAGCGAAGCATCCACATCCGGGCTCGTGATCGCCGCGACGGCGCCGCAGGGGGTGCTCGCCGTGTTGTTGCTGTTCTTGTTATAGATGGATGTCACGCTGACGTTTCCGCTGGTCGTCAGGTCGGTATCGAGGATAAATACGTTCTGCTCCGCGGTCAGCTTCGCGATGACGACGTTTGCCGCAACCTCGATGCCGTGGAGGGAGACCTCCGCCGCGCGCACGCCCGCATACGCCTTACCCGAGCCGTCCGCGGAGAGCGAAAGATCCGCTGTGCCGACGTAGTGGAGCGTGCCGCCGATGAGGCCGACGTTTACGATTGTGCCGGTCTCGGCGTAGGCGACGTTGGCCGCAAAGCTCGCAGCGCCCACATTCACCGGGCCGGAGCCGGTGAACGCCTCCGCATACGCCGCGTAATCCGCGGTTGTGGAGAGCTGATTCAGATACGAGCCGCCGGAGCCGAAGCCCGCCAGCGCTTCAAATGTGCCGTTTGCGTAGGCGTAGAGCACGTTGAGGGACAGCGAAATCAGGCCGACGCCGCTCGGCTGGATGATGTCCGCCTTCGCGTACGCGCGGCCGACGCTGTAGACCGTCAGCGACGCGGGATTTCCGCTCGAGCCGATCGTGATGTTCTGCGTTCTGGCGAGCCCGCGTGCGTCGTTCTTCGCAATTGCGACGCTGGCGCTCGCGCTCAGGAGACTGATCGACGTCCCGTTCCCCGTGCCGCCGAGATAGGCGCTTGCGCCGGGATTGCTGGCGTCGTCGAGGATGTTCAGATAGGAGACTACGCTGAGGGACTTCGCCTGTTCGATGGTTACATCCGAAACGAGCGCAAGCTGGCTCGAACGCAGAATCGCAACAAGCACGTTCGCCGCGATGGACACGGCGTGCACGTCCAGCGTCGGGGTTTCCACCCGCGCCGTGGCGTTCGTGTCTCCCGTCGCGGTCACCGTCATATCCTGCGTAGCAACGGACCCGACGATGCCGCCGCCGAGGATGCCCGCAAGCGCGTTCGTGGTGACGATCGCGACGCCGGGATTGACGTTAAAGCCGTATACGCCGGCGTTCACGCCGCCGTTCGGCGCGGAGACCACCGCGCCTGCGCGCGCCGTATAGTTCGTTGCCACCGTGATGGAATAGGCACGAACCGCGGAGGTTCCGGTGACAGTGCCCGCGGTGTTGTAGCCGTTGGTGTCGATGAAGGCTTCGAACGTACCCTTTGCGTAGGCAAACAGCACCACGAGGCCGACGCCCACATAGCTGACGCTGCTGCCGCTTTCCACGGTTGCGTTCGCCAGCGAGGAGCCCGCGGCGCTGACGTTCAGCACGCCGTGATAACCGATCACGGACACGCCGCGCGTATAGGCGCGCACCTTGGTGTCGCTGGTGGCGACCGCGCTGTTGGCGACCACGCTCACGAGCGAGGCGCTCACGTCGGAGTTGCCGATTGTGGCAAACGCGCCATGTTCCGGATCGCCCGAAACAATCTTATTGTATTCGGAGAGGATGTTGATTTCGCTCAGGAGACTGACCGTTACGTCCGCATCCTGCATATACGCTTCCTGCACACCGGAGAGGGACGCATACACGACGTTCGCGGCGATGTCGATCAGCGCGAGGCTGATCAAAGGCGCCTGCACGCCCGCAATCGCGTCGCCCGTGCCGACGGCCGTCACGTCGATGTCCCCGGTGACGTTGATCGTGCCGCCAAAGCGCGCGCTCACGCGCTCCATCACGGGGAGGAAGCCGCTCGCGTCGTCAACCTGCTCCATGCGCCCGTTGACGAGCTGATAATAGATCCCACTGTTTTTGTAGAGATACTGCGTGTCTCCGAGCAGATAGATCGCGTCGTCCAGCACATAGTAGGTGCTGCCGCCGTATTGATAGACCTGATAGGTCTTGCCGCCAATGACGAGGCTGGTCGAATCGGCCCGCGCCAGCGCTTCCAGCGTGATGCGGTCGGTCTTTTCCAGTTCGCCCGCCTTTTCGTAGACGGCGTATACCTTTTCGCCTTCGCTCTCGTTTGCGAGCGTGAGCGTAACGCCCTCATCGCCGGCGACATAGCCCGCCGTGCTGCCGGAATACGGCGTCAGCGCCGCATCCTGATAGGTGTACCAGGTCTGTCCGTTGTCCGGCGTATAGAGGCAAGCGTCGTCCAGCTCATACCGCAGATAACTGACCGAGCCGATCGTCTGCGTAATCGCGGTGTTCGCCTCGTCGCCCGCCGTGGACTGCTCATAGCCGCGCGTGCCGCCATAGTACGGCGTGAGCACGCCGCCGCCGTAGGTATACCAGGTCTTGCCGTCGTCCGGCGTGTAGAGGTAGGCGGTGGGTTTGCGGTATTCGTCGTAGGTGGCGTTTGTCAGCTCTTCACGCGCGGTGGTGACGGTCTTTTGCGCCATCACGGGCGTGAGGCTACTCAGGATCGCCGCGTTTGTTACGGGGTTCAGCGCGGCGTCGACAAACGTAGCTCCGTCGTCTTTCGTGTAATAGTTGCTGACGCCGTCGGTGTAAACCTCGTAGAGGAACCCGCCGATCACGCCCGCCGTCGCAACCGTGCCGCTGTCGGCGATGGCGACGTTGACGTCCAGGCTCGCAAGATTGCCGGAGAAGCTGGAAGCGCCGGTGTACGCGATGGCGCGGGAGGTGTATTCGACGCCGACGTCGAGGCTCACAAGCTCCATGTTTCCGCCCGCGAGCGCTTCGAACGTGCCGTCCGCGTAGGCGTAGAGCAGGTTGAGGCCGATCGACGCAAGGCCGACGCTGGAATTCTGCGCGATATTCGCGTACGCCACGGAGTTGCCGCCGCTGAACGCGCTCAAAATCGCTCTGCTGCCCGCCGTCGGGCCGGAAATCGAGCCGCCGCTGATGTAGACGCGGCTTGCGACGTTGCTCAGCGCGACCGCGCTGTTGACGGACGCGTTGATGAGCGAGAAGGAGATGCCTTCGCCGCTCAGATTGCCGCCGAGGATCGCCGTCGCCGCGGGCGAAGCATCGTTTTGGTTGAATGTGGAGGTGACCAGGATCGAGCCGCCCTTGACGCTTGCGCCGTCGATGGTCGCCGCCTGCGAAGCGCTCATCTGCGCGGTCAGCACGTTTGCCGCGATGCTGATCGCGCTGACGCTCACGAGCGGCATGGCGACGCCCGCGTCCGCATGCCCGCTGCCGATCACACGAACGACGATGGAGCTTGCCGAAGGTGAATCAGGATCCTCGCTGTCCAGCGAACACTGGCTCAGCATGCCGGTCGCGGTGATTTCGCCGCTGCCGGAGAGCTGTGCCGAAGCTTCCGTTCCGGAGATCGCCGTTGCGATATTCGTCTCAACCGAAATGCCGGTGACCGCCGCGCCGTTGGAAGGCTGCGTGGTCTTTGCCCGCGCGTTGGTATAGTAGCGCGTCTCGACGAGCACGCCGCGCGCGCGCACCGAGCCGCCCTTGATATAGGAGCGATAGTCGCCGTCGGCGTTGGCATACATGAGCGCCATGCCCATGCCCACGAGGCCCATGCTGAACGAATCGTTCGTAATCAGCGCCTCCGCGAGCGAGCGAGCCACGCTCCGCACGACGAGGTCGTTTGTGATCGTGATGTTGCCGCCAGAGAGATACGCCATGCTGGACGTATCGGCGGTCGCGACCGCCGTATCCACGTTGACGGAGACGAGCGAGACGCTGGTGGTGCCGCTGCCCGTCGCGCCGTTGCCGCCGAGGCTCGCAATCGCGCCCGGACGCACGAACACCTCGCCGCCGCGGACGTAGTAGTCGCGGTCGTTGAAGTTATAAACCGTATAATCGAGTCCACCGACGGTCACCGTGCCCACGAGAACGCCGCTGTCGTGAATCGTATCGATGAACATGCCTGCGTCGCCGACCTGATAGCCGATCAGCCGGTCGTCGTTGAAGCGGGCGTTGACGCTCAGGCTGCTTGCCGTCACGTTCGCGCCGCTGACATAGGCGGACTGTCCCGCCGCGAGCGTCGCCGTGAGAATATTCGCCGCGATGCTGACGGCTGTCAGCTGGAACAGCGGCTTTTCGTTGGAGGCGATCGCGTGCGCCAGGCCGTCCACCAGGATATCGATCGATCCGGTCGAAGTCACGTTGCCGCTGCCGCTGATATATACCTTTGCGATCGTCCCCACGATTGCCGTGGCGATGTTGGAGCTGAACGCGCCGAGCGCGATGGTGAACCCGACGCCGGCGTTGGGCTGCATGGTGACCGCCTGCGCGTTGGCCGTATAGGTATTGGAAACCTCGATGGAGGAAGCCTCGATATCCGCGCCGCTCGCGCTTGCGATGTACGCTTCAAACGTGCCGTTGGCGTAGGCGAACGTCGTCGTCACGCCGACGGCGATATAGCCGACCGCCGAGGTGGTCGTTACGTTGGCGTTTGCCAGCGCGTTGCCGGCCGCGGTCACGTTCAGCGCGCCGCTGGTGTCCAGCGCGGCGCCGGAGATAAACGCGCGGCTCGTGACGTCGCTCGTCGCGACGGCCGTGTTGGCGTTGACGCAGTACAGCGCGAGCGTAACGCTGATGGTCGGCGCATCCCCGTCGCCGAGCACCTGCGTGACGAGGTTTTTATTCTTGCCGAGGGTCGCTTCCGCGCCTTCACCATTGAGATTAAACTTCGATTCGACGGTCACGTCCCCGCCCGCCGTGAGGCTGATGTTCTCAATCGACGCGTTCTGCTCCGCGCTCAGGATGGCGGTGGCGAAGTTCGCCGTCACCGTGACCAGCGCGATCGTGAAGTACGGCGCGCCGACGGAGGAATCTGCCTGGACGAGGCCGATCGCCGATACGGTCACTTCGTCTGCATTCATCGTGCTGGAAATGCCGTCGCCGGAGAGGTAGGCGTACGCCTTGGTACAGGCGACGGAGAGCGCAAGGTTCACGCCGATGCTGGCAAGCCCCAGGCTGACGCCGGCAGCCGCCGGTACGATTTCGGCGTTCGCGATGCTGTTGTAGTCGGTGCGAATGGTCAGATCGCCGGCAGGGACGATGCCGCCCCGGCTGACGACGGCGGCGGTAAACTCGCCCGCCGCGGTGGCGGAGCCGACCATCACGCCAACGGAGATCGCGGCGATGGTCAAATTATCGACGACGATGTTTGCGATGGAGGAACCGTTGCTGACGACCGAGATCGCGCCGCTCGTGAAATGCGCCGCGTCGAGCAGCGCCGTGCCCTTCGCGTCCGCAACGGCGATTGCCATATTCGCGTTGATGGAGACACACCCCGCCGACGCGGAGAAGATGAACGCGCACGCCATGGAGTGGAAGAGAATGCTGCGATCGTCCGTGCCGGTATCCGTCAGCGTAAAGGAGCCGAACGCGCCGCCAGTGATGTCGTTCGTCGTGTTCTGCTCGGAGGTCACGGTGACCGTGCCCGCCGTGGCCGTGCCGGACGGGAGATTGACGACGGCTTCCTGCTCGCTGCGGATCACCGCGATGGCGAGCGAAACATTCGCCGCAACGCCGCCGACCGCGACGTTTGCAATCACGGCGTAGGCGCGCGTGTTGCCAACCGCGAGGACCGCGAGCGCGCCGGTGATATCCAGCGTCCCGTTCGTGCCCTGCAAGCGGGCGAAATTCTTCGTAATGTTGATGGCGATGGCGAAGTTGACGGCAACCGCGACGCCGCCCGCCGCGCCGGTAACGGCGACGGTCCGCGCCTCCGCGTCAAAGGGTTTCGCCGCGCTTCCCGCGTTGACGGCAACGCTGCCCGCGTTGAACATGACGTTTGTGATGTCGATCAGCGCCAGATTCTGCGCCGCGAGCACCGAAACCGCGACCGTCGCGCCGACGGCGACCCCGCCGCCGACCAGCGCGGTCGTGATGATGGTCGTGTCGCCGTCCAGCGCGGACTCCACAAGCACGCTGCCGGGGGTATAGACGTTGATGCGGTTGATCGCCGCGAGCGCGGTTGCATAGTTAAAACCGAGCGTGACGAGGCCGTTGACCGCGACGCCGCCCGCCGCAAGGCTGAAGCCTACGATGAACACCTCGGCAAAGAGCTCGTTTTTCACGCGCACGCTGCCCGCGTGGATCGCGCCGATTGTGCTCGCGGAGGCTTTCGTATCCGCAAGGTACCCGTCCGGCGTGCGTCCGATATAGGCGAGGCTCTCGGCATAGGCCACGACGATGACCACCGAAACGCCGACGCCCACGGCGCCCGCCGCGATCGAGAGGATGTATCCCTCAGCATGCGTGTCAAATTGCGAATCGACGGCGACGGCGCCCACGCTGTAGACCGTGACGCCCTGTCCGATATAGGTGCGAATCTTGGTGACGTTGACGGCCAGCGCGATATTCACGCCGACGCCCACGGCGCCCGCCGCGATGCCCGCTGCCGCGGTGCGCGCCTTCGTGGTGCCAAAGGACGTGACATTCACGCTGCCGACGCTGTTGCCGGCAGAGCCGATCTTCGCGTCGCCCGCAATGGCGGAGGTCACCGTGCCGAGGAAGAACGCAAGGCCCGCCGATACGCTCACGCCGACCGCGCCCGCGCCGATGCCGACCGTGACCGTGAGCACTTCGCCGTAGTTCATCTCGGCGTCTACGTTGACCGCATCCGCGTCGAGCACGTCGCCTTCCAGCATGGCTTCGACGTTGCTGAACACGAACAGCGCGCCGAGCGTAACCGCCACGCCGACCGTGCCGCCCGCCGCGGTCACGCCGATGAGGCGGATCGTGCTGCTGCCGCCGGCATTGGTCTTGCTGTTTGCGATTTCGTTGATCAGGGAAGCCTGCTCGCCGCGCGCGTCGCCTTCGTCGCCGGTGGTCACGAGCGTCAGCTCGCCGTCGTAGCTCGACTCCGTCGCCGTGCCGCCGCTGATCGTATAGAGCTTTCCGTTGTCCTGGCTGATGTAGTAGTCGTTGCCGTCCGCGCCCTTGTAGTGGATGTATTTGACGCCGTCCGAATCGGTCAGCGTATCGACATTATTGAGCACCGGCTTGACGTTCGAACCGCTGATGGCGGTAATGTTCACGTCTCCGCCGGCCGAAAGCGTCGATCCGTCCTTGACGGTCGCGTACACATCGGAGAAGAGCACCATGACGGCGAGGCCGACGCCCACGCCCGCGGTGCCGCCGATGGCCAGCGTGCCGCCGATGAGGTTTGCATTCAGCACGTCGCCCGCGAGCACGTTGATGTCCACGCCCGCAACCAGCGCGGAGCCGGACTGTACGATCGCGGAGGTGCCGTCCTTGCTGGCGGACTGGAACGAGGAGGAGCTCGGCGTCGTATCCGCCACGGTGTCCTCATAGGTATCCTCGTCCATGCCGTCCACATCGCCGGTTTCCTTGTCCGCCTCGACGGTCTTGCCAAGGTAGACGGGCGAATAGGCGGACACGTCCACGCTGCCGGCGGACGTCGCGTTCCCCTCGGCATCCATCGTGTACCACTGGCCCGAATGCTGATAGAGTTTCTCACCGTCGGCGTTCTGGTATACGTCGTAGACGGTGCCGCCCTGGTCGGTGTAGGTAGAGATGGCATAGCAGGCGGTCGCATTCGTCGGCGTGCTGCCCGCCGGCGTGAGTTTATCGTCCGAGGCGGTGTACCAGCTCTGCGCGGTCACATTCCCCTCGTCGTCCAGCGTTTCGTGCAGCCAGAATACGTTGCCGCTCTCGTCTTTATACTCATAGACGGTCAGCGCGACGTTTTCGTCGCTTGCGAGCTTCATCACGGTGCTCTTGCGAACATAGCCGTTGCCGCTCGTGTCCTGACCATAGTCGCCATAGCCGTTGCCGGCGATATCGCTCGCGCTCTTGCCGTCGTTCTCGCCTGCGAGCAGGTCGGTCAGCGCGTAATCGCCCTGATCCTGATCGCCCAGCGCGTTGCCGTTTCCGCTGCCAAACGCCGCGTCGATCTGCGCCTGCGGGTCCATCGTGGAGTTAAAGTATTTATCCAGCGGCGATCCGTCCGGTTTCGTGCCGTCAAAGCCCGGCAGGAGTACCATGTTTTCGAGCTTCTGATACCAGGTGTTGCCGTCGATGGTGTAGTAGACGTTGCCGTTGTCGTCCTGATAGGCGTAGTACGCAACAGAATTCGCAAAGTACACGGCGCCCGTGTCCTTCTGGGTGTCCGTTGCGCTGGCTGCGAGCGTCAGCGTATCCTTTGCGACAAACCAGGTCTTCGCCGTGTCATCGAAGTAATAGTAATCCCCCGCCGCGTCATAGTAGACGCCGTAGGCCTTTCCGTCCTCGGTATAGCTGCGCCCCGCGCTCTCGACGACGAGCGTCTCCACCGTCACGGCGGAGCTAGCGCGCAGCTGTCCGTCCACACGCTCGTACCAGGAAGCCGTTCCCGCCGCGTCGTTGATGCGGTAGAAGAGGTTGCCCGCCGCGTTCTGATAGACGGCGTAGGAGGTGCCGGTCGCGGCGTCAAAGTAGGTGTCTCCGTCATTGCGGATCACGGCGGCGGCATCCGAAGCGGCCAGCCGCTGCGTCAGGCGATACCAGACGGTACTGCCCGTGATCGCGGTGTCGCGCGTGTAGAGGTTGTTGCCGTCGGCGTCGACGTAGACGTAATACAGATCGTCCGCATTGTATTCGATATAGGTCTGATTCGTGGAGACCGGGTTGACGGGCGTGCCGTTGTAAACTTCGAGTTTGTAGCCGAGCGAATACCAGAAGCCGTCGCCCAGCGTGTAGTAATAGTTGTCGTTTCCGTCCGTATAGACGAAGTAGGTCTTGCCCTCGTAGTCGTGGGTCACCTGCTTGTCGTCGTCGCCCGATTCGCTGTTGTCGGTGTAGATGACGTCGTGCGCGTCCTGGCTTAAGCGGCTGCCCGCCACCACGACCGCGAGGGAAACGGAAACGCCCGCGACGCCGCCGCCCGCCGCCGTCATGACGAACGAGTTCACGTCGCGGTTGGAGTTTGCCATGAGCGTGATGCTGCCGAGCGTCGAAGTGATGACGTTGCCAAGGCCGATTTCGGCGGAAACGTCGTTGAAGGAAACGCTGACGAGGAAGCTGACGCCGACGCCCACCGTGCTGCCGCCCGCCAACGTCACGATGATGGCCAGGAGATCGTAATCGTCCTCGGCCGCGATCGTGATGTTGCCGGTGGTGCTGGTCAGGTGCACGCCGTCCTGCGTATAGGCACGCGTCACGACCTTCGTGACGATGATGTCAAACGTACCGCCCACGCCCGTCGTGCCGCCGGCGCCGACGCCGGCGCCGTCCGCGGTGGCAAATTCCTTCGAGGCGGCTTTGACGTTGATGTCGCCGTGCGCGGTCAAATTGCCGCCTGTGACGATCGCGTAGGTCTGGTTGTAGAAGAAGGTGACGATCGCGACCGCGACGACGCCCGCCGTACCGCCGACCGCGATGCCCGCGCCGACGTTGACAAGGAGGCTGTCGCTGCTGGCGAGCACATTGATCTCGCCGCCCGCCGTAATCGAGGCGCCGCCGAGCTTCGCCGTCGTCGTGCTGCAGAAGATCAGCATGTCGACGTCGCCCGCCACGCCGGTGGAGCTGCCGCCGCCGAACGCGATGGCAAGCAGCCAGAGGCTGTCCCGGCTGTTGGCGGTGACGTTGATGTCACGCGCGGATTTGACGGAGGTTGCGGAAGTAATCTCGGCCGTAACCGATTTGAAGAAGATGATCGAAACGATGGTTGCGCCTACGCCTGCGCTGCCGCCCGAGGCGGCAAGCGCGCCGGCGCAGTTAACTATGTGCGTGTCGTCGTCCGCCTCGACAACCACGTCGCTCTCCGCGCTGACCACGGTGGTCGTGGGATCCCCCGCGCCGTCGAGCGCATAGCCCGCGGAGACCTTCGCGCTTTCGTCGATCTGAGCGTGCACGCTGTTCTTTGCCGCGAGCGTATTGATCACGCCGGAGACCGCCACGCCGCCCGCGGAAGCCGCCGCCGCGATCGAGGCCAGCACCATGGTCGCGCTTGAGGTCGCGCTGACGATGACGCCCCTGCGTTCCGCGCGGTTCGGCGTGCGAACGCCCGCGGTCAGGCCGGAGGCGTAGAGCGTCGCGCCCTTGCCCACATAGGCGAAGATGCTGTTGTTGAAGATTGCGGTGGAGATGGTCGCGCCGACGCCGACGCCGTTGGAGAGCACGAGCCCGCCCGCCGCGTCGACGACGGTATCTTCCAGATGTCCGGAGACGGCGATGGTGCCGCCCGCGCGCAGATCCGCGTGGTCGCCGATGGTCACGCCCGCGGTGCTTTCCGCATAGACCACCGGAATCGTGCCGCTTAAAGCATTGCCGGAGGCGGAAGCCGCCGCGGCAAACGCCACGAGAACGGTCACGTCGCGCGCGACGGCCGAAATAGCGATGTCCCCCGCTATTGCGCGGGCGATAAAGTAATCCCCGATGTCGATCTTCGACTCGCGCTCGAACACGCTGACCGCGATCGTCGCGCCGCCTGCGCTGCCGGATGCGCTGCCCGAAGCGCCGAAGGAGACGAACACCTGCACGGAGTCGCTGACCGTGGAGATCGTCACGTCGTTTGCCGCGAGAAGCGAAACATAGTCCCCGATGGAAACGTTCGTCTTGGAGAGCGTAATCAGCACGCCCAGCACGCCCGCAACGGCGGTTCCTTTTGTGGAGCCGGAGAGCGAGACGATGATGTCGATGATCGTTTCACGGCTGACCGCCGAAATCGTGACGCTGCCCGCGGCGCTCTGGAGGATCGTGCGCTGGAGCGCGGTGCCGGAGGCGATGTCCACGCTCGCTTCACTCTGATGCACGATGACGCCGATGGTGCCGCCCACGGCAACGCCGCTGGCGGACGCCGAAACGCTCGCGGAGATGAACAGCAGCGACATGCGGTTGCTTGCCGAGATCGAGAGATCGCCGTTTGCATGGATCTGCGTGCCCGCGCCGACCTTGGCAAACGAGCGGTTCTGCGTCGCAATCGCATTCAGCCCGCCGCCGACGGTCGCCGTGCTGTTCGGGCTGGTGTTGGCCGCGGCTGCGACCGTGATAACCATCACGTCCGCAGATGTGGTCGCGTTCTGCGTATAGCCGCCGCTCGTTACATCGATCGTGCTGTTGGCGCCGACGCCGGCGGTCACGATATCCTGATTCAGCAGGAAGCCGAGGTTCAGGCCGACGCCGACGTTGCTCTTGCCCGCGGAGAGCGCGCCGCCGATGATGCGGACGTTCGCGTCGTTTGCCGCGAGCAGGAACAGCCCTTCGACATACTGCGTGCCCTTCGCTGTTAGCTCGCTCAGCGCAACGCTGGACGCGACCAGCCCGCCGTAGCCGTCCATCGTATAGACGTTGTCGCCGGATACATAGTACGAAGCACCGTCTTTTTCGTAGACGTCGTAGGATTTTCCGTTCAGGTTGATGTCAACGTGATTGCCGATCAGCGCGTCCACGGTGTTTTGGAAGAACACCATCGCAAACGCGCCGGCGACCGACGCCTTGCTGCCCGAGCCGGAGCCCGTGATGATGGAGCCCGCGATCGCCTCGGCGTAATAGTTCGTGGAGGAGAGGAAGTTCAGCAGGTCGATCATATCCAGCACGGTGTCGGTGCTGATGTTGAGTTCGACCGTATAGCTCGAGTCGTCGACGCCCTTGTGCACGTCGATGATGCCGGTGTCGGCCTCCTCGCGCTGCTCGTCCGTCAGATTCGAGCTGTCGGTGATCAGCGTATCGGCGCCGAACGCGCTCTGGTAATCGCTCATGTCCACGCGGAGCTTTTCGGCGCGGATGACAAGAGAATCGGCATTGATCACGGTATAGTCGCCGATGGAGGAGGCGATCGCGTTGTTGCTGTAGATCAGCGCGAACGCCGCGCCGATGCCGACGGAAGCGCCCTTGCTGACGCTGATGCCGCCCGCGCGCAGCGCGAGCTTACTCTTATCGGAAGAAGTCAGCGTCACGCGCGACCCAGTCAGTTCCGCATGCGTGGTCGCATTGCCGGAGGCGATGACCACGCTCGTCTTTGCATTGCTGACGATGACCGCGATCGCGCCGCCGATGCTGAAGGACCCGCCGGACCCGCTGACGGCGCCCGCCAGCGCCTGCGCGCCGAGGCATCCTTTGTAGTCGCCGTCCATGTTCTGCGTGAGCTCGGCGGAGACGGAGAGATCGCCGGTCGCGTTGAGGACTGCGCCGCTTGCGATCGTAACCTCCGCCTGATTGTTGTTGACGCTCACGGCGACGCCCGCCGCGATGGCGTTGCTGTTGTTGGCGAGGCTCATGGCGGCGCCGGTGCCGAGCGTGCGGAAGTTTCCGTCGTTGTCCGCAAGGATTGCAATCGCGTTTGCAGTCAGCGAGCCGGAAATCTGGACCAGCGCCTTATGATTCGTAATGTTGAGTCCGACCGCCGCCGCAACTTGGTAGCTCTGGCTCTGCGAGGAGCTGCCGCCGCCGATGTTGCTGCCCGTCAGGTTGGACGCGGTGCCCGTGCCCGTGCCCGTCGTGCCGCTCGTGTTGTCCGTACCGGACGCGGTGACGTTCTGCGAGCGCAGCGCGTTGGAGGAGAGCGAGAGGTTGTTGCCCGCGCCGCTGCCGTCGCTCGAGCTGTTGCCGTTCAGGTTTCCGTTGATGCCGGACGCGGTGGAGTTGTTGGTGTTGTTCGTGTTGCCGGTGGAGGAATCGGAGCTGTTGAAATAGCTGCCGGAGAGCAGGTTGTTGGCCTTCGTCTCGAAAGCCTCCTGGCTCTTGGTAAACTTGTTCAGATAACGGTCGATGTCCGCGCCGACCGCCGTGGCGATGGCCTTGCTGTCGTCCTCGTCGTAGGTGTAGGCAACGATTTTCGCCTTGCCGTTGATCACGGCGCTGCCCGCGAAGGCCGCCGTGACGTCGGAAGAAGGAATGTTGACGCAGACCGCCGCGCCGACCGCCGTGGACTTGCCGGCGGAGAACCCGCTCGCCTGCGCCAGCGTATCGCCGGACTGCTTCGCCGAGATCAGCAGGTTGACGTTGTCGACGACGACGTCTTCGTCTTCGTCGTTCTTTTCGGTGAGCGCGATCGTGTTATCGCCGGTGGTGAGTACGCTGGTGTTCTTCGCCACATAGGCGTAGATCGTGTTGAAGATCAGGTTGACCGCAGCGGACGCGTCGAGCGAGATATCCTTTGTAGAGGAAGTAGAACTGCTGTCCGTGCCCTCCGAGGAACTGCCCTGCGTGCTCGATTCGTCGCCGGCCAGCGGATCGCTGCCGCTGACGGAGACCGATTCGCCGTCGTGCACGCCTTCCGCCGTGATGGAGACCGTGCCGGCCTTGACGTTGCGCCACTCGCCGATGCCGGCGGAGACGTCCATATAACCGTAGGTGAGCGAGAACGCCGCGCCGACGCCGACGGACTTGCCGGAGCTGGTCTTGGCGGTCTCATTCTGCGTGCTCGTCGTGCCGCTCGCGAGCTTGGTGTAGTACGCCTTCACGCTGACGTTCGCGTCCGGCATGATGAAGAGGTATACGTCCGCGCCGCTGACGACCACGGAGCTGTCCTTGACCGTCATCGTCTTTTCGATCGTGTTGCCGTCGACGACGTAGGTGTAGACCACCTTGTCGAGCGAGTAACCGGCAACCGTGTGCACCGCCACCTGGACGGTGTCGCCCCACTTGGCCTCGTTCTTCGCGACGACGTCGATCTCGTTACGCGAAGGCGTGGGCGCCGTCGCGGTGGAGGAGTCGCGGAAGGAGGTCAGCGTGGTCACGGTATGCGGATTTTCCACAAAGTTGACGGTCGCGACGGCTTTCGTGCCGTCCTTGACGTCGTCCGGCAGGTCGAAGGTGAAGGTGTAGGTATAATCTTCGCCGGTAACCGCGGAGATGGGCGCGGTCAGCGTGACCGTCTCCTCCGTGTCGGGGTTGCCGCCCGTGCCCGGCGTAACTTTCGTGTAGGTGATGGTAACGGTGGTCGCGGTCACGTCGTAGCCTTCGTCGGCCACGAGTTTCACGGTGTACTTCCCGGCGCTGACGAGCGTCGGGGTCGCCGTTCCGCCGTTTGCGGAGAGCGAGAGCTCGCCGGTCGTCCCGACGGCTTCCGTCCTGCGGTCGGTTCCGCCGTTTGCGGCGTCGCTGCCGCTGCCCGCGGAGAGGTTCTTATCCGCCATTCCGTCGCTGCCGACGGAGCTGGACGCGGCGGTCTTCTCGTCCTGCCGCGAGATGGCGTTGATCACGATATCGCCTGTGATCGTGAGGTCGTGTTCCATCGGATGCGCGGCGGCCCAGGCCGCGT
>JAAYUE010000033.1 GCA_012517905.1 Clostridiales bacterium | reverse complement strand
CTTGAAATGTGGTATAATCTTGGCAGTCCATAGTGATTGCCTCCTCTGGCAGTTTGGGTGTGTAGTGACTCCATTCTACCATGTGGAAAAATCGCTATGGATTTTTTTCTCAAGTGTCCATCTTCATTTTACAATCGACCAGAATTTAATATCGCAATTGTTTGGATATGTAAAAGGCGCCGTACCCGGAAGCGAGAAAGGCAAAAAGGGGACCTTGGAAAGCGCAGCAGGCGGGGTTTTATTCATCAACGGGTTTCACAAACTGCCGGCCAAAGCGCAGAATATGCTGATCGACGTGATTGAAACAGGCGCGTATTTCAGGTTGGGCGAACATTCGGTTGCGCATTCCGCGGATTTTATGATGATTTTTTCGACGGACACGGAGGGCGAGTCTGCTGAGTTGAATCGCCTTACCGGCATCATTCCAAACGTCATTCAATTACCGGATCTGGAGCAAAGAAATATCTCCGAAAAATTGGAGTATCTCTTTGACGTTTTGTTCGAAGAAGCAAACTTGATCAATAAAACGATCAGCATTCACAAAGATATGATTCGATATCTGTTGTCGTTATCGTATCAGGGCAATATCGCTCAGTTGAAGAGTGAAATCAAAAAAATATGCGCAACGGCATATGCGGACAATCATCCCGCTCAAAACAACATTGAAATCGGTTTTCAGCATATCACATTTTCCGAAAGAACGCGGGAATTTATCAGCCCGCAAAAGCAAACGGAGTTAGCACAAATGCTGGAGCTTGAAGAACAGGACAATTTCGTTTTTATTCCCGGAATAAAACCCAGAATTCCAATCGGGCCAAATCAGGAAGCACCAGATCAGCAAGCCGAAGGTCAACCTGATTTTGAGGAAATATTGTCCGCCGAATGTGTTGATTCAGGGGTTGAATACGATGAAATGCATATTTCCCAATATGTTTCCAAACTGGCGAGCCTTGATAAAGCAATCACGCGCTTGCAAAGCAGCCGCCTGATTAATCCGTTGATAGAGCAATCGGTCAGGCGAATCTTGATTAAGCAGCAGCGCTACAACAGGTTCATGGAACGAAAGCAGCTTTACTATGGATTGCTGCTGCATTTGACCAAAGTCATAAAAGCTGCAAAATATGAGAAACGCACCAATGATTTCGAACAGGATTCGGATTCCGGACTGGAGGGGAAATCATCTCCAAACGATTTTGAAATTGCAAAGGCAATTGTCGATACGTTAAATACCGTATTCAACGTTAAGATCAAGAACCAGGAAATCGAATATATCGCCCTCTACATTAGTTTATCGCTTCAATGGCTGGCGGAGAATGTGATTGGATTGCTGCTTCTGTGCCGCGGGCGGCAAACTGCCGAATGCATGGCGCAGTATGTCAACGAAGTGCTCGGCAAGCAACGGGTAAACTGGCTGAATTATGATGAAAACGAGGCATACGAGATATTCCAAAGCAAGGTTGCGGATATGATCGGGAAAATCGATCAAGGGTCGGGCGTTTTGATACTGTCCGATATGGAGCCTCTGGCAAGCATCCACCTGCAGATGACGCATCTTGTACAGAACAGCATTGAGGGTATCTCCGATATTTCCATGTCCAAACTGATCGACATAGCCCAATACAGCATGAATCCGAGCTGCAGTATTCAAGCCATCAAAGATCACGCCAGACATCTGCAAACGAAGAATCCAGAAGCGGCCCCAAGTTCCAATAAATATTCGCAGCTGATTAATCGGGTGATCAACGAGATGCTGACGGTGTCATTGACTTTTATCGATCCTGCAAAAGTTGCTTACTCGCTGTTGGATTCGCTCGGAGGAATACTGAAGGAGATCGATCTGCCATATATGGACGAAATCGCGATAAAGTTTATCTTCCATTGCGCGGTTATGTTTGAACGGGTGATCAAGAAGGAACCATTCGCGTATAATCGATTAAAAACTTTTATAAACAAGAACAACGCGCTGATTACGGTCATTGACAAGCATCTTTCCGAGACGGCAGAAATTTTCGGAGTTACGATACCGACCAGTGAGTTGGCTTATGTTGCCGATATATTTCTTCCGTACATGGTTGCTCGGAAAAAATAAAACTTTTGCCACCGGGATAAGCGTTGACGGACCGACTGATTCGAGCGTAGATGCTGTCGAATTTGATGTCCTGAAAGTCAACGTCCCTCCCGATTTGTGAAAAACACCTTTTTAGGAGACAATTCATGCATTTAAAAGGTACCGCCGCTGCTCCCGGTTTGGCCATTGGGCCTTGTCTTGTTCTGGATGACATCCAGCATCAGGACTTCACACATCAGACGATCTCAGATGAGTTGGCTGAAGAAGAAATCGGCAAGGTAAAGGCCACGTTGTCCCTTGCGGAAGAGCAGCTTACCATGATACGAGACCGCGCCGACAATGCCGGTCTTGCGGAACAGGCAGCCGTCATGGACGCCCAGCTCGCAATGCTGGATGATCCTTTGTTGAAGGAAAGCTTTGTCAGCGCAATCACTTCCCAAAAGCTTCCTGCCGCCGGGGCGATTCAAAAAGGCATCGCGGCGCAGGCGGATATCTTTGAATCGCTTGATGACGCGTATTTCCGTGAACGGGCTCAGGACATCCGTGACATTGGCCGCCGTCTGATCAATATTCTTTTGGGCGTCGAGGAACCAAACATCGGCATATTGCCGGAACCGTTAATTCTGATCGCGCACGACATCACACCGTCGATGATGGCGTTAGTCGATACGAAAAACCTTCTTGGCATCGTTGCAGAAATAGGGGGAAAGACGTCGCATACCGCTATTCTGGCAAAAAATATGGATATCCCGGCGGTGCTGGGCTGTCATGACATCGTAAAGACGGTCCGGGCACTGGGACCGACGGCTACAGTCGCTGTCGACGGCAGTACCGGTTGTGTTATCGTTGATCTCACGGACGAAGAAACGATAGATTTGAAAGCCGAGGCGGACAGACGTCAAGCCGCAAAAGATGCCCTGACTATGCTCAGGGATCAGCCAACGGTGACCAAAGACGGCGTCAGCATCCAACTGTTGGCCAATGTCATGGGGCCTGGAGATGTTGACAAGGTGTTGGCGGTTGGAAGCGAGGGAGTTGGCCTTTATCGCACGGAAATTCTCTTCATGGATCGGAATAAAGCCCCGGATGAAGAAGAGCAATATAAAGCGTATCGAACCATGATCGAAGGATTGGGCGGGAAGCCTGTGATCATACGCACGCTGGATATCGGGGGCGATAAAAGCGTGGATTATCTGAATATCGCCAAAGAAGAAAACCCCTTCCTCGGCTACCGGGCCCTTCGCCTTTGCCTGGACCGGGACGATTTGTTTCTGACCCAGTTGCGGGCGATCCTGCGGGCTGCGGTTCATGGGCAAGCGCTGGTCATGTTTCCCATGGTTTGTTCGCTTGAGGAACTTCGCGCTGCCAAGTCCAAGGTTGAACTGGCCAAAGAACAGCTCAAACTGCGCGGTGAGGCGTATGACGAGAAGATCGCGGTGGGCATTATGATCGAGATCCCTTCAGCCGCCGTGATTGCCGATGTACTGATTCGGGAAGCGGATTTCTTTTCGATTGGCAGCAACGACCTGACCCAGTACACACTGGCAGTCGACCGCATGAATGCGAAGATCAGCTATCTTTACAACAGCTTTCACCCGGCTATATTGCGGCTGCTCAGGCTGGTTATCGAATCCGTCAAACCCGATGATGCAAGGAAATTTGTCGGTATGTGCGGTGAAATGGCAGGCGATCCTCACGCTACTTTGGTTCTGCTGGGGTTGGGGCTGAAGGAGTTTTCGGTAGACCCGGCCAATTTACTCAGGATCAGAAAGATCATCAACAGTGTTGATTTCAGCTATGCCCGGTCGGTTGCGGCCAAAGTGCTGACTTTGGGATCGGCAACTGAGATTGAGGCTTATTTGGCCCAGGCGCTTCCGGAAGAACTGCGCCAATACTAGACCGCATCGTATGGTCTTGGGACAAAAAACGAGCGATAGAAAACAAGTGCAGTCAATCGCGCACGATCCCGTCTGATTGGAGCACTGACACGAAAATGCCAGATATATACCATATTGAAAAGGATGACTAAATGTACAAAACGGCTTTGTTCGACCTTGACGGAACGCTGATCGACTCCAAAGAGAGCATTACGAAATCATTTCAGCATGCACTGGCTTCGCTCGACGTCAATGTTATGGACGCGGATGGATTGACCAAGTTCATCGGCCCCCCGATACGGGAATTTTTTCAGGAGCAATTCCACCTTTCCCCTTTTGAAACGGAACTCGCTGTCAAAAAGACCAGGGAATACTTCGCTGAACACGGCATGTCTGGGATCCAGCTTTATGACGGTATTCCCGAACTGCTTTGCCGGCTGCAGAACGAGGGGGTTCGAATGGCGGTGGCGACCTCAAAACCAACGGATTATGCTGAGAAAATCATTGAGCATTTCGCGCTTGAAAGATACTTCGATTTGATTGCCGGCAGCGAAATGGACGGAATGCGCAGCGGCAAGGGCGAAATCATACGCTTCGCGCTGGATGTTCTTAAGACGAGTTTACCTGCAGTAATGATCGGCGATCGCAGATATGATATGATTGGTGCAAGAGAAGTGTGCATCGACAGCATCGGCGTTACGTGGGGATATGGGTCGCATTCCGAATTTGAGCGATCAGGGGCGGTCGCCATTGCAAAAACGCCGGAAGATCTGTATCGACTGATCGTCGAAAAAAATATCTAGATATCATGGCGCTGTGTGGACGGGACTCGTTGCCGTCCCTTCGCTGGCGCTCTATTTGTCTCATCATCTCTGTGGATAAAGACAATTCACTTTCATGCTTTCGTCATGAGCGCTTTTTTATTGGAGGATTCGATATGCGAATTGTCCGTCGGGATGTAGGGTTGGAACAACCTAGTGCCGTGAAAATGGCGCATGGTCTGGCACCGCAGGGGAAGTTTCATATCGCTGTTATAAAGAAACAACCTGTTGTCAGCATTATAAATCGACATTCTGAATCGGTAGAATATAATAGGACCATTTGATTTATCTTGAAACGAAGGAGTGAATTCCTGCGCGCCTGGGTCTAAAATTGAAAATAGAGTTGGTATTTCCTGTGGCTGTCTTTTGCTTCCTCCTGAATCGTGATAAAATGAAGTAAAAAATTACTTACATAATGTTTGGAGCTTACATGGCTACGTTGAAGGACATATCAAAAAAGACGGGCGTTTCGGTTACCACCATATCGAGAGTTTTGAATCACGACGATACCATTGCGGTCAGCCGGGAGACAAACCGGGCGATATTCGAGGCGGCTTACGAACTTGGGTACCGTCCGCCCAGAATGCGGAAAATGCTCGAAAAATCTCTTGTGATCGGCGTAGCGGACTGGCGGATATTAGTGGACGGACGGGAGAGCTCCAGCATCAACTCCCTGCGGTATTTCGCAGAGTCGGCCGCCGTCAACCAGGCGGTTGAGTTTGTCCGGATTGCACAAGGAGAAGTACGGCCGGTCGACGGAATCATCGCATTCAGCGATATGACTGCCGAGGAAATCGAACGTCTGCGCCTTTCGTCGCCGTTTATCGTATTTGTCAACGGCGGCGAACAGTGCCGCGCCTATGATCAGATACTGGTGGATCTCGACGCGTCTATGACGCGCGCGTTCGATTACCTGATAAACAAAAAAGGAATTCGCCACATCGGATATATCAGCGGATGGTTTCAGGGGGACGGCTATGTCATTGGCAGCCGAAGAAAAAGCAAAGTCGTTTCTCTTCTGAAGGAAAACGGGCTATATAACGAATCCCTCGTAAAAATCGGTGATTTTTCAGGAACGTCCGGTTATCGTCTGGCCGAAGAAGTTCTGCGGGAACCGACTCGGCCCGAAGCGCTGATCATCGGCAGCGACAGCATTGCGAAGGGCGTTATTCAGGCGCTGAGCGATCATGCGGTGCGTATTCCCGCGGATATCAGCATCGTGATCTATCAGGACATCCAAACGACGCAGCTGCCGAGCGTCGATGCGGCGATGATACTGGCGTATCCGGATATCCTCTGGCAAAAGGCGATTCAGATGATCATTGAACTCACGCGCGGCAGAACGGAGCAAGTCATCACGGTGATTTCCCCGCAATTGCTTTTCATGGAGCAGTAGGCAGAACTTCCAGATAATTGAAGTAAAAATATAGTTAAAAAATCGTTGACTTCCGCATTCGCTCCCCCTATAATGAAGATGCGAAGGGACAGCGGTAGATGAATTCGTGGTATCTGTTTGGCCGAAGCCTGCAGGAAATGAACGAAATAACGGTCCTTTTTCGCATTGCAATCTCGCTGGGATGCAGTGCGTTTTTAGGTTTTGAGCGCGTGAGAAAGCGCAGGGCGGCAGGCGTCAGAACATATATGCTGGTCTGCGTCGCCTCCTCTGTCGTGATGATGACGAGTCAGTTCATTGCGCTTGATGCGGCGAACACGGATTTGACGCGCCTTGGGGCGCAGGTGATCAGCGGGATCGGATTTCTGGGTGCGGGCACGATCATGATGACGGGCAGGCACCAGATTAAAGGATTGACGACCGCGGCGGGTCTCTGGACGGCCGCATGCATCGGCATCGCCGTTGGGGCAGGGTTTTATCTGGGCGGTATTCTGCTTTGCGTCACGACGTTTTTCACCATGTCGGTCATGAGCGTATATCAAACGCGGCTAACGCAGCGGCTCAACGGCCTGAAACTCTTTATTTTGATCGACAATACGGTGCAAATGCAGGAGCTGCTCAACTATATACAGCACAACGACATGGCGCTTGTGGAGATCGAATCCCTCGAGGAAATGCCGCTGAAAACGGTCGGGATGGTCTGCACGCTGAAATCGGAGTCAAAGATGAACCACCGCTCGATGATTGGATTGATTGCGTCGTATCGGGGCGTGCAGCATGCGGAGGAAATCTAGCGGCGCTTATCCCTTTGCCGCAAGATGGATATTGATTGCAGTCGGCCGACGGAGCCGGCATGCAAACGAAGGAGAACTTATGGACGACTTACGGTATGAATTTGCGATGCGCATGATTCGCGAAGCGGCAAATATTGTTTCGTTTCGCGTGTGGACGGAGATTCCGTTTCAAACGAAACATGGCCATCAGGATATCGTCAGCCAGTTTGACCAGCAGATAGAGACGTTTATATCAGACGGCATTCGGCGCGATTTTCCGCTGGACGGAATCATTGGCGAGGAAGTCGGCGCCGTAAGCCACGGAGAATGGAACTGGTATATCGATCCGATCGACGGTACATCCAACTTTGTAAATCAACAGAAAAATTACGCGATTTCGATTGCCTGTTACCATGGAGATAAACCGCAGTTCGGATTGGTACTGGATGTTGCGGCAAATAAACTATATCATGCCAGCGCGGGACAAGGCGCGTTTTGCAACGACGTACGCTTGCCGGCCAATCCTCCGAGGAGAGAGATTTCGGAACTGTTTCTCTATACGCCGATCATTCAGATGGCGTTCCTTTCAGAACACGCGCGACGCGAAGGCCTTTTGCGACTGGCGAACGACGTGCGCGCGATCCGTTCGCTTGGGTCCGTGGCGCTTGAACTCTGCGCGCTGGCTGCCCGCGAGGCGGACATCTTTCTTACAGCGCGCTCGTCGCCCTGGGACCACAACGCCGCGCGGATTATCCTCGCCGAATCCGGCGGAGCAATGCGCATGTGGGACGGGGAAGCGGTTCCGATTGAACGGGACTGCAATGTGATCGCGGCCACGAGTTCGGAACTTCTTGAAACGATTTTGCAAAAATACTTGACGGTCAAAGAGAAATAAGATGGAACTTTTTATCGCAATCGGAATCGAACGGACGCTTGCAAAGCAGATCGGCGTATCCGCCGAGAGCTGCCTTGCCGGATTGCCCGCGGAAGAACCGGCGGATCTTCACATCACGCTGCATTATCTCGGACACACGGACCGGGTAAACGAGGTTGCCGAGCGTTTGCGCTGCGTTTCTTATCCACCCTTTTCACTCCAGTTGGACGGGTATGGCGCATTTGTAAATGAAAGCCCGAAAGAGAGCGTGATCTGGCAAGGCGTGAAAGATCCGGGCCGGCATCTGGATGCGCTGCGCGCAAGGACCGCTGAAGCGATTTGCGATATCCTGCCGGTAACAACGGGAGAATCGTTTACGCCGCACATCACGCTGGCCTATACAGACGAATGTGCGCCGCAGCTTGAACGGCTGCCGGATTGTTGTTTGACGGCGGGAACGGACTTTTCCGTCTCGGCGTTCTCGCTCTGCTGCGTGTTGCCCGAACGGACGCCGCTTCGGTTCCAGACCATCGCCACCTATCGGCTTTCGAGTGAGGCGGAGCGCAAGACCGTCCGTTTGCTCTGCGTCAACGACTTTCACGCCTCGCTTCGCGAAAACAGCGGAAGCCTCGGCGCGGCCAAGCTCGTTCGGGCGGTGAACGATTACAAAGCGGCAAACGGCGACACGGCGGTGCTCTTTGGCGGAGACAATTTCTTCGGCGATCCGGTATCCGAATTGTATTGCGGTGCGCCGGTGCTGGACGTGATGCGCGCGGTAAACGCGGAAGTCTCGGTTGCGGGAAACCACGATTTTGATTTTTCGGTGGATCAGTTCCGTCAATGGCAGGATAAAAGCGGCGTGCCGATGCTCGCCGCGAACCTGGTGGAGCTTAAGACCGGCGAGATGCCGGCGTTTGTCCAGCCATACCAGATGCTGCGCTTTGGCGCACTCAAAATTGCCGTGATCGGCCTTGCCATGCAGGAGCCGATGGAGATGCCGGACCGTCCGTGCGATTGGAAGGAATATGCGCTGACGGATGGAATTGCGGCGGCACGCCGGTGGATCGAGTTTCTGTCTGCCGGCAAGGACCCCGCGGGCGTGCCGGACGCCATCGTGGCGCTGACACACTTCGGTTTGCGGGAAACACGCGGCGGAGAGCTGGTTGGGGAAGAATTGCTGCGCCTTGCTGACGAGGCGCCCGAACTTGCGGGTGCGTTTGCGGCGCATTTTCACAGATTGATACAAGCGACGGTCGGAACCGTCGCCGTCGCCGAAGGCGGCGGGACGGGCAAAGGATTTGCCGCCATCGCTTTGACATTCGATCGGAAACGGACCCTGCTCAACGCCGTGCCGCTCTGCTATGATCTCATGGCGGAGAAGGCGGGGCGCGGCGAGGACGAGGCGGTCAGGCTGCAAATGGACGAATACTATTCGAATGCCGAGCGGGAGATGGGGCGGACCGTCGCCGTTGCGCAGCGCGAGATCGCACACCGGGACCCGGCGACGAACGCCATTCCGCTGACGGGGACGCCGCTGACCCTGCTGGCGACCGATGTAATGCGAAAGGCAAGCGGCTGTCCGATTGCACTGCTGTATGCCGGAAGGATCGTCGGCGGGTTTTCGGCGGGACCTGTTTCTCTCTATCGGTTTTATCAGGTATTCGCGTTTGCAAACATCATTGTAACGGCGCGCTTAACCGGGCGGCAGATTTGGGCGAATCTCCAGACCGGCATGCGAAAGCTGCCGGAAGACGGCGCTTCGCCTCTGGCAGTCGGCGGTTTGATCGTTGTGCTCGACCCCGACAGGGCCGTCGGGGAGCGTGTGCTGGATATCCGGCTCTCAGACGGCACGCCGCTGGACATGGAGGCATTCTATCCCGTCGTATTTGAGGATTATCTGGCGAGTGATCCCCTGGGGTTCCGGTTTTCGGATGCGGACGCGCTGGAATACCATGATCTGACGCTCAGGGATCTCATGCTGGACGAACTGGAGCAACGCAAATCCCTGACCGGAACATATCCCGACAATATACACATCCAAAGGAGCGGGTCATAGCGATGCAAGTACGATTTGACGCGGTTACGAAACAATTTCAAACAAAAAAGGGCTGCATCACGGCCGTAGACCATTTGAGCCTGACGATCGGGTCCGGAAAACTGATCGGCTTTCTCGGCCCTTCCGGCTGCGGAAAGACGACATCGCTGTTTATGATCTCCGGCATCCATCCGCTGACGGAAGGCAGGATTTTGTTTGACGAAACGGACGTGACCGCGCTTTCGCCGGAGAAACGCGGCGTCGGCATGGTGTTTCAAAACTACGCGCTCTATCCGCATCTGAGTGTGCGCGAAAACATCGAGTTTCCGCTGGTCAACTCCAGAGAGATGAAAAAGCGGTTGATGGAGGAGCTCTCCGACGGCGGAAAGCGAAGCGTTAGCCGAAAGAGGTTCAAAGACTCCGTTGCCGAGCGCGTGCATGAAGTCGCGCGTCTTGTGGAGATCTCCGAATATCTCGACCGCAAACCCAGCGAGCTCTCCGGCGGACAGCAGCAGCGTGTCGCAATTGCGCGCGCAATCGTGAAACGGCCGTCGATTTTGTTGCTGGACGAACCCTTGAGCAACCTTGACGCGCGGTTGCGGGTGCAGACGCGCGAAGAGATTCGCAGCATTCAACGCAGAACAGGCATCACGACCGTGTTTGTAACGCACGATCAGGAAGAGGCGCTGAATCTCTGCGACGAGATCGCAATCATGAAAAACGGCGTGCTGCAGCAGTATGGCGCGCCGCAGGACGTATATGACAATCCCGCAAACCTGTTTGTCGCGGAGTTTCTTGGGGGCACGAAGATCAATCTGTTTGAAGCGCGCGCCGAGGCTGGCATCGTATTCATCGGCGATCTGAAAATCCGCGGCGATATACCGGTTGCCGACGGCCGCGTGACGCTTGGCATTCGCCCGGAAAACCTGCTCAGCTGCGCGCCGGAGGACGGCGGCGGGCTGACGGCGCGGGTGGAGCGCCTGATCCGCCTCGGCGGCGTGACGACCGTGGAGGCCGTATTGCCGGGCGGGGAATCCCTCCGATTGATGAAGGAAAACGGCAGCACGCTCAAACCCGGCGACACGATCGGACTGAAGATCCTGCCCGGCGCGGTCTGTCTGTTTGCGGAGGGAGGCGAGAAAATATGGCAAGGCTGAGGCTGAAAAACCCGCGAAGGTTTGACAACACGGCATATCTCTACTTGCTGCCTGCGTTTCTGCTGCTGGCCGTATTCACGATCTATCCTCTCGTGAATACGATTCTTACCTCCGCAAAACTGGACTATCGCTTCCTGACCGGAGCATATGTGCGCGTTTCACTCAGACACTATGCGGACATCATGGCGGACGCGACGTTTCTGCGCGCCGTATTCAATACTGCGTTTATCGCATTTGTCTGCGTGCCGTTATCCATGCTTTCTGCGCTGGTAACCGCATTGTTGCTCAACTCCATCAAAAAACTGCGCGGCTTTTTCACGACGCTGTATTACCTGCCGCAGGTGACCAATGTGATCGCCGCGGGCATGGTGTTCGCGTTCCTCTTCAACTCCAATTTCGGACTGGTCAATACGATGCTCGGCTGGATCGGAATCGACCCTGTCGCGTGGATCAGCGGCGTTAACATTGCAAAGTCCGCGGCGTTATATAACCAGGCCTATCTGCGGTGTCTGTTCGTACTGCTTGTCTATAGCCTCTGGTCCGGCCTTTCGATGAAGGTCGTGCTGTTTTTAGGCGGATTGCAGAACATCAACCCGCAGTACTACCAGGTCGCGCAGATCGACGGCACCAGTCGCTGGCGCGTGCTGCGCAAAATTACGCTGCCGTTGTTGTCGCCTACGACGATATATGTTTTCATCACATCGGTGATTACCGCATTCAAGGCGTATTCCGCAGTGGTCGCGTTGTTTGGAAACACATACGGTCCGATTGGCGACAATTCGAAGATGATGATCACCATCGTCGGCTACATCATCGATGCGCTGGGCGACTATCTCTCCGCGGGAGCAATCAGCATCGCAAGCGCTGCGGCGGTGATTCTGCTGCTGATTATCATGGGTCTCACCGCGTTGCAGCTGAAACTATCGCAGAAGTGGGTGCATTACAAATGAGCATCAGGATATTGAAGATCATCAACTATCTGCTGCTGATATTGATTGTCATCAGCGTGCTCGTACCGTTTTTCTGGATGCTCTCGACCGCGCTCAAGAGCGAAAACGAGGCGCTGATGTCGCCGCCGCAGCTGCTGCCGGCCACGCCGCATTTTGAAAACTTTGTGCTGGCGCTGACGGTCGCGCCGTTTCTGCGATATTTCCTCAATACGCTGATCGTCTCGGTAAGCGTGGTGCTGCTTAGCACGATCGTTACAGTGCTGGCGTCGTTTGCGTTTGCGCGGCTGGAATTTCGCGGCAAAAACGCCCTGTTCTTCATCGTGCTTGCGTCCATGATGATTCCGCAGGAAATGCTGATCATCACCAATTTCATGACGGTCGCAAAGCTTGGCTGGATGAACAGCTATCAGGCGCTGATTCTGCCGTATTGCGTAAACGCGTTCAATATCTTCCTGCTGCGCCAGACCATACTGCAGATTCCGGAAGATTTGTATACCGCCGCTCGTATCGATGGGCTGGGAAACTTTCGCTATCTTCGAAAGGTCGTGCTGCCGATCGCCAAGCCGACGATTCTCACCACGATGCTGCTTTCGCTCATCTGGATCTGGAACACCTATGCCTGGCCGAACCTCATTACGACAAACGACGACTTGCGTATGATCTCCAACGGCTTGAAATATGCATTTACGCAAACATCGGGGTTTGTCCGCTATGAGCTGCAAATGGCGGCGGCGACGCTTGTAACGGTTCCTTTGATCATTATCTTCGTTTGCTTGCGGAAATATATCTTTGCAGGCATGTCAAAGGCTGGATTGAAGGGATAACAACGATCTGAACTGTCCGGACAGTAAAGATAAAGAATAACCAAGGAGGGAAATATCAGAGTATGAAAAAGATTTTAGCATTGTTGCTCGTACTTGCCCTGGCTTTCGGCGCCACGGCCTGTGCGATTCCTGCGGGCGGAGATTCCACCACCGCCCAAGACGCGTCGGCTCAGACACAGGAGGCAGCCGCTCCTGAGGCGACCGCCGAACCGACCCCGATGGAAAAGGCCATCACAAACGTCGTTACAAACGGACAGAACGTCGACATCGTCTTCTGGACCGGCACGGGCAGTTCCAATTTTCCGTATCTGGAGGCGATCGTCGCCGCCTTTATGGCGAAATATCCGAATATTACGGTCGATTTTTCCAATCAGGGTCCGATCTCCGATCTGACGGACAAGCTGACGCAAAACATCGTATCGGGTTCGACGCCGCAGCTTTCCAATATCAACTCCGGCACGTTTCCGGAGTATGTGAAAAACGACGTATTGGTCGACTTGAGCGAATATGTCAACGATCCGACCATCGGTTTCACGTCGGATGAATTAGCGGATTTCTTTGCTAACTATATGGCGGAAGTAAAGACCTTTGGCGAAGAGGGTACGCTGTACGGGTTCCCGACGAACAAGAAGACTACGGATGTGCTTATCTATAACAAAACCTACTTTGACGCGAAGGGCTGGAGCGCTCCCACCACCTGGGGACAGGTCGTGGAATACAGCAAAGCGATCTTCGAAGAGACCGGCAAACCGGGCTTCAGTTACGATACGGCATACGGTGACGCTGCGTTCAAACTTCTCTCGATGCAATATGGCAGCCCATATGTAACCGCTGACGGAACGGTGGATATCGATAACCTGGCCTCCGCGGACGCGTTGCGGTTCTATAAACAGAACATGGATGCCGGCTACTTCACGCTGCCGGCCCTGATGCCGAGCGCGGGTGGCAATTACAGCAACAACGGATTCGTCGTGCAGGAGTGCTACATGTACGTCGGTGCGGCCGCGGGGGTTGCATATGCGATTCCGAATGCGGAAAAAGGACAGGAAGTCTTTGAGGTCGGCGTCGCGCCCCTTCCGCAGTTGGTAACGAATAACCCGATCGCGTTCAGCAAGGGCGAGGATTATGTGATGTTCAGCAACTCGACCGACGAACAGCGCGTTGCGACCTGGCTTCTGATTAAGTTCCTCAGCCAGGCGGAGAACAACGTAGAATGGCTCATCAACACCGGAAACCTGCCGATCAGCCAGTCGATGGTAGACAACGCCGATTATCAGGCGTTTCTGAATCAAACGGAGAGCGGCACCGCGTCCTATTATAAAGCGCAAGCGGTAAAGGCAGCGCTGCAGATGAATGACTACATGCGCTTCGACGTTGCGTTCGACCGCTCGGGAGAACTTGCGTCTGAGATTAGTAATATGTGGACATCCATAATGGTTGGCGGCGCGGATATCGCGACGACACTTACCGCGACGCAGGCGATGTTCAACTGAGTATATCCAGGATGGAAGGGAGTGGACCGATGGCGAAGCGGATGCTGGTGTTCGATTTTGACGACACCCTGTACAGTCATGCGTGCAAGTGCGTGCCGCAGAGCGCGAGAAGCGCGCTGCTGCGCTTGCTGACAAACGGCGAGATGGTCGTAATTGCGACAGGGCGCGCGCCGGATTCGTATGAATTCATCCAAAAATCGCTGGATGTCCCGCTCGAATGGGTCATCGCGCTCAACGGGCAGCTGATTTATCACAATGACGAGCTGGTGTATGAAACATTCATCACGCTCCCTTCCATCCGCGAAGTGTATGAGATTGCGCGTAGCAACGGGTTTGCCTGCGGCGGGTTCTATCAGGGCGGCAGCCTGGTGTCGCAATTGAACGAACGCGTGACAGACGTCTGGACCGAGTTCGGCGCGCCCTTGCCCGAGGTAGTGCCCGATTTTCTCGAGCGTCACGCGCTCTATCAGGCACATCTGTATGTGACGAAAGAAGAGGCCGAGCGCCTGTTTTCGCGCCAGCTTCAGGATTACGTGATCAACTGGTCGCATCCGACGCTGATGAACCTTATCTCGAAGGAGACGGGAAAGTCGAAAGCGATCGAGTGGCTATGTCAAAAGGTTGGCATCGCCGTGAAAGATACATATGCGTTCGGGGACGGGTTTAACGACCGGGATATGCTCCTCTTTGCTGCACACGGGGTTGCGATGCAAAACGCGTCGCCGGACTTGAAGCGCGTTGCGGAATATGTGACGGGAATGCCGGAAGAGGATGGGATTCTGCATGCGTTGGAGCATTACGGGATACTTTGATCAAAGTATGATGAACCGCGATACCGGCAACGTGTCTTTCGGATCGTAATCTGAAAAGGATGTTCCATCGGCAACATTGCCGATTTCGTGAAATTCAGGCAATATCAGTTCAGTCAGCGCGCTGTGCAGAAGTAATCTTTGATGTACTTCCGCCAGCGCGCTATTCAGGTCCGTGCCCTCTTGTGAACTTTATCCTGAGGAGTGGGCGACATAAAAAACACCCGCAATGCGGGTGGGAAAAAGTCATATAAAGAAGGTCGTCTGTCACGTATCAACGTTACAGGCTTATGGCCTCGGCATGAAACGTTTGCTTGATGGATGGACATCATTTACTGACGATACTATAGCATAAATCGGGCGTTTTTTCAAGTCTTGTTCGGATCCGCGCGGGGGGATATGCTAAGCGGGACGAGGAGGTGCGGCACATGCATGACAAACCCGAAACCGGCCTTGCGCCGGCGATGCGGCGCCATTTTCTGGAGGAACTGCGCGCCGTAAACGCGGTTTCCGCGCGCTTTGGCCTGACGCTGAGCGAGGACGCGATGCAGGAGCTGGCGCATGCGCGCACGCGCGCGCTGATCGACCACGGACGCGTGGAACTCGGCGAAAGCGCGGTGCGGGCCGTGATCGAAGGCTTCTGCGATTCGCCGTTTCTGCTTCAGGAAGACTATGAGGAGACGCTGGCCGAGCTGGTCGACGCGTTTTACTACTTCAAAAACGCCTGTGGCGACCAGATTGCGGACGACGAGCTGATTCTCGCCATGCGCGAGCGGTACGACGCATACGACGGTTCGGTGGATGCGGTGACCGGCACGACGCTGGAGGCGCTCTGCCGCGCGCGGCGGCTTGGGGAGGAGGATGACGGCGATGGAGATGGGGAGGACGAGATTGACGACGAATGAACCGGCGTATCCGGCGCCGGCGGATCTCTCCGCGCGCACGCAGCAGCCCGAGGAAGTGCTGAAACTGCTGCAGGAGCGCGTCGCGCGCCATACGATGGGGGACAGCACCTCCGTGCCGCTCGATACCGCGCGCCGGTTGCTGGAAGGAATTTTGTATTGCATCGACCTGGACGGGAGATTTCCTTCGCCGGATATGCCGCGGGACGCGCCGTTATCGCAACGCTGGCAGGCGGGCGTAAAGCAGGCGAAGCGGCTCGCAAAAAGAGCAAAGCTGCTCTATCTGGATGCGCGCCGCCAATCGCCGCCCGTGGTCAACACGGCGTTTTGCGAGACGCTCGATGCCATCGGGCCGTTTTTTCGCGCCTACGATGCAGATTTTTTTGCGCAGGAGATGCCCTGTTCGTTTGACTACCCGCTCTGCCAACCCGTGCCGGACGCGCTATTGGGCGCAGAGTATCTGCTGGATTACCTGCGCCGCTGGCTGGCCGAGAGCGTGTTTCTGCGCGCGTTTCCGGCGGCGGCGCTGCGTCCGCTTTACGAACGCTACTATGGAGACTATGTCGACCTGCTGGTCAACCTCTATCTGCCCGCGGCGGAGATGGCGGCGCTCTGTGCGCTCGCAGGGAAGCCCGCGCGATTGCTTGCGCTGGACGCCAATGAGTTGACAGCCCTCGGGCGCAGACTGGCGCGTGCGGATGCGGATGCGGCGCGGGCGGACCTGCTTGGCGCGGCGGACCGCGCGCTCATCGATCTGGGAGTTGGCGGGGCGCTGCCGCGCGAAACGCTGCGGCAAACCGCGCTGGAGTTATTGACGCGGCTACGCGCGGCAAATGTGGAATGTAACGAAAAAAACACCTGAATTGTTGCAAATCATACAGATAATGAATCAAACGATGTAATAAATTTCAAATCAAAAATATCAGATAATTCCTCAATATATTCGACTTGCATTACGATTCCATCCGGGGTAAACTAAAATAAAGTTAATTTCATGTGACAAATCGATGGATTACCATGTAATAGGCTGCCCGCGCGATGCGCGGGCATAGCGGCCTTGCTGAATTATTACATTGCAACCAATTAAGCTGTACACGTACTGCGGAAAAAATCCGCGCCATGTATGATCTGACAAAACCGGAGGGACCCCGATATGGAAAGCACGGAGCAATTGAGTCTGAACCCGATCGAGATTGCGGACGGGATTTTTTGGCTGGGGTATGAAAACAACAACGTCGGCCTGCACTGCAATCCGTACCTGATTCGGGAGGGAAACGAGGCGGTCCTGATCGACGGCGGAAGCCGGGACGATTTCAGCTACGTCATGCTTAAAATTTTGCGAACGGGGATAAAACCCGCGCAGATCAAGCGCCTGATCTATCATCACTACGATCCGGATCTCTGCGGAAGCCTGCCGCAGATGGAAGCCATCATCAACACGGACGAACTGCGCATCATCTCGCATATGGAGAACAACGTATTCATCCATTACTATTCCAAAAAGACGCCGAAGACCGATTTCCATACCATCAACAGCGAATATGTGTTCCCGTCCGGCAGAACGCTGCAGTTTTACGCCACGCCGTTCTGCCATTCGCCGGGCAGTTTCATGACCTACGACACGAAGACGAAGACGCTGTTTTCCAGCGATCTGTTCGGCAGTTACGACGCGAACTGGAACCTCTATCTGGAGTTGAACGACGCCTGTGACCTCTGCACGGCACAGCGAATCTGCCCGCACACGGAAAAAAAGTGCCCGCTGTATGGAATTGATCAGTTTCACAGGCGTATCATGACCTCGACGGCGGCGCTGTGTCATGCGCTGGACGTCATTGAATCGCTGGAGATCGAGCGCGTCGCGCCGCAGCACGGCAGCATTCTGAAAAACGGGGCGGACGTTCGAACCGTGATCGATTACCTGCGCAGGATGGGTCCTGTGGGCATCGACTATCTCGAGGCGGAGAAGCAGCTATGAAACGCTGGGATTCGTCGCACGACGGGGCGATCTATACCGACATCTTGAATCTGGATGATCCGACCCTTTCGCTTTATGCGCTGGAAAGTTATGCGATCATCGCGGACAACATGGTTCAAAACGAGCTGCTGCGCAAGCTGATCTTGAGCCATTCCGAGATTGCCCGCGAACTGGAAATTGCCAACGATCGACTGGCGGTCAGCGAACGAAAGCTGAAGGAAGCGCATGAAATTGCAAAAATCGGCCGGTGGGACATTGACCATATAAACAACAAGAGGACGTGGTCGGAATCGCTCTACCACATTCTGGAAATCGACCCCGCAACGCCGCCGTCCTCCGAATTGTTCATGTCCCGCGTCCATCCGGAAGACGTGGCGTTTGCCGGCTCGCTCTATCAGATCCTGCGGGAAAAGAAGGACATCTGGACGGCGAGATATCGGCTGTTGCTGCCGGACAATCAGGTCAAATGGATATTTTTCCGGATCCAGTCCGAGTTTGAACAGGACGGGTCGCTCAAACGCAGCTTTGGAACGGTGCAGGACATCACCACCATGAAAGAGGCGGAGGACAAGCTGGAGCGGTACAACAAAGACCTTGAGGCGATGGTTTCCGCAAAGGTAAAAGAAATTTCCGAGGCGCAGATGGCGACGATCTTTGCGCTGGTCAAGCTCGCCGAATCGAGGGACGACGAGACGGGCGCGCATATCGAGCGGACGGCGAGCTTTTGTCGGCTGTTGGCGGAAAAAGCCGGCGCGCTGCCGCAGTTTTCGGACACGATCGACGAGAATTTTTTAACGACGATCTATCGTGCGAGCCCGCTGCACGACATCGGCAAGGTCGGCATATCGGATTTGATCCTGCTCAAACCCGGCAAACTGACGCCGGAAGAATTTGCGGTCATGAAGACGCACGTCGAAATCGGGTATCAGACGCTCAAGAGTGTGGACAAACGCTATATGAACAACGCGTTTATCCAGATGGGACGGGATATCACGCGATATCACCATGAAAAATGGGACGGCAGCGGATATCTGGCCGGACTGAAGGGCGAAGAGATTCCGCTTTCCGCCCGCATCATGGCGCTTGCGGACGTCTACGACGCGCTCCGCTCAAAGCGCGTCTATAAACCCGCCTATTCGCACGAAAAGAGCGTGGAAATCATGGCGGAAGGCAAAGGGAAACACTTCGATCCTTCGTTGACGGACCTTTTTATGGAGCACAACGGGGAATTTGCCGTGCTTTACGATACGCTGGCATAGCCCGGATACCTTTCAACTGCGCCCGCGGGGGCGCTTTTTTTTTGCAGCAAAACGCCCGCCGCGCTCGATGGGGGAAAGAGCGTGGCGGGCTGTTTTTTCTGCGCGGCGGGGGGAAAGAGGGGGTAACGGGGGGTCTCGCCGCGCAGATATGCGAGTCCGCAGGGAGCGCCGTCATGGGAGAGGCGGCGCATCCCTGCGAAGGGGCATGCGTTGGAAGATGCGTCCGGCGTCAGCCTTCGTAGCGAAGCGCATCGATCGGATGCTTGTTGGCCGCCTTGTTGGCGGGGTAGAGGCCGAAGATGAGGCCGATGGCGGAGGCGAAGCCGACCGCGAGCACGACCACGCCAAGCGACATGGAGAACGAAATCGTCTTTGCGATCGCGGAAACGAGCGCAAGGATCATCCAGGAAAACACGAGGCCGAGCAGACAGCCCATGAGACTGACCATGAGCGCTTCGATGAGAAACTGCATCATGATGCTCTTCTTGCCCGCGCCGATGGCTTTGCGGATGCCGATTTCCTTCGTGCGCTCGGTGACGGAGACAAGCATGATGTTCATGATGCCGATGCCGCCGACGAGCAGGGAGATGGCCGCGATGCCGCCGAGCAGCAGCGAAAGCGTTCCGGTGACGGTGCTCATCGCGTCGGAGATGCTGCTCATGTTAACGATGTGGAAGGCGTCTTCGTCCTGATGAAGCCGCGCGAGCATGAAGTCGCTCACCTGCGCCTCCGTGTTGTCCGTATCCCCGGCCGGGGATACCGCAATGGAGGTAACATAGGGTTCGTCCGCCATGCGGGACTCGACCGTAAACGGCGCATAGACCGAGTAACCGCCGAGCATGGCGGCAAAGAGCGAGTCGTCCTCCTCCAGCACGCCGACGATGAGGAAGCTGCGTCCGCCGATGGTCAGGGATTCGCCGACGACGTCGGATTTACCGAAGAGCTCGTCCGCCGTGCTGTAAGACAGAACGGCGACATAGGAGGCGTTGTCGATGTCCGCGGTCTTTAAAAACCTGCCATACTTGAGGTCGAGGCCTTGGATGTCGTAATACGCGGGCGTGGTGCCGTAGAGGGAGACCGTCGCGTCCGAATAACCGTGCTTGGCGACAAAATTGACGCTTCCGGACGGGGCGGTCTGATGGACCGCGTCCAGCGCGGAAATTTCGTCCAGGTCTTCCAGACGAATAGGAGAACCTTTGTCGTCCCGGATGTTGACGGTGACCATGTCGTTGCCGAGCGCGGTGATCTCGCTCGTAACCGCGCCGGTTGCGCCGTTGACGAGGGAGACGAGCACCACGAGCGCAATCACGCCGATGATGATGCCCAGCATGGTCAGAAACGAGCGGAGCTTATTGGAGGTGATGGCCTCCCAGGCCATCTTGATCGACTGAATGATCATGATTCCACCTCCGATACGCGGCCGTCCATGATATGGATGCGCCGCTGCGCCTGCCTCGCGATCTCCTCGTTGTGCGTGATCAGCACGATGGTGTCGCCCGCGTCGTGCAGCTCGCGAAACAGCGCCAGAATGTCCTCGCCGGTCTTGCTGTCGAGGTTACCGGTCGGTTCGTCCGCGAGCAGAATCGCGGGATCCGTGGCAAGCGCGCGCGCGATGGCGACGCGCTGCTGCTGTCCGCCGGAGAGCTCCGTCGGCTTATGGTTGCTGCGGTCCTTGAGCCCGACGCGTTCGAGCGCGCGGGCCGCGCGCTCCCGCCGCTCGCCCAGATGGACGCGCTGGTAGATGAGCGGAAGCTCTACATTGGAAAGCGCGCTCATGCGGGAGAGCAGGTTGAAGTTCTGAAACACGAAGCCGATTTTTTTGTTGCGGATGCGCGCGAGCTCCTCTTCGGAATACTGCTCGATGGACTGACCGTCGAGGATATATTCGCCGCTGTCGGCGACGTCGAGGCAGCCGATGATGTTCATCAGCGTGCTTTTGCCGCTGCCGGATGGGCCGAGGATGCTTACGAACTCGCCTTCTCGGATGACGAGGGAAGCGCCGTCCAGCGCGCGTACCTCCTCCCCGCCGACCGTGTACACCTTCGTGACGTCGGTCATGGTGATGATGGGTTTACCGGCTGTCATGATCAGTTTCCTCCGACGGTTGGATATCCGTTTTCCTGGGCGTATGTATTGCGGCGCGCCAGCATGGCCTGGAGCTGCGCGTTGCCGCTCGCGTCTTGATACCAGATCACGTCCCCGGCGGCGAGGCCGCCGGTCACTTCCGCGTTCGTGCCGTCGGAAAGCCCCGTGGTGATGTTCACGCGCGTATAACCGCCTTCCGACTGGACGTAGACATACTGTCCTTCGGAATCCTCGTTGATGAGGTCCAGCGGCAGCAGGGGCACGTTTTCCTGCTTGGCGGTGAGGATGACGGCGCTGCCGTTCATGCCCTCGAGCAGGCGCGCGTCGTAGTCAAGCGTCACCTCGACGGGATAGGTCGTGATGGTGCCGCTCACCTCGCCGATGCGGGAGATATGCGTCACCGCCGCGGCAAACGTTTCGCCGGGATAGGCGTCCAGCGTGACGCTTGCGCTCTGGCCGAGCGCGACCACGCCGATATCCAGTTCGTCCGCGTCGATGCTCATCTTGACCGCGCCGCCGGTGTGGATGGTGAACGCGTCGCTGAGCCCGTCCGCCGTCGTGGAGGCGGCGATATCGGTGTCGTTTGCAACCATTACCTCGTCGATAAAGCCGTCCGTCGTCGCGACGACGCGCGGGTCCGCAAGGTAGGCAAGCAGGGTTTCATACAGCGCGGCCTTATCGGCGCGGTCGGACAGCGCGGTCTGATAGCTCGCGGCGTCCGGCGCGTTTTCGAGCGCGAAGAGCTTGTTGCCGGCGTAGACGAGCGTGTTTTCCTTTACGTTGACGTCCGTGATCTCGCCGCCCGCGGCAAGCACCGCGACGGGCGAGTGGATGTCGATGATGCCTTCGCCCAGCAGCGTGTCGCCGTCGAAAACCTGGGCCGCCGCCTGATACGGCGTGCCGTTGTCGCTCAGCGTCACGAGATAGCCGGACGGGGTTTTTTCATAGAGCATGCCGGTTGCGCTGCCGCCGTCCCAGCGGACCGTAACGTCGGCATAGAGCGTAAGGTCGGCGTCGGTTTCGATGGAAACCTGCATCCGTTCGTCGGCGGAGAGCAACGCGAGCGCGCCGTACTGCCCGATGACGGAAAGAACGTCGTCTCCCTTTTGCGCGGGCAGGTATTTCACGCGTCCGCGGACGGGGGACTTCACCGAAGAGACCTTGCTGCGCGAGGCGATCTGGCGATCGAGCGAGGCAAGCTCCGTGCTGGTCGCCGCCGCCTGATCGCGCAGGGAGTCGAGGTCCAGCGTGGCGAGCACGTCCCCGGCTTTGACGGAGTCTCCGGCCTTTACCGGGACGTCCGATACGCGGACGCCGCCGGGCAGGCGCAGCGTCTCGCTGTCCGCCGAGGCGAGCTGCCCGCTGCCGGTGATCGTGCGCTCCACCGTGCCGTTGGCAACGGTGTAGGAAACGTATACGGCTTCGGAGGCGCGCATCACCGCGCCGCGCAGCAGGATCAGGCCGACCACGATGGTGACGACCACTGCGATGAGAATCCAGAGCCAAACGCGGGATTTTTTCTTTTTTGTCGGCATGGGGTTCGGGTTCCTTTCTTATCTTAGCCTCGGTTGCCCGAAGCGAGTGGGATCGATTTGATCGCTCCGCAGTCCCGCATTCGGCGTCCGAGGGAGTTCGAACTTGTAAACTGCCTGTCTATCGTACTCGCCGAATGTAAACGGAATAAAAACTGCCGCTGCGCGAAACGTGTCTTTTTTGTGAAATCGCCTTATGTCAGCGGCAGTTCCACGGTGAATTCGGTGCCGACGCCTTCCATGCTTCGGCAGGAGATCTCCCCGCAGTGCAGCGCGACGACGCGCTTTGCGATGGAGAGGCCCAGCCCGTTGCCGGAGGCGGCGCGGGCGGCGCCGTCTTGAAAGAACTTGTCGAAGATGTGCTTCTGCGCCTCTTCGGAGATGCCGTAGCCGTCGTCGCGGATGATGAACCGCGCGGTGGTCTCGCCCTTTTGCAGGCGGATCTCGATGCTGCCGCCTTCGGGCGTGAATTTCACCGCATTGTCGATGAGATTGAGCCAGACCTGGCTGAGCAGTTCCTCGTCGCCGTCGATACTGACCTCGTCCAGCTCCACGGTGAGGTCGAGGCGCCGCTGTTCCCACTTGTTTTCGAAGAGCAGCGCGCAGCGCCGCACCTGCTCGGTCAGGTCGAAGCGCGCGCGGTTGGTCAAAATCGCCTGCTTTTCCACGCGGGAGAGGTTGAGCACGTTTGTCGCCAGCGCGGCGAGGCGAGAGGACTCGTGGATGATGATGTCGAGGTATTCGTTGCGTTGCTCGGGCGTCAAATCGTCATGCTTGAGCTCCTCCGCAAAGCCCTTGATGGAGACGATGGGCGTCTTGAACTCGTGCGAAAAATTGTCCACGAAGTCCGTGCGCAGCATTTCGATGCCGCCGAGCTCTTCCGCCATGCGGTTAAAGCTCGTGGCGAGCTCCGTAAACACGACGGGACCCGGCAGGCGCAGGCGCGCGGAAAAGTCTCCGGCCGCAAGGCGGTTGATCGCGTCGATGACGCGCCGGATGGGTTTCAGCGGGAACCGGCTGATGACAAACGACACGACGGTGCCGACGAGCACGCTGATGATGAGCAGCATGAAGATGGGCAGCAGCGGTTCATGCCGCGAGAGTTTGGCGATGTTGATCGCGTTGACGCGAACGAGCAGCACGCCGATGATGACGATGACCACGGACGTGATCATCAGAATCAAAAATACGATCAGGGAAAACAGCGCCGTCAGGCCGAACCGCTGGCGCAGGGATTTCTTTGGCCGCTTCATACCTTCCTCACCGCCTTGTACCCCAGCCCGCGCACGGAGACGAGCTCGAACTCGGGGAAGCTCTCGAAGCGGCGGCGCAGGCGGTTGATGTGCACGTTGACCGTCGTATCCCCGCTTTCGGATTCCATGCCCCAGATTTCGTCCATGAGCTGGATGCGCGTGAAGATCTTGTCCGGATAGGACAAAAGCTTGTAGAGCAGATAAAACTCCTTTTGCGGCAGCGTTTGCTTGGTTTCGCCGCGCGTGACGGTGAGCGCGTCGTAGTCCAGCTCCACCTCGCCGACGGAGAGCTTTCGTTCGCTGACGATGTGGGAGCGACGCAGCAGCGCCTTGATGCGCAGCAGCATCTCCTCGGTGTCCACGGGCTTTGTCATATAGTCGTCCGTGCCGGCGAGGAATCCCTTTTTCTTGTCGGCGGGCAGCTGCTTTGCCGTGACCATGAGGATGGGAATCGCGCTGCCTGCCGCGCGCAGTTCGTGCGTAAAGGTATAGCCGTCCATGGCGGGCATCATCACGTCCAGCACGACGAGGTCCACGTGCCGCGTGTCCATCAGCGCAAGCGCGTCCGCTCCGTCGACGGCGGTCGAAACGGAGTATTCCGCGCGCTCGAGCACGGCTTTCATGAGTTTTCGCGCGTTGGTGTCATCCTCGACGACCAGAATGTGAAACATGGGTGGTCCCTCGCTCCTGCGGACAGAGTTGCGTATGGTAAACCGGGCGCTTTTTATCGCACCCTGCAAATCAGAGTATACGCCGAAAGATGAACCGAAGAAAAACTCCGGCATTCGGGGCCAGAGCGCGGGTCGGCAGGGTCAGCCAGGCAGCCCTGCCGCCTGCCGCTCCATGTTTTCCACGACGATGTCGAAGATCTCGCCGAGCGACGCGCAGTAGGCGAGGATTTCCCACGGGCGGTTGGTGTGGAAATGGATCTTGATCAGCGACTCGTCGCCGACGGCGAGCAGGCTGTCGCCCTCGAAGGTGGCGGTGATGTAGTCGAAAATTTCGTCCTCGCTGAGCTGCTCGCCCGCGAGGAGAAGCTGCGTGTCAAATTTGAATTCGAGCATGCGGTCGGTCTCCTTTGGTTGGTTCAAAAAAATCGGCGCTTTCGCCGGATGGTATGGACCAGCATACCACTTTTTTCTTGCCGCGATCAAGAGAACGCGCGTTTTTACGCCGATTTTGGGCAAATCGGGTGTATACTGAATCGAAAGAGAAGTTCACGGTAAGGGGAAACGCATGATTCTGTTTTATTTTTCCGGCACGGGAAATTCGAAATTCGTCGCCCGGCAATTCTGCCGCGCGGCGGGCGCCGAATGCCACAGCGTCGAGGAGGACGCGGCGTTCGACGCGCTGATCCGCGCGCACGACACGGTCGGGTTCTGTTACCCGGTCTACGGCTCTTATGTGCCGCGGCCCATGCGGGAGTTTGTCGCGGCGCATGTGGACGCGCTTGCGGGCAGGCGCTTCGTCGTCCTCTGCACGCAGCTCGTCTTTTCGGGAGACGGCGCGCACGAACTCTGCGCGTTTCTGCCCGGCGGGGAAGAAAGCGTCGTCTATGCCGAGCACGTGGATATGCCGAACAACATCTGTAACTTTCCGTTGTTCGCCGTAAAAAACGGCGCGCAAAACGCCCGCCGCCTGCGCGCGGCGAAGCGAAAAATCCTGCGCGCGGCGGACGAGGTCGGGCGCGGCGTGGTGCGGCGGCGCGGCTTCAATCCGCTCTCGATCCTGCTGGGAAAGAGCCAGAGCAAATTCTGGCCCGCGGTCGAAGAAAAGGCGGCGCGGGACGTACAGATCGACGCAGACTGCATCCGCTGCGGGCTCTGCGTCCGGCTCTGTCCGATGAAAAATCTGACGATGGGCGAAAACGGCGTGGAGCAGGCCGGACGCTGCGCGGTCTGTTACCGCTGCGTCGACGCCTGCCCGCAGCGGGCGATCACCGTCATGTTCCATAAAAAGCCGACATTACAATATAAGGGAATTGCAAAGGATTCTAGTATTTAGGAAGGTGAAACAAGAAAAGCGCTAAAGAAAGCGCTTTTTTTCTCTTTATCCTTGTATAAATTAGTGATAAATTTCATATTAGAGAAATTACATTATAATGCAATCTTTATAAAACAATGGGAGGAAATATGGAAGAGAAAATCCCTGAGATTTTGTATCATTATTGCTCGGTCGATACGTTCATTAAGATCATCCAAAATAAAACTCTGAGATTAAGTGAGATTACTAAAAGTAATGACTCAATGGAATGCCGTTGGCTTGAAAAAGCAGTTATACCAGAAATGTTGGGGTCTATTTGTGATAATCTGTGTAAGCGCAAAAAATTTGATGATTCAGAACAAGAAAGAATTACTTCAAATTATACTCGCGCAATTGCTGAAAGAGAGTTGAATAGATATTTTGAAGGCAACGAAGGTCTAATAAACAGAAAATTAGTTTTAGCAACATCCTTTTCACAAAAACGCGACTTGCTTAGTCAATGGCGAGGATATGCTGACGATGGTTATGGTGTTGCGATCGGGTTCAATACAGATATATTCAAGCCATACATTTCACAATCTGAAATGGCCCCATGTAATTTTAAGAAAGTCATTTATAATAGACGAATGCAGGAAAGTAAAGTAAGACGAAATCTTAAAAATTACCTAAGGAAACTAATAGATGACCCGAAGAACCAAAAAACGACAATTTTACAAGATTTAATTTTTAGAATGTTAGAATCCTCAATATTTATTAAAAATCCAGCATTTGTTGAGGAAGCAGAATGGCGATTTTATATCGCGATTTACTTTGTTAATGACTACAGTGAATTAAAGCAAGCTATTGATATGCTTAAAATTAACGACATGTTACAAGAACTGAATGTGTCAACGCGAAGTAATAAGGCTATATTTTATAGTGATATTAAGTTTGAAACTATTGATATAAACAAAGATAAACAACCTTGGTTAAAAGAAATTGTTATTGGTCCAAAATGTAAGTTAAGTGAAAGAGATGTAAGATTGCTCCTTGGTCGCTATGATTGGGACACCGTGGGATTGGCTATAAATAAATCCATAGCAACATATATATAGTATTAATGTGCTTCAGACTAAAAAAACGCCTTCCGGCGGTTTTGCTGCGTTTATTCTTGCGCTGTTTTTTGTTTGTTGCGGCGGAGCAGCGTGCCGACGAGAGCGAGCAGCCACACCAGCGCGAACACGAGTCCGTAGAGGATGACGGGAATCCAAGTGATCTGGTGGATGTCCGCCCAGCCGACCGGCGTGCCGGTAAAGAGCGTTCGAAACGCGCCGCTGTAGGTGACGAGCGCGAGCGCGGCGTAGCCCGCCGTAATCGCAACGATGGCGGCGCGGTTTTTCAGGATGCCGTACACCTGCGTGACGACGAACATCATCATGAACCCGAAGAAAAACATCGGCCACATGCCGTTTTTCGCGAGGATGGCGACCACCGCGCCATGCAGCGCGACGAACGCTTCGAGAAACGTCAGCCAGCCGATCTTCGTGTGCCAGCTTGTGCGCGCAAGGGACAGCTGCCCCATGAGCAAAAAGAGGTAGAAAAAGCCGAGCAGGTGCCCGAGCGTCCCCTCCATCGGGTGGAACCAGAAGGTGTAAACCACCGCCCACGCGATGTAATAGCCATGCACGCGCTGCGTCATCGAAACGCCGAGCGGCGGCAGATACACGCGCTTGCCGAAGAACAGCCCACGGCGGCTGTTGAGCAGGATGAGCATCATCACGAGCATGACGATGACCGACCCCTGCGAGCTCATCACGGGCACAAACTGCGCGAGCGCGTCGTAGAAGAGCACGGTCTGCAGCAGGTGCAGCGCGATGAACACGGCGTTGACGATCAAAAGCAGCAGGTTATATCGGCCGATGTATCCCGCTGCGGGGCGCGGCGCGTCTTTTAGCTTTGCAATCAGGCACCAGACCGCGATCTGGTGCGCGAGGTATAAGACCCACATGCTCACGCTGGCCCAGAGCGCAGGATGGGGCAGTTTCCAGTAATACCAGGCCGCGCCCGCGTCCGGCAGCAGCGTGCGCCGAAACGGCTCCAGCAGCGGCGAGACGAGCCAGGTCGCCGCCGCTATGAGCAGGGAGAAGAGAAGTACAAACCAGAGCGTGGATTTCAGGCTGTAGGAGTGCTGCTGTTCCATACGGTCGGTCCTCCTGTTGCGGTTGTGTGGGGTGGCTGCTTCGGACGCCCTGCGCTGTCGTTACAGACAGCGGTAGGAGAAGATGGTCACCGTGCCTTTGCCGGGATAGGTTTTGGTTTCATATTGTTTGGGAAACGCTTTGATGAGATCCGTCAGCTTCGAAAAGCCGTAGGTCTTGCTGTCGAAGTCCGGCATGACGCGCTTGAGATAGCCGCCCGCCGAGGAGATGTTGACCCAGCCGTCCGCGTCCTGATAGCGCTCGCTCGCGGTTTTGAGGTGCCCGTGGATCGCACGGATGTCGGGCTGCGGTTCGAGGGCCTCCGGTTTTTTCACGGGTTTCGCCGCTTCCGGCGGCTCCGGCTTTCCTTTCTCCTCGTCGCCAAGGTTTTGCGTGAGGATGAAGTTGTCGCAGGCGTTGCGAAACGGCAGCGGCGTCTTCTCCTCGCCGACGCCGAACACATAGACGCACGCCTCGCGCAGGCGAATCGCCAGCGGGGTGAAGTCGCTGTCGCTCGAGACCAGCGCGAACGCGTCGTAAAGCTCGGTGTGCAGCAGATCCATCGCGTCGATGGCGAGCGAGAGGTCGGTCGCATTTTTGCCGGTCGTGTAGGCAAACTGCTGCTCCGGCTTGATGGCGAGCGCTTTGAGCGTCTCCTCCCATTTTTTGAGCGCGGGCGCTTTCCAGTTGCCGTAGGCGCGCTTGACCACGATCCGCCCGTAGGTGGAGAGCTCCTCGAGGATGAGCGAGAGCTTGCTCAGCTGCGCGTTGTCCGCGTCGATGAGCACGGCGATGTTTTCAAGGGATTCTGATTTATCCATAGGCGATATTCTCCGTTTCAAAATGCCGCGTTTGCGCAGCAGATGCGCCGCGGGATTCTTTTTTCATTATATCACAGCGGCGCGGGCGAAAGAGGCGAAAAAAAGCGTCCGGTCCGAGCGGACCAGACGCTGGATGCGCAATATGTTTCGGTTAGTTCATCAAAACGTTGTACTGGCGCTTAATGGTTTTCAGCCGCGGGATGTCGTCCTCGCTGACCAGCGTGCAGGCCAGCCCGCTGTGTCCCGCGCGTCCGGTTCTGCCGATGCGGTGCACATAGTATTCCGGTTTGTCCGGCACGTCGTAATTGATGACGAGATCGATGTTGTCCACGTCGATGCCGCGTGCGGCAACGTCCGTCGCGACGAGCACGGGCGTCTTGCCCGCGCGGAAGTCGCGCATGATGTTGTTGCGCTGGTTCTGCGTCAAATCGCCGTGCAGGCAGGCGGTCGCCATGCCGGAGGCGTTGAGCTTCTTCGTGACGGACTTCACCCGATGGCGTGTGTTGCAGAAGATCAGCGTCAGCCGCGGGGCGGTCTGCTTCATGATATAGGCCACCGTCGTGAGCTTGGTGCCGTCGGGCGTGTTGATGCTCATCTGCTGGACGGTCTTGGTGGGTTCGTTGCGCTCGCCGACCTCGACGGTCTCGGGATTTTTCAGATAGCTCTGTGCGATGGAGGCGATGTCCTTGCTCATGGTCGCGGAGAAGAGCATCATCTGATGCGCGCCGGTGACTTTGCCGAGAATCCACTTGATGTCCGGCAGGAAGCCAAAGTCGAGCATTTCGTCCGCCTCGTCGAGCACGACGAAACGGATGTTGTTAAGCTTGAGCGCGTTCTGGCCGATGAGGTCCTTCACGCGGCCGGGCGTGCCGACGATAACCTGCGCGCCGCCGCGCAGCGCCTGAATCTGTACGTTGGGGGACTGCCCGCCGTAGATGGGGACCGTGCGCATTTTTTTATGCGGCGAGAGCTTTTTAAATACGCTCGTGGTCTGCAGCGCGAGCTCGCGCGTGGGGCAGAGAATCAGCGCCTGCGGTTTCCGGTTTTCGGTGTCGACCTGTTCGATGATCGGCACGGCAAAGGCGGCGGTTTTGCCGGTGCCCGTCTGGGCGATGCCGATGAGGTCGCGGTTTTTCAGCAGGATTTCGAGGCTTTGCTCCTGAATCGGCGTGGGCGTTTCGTAGCCCGCCTGTTTCAGCGTTTCCTGCATTTCGGGGGATAAGAGTTCGTTATAGTTCATTTCCTTTTCTTTCTGTTCCGTGTTTGCATAAAAAACAGACCATGCCGACTGAATGGGCATCGTCTCATTAAAAACGTTGTCCTGTCGTCGTGCGCTATTGATACGACGGAGCCGGAACGCTCCGAGCCGTATGGCAAGTGCTGTAGGTCCTTGCCGGGGCGTATCATAAATGCGACAGACAACGGGAGTTCGAACTTCAATCTATTGTATCGTTTCGATTCAAATTGTATCCCCTGCACTTCTTTCACAGGGTTGCTGCATCACAATACTTTGCCAGATTAGCACAGTTGTTCGCATTTGTAAAGCAAAGTTTCTGTGACGGAGATTTGATGTTGCCGTTGCGCAGCGTGTGCGCACATAAAAAACGCCCTTCCGAAGAAAGGCGCTTTGTTTGCTTCTTGCGGATTCCTTACGGAAGCAATCGCCCTCATCAATATAGAAACCCTGGTTTCTATATTGAAAAAGAGAGTTCGTGAACGAAAAAAACGCCCTTCCGAAGAAAGGCGCTTTGTTTGCTTCTTGCGAATTACTTACGGAAGCAATCGCTGCAGTAGACCGGACGATCCGAGCGGGGCTGGAAGGGAACCTTGCAGGGTTTGCCGCAGCCTGCGCAGATCGCATCGTACATCTGACGATCGCCGCCGCGGGGCGAGCTCTGCTTGCGGGCCGTACGGCAGGACTTGCAGCGCTGGGGCTCATTGGTGAAACCCTTTTCCGCGTAGAATTCCTGCTCGCTGGCGGTGAAGGTGAAGCTTTGTCCGCAGTCTTTGCAGACGATGGTTTTGTCGGTGAACATGGAAATACCTCTTTCGTTTTTTTGATGGTTTTGGTTCTGGTGTACCCGTTCAATCACATTCATGTTAGATGAATGGTTGCATCCTTGCTTGGGGTGGCGGCTTGAAGCTTCGTAAAAAACGAAAAAGGCTCGTCTGTTTTCGTGCGATCAAGATGCCCTCGACCCGATGAACAATTCCACCGCGGCTCGCGCCTTGGCGGTTTTATCAAAAAACACATGCACACGATCATCAAATAACGGATGAACGGCATGCATGTGCGGTCAAAGCAATTATTTTGAATACCGCATGAATATATCACAAAGAAAATCGGCTGTCAATTATTTTGTTTCAACTATTTTTTCATTTGCATATACAAGCAAAACCCTGCAGAAACAGGCTTTTTATGCAAAAAAAGAGCGCGTGCCCGTTTGGGCATGCGCTCTTTGAGCAGGTGCGTATGCGTGACTTACATCGCGTTGACGCGCTCTTCGAGGGCCTTGAGCTGCTCGACGAGCTCTTTGGGCATCTTCGGGCCATAGTTGGCGTAGTGCGCCTTGATGGACTCGACTTCCGCCTGCCACTCCGCCTTCTCGAGATGAAAGAGCTCGTCCATGGCCGCGTCGGAGACGTTGAGGCCGTCGAGGTAGAGGTCTTCCTTCTTGGGCAGGTAGCCGATGGCGCTCTTGACCGCGTCCACTTTGCCGCTGACGCGCTCGACGATCCACTTGAGGACGCGGCTGTTCTCGCCGAAGCCCGGCCAGAGGAACTTGCCTTCGTCGCTCTTGCGGAACCAGTTGACGTAGAAGATCTTCGGCAGCTTGTCCGGCGAGGTCTTGGCGCCGACGTCGAGCCAGTGCTGCAGATAGTCGCACACGTTGTAGCCGATGAACGGCAGCATGGCGAACGGATCGCGGCGCACCTGGCCGATCTTGGCGGAGATGGCGGCGGCGGTGATCTCGGAACCCATGATGGAGCCGGAGAAGATGCCGTGCGTCCAGTCAAAGCTCTCGTGCACCAGCGGGATGGTGTGCGGGCGGCGTCCGCCGATCAGGATGGCGGAAATCGGCACGCCGGCGGGATCTTCCCATTCAGGCGCGATGCTCGGGCACTGCCCGGCGGGCGCGGTGAAGCGGGCGTTGGGATGGGCGGCGGGCGCTTCGGCGGTATCGGGCGACCAGTCCTTGCCCTTCCAGTCGATGAGGTGCTTGGGCGCGTCGTGGCCGATGCCTTCCCACCACACGTCTCCGTCGTCCGTCAGCGCAACGTTGGTGAAGATGGAGTTCTTGTCTATGCTGCGCATCGCGTTGTAGTTGGAGCTGTCCGAGGTGCCCGGCGCGACGCCGAAGAAGCCGTACTCGGGGTTGATGGCATAGAGGCGGCCGTCCTTGCCGTACTTCATCCAGGCGATGTCGTCGCCAATGGTTTCGACCTTCCAGCCCGGGATGGTCGGAATCAACATGGCCAGGTTGGTCTTGCCGCAGGCGCTCGGGAACGCGCCGGTGATGTAGGTCTTGTTGCCTTCGGGATCGGTGAGGCGGAGGATGAGCATATGCTCGGCCAGCCAGCCCTCGTCGCGCGCCTGCACGGAGGCGATGCGCAGCGCGAAGCACTTCTTGCCCAGCAGCGCGTTTCCGCCGTAGCCGGAGCCGTAGGACCAGATCAGGCGCTCTTCGGGGAAGTGGCTGATGTATTTCTGCTCGATCGGAGCGCAGGGCCACGGGACGTCCGTTTCGCCCTTTTCCAGCGGCGCGCCGACGGAATGGAGGCAGGGGACGAACTCGCCGTCGCCAAGCGTTTCGAGAACCTTGGAGCCCATGCGGGTCATGATGCGCATGTTGGTTACGACATACGCGCTGTCCGTGATTTCAACGCCGATCTTGGAGATGGGCGAGCCGATGGGGCCCATCGAGAACGGGATGACGTACATCGTGCGGCCGTGCATGCAGCCTTTATAAAGCGCGCCCATGGTTTTCTTCAGCTCGGCGGGGTCGATCCAGTTGTTGGTCGGGCCCGCATCTTCTTCCTTTACGCTCGCGATGAACGTTCTGTTCTCAACGCGCGCAACGTCCGAAGGATCGCTGCGGAAGAGAACGCATCCGGGGCGTTTTTCCGGATTCAGCGCCGTGGCGGCGCCGCTGGCCACCATTTCGGCGAGCAGGCGGTCGTTTTCTCCCTGAGAACCGTCGCACCAGTAAACCTGGTCGGGTTCGCACATGTCCTGGACTTCTTTGACCCAGGCGAGCAGCTTTTTGTTGTTTGTCATAGTTTCGGCACCTTTCTTCTTCAATTGAAACTGCGTTTATCACATTGCTATGCGCAAATATCATATAAGAATCAACTTTGGCAAGTCAACCCTATCACAGCCGGCGGATTTGACGGGCATGGGGCGAAAAACTGCAAAAACGGAGTCGAAACAGCAGGTTTTTCGGTATATTTGCGGCTTTATATCGGCCGCTGTATGGAAGCCATACCCAAAGCATATGCCGATTTGCTGCAATTTTCCCGTCGCGGCGACGTGTCGCGCGCAATCTTCACCAAATATATGATACACCCATTTTTCAAGGTTGGCAAACGTTTCAGCGGGAAATCGGCGAAAAAAACCGTGGGAAACGCGCCATTTTTCACGCGGCCCGCCGCGCCGGGGCGTTGACGCGGCGTCGAGCCTGGCTGCAGCCGCGATGCGGGCGGAATTCATCTGAGGAGGCTGCGCGCTTTGCCGGCGAACCGCGGCTGTTTCGGAAGATTCGATCCGCCGAAAACGATGGGACAAAAGGAAAACGGAGGGGGTACGCCCTCCGTTTCCGCATGGGTCAGAATTGGGTTAAGGAGTCAGGAGCATCAATCATAGACGAGCAGAGCGATGTCCGGATCGTCGATGTTCTCAGCGTTGTACCACTGCGCGCCGGTGTCAACATCCGCAACGGGTTCGCCCATCGCGGCTTTGTACGCCAGCTCGACGGCCTTGTAGCCGATCTGGTACGGGTCCTGGGTGACCGAGCCGTAGAACCAGCCATTGCGAATGGCGTTCTTCTGCGCGCTGCCGGCGTCGAAACCGGCGACGACGAGGTCGGCATATTTGCCGCCGTCGGCGAGGTCTTCGCCATCGGACGTGGCCGCGAGGAAGCCGACGACTGCGCCTTCGTTGGAGCAGAAGATGGCCGCGATGCCCGGCGTTGCGAGCAGCGCATTCGCGGAGGTCTGCAGGGAGGTCGCTTCGGTGGTGGCGGCGACTTCGACCTTGATGATGATGGCCGCGTTGTCAACCTTGCTTTCCCACTTGGTGTGGCCTTCCACGGAGACCATGCCCGGCTGGTAGGTTTCGGCGATTTCCTTCATCTTGTTGACGAAGCCCGTGGTGCGGCCGGTGACGGAGGCGGAGACCGCATCCTGGCTCAGGCAGCCGATGACGACCGGGTTCTCGGGGGTTGCGGCCTGCATCTTGGCGACGAGTTCGGCGTTCTCGTTGAACTTCTCGGCGGCCAGAGCGGCGGCGTTTTCGTTGTTCGTGGAGGCGGTGGCTTTCACGGCGCCGGTCTTGTCGTCCGGCACGCCGGAGTCAAAGCCGATGACCGGGATGCCCTTCTCGGCGCACTCTTCGAGGATCTCGGTGACGGCCTCGGTGGAGAGAGCGGCAAGCGCAAGCGCCTTCGGGTTCTTTGTCAGTTCGTTTTTGACCATGTTGACCTGCGCGTCGATTTCCGTTTCGGAAGCCGGGCCGTCAAAGTAGATCTCTACGCCGTAGTCTTTCGCGGCGGCTTCTGCGCCGGTCTTAACGGCTTGCCAGAACTGGTGCTGGAAGCCCTTCGCCATGACGGGGATGTACATCGGCGCGGTGTCTTCCGCAGCGGGTTCTTCCGCGGCGGGCGCCTGAGTTGCTTCCGCGGCGGCGGGTTCCTCGGTGGTGGTGGTGGCGGGAGCCGCGCATGCGAACATGCTGAGCACCATGCCGAGCGTCAGTAGAATAACGACCAGTTTCTTCATGAATGTTCCTCCTTTTTTTATTCAGCGCGGCAGAAATGCCGTCAGCTTTCGTGGATGGATACAGCGGCGGGGCCGCTCTATCGGGGGATTCAGCGCGGCAGAAATGCCGTCAGCTTTCGTGGATGGATACAGCGGCGAGGCCGTTCTATCGGGGGATTCAGCGCGACGCGATGCGCCATCAGCTTTCGTGGATAGATACAGTGGCAAAGCCGCTCCATCAGGGAGATTCAGTGCGGCGCGATGCCGCTAATCCGAAAAATCGGGGTGTGCGGCATAGCCGTCGATCAAAAAATACTCAGCTCTTCTTCACGCGGTTTGCGGCCTTGGTGCGCTGGATGTCGAGCAGCACCGCGCCGATGACCACCGCGCCGGTGAAGAACGTTTGCCAGGGCGCCTGCAATCCGCAGGCGGAGAGACCGTTTTTGAGCACGCTCATGATGAATACGCCGATGAGGGTGCCGACCATGGTGCCCGAGCCGCCGCTCATGGACGTGCCACCGATGACGACGCCCGCGATGGCGTTGAGCTCCTGGCCGTTGCCGGTGCCCGGGGTGATGGTGGTGTAGGCCGCGGCGTAGAAAATGCCGCCGAGCCCCGCGAACAGGCCGCAGACCGTATAGATGAGCACTTTCCACTTGCTGACGTCGATGCCCGAGAGGCGCGCGGCCTCTTCGTTGGAACCGACGGCGAAGTTGTAACGCCCGAATTTGGTCTTGTGCAGCAGGAGCGCCGCGATGATGAAGAACGCGATGAGCCACAGCGCGCCGACGGGGAAGCCGGAGATCTTCGTATCCCCCAGATAGAACGTGTTGCGGATGAAGACCTTTTTAAACCATGCGCCGACGTCCGCCGTCGCGGTCGGCCAGGTCTGGGACTGCACCTTGGTGATGATGGAGCCGACGCCCTGGGACATCATCATCGTGCCGAGCGTCGCGATGAACGGCGGCAGCCGGAGCTTGGCGACGAGCAGGCCGTTGGCTAGGCCGAACGTTGCGCCGACGGCGACGGTGAGCAGCAGCGCCAGCGCCAGCGGCCACTGGTGTTGTTTGAACACAAACGCGCCGAGCAGCGCCGAACACATCATGACTGTGCCGATCGAAAGATCGATGCCGCCCGTGATGATGACGAACGTTACGCCGAAGGCCATGAAGCCGATGTAGTAGCTCGACTCCAGAATGTTCTTGAACATATCGACGGAGAAGAAGTTGTTGCCGAAGATCGAAAAGAATACGTAAAGAATGACCAGCGCGAGCGGCGCGAGCAGCGCCTGCAGGTTCCACTTCTTTTTCGCCATAGATTCCATTGCTATTACTCCATTTCCCGCATGGTTGCGTATGACATGATGTTTTCCTGATTCGCGTTCTCAATCATGAGCTCGCCGACGAGGCGCCCTTCGCTCATGACCGCGATGCGGTCGCTCATGCGCAGCAGCTCCGGAAGTTCCGAGGAAATCATGATGATCGACTTGCCCTGCGTTACCAGTTGGTTCATCAGCTTGTAGATTTCGCTCTTCGCGCCGACGTCGATGCCGCGGGTCGGTTCGTCGAAGATCAGGATGTCGCAGTTGCGCAGCAGCCATTTGGAAATGACGACTTTCTGCTGATTGCCGCCGGAGAGGGACTTGATCAACGTGGAGACGGAGGGCGTCTTGACGCCGATTTTGTCCACATAGTCCGCCGTTGCGCGCACGGCGGCGCGGTCGTTGACAAACGGGCCTTTGCTGAAGGTTTCCAGCGTGGGCAGCACCGTGTTGTCGCAAACCGAGAGGCCGAGGCAGAGGCCGAACTGCTTGCGGTCCTCGGAGAGGTAGCCGATGCCGGCCTTGACCGCGTCCACGGGCGAATTGATGCGCACGGGCTTGCCTTTGATGAGGATTTCGCCGCCGTCGCGCTTATCCGCCCCGAAGAGCAGGCGCACGGTCTCGGTTCTGCCCGCGCCCATGAGGCCCGCAAAGCCGAGGATTTCGCCTCTGCGCAGATTGAAGGAGACGTTCTTGACGTCGTCCGAACGGAGGTTTTTCACCTCGAGCACGATTTCGCTGTCGTCCGAAACGTTGGATTTCGACTTGGGGGTTTCGTAGATGACGCGCCCGACCATCATCTTGATGATCTGGTCCAGCGTCGCCTCCTCCGTGCCTACGGTGCCGACGGTATGCCCGTCGCGCATGACGGTGATGCGGTCCGAAATCTGTTTGAGCTCGTCCATGCGGTGCGAAATGTATACGATGCCGACGCCCTTTTCCTTGAGCTGGCGGATGAACGTAAACAGTTCCTGAATCTCCGCGTCCGTCAGCGGGGCGGAGGGTTCGTCCATGATCATGATGCGCGTGCTTGGAAACGAGAGCGCCTTGGCGATCTCCACCATCTGCTGCTTGGCGACGGTGAGGCGCTTGATCGGCGTGGTCGCGTCCAGCCTGAGGTTGAGCGAGTCGAGCAGCGCCTGCGCTTTTTTGTTCTGTTCCTTCTTATTCAAAAAGACGCCGTGCATGGACTCGCGCCCGATGAAGATATTTTCGGCGACCGTGAGGTCCTTAAGCAGGTTCAGCTCCTGATGGATGATGCTGATGCCGAGGGATTGCGCTTCGGCCGGCGAGTGGATTTCCACTTCCTTGCCAAAGAGTTCGATCGTTCCGCCGTCCTTGGCGTAGATGCCCGTCAGAATCTTCATCAGCGTGGATTTTCCCGCGCCGTTTTCGCCGACGAGCGCGAGCACCTCGCCCGCGTACAGCTCCAGATCCACACCGTCGAGCGCATGCACGCCAGGGAAGAACTTCTGAATCCCTGTCATTTTCAATATGGGTTCCGACAAAGTATCACCTCATCCTTTTGGTATCGCGATGGGACGGCGTTCGGCCCCGCTGCCGCCGGGATTTTTCGGACGAAAAAGAAACCATCTGGCGCTGCGCTTGGCGGATCGAATCCTTGCTCCCTTGGGATTTTTTCTGGTTGGATCATCATACGTTCGGCTGGCTCGGCGATTTGGCGCTCCGGTTCCTTTTCATATAAGGGGGTCGTGTGCAAACGGGGTTCGGAGGCGTGCGGCCGGCGGCCGATTCTGGTTCGGAGAATCTTTGCGATTTCTCGTGATTTGACTGGTTTGCTCGCGTGGAGCCGATTGGAAAGACGAAAGCGAAACGTTTCATCTTTTTGCATTGTAACACTTGCCGCAATTGAAGTCAAGCCCTAATTTCAACGTTCGGCAGCGGCAAAATACTACAAATAACTGGAATAACGCGTGTTTCGGCGACGAATTCCCAACAGGGCGTGTAGATTCTGCTTGACACGGCGCTTGGGGGAATGCTAGAATGAACCGAAACTAAAACGTTTCGCTATATTCCTTTCCTTAATAGTACTCGAAAATGTCCGACGGAAATACGCATTTTTCACCAGAACAGCAGAGCGAAACAAGCGAAAAGCAGCCGTTTTCAGGGCATTTTCACGCACCGACGCATCCCAAGCGGAAAAAACCGGTAGAAACGCCGCCTACGGCGGTACGGCAGGTAATCACTTTGTCAACAATCAAGGACGTATCAAAATTCTCGGGATTATCGCTTGCGACGATCTCGAAATATCTCAACGGCGGCAATGTCCGCGACGAGAACCGGCAGCGCATCGACGAGGCGGTGACGGCGCTGGGGTATCGGGTCAACCGAAACGCCAGAAGCCTCAAGACGAATCGAACCATGACGGTCGGCGTCGTGATGCCTACGCTGTCCGTGCCGTTTTTCGGCAGCGTGCTCTCTTCGCTCGACCAGACGCTGCGCGAGGCGGGGTATACGTCGTTTGTCTGCAGCTATGATTTTGACCGCGATCTCGAGCTCGAGAAACTGCGGGTTTTGTGCAACAACAATGTGGACGGCATCGTGCTTGCCGCGCAGCACGTCTCCGCAAGAGAGCTCAACGAGATTCGCAATTCCCGCGGCAGCGAGATGCCTATGGTGCTCGTGGACCGGACGATTTCCGGCTTTGTCTGCGACAGCATCGTCATCGACAACCTCAACGCGACCTACGGCGCGGTGGAGCAGCTCATCAACGCCGGACACCGGCATATCGGCATCATCGTGGGGCCGCTGGACATCTCTACGGCAAACGAGCGCATGGTCGGCTACCGTCGCGCGCTCGAAGATTACGGCATCGAGATTTCGAGCGGCCTGCATGGCAAAGGCGGCGCGCAGGAGGATCTCATCCAGATCGGCCGGTATGACTTCGAGTCCGGCTATCGGCAGTTCAACCACTTCATGGATATGAAAAAACCGCCGACGGCGCTGTGCGTGACTAACTACGACATGACCATGGGCGCGGTTACCGCCGCTCACGAGCGCAACGTCATCCTCGGCAAGGATATCGGCTTCGTGGGCTTCGACGCGGTGGACCTCTGCCGAATCGTTTCGCCCCCGCTCTCCATCGTCGAACAGCCGACGCAGCTGATGGGGCAAAAGGCGGGCGAGATCCTGCTCAAGCGCATGGCGGGCGAGACCCTGCCGCACCCGCAGGTGATCCGCCTCAAGAGTTATCTGCACAACCGCATCTATCAGGAGCAGAAGTAAGGACGGAACAACGCCGACCGGCGCCGGCCGGGACGGTAACAGGATAGATTGAAACAAACAGAAGGAGAGATTGTTATGAACCGTTATGCGATTGACCTGCCGAAGATCGGCATCCGCCCCTGCATCGACGGGCGGCGGAACGGCGTGCGCGAGGGCCTGGAAGACCAAACCATGAATATGGCGAAGGCTGCGGCCAGGCTGATTACCGACAACCTGCGCTATCCCAACGGCGATCCGGTCGAGATCGTCATTGCGGATACGACCATCGGCGGGGTGAAGGAAGCGGCCGCCTGCCAGGCGAAGTTTGAAAAATCGGGCGTCGCCGTCACGCTGACGGTTTCGCCCTGCTGGTGTTATTCCACGGAGGTCATGGACTTTGATCCGCACACGATCAAGGCGGTCTGGGGCTTCAACGGCACGGAGCGTCCCGGCGCGGTGTTTCTTGCGGCGGTGCTCGCGGCGCATTCCCAGAAGGGGCTGCCCGCCTTCGGCATCTATGGCCGGGACGTCAAGGACGCGACGGACACGTCCGTTCCCGAGGACGTGGCGGAAAAGATCCTGCTCTTTGCAAAAGCGGCGCTCGCGGCGAAGGGCATGCGCCAGAACAGCTATCTGCAGATCGGCTCCATGTGCATGGGCATCGCGGGCAGCATTCTGGATCAGCAGACGATTTACGAATACTTCGGCCTGCGCAGCGAGAGCGTGGACGAAACGGAGATCCTCCGCCGCATCGACAAGGGCATCTACGACCACGAAGAGTTTGAGCGCGCGCTGAAGTGGACCAAGGAAAACTGCCACGAGGGCGTCGACAAAAACCCCGACGACATGAAGTTTTCGCGCGAAGAAAAAGAAGAGCAATGGGCGTTTGTGGTCAAGAGTATGATGATCGTCCGCGATCTGATGATCGGCAACCCGCGTCTGGCCGAGCTCGGCTTCGTCGAAGAATCCTGCGGACACAACGCCATCGTCGGCGGCATTCAGGGCCAGCGGCAGTGGACGGACTACAAACCGAACTTCGACTTTTTAGAGGCGATGCTCAACAGCCAGTTCGACTGGAACGGACTGCGGGAAGCGTTCGTGATCGGCACCGAAAACGACACGCTCAACGCCATGACGATGCTCTTTGAGCACCTCTTGTCCGACACCCCCGGCATCTTTGCGGACGTGCGCACCTATTGGAGCCCGGAGGCGGTCAAGCGTGTCACCGGCAAGGCGCTCACGGGCTATGCCAAAGACGGCATCATCCATCTGATCAACTCCGGCGCAGCCTCGCTCGACGGAACCGGCGCCGTTTCCGACGAGACGGGCACCCCCGTCATCAAGCCGTTTTATGACATGACCGCGGCGGACGCGGACGCCTGCCTCAAGGCGACCGACTGGTGCGCGGCGGACCAGTTCTACTTCCGCGGGGGCGGCTATTCTTCGCATTACATCAGCGGCACGCGCGGCGGCATGCCCGTCACCATGGCGCGCCTGAACATCGTCAAGGGCCTCGGCCCCGTGCTGCAGCTTGCCGAAGGCTATACCTGCGAGCTGGACCCGCAGGTGCATAAGACGCTGGACGAGCGCACGGATAAGACGTGGCCGACGACCTGGTTCGCCCCGATTCTGACCGGCAAAGGCGCGTTTACGGACGTATACAGCGTCATGGCCAACTGGGGCGCGAACCACGGCGCGTTCTGCTATGGGCACATCGGAGATCTGCTGATCACCATGGCGTCCATGCTGCGCGTTCCGGTCTCCATGCACAACGTGTCGAGTGAGCGCGTCTTCCGGCCCGCCACATGGGTCGCGTTTGGAACCGACGATCTCGAGGGTGCGGATTACCGCGCCTGCACCGCCTACGGCCCGCTCTATCGGTAACGTAGCCTGACCTGAGAAAGGGACGTTCCGTCCCCCTCCAATCGACAGAAGAAATCACAGAAAATATGCGTTCGCGCTGCCGGTTCTTGCGCAAGCAGCCGACAGCGCGAATTGCGTTTTATAAGGAGAAACGGTTATGCTGCTCAACATTCCCAAGTTGCTCTCTCCGGACCTGATCAAGGCGCTCTGCGAGATGGGGCACGGCGATAAGATTTTGCTTGCGGACGCGAACTATCCCGGACAGAGCGCGGCCAAGCGCTGCGGCGCCGTCTTCGTCCGCGCGGACGGGCTGGGCGTGCCCGCGCTGCTCGAGGCCATTTTGCAGCTCATGCCGCTCGATGCGTATACGGACGAGCCGGCGATGGTGATGGACGTGGACGTGCGCGACAAGGGCATGAAAATTCCGATTCACGACGAATACCGCGCGATCGTCGCAAAGCACGACGCGCGCGGCGGGCAGGCCGTCGCGCAGTATGAGCGCTATGCCTTCTACGACAAGGCGGATGCCTGCGCCGTGATCGTACAGACCGGTGAAGAGGCGGTCTATGCCAACATCATCCTGCAAAAGGGCGTGATCAAATGATGGCGAAGCGGCTTCTCGCGTTTGACCTCGGCGCGTCGAACGGGCGCGCCGTGCTCGGCGCGTTCGATGGCGAGCGCGTCGGTCTGACCGAGGTGCACCGCTTCGACAACCCCATGGTCGAGCAGAACGGCCTGTATTACTGGGATGCGCTCGGCCTCTACCGCCAGCTCAAGGAATCGTTTCTCAAGCTTAAGCACGAGGGACTCGAGGCGGACTGCTTCGGCATCGATACCTGGGGCGTGGATTTCGGCCTCATCGATAAAAACGGCGCGCTGCTGGGCAATCCCCGCTGCTATCGAAACGGCACCGAGGCGGAGATGGCAAGCGTGCATGCGCTCGTGCCGCAGAAGACGCTGTTTTCGCGCACGGGCATCGCGAGCATGCCGTTTAACACGGTCTATCAGCTGTATTCGCGCGTCCGGGAACACGACCCGGCGCTTGCGAGCGCAGAGACGCTGCTCTTCTCGCCCGATCTGTACGGCTATTTTTTCACCGGCGAGCGGGGCACGGAGTATACCATCGCCACCACAAGCATGCTCTACGACGGCGAACACCGCCGCTGGGACGGCGAAACCATGCGCGCGCTCGGCATCCCCGAGGGCGTGTTTACGGATGTGGACCTGGCCGGCACGCTGCGCGGCAGCATCCGCGCCGCCGTGGCGGAGGAGCTCGGCATCTCTCGCGTGCCGTTTGCGGCTGTGGGCTCGCACGACACGGCGTCGGCGGTCGCCGCCATCCCGGGCGAAGGCAGTTTCGCATTCTGTTCGAGCGGTACGTGGTCGCTCTTCGGGGTGGAGGTCGAGCGGCCGGTCCGGACGGACGCGGTGTTTGACGCGAACTTTTCCAACGAGGGCACCGTGCAGGGAAACTTTCGTCTGCTGAAGAACATCATGGGGCTCTGGCTTGTGCAGGAATGCCGCCGGGACTGGCAGAAGCAGGGCCGTTTTTACAGCTATGATGAAATCGACGAACAGGCGCGCGCGAGCAAGGGGCTTGTGAGCATTATTGATACCGACGATACGAGCTTCTATGCCGCGGGCGGCATGCAGAAAAAGATTCAGGCATTCTGTGAGCGGACGCATCAGCCCGTGCCCGAGACGGTGGGCGAAGTCGCGCGCTGCATCTATGACAGCCTTGCGCTGAAATACCGCTTTGCGCTGGAGGCGCTGGAAGGATATCGCGGCGCGCGCATCGAGCGGCTCAACATCGTTGGCGGCGGCACGAAGAACAAGCTCATGAACCAGCTTGCGGCGGATGCGACCGGCAGAACCGTGATCGCCGGCCCCGTGGAGAGCGCCTGCGTGGGCAATCTCTTGATGCAGGCGGTCGCGCTCGGCGAACTCGGCGGCGTGGAGGATGCGCGTGCGGTCGTCCGCGCGTCGTTTGCCACCGAATGCTACGAAAGCCGCCGCACGCAGGCATGGGAAGACGCGTACGGACGGCTCATGGGGTACATGGAGAGAGATAAGAAATGATCGATCTAGCGAAATGGGAGCGGATCGCTTCCGAACAGGTACGCAACAGAAAGAAAGTCGCGGGCCGGCTTGGCGGCAGGATCGCGATCGTAACCGGCAGCGCGCAGGGGTTCGGCAAAGGCATCGCCGAGGAACTCTATCGCGAGGGCGCGAGCGTGGTGATCGCCGATTTGAACGAACCGCTGGCAAAGACGGTCGCGGCGTCGCTCGGCGAGCGCGCGGTGGCGGTACAGGCGGACGTCTCGAGCGAGGAGAGCGTCGCGGGCATGATCGCCGCGTGCGTGGAGTTGTTCGGCGGGCTGGACCTGTTCGTCAGCAACGCGGGCGTATTGAAAGCGGGTTCTTTGGACGAGATGGAGAAGAAGGACTTCGAGTTTGTCACCGCCATCAACTACACGGCGTTCTTCACCTGCGTGAAATACGCCCAGCGGATCATGCGCGCGCAGTTCGCGGCGGATCCTTCGTGGATGGGCGACATCATCGAAGTAAACAGCAAGTCGGGTCTCGAGGGCAGCAACAAAAACTTTGCCTACGCGGGCGGCAAGTTCGGCGGCATCGGGCTCGTGCAGAGCTTCGCGCTGGAGCTTGCGCCTTACAACATCAAGGTCAACGCCATCTGCCCCGGCAACTACTACGACGGCCCGCTGTGGAGCGATCCCGAGCGCGGCTTGTTCGTGCAGTATCTGCGCGCGGGCAAGGTGCCGGGCGCGCAGACCATCGAGGATGTGAAACAGTTTTATCTGGGCAAGTCGCTGATCAAGCGCGGCTGTCTGCCGTCGGACGTGGCAAAGGCGATCTTCTACGCCGTGGAGCAGACCTACGAAACGGGGCAGGCGATTCCGGTGACCGGCGGACAGGTGATGCTCAGATGATCGATCTCGGGTTGCTCCAAAAACTCAACGCGGAAACAAGAGACGAACGACTGTCCGCGCTCAGGCGCGCGGTCGAAGCGGCGGATTTTCCGCCCGTCGATCCGCGCATGGTGAACAACCACATCCACACGACCTATTCGTTTTCGCCCTACTCGCCGTCGGCGGCGGTGTACGCCGCGCGCGCGGAGGGCTTGGCCACCTGCGGGATCGTGGACCACGACAGCATGGGCGGGGCGGAGGAGTTCATCGAGGCGGGTAAGATCGTCGGCATCCCGACGACGGTCGGCGTCGAGGCGCGCGTGTCGTTTGCCGAAACATCGCTCAAGGACCGGTGCACGAACAACCCCGACCAGACCGGCGTGAGCTATGTGGCGCTGCACGCCGTGCCGCACGAAACCATCGGCAAGGTGCAGGCGTATTTCGCGCCGCTGCGGGAAAGAAGAAACGAAAGAAACCGGCAGATGGTGGCGCGGATCAATGCGCTGTACAAAAACGACGGCGTGTCGCTCGACTTCGAGCGGGACGTGCTGCCGCTTTCGCAGTTTGCGGACGGCGGAAGCGTCACCGAACGGCACCTCATGCTCGCGCTCGCGCGGCAGCTCATCGCGCTGGGCAAGGCGAGCCTGCCGGAAGGCGCGGGCGAAAAGGAGCGGATGCTCGCGGAATACGATCTGGTCGGCGCGCTGAAGAAGGACTGTATCCCGAAGGTGTACATCGACGCGACAAACGAGTGCCCGAGTTTGCGCGAGTTTGTGCGTTTCGCGCAATCCTCCGGCGGCATCCTTGCGTATGCGTATCTCGGCGACGTGACAAACAGCGTGACCGGGGACAAGAAGGCGCAGAAGTTCGAGGACGACTACCTCGACGAGCTGTTTGAAATCCTCGATACGGCGGGCGTGCATGCGGTGACGTATATGCCGACGCGCAACACGCAGGCGCAGATTGAGCGGCTGCGGAAGCTTTGCGACCGATACGGCATGCTTCAGATCAGCGGCGAGGACATCAACTCGCCGCGGCAGAGATTCACGATTGAAAAAATGCGGGAAGAACAATTCTCGAATTTGATAGAAAGCACATGGCATTTGATCCGGCATGAAAACGGAGAAAGGGAGTAACCACATGAAGACGAGAGCGGTGCGCCTCTACGGCGCGCACGATATCCGGCTGGAGGAGTTTGAACTGAGCCCCGTCGGTGACGACGGCGTGCGGTGCAAGGTGATCTCGGACAGCATCTGCATGTCCACCTACAAGGCGCTGCAGCAGGGCGCGGCGCACAAGCGCGTGCCGGACGACGTGGCGACAAACCCCACGATCATCAGGCACGAGTTCTGCGGAATCGTGGACGAGGTGGGCAGGAACTGGGCGCACAAGTTCAAAAAGGGCGACGGGTTCGTCATCCAGCCCGCGCACATGTATCAGGGCTCTCTGACCGCGCCGGGGTACTCCTTTCGTGAGTGCGGCGGGGACGCGACGTATGTCAACATCCCCTGGGAAACGCTGCATATGGACTGCCTCCTGCCCTACAACAGCGACGTCTACTTCTACGGCTCGCTGGCCGAGCCCATGAGCTGCATTATCGCGACGTTTCACGCGATGTATCACACCAGAGACGGCGAATACGTGCACGACATGGGCATTGTGGAAGGCGGCAAGATGGCGCTGCTCGCGGGCGTAGGACCGATGGGGCTCGGCGCGATCGACTACGCGCTGCACTGCGACAGAAAGCCGAGCCTGCTCGTCGTGACGGACATCGACGACGCGCGTCTTGCGCGGGCGGAGAGCATCTATACGGTCGAGCACGCGAAGGCGTGCGGCGTCGAGCTGCACTACGTCAACACCGGCAAGGCGGAGCATCCCGCCGAAACGCTGCGGGAACTCACCGGCGGAACGGGCTATGACGACGTGATCTGCTTTGCGCCGGTGAAGCCGGTGGTTGAGCAGGGGGACGCGATTCTGGCGGTGGATGGGTGTCTGAACTTCTTTGCGGGCCCTTCGGACACGCAGTTTTCCGCCACGGTGAACTTTTACAACGTGCACTACGGCCGCACGCACGTGGCGGCGACGAACCACGGCAACACGGACGACATGCGCGAGGCGATCGCCATGATGAACAAGGGGCTGTTAAACCCCGCGGCGATGATCACGCACATCGGCGGCCTGGACTGCGTGGTGGAGACGACGACGAACCTGCCGAAGATCCCCGGCGGCAAAAAGCTGATCTATACGCAGATCGACCTGCCGCTGACCGCGATTGCGGACTTTGCCGAAAAGGGAAAGACCGAACCGCTGTTTGCCGAGCTGGACAACATCGTCACGGCACACAACGGGCTCTGGAATGCCGAGGCGGAGCACTATCTGCTGGAAAAACGGCAAAAATGAGGGACTGAACGTTTCCGGCGGGCAGGTGTTGTCCGCCGGATCTGTTATAATTGAAACGATAACGAAACAAGATTACGGAGGACGCATCCATGATCGAACCCGCCGCCACTGCCATTCGGGAGGGGAGAACCGCGCTCGGCATCGAGCTTGGCTCCACGCGCATCAAGGCCGTGCTCATCGACGAAGCGCATCATCCCATCGCTTCCGGCAGCTTTGCCTGGGAAAACCAACTGAAAAACGGCTACTGGACATACGATCTTTCGGAGGCGGAGCGCGGGCTTCAGGCGAGCTACCGCGCGCTGAAAGAGGACGTTTTGTCAAAATACGGAGAGAGCCTGGCGAGCGTCGGCGCAATCGGCATTTCGGGCATGATGCACGGCTATCTGCCGTTTGACGCTGCGGGAAAGCAGCTTGCGGCGTTTCGCACCTGGCGAAACACCAACGCGGAGCGCGCGGCAAAGGCGCTCAGCGAAAAGCTGAACTTCAATATCCCGATTCGCTGGAGCGTTTCGCATCTGTATCAGGCGATGCTCGATACAGAGGCGCATGTTACAGACGTCGGTTTTCTCACCACACTGGCGGGATACGTCCATTGGAGGCTCACGGGCGAGCGCGTCCTCGGCGTTGGCGAGGCAAGCGGTATGTTTCCCATCGATTCGGAGACGAACGACTACGACGAGACGATGCTCTCGGCGTTTGACAGGCTGGCAAAACCGTACGGGTTTGGCTGGACGCTCAGGGATATTTTGCCGAAAGTCCTTGTCGCCGGGCAGCCTGCTGGGCGGCTGACGCGGGAGGGCGCCATACTCCTCGACCCGAGTGGAAGCCTCAAAGACGGCATCCCCATGGCGCCGCCGGAAGGCGACGCGGGCACGGGAATGATCGCGACCGACTCCGTCGCCGTGCGCACGGGAAACGTCTCGGCGGGCACGTCCATCTTCGCCATGCTGGTGCTGGAGCGGCCGCTGAGCCGTATGTATCCCGAGATTGACATGGTGACGACGCCTGCCGGCCGCCCCGTGGCGATGGCGCACTGCAACAACTGCACCTCGGACTGGGACGCGTGGGTCCGGGTGCTGAAAGAAACGGCGGCGCTCTTCGGGGCGAATCCCGCCACGCCGGAGCTCTATGACAAGCTCTATCAAAAAAGCCTCGAGGGCGCGGCGGACTGCGCGGGCGTGCTCACCTACAACTACCTCTCCGGCGAGCCGGTCACGGGCCTTTCAGAAGGGCGGCCGATGGTGGTGCGCCGGCCGGAGGCGCAGTTTACGCTGGCGAATTTCCTCCGCGCAAGCCTCTATTCCACGCTTGCGTCCCTGCGCGTCGGCATGGAGATCCTCTATCGGGAAGGGGCGAAGCTCGACCGGCTCATGGGGCACGGCGGCCTCTTTAAAACCGAATATGTCGGGCAGAAATACATGGCGGACGCGATGGGCATCCCCGTCTCCGTGATGGCGACGGCGGGCGAGGGCGGGCCGCACGGCATGGCCATCCTCGCGGCGTATCGAATCTGGAAGCGCGAGGGCGAAAGCCTGGATGCGTATCTTGAGCAGCGCGTATTCGCGGGCGCGGATATTTCGACCGTTTCGCCGGACGAGGCGGGCATGGCGGGATTCAGCGTGTTTCTCAAGGCTTACTTGAGCGGCCTTGCCGCCGAAAAAGCGGCGGTGGAGAGCATCTGAAGATTCAGGACGATCACAGATCAAACTCCGGCTTTCATCAGCCGGAGTTTTTTTGTACATAAAAAGGGAAACTTCTTTTTAGCACCGGATCGTTTTTCGGAATGCGAAGATCGAATGCGAAGATCAAATGTGAAAATAAAATGAAGAATCCCGTTATTTCGGATTCGACCCCCGTTTTTCCGGCGTCTGTTTCGTAGAAGAGTAATGTCCGGAAACTTTCCGGCGCCATCATGAAGTTAGGAGATTACATAGCATGAAGGAACATCGAACCCATCGGCGCGCGGGCGGACTGCGCAGACGTGCCCGGAGAACCCTTGCGATTGTGATCGCGCTCATCCTCACGCTCGCGCTCAGCGCGACCGCGCTTGCGGACAACGGCAAAAACGACGGCACGCCGGGCGAACGTCCCGGCCAGAGCGACAAGACGACCTCCGACACCAAGCCCGGCAACCGCTATGGCAACCGCAACGCGGAGATGACCGGCCTGAATGTCGATAAGATCGAGGAAGCCATCGCCGCGCTGACGGACGAGGACGCAAAGGCGAGTCTCACCGAGCTGCTGAACGCCTATATAGCCGCGTTCGATGCGCGGCAGGCGGCGGTGGAGGCAAAAGAAACCGACGAGTTGAACGATCTGGCAGAAGCCATGGCGACGGCGAAAGCCGCGCTGGACGCCGCGCTGGAGGCGGCCGGCATTTCGACCGACACGCTTTACGGCGTACCCGAGGAAGCTAACGACGGCACCGGCCGCATCAACAGCAACAAACCGGCGCTCGATACGGACGAGATTGCCGCGGCCATCGCCGCGCTGACGGATGAGGACGCAAAGGCGAGCCTCACCGAACTGCTGAGCGCATACCAGGCCGCGCTGGCCGCCGAGCAGAATGCGGACGGCTCCCTGACGCAGGATGAACTCAAGGCGCTGAGCGACGCGACGAAGGCCGCCGAGCAGGCGCTACTCGAGGCGACGAAAGCCGCCGGCGTAACCGGTGGGGTTGGCCGCGGACAGTTTGTTAACGGCTATGCTTATGGCAACGCCGTGCTGAACATGGAGGCGATCGCCGCGCAGATCGCAGGGCTGGACGATGCGGACGCCAACAAAGCCGTGTTGACGCAGCTGATGGAAGCTTATCAGGCTGCGTTTGCCGCCGAGCAGGGCGCGGATGCGTCCGCGCTGACCGAAGAGGAACTCGGCGCTCTGAGCGACGCGACGAAGGCCGCAGAGAAGGCGCTGATGGACGCGCTGGAAAACGCCGGTCTTGATGTGCCGACGCAAAACCAGCAGCAGGGCGGCGAGGAATACCAGATGCGCATCATCACGGATGAGAACGGCAGCGCCTCCGAAGCGGCCGGCGGGCTGTTCGCCTCGTTCTGGCAATGGCTCGGCTCGCTCTTTCAATGATCGCGGGCTCGTGATACGATAGGTTGCGGGGGCAAATGTCCCCGCAGCCGGAATCCGATCATGCGGACAAACGATAAAGAGGAGACGAACCGACCAAACGGCATGGGGCACGACGACTCGGCGCTCGCCCTTCTCGCGGCGAAGGACGAACGGGCGCGTGAAGAACTCATCATCCGGCAGGAGAAGAACATTCTCAGAATCGCTTCCCGCGCAAAGCATCGCTTTGTGACGAAGAGCGACGACGAATGGTCGATTGCTTTGTGCGCTTTTTCGCGCGCGATCGACACCTACCGGCCGGGAAGAGGCGCATTCCTGCCGTATGCCGAAACGCTGATCCGACGAAGCCTCATCGACGCATACCGCGCGGAGGCAAAGCGCGCGCAGGAACTCTCCGTCCCGCCGGAGGCATTCGAGGGCGGCGCGGAGGACGACGCGCAGAGCGCGGTGCTCGCCGCGGTGACGCAGAAGAGCATCCGGCTTTCGGACCGGTCGCTTCGGGACGAAATTCTCGCCGCCAACGTGGAGTTGAAGCGATATGGATTCAGCTTTTTCGATCTGACGGACTGCTCGCCGGGCCGGGAAAGCGCCCGCTGCTCCTGTATGGCGGCGGCGGAAGCGGTTCTCGCGCGCGAGGAAACCCTGCGCCAGCTCCGGCGCACGCGCCAGCTGCCGATCAAGCGGCTGACGGAGGAAGACGGCCTGCCTAAAAAGCTGATGGAGCGATACAGAAAGTACATCATCGCAACGGTTGTGATTCGTTCGGGGGATTACCCCGTGCTGAAGAACTACATCCGCGGCGTTCGGGGGAATGAAGAATGAAGGAGCGAAGCCGCGCAATCATCGTGGAAATTCGCGGTGCGTCGGCCGCGGCGCTGACGAGCGGCGGCGCGTTTGTGCGCGTTCCAAACAACGGCTACGAACTCGGACAGGAAATCCGCTTGCCGGAGTCGGCGGCGCCTGCGCGCCGGCGGGCGCGGATCACCGCGCTTGCCTCCATGGCGGCGGGGTTTTTGCTGCTGCTGCTCGGCGGGTTCACGAGCTACATGACCCCCTCCGGCGTGGTGAGTCTGGACGTGAACCCATCGATCGAATACGCGATCAACTGCTACGACCGCGTGCTGAACGTGACCGCCGTCAACGACGACGGCGGGCAAATACTGGCGCGGATGGATCTGCCATCGCTGCGTTACCGTCCCGTGGACGAGGCGGTGGAGGCGACGATTTCGGCGCTGCGCGAGAGCGGCTATCTGGCGGAGGCGACGGAAAACGACGTGATGCTCTCCGCGGCGGCTTACAGCGCGCAGCATGCCGAGCAACTGACGAAGCGGCTGAGCGCGCAGGTAAGCCTGCAAAACGGGCTGACGGTGTATTCCGCGTCCGTGACCCGCGGGGACGTGGACGCCGCGCATGCGCTCGGCACCAGCGCGGGCAAGCTCTATCTCATCGAGCGGCTTGGCGAGGCGTCCGGCGAAGGAACCGCGTTTGATCCCGAAGACTGGGTCGACCGACCCGTGCGCGAGATCATCGCCCTGACGAAGGGGAAGTCCGACAAAGAGAAAACGAACAACGGCGATGACGGAAAGCCAAAGGAACAGACGAACCCCGCGAAGCAAAACGACGACGCGGACGGCAACGGCGCCGGCTTGCCGGCAAACGGCGGCGGACAAAGCGGGTCCCAGCCGCAGCAAGGGCAGGGCGGCGGTCCCAAGGCGCCGTAAGAATGGAACAGTGCCCGATCACACCGGAGCACCCGTTGGCGGGCCTCCGGTTTTTTTATGTATATTTCTCTGGCGCGCCGCCCGCGCGGCATGGTATGATCAAATCAGAGGTCCCCGACAACTTCATATCGGAACAACCCATGACGAACGAGCGGGTCAAACTCAACGACAAAATTCCATGCGGACCGCTGCCCTTCCGGCTGCGGTCCCGCCGCTGAATCTGACTGATGCAACCCGTGCTGATATCCCGTCGAACCGACAGGAGGGATACCATGACCAGGCTGACACGCCCTCGCCGAGCTGCTCCGGACCACACCTCGGATCGCTCGCCCGCCGGATTCCGCGGCGGACGCACCCAACATTCTGTAATGACCATTCCCGGACGATACGCCGACGCCTTTGCTTACGGCGCGATGGCGTGCGTTTCGCTGCTGCTGATCGCTTTTGGACTGACGCAGACGACGCTCGGCGAACTGATCGCGGGGCTTTGGCGCATCGTCCGCTCTTCCGGTGTTTTGATTACGGATTACGTCGCGCTTGGCGGCGTCGGCCCCGCGTTTGTCAACGCGGGGCTTTTGATGCTTGTCTCCGTGTGGCTGCTGCTGTTGTTTCACGCGCGGTTTCGGGGGCTTTCTACCATTGCGATTTTCCTGATGGGCAGCTTCGGCCTCTTCGGAAAAAACATATTCAACGTCTGGCCGATCATATTCGGCGCGTGGCTCTACGCGCGCCTAAACCGCGAGCCGTTCAGGGAGCACATCCACACCGCGCTGTTTGCAACGAGCCTCGCGCCCGTCGTGACGGAGTGCGCATTTGTGCTGCATCTGCCGGGCCGGGTCGGCATACCGCTCGGCATGGTTGTCGGGCTCGTCGTGGGGCTTGTTATCGCGCCGCTTGCTGCGCACCTGAAAAATGTGCACAAGGGATTCAGCCTCTATAACGTCGGGTTCACGGCGGGCATCCTCGGTACCGTGATCGTATCGCTGCTCAAGTCCTACGGGTATCAGACGGGGTTCAATCTCATCTGGAGCACGGGAAACGACGCACTCTTTCTGGGATTTCTGGCGCTGCTGTTTGCGTTTCTGATGCTTCTTGGAATTGCTTCCTCGCACGGAACGATCCAATCCCTGCGGGCGATCTTCGCCGAGACGGGGCAGTCCTGCGAGGACTTCGCCGCAATCGGCGGCGTCGGCGCGGCGCTGGTCAACATGGGGCTCAACGGTCTGATCGCCACGGCATACGTCCTATTGGTGCGTGGTCCGCTCAACGGCCCGACCATCGGCGGCATCCTGACCATAGCGGGCTTCGGCGCGGGCGGGAAGCACGCCAGAAACATCATCCCGATCCTCTTTGGCGTGGTGCTCGGCAGCCTGACGAAGGTCTGGAACATCAACGATCCCTCCGTGCTGCTCGCGGCGCTGTTCGGCACATGCCTTGCGCCCATCGCGGGGCATTACGGCTGGGCGTGGGGCGTCGCGGCCGGATTTCTCAACTCCTCGGTCGCGCTCTGCTCGGGCGTTTTGCACGGCGGCATGAACCTCTACAACACCGGCTTTTCGGCGGGCATCGTGGCGGCGTTTCTCGTGCCGCTCATGGAGGCGCTGAAGCGGCGCGCCCGCCCGCGGGAATCGGAACCTGCGCGGTAAAAAAAGCCCCGCGGAGGCGGGGCGGATGGGACACGGACGGATTTTCATGCTTCCAGCGCCGAAAACGCGGCGCGGTAGAGCATGCGCGCGGCGAGGACGTTTCGCCACCACCCAAACCGCAGCGGCGAATAGCGATAGTATTTCTCCGTCTCCATGATGAGCGCAAGATACGCCTGCCCGACGGCGAAGCGGATTTCCTCCCCGTGCGTCGGCGCCACCGCCTGTTCCGCCGCGGCGTTGTATGCCGCGAGGACGGCCCGCTTCGACGCGAGCGGCCGGTGGAACGCAAAACACACGAAATCAAGCATTTTATCGCCCCAGAAACTGCGTTCCGGATCGATCCAGGCGAGGCGGACGGCGCCGGTTTCCCGCGAAACGATGATGTTTGCGGGCCAGATATCGAAGTTGACCATGCAGCTCTCCGCCGCCGAAAGCGCGTCGCGGTGCCGCTCGATGAGCCGAAGCAACCGCTCGCCGCGCCGCGAGCGGCGGCGCTTATGCGCGCAGTCGTCCAGCGTCTGCCGCACAAACGCGGAAACGGCCTCATACCAGTTTTCGTACAGCCCGCATTGCTCGTAGCCAAAGCGTTCGCTTTTCACGGCGTGCAGTTCGGCGGCCATCCTCGCAAGCGCCGCATCCGCTTCCGCGCGCTCCGCCTCGTTCAGCCGCGCTTTGTTCAGCGGCTCTCCGCGCAGATGCTCCATGATGAAATACGGCACGGGCAGGCGCGTGCGCGAAAAATCCGCGGCGTATACCTCCGGCACGCGGATGGACGTCCGCTTTCGCATGACGTCGTACCAGAAGACCTCGCTGCGCATCATGTCCCGTTCGTATGTCATCACGGGCGCGCCGTCCGGCGGAGCGATTTTGAGCACATAGCTGCGTTCCGGCGAAGCGGCGAGAAACACCGCGTTGAACTCGCCGTCGCCCAACGGCTCGGAACGGGTCACGCCCGCAATGCCCGCCGCCTCGAAGAGACGCAGGACGGACGCTTCGTCGATTTCAAATTTTGTTCGGCTGATCATGGGCAGATTCTCCCGACGATGATTGAGCGATCCTGTGAATCTGTTTTTATCATATCCGCTTGGACGCGGGAATACAACGGCGGATCTTTCGGCGGGCCGGTTCGTGCGGCAATGCATATTCCGTCCGCCGGTATCTTTGTGGTAAAATAACCGTACACCCTCTTTATCATGCGGGCAGCAGACCGCGCGGCCTTTCCCGAGAGGGGAAAACGCCGTCGCGAAGAACATGGAGAAAACATGGAAACACAAATTCAAATCCTCGCGCGGGAATTCAACAAGAACGAGACGCACGTGAAAAACGTCGTGGACCTCATCGACGAGGGATACACTATTCCGTTCATCGCGCGCTACCGCAAGGAGCTGCACGGCACGATGGACGACACCACGCTGCGCGACCTTGCCGACCGGCTGAGCTACCTTCGAAACCTGGCCGAACGGCGCGAGGAGATCAAAAAAGCGATCGCCGCGCAGGATAAACTCAGGGACGAGCTGGCAAAGCAGATCGACGAGGCGAAGACGCTCGCGGTTCTCGAGGATATCTATCGCCCCTATAAGCAAAAGCGCCGTACGCGCGCGACCATCGCAAAGGAAAAGGGCTTGGAACCGCTGGCGGACCAGATTTTTGCGCAGGGCAAAGACCTGCCGCCGCTGGAGCAGCTTGCCGAGCGGTTCGTAGACGCGCAAAAGGGCGTGGAGTCGGTGGAGGACGCGCTGGCGGGCGCGTCGGACATCATCGCCGAGGCGGTGTCCGACGACGCGGCCATCCGCCAGAAGCTGCGGGACGCGGTTTCGAAAAACGCCAGAGTCGGGTCCGCCGCCGCAAAGGAGGAGGACTCCGTCTACCGGCTGTATTATCAGTTCGACCAGCCGCTGAGCAGGCTCTCCGGCCATCAGATCCTCGCGATCAACCGCGGGGAAAAGGAGGGCTATCTCAAGGTGAAGCTCGACCTTGACCGCGAGCTCGCGCTCGGCGCCGTCAAGCGCTCGGTCGTGCGGACGAATTCCGCCGCGGGCCGGTTTGTCGAAGCCGCCGCGGAGGATGCCTACGACCGGCTGATCTTCCCCTCCGTGGAGCGCGAGACGCGCGCCGCGCTGACGGACCTTGCCAACGAGGGCGCGATCCATAACTTCGCGCTGAACTTAAAACCCCTGCTCATGCAGCCGCCCGTCAAGGGCCACGTGACCATGGGGCTGGACCCCGGCTACCGCAACGGCTGCAAGGTCGCCGTCGTCAGCGGTACGGGCAAGGTGCTCGACACCACGGTGGTCTATCCCACCTTTGGCGAGCGACAGAAGGAAGAAGCCATCGAAAGACTCGAGACGTTGGTTAAAAAACATGCCGTCGAGCACATCGCCATCGGCAACGGCACCGCTTCGCGCGAAACGGAGCAGATGACCGTGGAGCTCATCGCGCGCAACAAGCGCGTGAGCTATATGATCGTCAACGAGGCGGGCGCCTCCGTCTACTCCGCCAGCAAGCTCGCGGCGGAGGAATTTCCGCAGTACGACGTCAATCTGCGCTCGGCGGTGTCCATCGCGCGGCGTCTGCAGGACCCGCTGGCGGAGCTGGTCAAGATCGATCCCAAGGCCATCGGCGTGGGCCAATATCAGCACGACATGCCGCAAAAGCGGCTCAGCGAAACGCTCGAAGGCGTGGTGGAGGACTGCGTCAACGCGGTCGGCGTGGACGTGAACACCGCGTCGCCCTCGCTGCTTCGGCAGGTCGCGGGCCTGAACGAAACGCTCGCCAAAAACATCGTCGCCTACCGCGAGGAAAACGGCGCGTTTTCGGGCCGGAAGCAGCTCATGAAGGTGCCCAAGATGGGTCCCAAGGCGTTTGAGCAGTGCGCGGGCTTTCTGCGCGTGCCGGAAAGCAAGCTGGTGTTCGACAACACCGGCGTGCATCCCGAAAGCTACGCCGCGGCGGAAAAACTGCTGAATTTGACGGGATATGCGCTGTCCGACGTGTCCGCGGGCCGGATTTCCGATTTGCCGGAGCGCGCCAAGCAATACGGTGAAAGCAGGCTCGCCGCCGAATGCGGCGTGGGTCTGCCGACCCTGCGGGACGTGGTGAAGGAGCTCGTCAAGCCCGGGCGCGACCCGCGCGACGAGCTGCCCAAACCCGTTCTGCGCACGGACGTGCTGGACATCGAGGACATCGTGCCCGGCATGGTCCTCACCGGTACGGTGCGAAACGTGATCGACTTCGGGGTGTTCGTCGACATCGGCGTGCATCAGGACGGGCTGGTGCATATTTCCGAGATTGCCGACCGCTTTGTCAAGCATCCGTCCGAGGTGGTGTCCATCGGGGACGTCGTCCAAGTGCTGGTGCTTGGGGTGGACGTACAGAAAAAGCGGATTTCGCTTTCCATGAAACAGGCGAAATAGGCGCGAGCGACACTGGATTTATGCGGGCCGCCGCAAACAAAGGCGGCAGCGGGAGGGAGCATCGATGCGATTTGTCAACCTTGCCATGCAGGACGGCGCGCCGGCGGAGCTGGTGCTCGCCACGCGGGACGAAGCGGGACGCGAGGCGGTCTACACCCGCGCGTTTCTGCCCCCGCAGCGGCTCATCCTGCTCGGCGGCGGGCATGTGTCCCAGCCGCTCTGCCGCTATGCCGCGGATCTGGCGTTTGACGTAACCGTTGTGGACGACCGGCCGAGCTTTGCCAACGCCGCCCGATTCCCCGAGGCGGGCAAGGTGGTCTGCGACGCGTTTCCCAAAGCGCTGCAGGAACTTTTTGTGACGCGCTACGACTTTGTCTGCGTGATCACGCGCGGGCACCGCTATGACGCCGTCTGCCTGCGGCAGCTGCTCGCCGGCGAAATGCCGCGTTATCTGGGCCTGATCGGGTCTCGGCGGCGCACGATTGAACTCTTTAACCTGCTGGAGGAAGAGGGCTTCGACCGCCGAAAGATCGACATGGTGCATACGCCGATCGGGCTGCCCATCGGCGCGGAGACGCCGAAAGAGATCGCCGTCTCCATCCTTGCCGAGCTGATTCAGCAGCGCAGCAGCCGCAGCGCGGCGCGGGAGGCGGAGCGCCTTGCGCTGACTTCTCACGAACCGGAACTGCTTGGCTATCTGCTTTCGAAAAAAGAACCCTGCGCGCTGGCCGTCGTCGTGGAAAAGAGCGGCTCCACGCCCGTGCCCACCGGCGCGATCATGGCGGTGAACCAATACGGAAGCATCGTCGGCACCGTCGGCGGCGGCTGCGGCGAGCACGAAATCCTCAACCATGCGCTCGAGACCCTGCGCACGGGGCGGGCGCGGCTCGTTACGCTCGACATGAGCAACGACGTCGCCGAGGAGGAGGGCATGGTCTGCGGCGGGCGCATGAAGGTATGGATCGAACGCTTTTCAGAAGAATAGGCAGGACGCGTATGGCAGCCGGAACCGTCCGGCTGTTTTGCTTTGGACAAAAACGCTTGACAAGCGCGAAAATGCGATGTACAGTAAATACATAAAAACATATAATAAATATATGTATTAAGCAAAGGAGATGCCCGCTATGACAAAGATTGCAAAGAGCCTGACGGAGCTGATCGGCAAGACGCCGCTTCTGGAGCTCTCCAACTACGATAAAAAGCACAACCTGGGCGCGAAAATCGTCGCAAAACTCGAATATTTCAACCCCGCGGGCAGCGTTAAGGACCGCATCGCGCTGGCGATGATCGAGGACGCGGAGCGGTGCGGCGCGCTGAAGCCGGGCGGGGTCATCATCGAGCCGACCAGCGGAAACACGGGCATCGGCCTTGCCTCCGTCGCGGCGGCGCGCGGCTATCGCGTGATACTGACCATGCCGGAGACGATGAGCGTGGAGCGGCGCGTGCTCATGCGCGCATATGGCGCGGAGCTCGTGCTCACGGAGGGCGCGAAGGGCATGCGCGGCGCAATTGAAAAGGCGAATGAGCTCGCGGCGCAGACGCCGAGCTCGTTCATTCCCGGGCAGTTTACCAACCCCGCCAATCCGGCGATTCACCGCGCGACCACCGGCCCGGAGATCTGGGCGGATACCGACGGCAAGGTGGATCTCTTCGTTGCCGGCGCGGGCACGGGCGGAACGGTGACCGGCGTCGGCGAATACCTCAGGAGCAAGAATCCAAATGTTAAAATCGCGGTGGTCGAACCCGCGGGGTCCCCGGTGCTATCCGGCGGACAGGCCGGACCGCATAAGATTCAGGGAATCGGCGCGGGGTTTGTCCCCGGCGTGCTGAACACGGCGGTATACGACGAGATCATCGCCGTGCAAAACGAGGACGCGTTTGCGGCGAGCCGGGAGCTCGCAAAAACGGAGGGTCTGCTTGTCGGCATTTCGTCCGGCGCGGCGGTATGGGCGGCGACGCAGCTTGCCGAAAGGCCGGAGAACGCAGGCAAAACCATCGTTGTCGTGCTGCCGGACACGGGCGAGCGATATCTGACCACGCCGCTGTTCGCCGATTTGGCGGACTGAGCCGTTCAAACAACAAAAAAGCCGCGAAAGCGGCTTTTTTTGCGAGCTGTGGAACGAATCTGCGGCCGGATCAGATATAGAACATCACCGCGCCGTCCCGCCTGTGCCGCTCCGCGGCGTTGGCGAGGTCTTCGATGGTCATCTGATTGAGCGTGTCCGCGACCGTGCCGTCGAGCAGGTCGAACGCGCCGGAGCGCATGGCATACTCAATCTCGGGCGCCTTCTCCGGCACCGTGTCCTCGGTCTTGTCGAAAAGCGCGGTTTCCACCGCCATGAGCACGTCCAGCGCGGTGATCTGGCGCGGGATGCGGGCGAGCTGATAGCCGCCCTGCGCGCCCTTGATCGAGGTGACGAGCCCGCCGCGCTTCAGCAGGGAAAAGACCTGCTCGAGGTAGATCTTCGAAATGCCGAGTTTGTCGGATATGCTGATGAGCGTAATGAACTCGCCGTTGTGGTGCTGCTGCGCCATGCTGATGACGGCTGCGAGCGCATAGCGCCCTTTCGCGGAAATACGCATACGGTCGGGCTCTCCTTCTCCTATAAAATCAGTATGTTTTATGATATGGGGCAACGACGCGCTTGTCAAGCGATTCCGCGTAATTTCATATATTATTTTTCACCAAACGAGCTTTGGTTGACGGCGTCCGCGTTTGGCGGTATGATTCCGATGAACCGGCGGGCATGCCGGAACGGAAGGGCTTTTTTACATGAGCGACGAGTTTTCCCGCGCAAAAATGCTGCTTGGCGAGGACGCGATGCGCGCGCTTTCGCGCGCGCGCGTGGCGGTGTTCGGCGTCGGCGGGGTCGGCGGGTCCGCCGCGGAGGCGCTCGCGCGCGCGGGCGTCGGCGCCATCGACGTGTTCGACGGGGACGTGGTCTGCGTCTCCAACATCAACCGCCAGATCATTGCGCTGCACTCGACCGTCGGGCAAAACAAGGCCGAGGTCATGCGCGCGCGCATCCTCGACATCAACCCGCGCTGCAGCGTCGCCGCGCATGTCTGCTTCTACTGCGCGGACAATGCGGATCAATTCGATCTGTCCCGATACGACTATATCGTGGACGCCATCGACACTGTCTCGAGCAAGCTTCTGCTCATCGAGCGCGCGTTTGCCGCCAGCGTGCCGGTCATCAGCAGCATGGGCGCGGGCAATAAGCTCGATCCCACGCGGTTGGAGGTTGCGGATATCTACAAGACCTCCGTTTGTCCGCTCGCCCGCGTGATGCGAAAAGAGCTCAAATCCCGCGGCATCCCTGCGCTCAAGGTGGTTTATTCCCGCGAGGAGGCGATCAAGCCGGCGCCGGAGACGGCGGACGGCGACGGGATGGATTGCGGCGCTTCGCAGGGCGAGGCGCTCGTTCGGCCGGCCAAGCGGCAGACGCCGGGCAGCGTGTCGTTTGTGCCGCCCGCCGCGGGGCTCATCCTCGCGGGAGAGGTCGTCAGGGATATCGCTGGGAAGGCGAAGCGCAGATAAGAAGCCTGCCGATCGGCGGCTGAACAGATGCGGCGGATGTTCCGCCGCGTTTTCGCGTCCGCCCGCGTTGACAGAGCGGATTTTGCTGTGTTAGCATGCGGGTAGTGAACCGATCCTGTCACGATGATTTGAGGGGCGCATGATCAGATTTCAATTGAAAAACCCGGTCGTTTACGCGCGGCTGAACCGCATCCGCGCGCGCGTGTACCGCGTCGTCTTACGCATGGACGCCGCCGTCTGCAAAAGCGCGGAACCGATTCCCTTCGGCGAACTGGACCAGCGCGCGTTGGTCGACGCGCCGCACGCCGTCGACTGGGGGCGAAAGCTCAGCTGCGTATGGCTGCGGCTGCGCGCAACCGTGCCGGAGGGGCTTTGCCATCCGGTCCTGCTGATCGAAAATACCGGCGAAGGGCTGGTGTACGCGCCGGACGGCGAAATTATCGACGGACTGACCGCCGTATACGCGTTTGGCGATCTGCCGCGCACGGGCGGAAAGCGCACCGTATTCGAACTGCCGCAGGGCGCAAGCGGCGCGGTCGAATACTATGTCGACTGCGGCTACAACGGCTTTCTGCTCAACGACGTGGGTCGCGGGCGGTTTGGCGGGGCGTACCTGGCCGAGCGGGACGACGTCGCGTTCGGGCTGTATTACGACTATCTCGCGCTCGCGCTGCTGATGAGCGGCACCGGGCGTGTTGACCGGCGGGAGGAGATTTCCCGCGCGCTGTCGCGCGCCTACGCGCTCTTTTCGCGCGGCGACGCGGCCGGCGCAAGAAGCGCGCTTGCGCCCTTGCTTGCCGCGCCTTCGGACAGCGAATTTGTCTTCGACGCCGTGGGGCACGGACATCTCGACCTCGCCTGGATGTGGCCCGTGCGCGAGTCGAAGCGCAAGGCCGCGCGCACCTACGCCATGGCGCTGAGAAACATGGAACGCTATCCGGATTATGTCTACGGCACGAGCCAGCCGCAGCAGCTGCAGTGGATCAAGGGCGAGCACCCCGCGCTGTACGCGCGGATCAGGGCGGCGATACTGGCCGGGCGCATCGAGCTGCAGGGCGGATTCTGGACGGAGTGCGACTCAAACCTCACCGGCGGGGAATCGCTCGTGCGGCAGGCGATCTACGGCAAGCGCTTTGCGATGGAGGAATTCGGGCAGGACATGCGCATCTGCTGGCTGCCGGACGCGTTCGGCTTCAACGGCAATCTTCCGCAGATTCTCAAGCTCTGCGGCATGGAGTATTTTTCGACGATCAAGCTCGCCTGGAATAAAGTGAACGCGTTCCCTTACCGCACCTTCGCGTGGCAGGGCGTGGACGGCACGCGCGTGCTCGCGCATATGCCGCCGGAGGGGGACTATAACAGCTCCGCGGGCGCGCATAACATCCTCAACGCCCTGAAGCGCTATCCCGAGAAAGACCTGAACGCCGGACTGCTGGTCTACGGCGCGGGGGACGGCGGCGGCGGTCCGCGGGAAAACCACCTCGAGCTGCTCGCGCGCGAACAAAACCTTGACGGTCTGCCGCGCGTGCGCCTCGGCAGCGCGATTCGCTGTTTCGACGCGCTTAGCGAAAAGCCGATTGCGCACTTGCACGCGGGCGAGCTCTATCTCGAGACGCATCAGGGCACGCTGACGGTGCAGGCGGCGAACAAGCGGGACAATCGCCTGATGGAGCGGCTGCTGCACGACGCGGAGGCGCTCGCCGCCGCGTTTATGCCGAAGCAAGCGTATCCGCACGCGGTCTTTGAAGAAATCTGGAAGGAAGTTTTGCTCTACCAGTTCCACGACATCCTGCCCGGCACGTGCATCTCGCGCGTCTATCGCGAAACCGCGCAGGCGTATGCGCGCCTGAAAGCGCGCGTGAACGGGGCGATCGAAACCGCGCTGCCCGCAGGGGACGCGCCCGCCTGCGTGAACCTGACCTCGTTTGCGCGGGACGAGGCCGTGTTTTTCGAGGGTGCCTGGCATCGCGCGCGCGTCGCGCCATACGCCGCCGCCGCGCTGGAACCGGCAGACGAGGGAGCGGGACTGTCGTTTTCGGACGACGCGATGGACAACGGTCTTCTGCGTCTGACGTTCGACGAGTCCGGCGAGATCGTCTCCTGCCGAACGAGCGACGGGCGCGAGCTTGCCGTGGGCCCGCTCAACCGGCTCGCGCTCTATCGCGACCGGCTCACGATTCCGTTCGACGCGTGGGACATCGACCAGAACTATTATAAGAAACCGCCCCGCAGGCTCCGCGCCCGGGACCAAAAGACGATGCTCGACGGCCCGCGCCTTGTGCGGGAGCAGACGTACCGTTTCGGAAAAAGCGAGATCGTCCAGCGCGTGATTCTGGAGGCGGGCAGCGACTGCGTGCGCTTTGAAACGCGCGTGGACTGGCACGAGCGGCTGAAGATGCTGCGCGCGGAGTTCTTTCCTGCGGACTATGGAGACGAGGCGGAGTTTGAAATCCAGTTCGGCGCGATGAAGCGCGCGACGACGGAGCGGACCTCCGTCGAACGCGCGCAGTTCGAGGTCTGCGGGCATAAGTGGGCGAGCGTACACAAGGACGGCAGGGGATTTGCGCTGCTCAACGATGGAAAATACGGCCACCGCGCGAAAAACGGGCTCATCAGCCTCAACCTCCTGCGCGCGCCGGTGTATCCGGACAAGACCGCGGACCGCGGGGCGCATTGCTTCACCTACGCGTTTTGTCCGCTCGGCGCGGACAACGCGCGCGCGGTGGAGGAAGGGTATCGCCTGAACCATCCGCTGCTTGTCGGGCGTTACCGGCCGCAGGAGAGTCTCGCGCGCGTATTCGACCCCGGCGTGGTGCTGGAAACGATCAAGCGCAGCGAAGACGGCGCGGCGATCGTGCTGCGGCTCTACGAGTCGCTGGGGCGAGAGACGCAGACGAGCCTTGCCGCGCGCTTTGCTTATGACAGGGCGGCCTATTGCGACCTGCTCGAGCGGCCGCTCGGCGGGGCGGACCTGAACGATATCCGCCTGCGCCCGTATCAGATCTGCACCATCCGGCTTGAAGGAGGAATGCTCTTATGATCGACCGCGCCGACCGCGCGCCCTCGCCCCGGCTCCAGCGAACGTCCATCGTGATCGCCGGATTCGGGCAAAACATGGTGCTTACGTTTGTCAGCACGTTTCTTCTGCTCTATCTGACGGAGTATGCAAAGATCAGCAACGCCGGGCTTGCTGTCGTCTCCGTCATCCTCGCGGCGGCAAAGGTGTTCGACGCGGTCAACGACCCCGTGATGGGCGTGTTTGTGGACAAAACGCGCTCCCGCTGGGGAAAGCTCAGGCCGTATATCCTCTTTTCTGCGCTGCCGGTGGCGTTTTTCTCGGCGATCCTCTTCTGCCTGCCGAACAGCGGCGAGACGTTTAAGCTCGTGTTCTTCGCCGTTTGCCTGCTCTTCTGGGATGCGGCGTACACCGCCTGCGACGTGCCTTTCTGGGGGCTTATCGGCGCGGCGTTTGAAAGCGAGGAGCGCACGCGCGTGATTTCGTATGTGCGCGCGTTCGGCGCAATTGCGCTGGGCCTTGCGACGCTCGGCGGGCCGTGGCTGGCAAAGCTGCTCAGCTTCTCCGCCGACACCACGGCGGCCGGCTGGAGCCGCGCGGCGATCGTGATCTGCATCGTCGGCATGTCGATGTTTCTGCTCGCGTTTTTCAACACGCGGGAGCGGCACCTGCCGCCCGAGGAAGGCGTGAGCCTCAAAACGCTGTTTGCGACGTTTTTCAAAAACAAGCCGCTCTACCTCGTGCTGCTCGGGTCCATCCTTGGCTTCGGGCGGGATATCGTGCAGGCGGGCGGCGCGGTATTTGCGCTGATCGCCTATCACGACGAGGGATATTTCACGCTCATCGGCGCGTCGATCATCCTCGGCATGGTTGCGGCTTCGTTCCTCTCTCCGCTGCTGCTTCGGAGGATGCCCGCAAGGACGCTGATGATCGCCAGCACGCTCTTTGCCAGCGCGGTCTATGCGGCGATGTATTTCGTCGGCTTTGCAAATCTCTACGCCATGATGGGCATGATCTTTCTCACCGGCGTGACGCTCGGCGTCTTCTCCGTGGTGCAGACGACGATGATCGCGGACGCGGTGGACAGCGTGGAGCGCGAGACCGGCGTGCGCAACGACGGGCTGTCGTTTTCGAGCCTCACGTTTGTGAGTAAGCTCATGGGCTCTCTGGCCGTGCTCGTGTTTGGCATGATGCTCTCGTTCACCGGCTACGAAAGCGGCATTGTCGTCACGCCGCAGATGCAGAACACCGTGTTTCTCTCCATCACGATCATCCCCGCGCTGAGCTGTCTTGTCTCTATCGTGCCGTTTTTGCTCTACAAGCTTCCGCAGGAGGACCGGCTGCGGCAATGATATGCTGACTGAATAAAAATCCCCGCGCCGTCGTCATCGTACCGGTGCGGGGATTTTTTTCTGTTGTAGCGTTTTTTGTTTTCGATGGTTCGCGTCACGGGAATCACGCCCTCCCAGCTGCCGTGCTTTGTCCTGTCGAGCGCGCGTCTTTTGCGCTTGCCCATCTTTTCCCGCGTGAGAAACTTCGTCATGCGAGTTCACTTCCTTTCCGCCTATATGGCGATTTCCACAGTTCAGTATAAAGCCGGACCCGCCGAAACGCAATCGCTTTGGAGGCGGGACGGACAGACGCCCGGCGCAAGGCCGGGCGTCTGTTGTTGTTGCTGTTGCGATTTGAGCGGATCAGTTACCGAAGGTGCCGTCCTGCAGCTGCTTGATATAGTCGGCAACCTTGGTCTGCATGTCGGCGTCCACCAGGGCGTCGTTGAACTTGCCGAGGTAGACTGCGCCGTTCTCGAGCGAGCCGAAGACCACTTCGTTGCCGAAGGTGCCGGTTTCGACCTTTTCAAGGCAGATGGCGATCATGGCGGCGTTGTCGGTGACGACGCTGCTCACGACGCAGGGGTTCTGGCCGAGCAGGTCGGCGGGCTGGCCGATGTCGACGATGGTCACATTGTCGCCGTTGGCCTGGTCGATGGCCTGGCGCGCGCCGGAGTCGACGGCGGAGGCGTCGCCAAAGAACACGTCGGCGCCTTCATTGATCATGGACGCTGCGAGCTCCATGCCCTTGGCGGTGTCGTTGAACGAACCGGCGTAGGCGGAGACGACCTTGATGTCCGGGTTGATCGCCTGCGCGGCGGAGGTGAAGTGCGCGAGCTTGGACTTCGTGGTGTCGAGTTCCATGCCGCCGATGAAGCCGATGACGTTGGTCTTGCTCATCAGGCCCGCGATGATGCCCGCGATGGAGCCGATCTGGTCGGCGTTGGGCAGGATGCTCATGATGTTGGCGGTCGGCAGTTCGGTGGAGCCGTTGAGCACCGCGAACGCGACGTTCGGGTAATCCGCGGCGACCTGCACGACGGCGTCGCTGTACTGGTTGCCCGGCGCGAAGATCATGTCATAGCCGAGGTCGCAGTAGCTGATCATGGTGTCGGCATAGGCGGACTGGTCGATGGCGTCGGTGTAGGCGGTTTCCCAGCCGCGGCTTTCCGCGGCGGCGGTCATGCCGTTGTAGCAGGCGGCGCCCCAGCCGCCGTCCGAAATGCTGGAATCGCAGATCATGGCGACTTTGAATGTCTTCTCCGCGGCGGGAGCGGCTTCTTTGGCGCAGCCGGCGAGCATGCCGACGGCCAGGCAGAGAACGAGAGCGATAGCAAGAATCTTCTTCATAGTGTTCCTCTTTCCTCCAAAAGAATTTTGTATGTAATACGGCGTGAACCGTAATTACCGGATCAGGCTGCGGCCGGAACGCCGCGGTACGGCCTACCGCTCCTCGCGGTAGTAGGGTTTGCCCTTGCTCTTCGGGCCCGCGATCTTGCTGCCGAAGATGGTCAGCGCAATCAGCGTCATCACATAGGGAATCATCTGGAAGAGCTGGTACGGAATCAGATCCGTGCCGACCTGCAGACGCAGCTGCATGGCGTCGAAGAAGCCGAAGAGCAGGCAGGCGAGCAGCACGCCGGAGGCCGACCAGCGGCCGAAGATGACCGCCGCCAGCGCGATGAAGCCGCGCCCTGCGACGATGCCGTCCGAATAGGTGTTGACATAGCAGGTGGTCAGGTATGCGCCGCCCATGCCTGCGAGAAAGCCGCAGAGGATGCAGGCGATGTACTTATGCAGCACCACGTTGATGCCCATGGTCTCGGCCGCCTTGGGGTATTCGCCGACGGCCTTGTAGTTGAGGCCGGACTTCGTGCGGTTGAAATAGATCGCCGTCACGATGACGAGCAGATACACGCCGTAGACCATCGGCGTCTGGTCGAAGAGCAGCTTGCCGAGGAAGGGGACGTCCTTGAGCACCGGGATGGAGACGGTCTTCATCAGCGTCGCCTGCGCGAGCGTGGAGCTCACGCCGAACACCACGCGGTAGATAAACGACGCCAGCGCGGGGGCGAAGATATTCAGCGCCATGCCGTAGACGATCTGCTGTCCCGCAAGGGTGACGGTGCAAAACGCGTATACCATGTTGACCAGCACGCCGCCGAGCGCGCCGCAGAGTACGCCCAGGAACGGGTTGCCCGTCCAGAAGCAAACGAGAAAGCCGACCAGCGAACCGAACGCCATGATGCCGTCGAGGCCGATGTTGACGAGGCCCGCGCGCTCGGAATAGAGCTCGGCGAGCGCCACGAACAGCAGCGGCGTCGCCATGCGCACGGCGGAGATGAGCACTTCGGAAAGCAGATTCCAGTTCATAATCAGACGGCCTCCTTTTTCTCGAAGAGGTTCATGACAAACTTTCGAACCTTCGGCAGATACATCATGGAAGAGCCGGCGACGGCAAAGATGATGACGAGCGCCTGGATGATGTCGATCACGCTCGTGGGCACGCCGGTGCCGACCTGCATGGTCGTGCTGCCGACGCGGAGCACCGCGAAGAAGTATGCCACCGCCATCGTCGCCAGCGGGTGCAGCTGCGCAATCAGCGCCAGCGCCACGCCGTCGAAGCCGTAGCCGCCGCCGTAGCCGCTGATGAGCCGAAACTGCGTGCCCAGGATGTCGCACGCGCCGCCAAGGCCCGCGATCGCACCGGAGACGATGAACGCCGTGAGCATATAGCGCTTGACCGAAAGGCCGTTGTAACTGCTCGCGACGGGGTTAAAGCCGACGGCGCGGAGCTGGAAGCCCTTCGAGGTGTAGAAGAGAAAATACCAGATGGCCACGCCGAGCAGAATCGCGACGACGATGCCCCAGGTGATGCGAAGGTCCGGTATGATGCGGCCGATCTTCGTCGTGTCCGGCACGGGCGCGGTCTGCGGCACGCTGCCTTCGCGCAGCGCGGTCGTGTAGAGATATCCCATAAACAGCGTGGCGACGTAGTTGAACATGATCGTTGTGATCATCTCGTTCAGCCCGCGCCAGGTCTTGAGAATGCCCGGCAGAAGGCCCCAGATGCCGCCCATGAGCGTGCCGGCGAGTACGGCGACGATGGTGACCCACCAGCCCTCGTGGCCGATGAGCAGCGTCACCGTGATGGCCGCCATGGAGCCCGCGAGAAACTGCCCCTCGCCGCCGAGGTTGAACACGCCGCAGCGGTAGGCAAAGCAGGTGCTGAGTCCCGTGAAGATCAGCGGCATGGCGCGCACGACGGTGTTGGCGAGGTTTGTCTTGGAGCCGAACGCGCCCTTCATGAGATAGCCGATCGCTTCGGCGGGATTTTTACCCAGCGCGAGGATGATGAGCATGCCGATGACAAACGCCAGCAGGATGGAGAGCACCGGGATCAGAACATTGAGAAGCTTTGTTTTCTGCATCGTCTCGCTCCCTTCTTACTTGCCCGCCATCGCGAGGCTGATGGCCTGAATCGGCGGATTTTTGCCGGAGTATTCGCCCATGACCTTGCCTTCGAACATGACGATGATCCGGTCGGACATCTGCAGCACCTCGTCGAAGTCCGCGCTGATGAGCAGCACCGCGCAGCCCTTGTCCCTCGCTTCGATCATGGTGTCGCGCACATAGCGCGTGGCGCCGATGTCGAGGCCGCGCGTGGGATGGACCGCGACGAGCAGGTCCGGACTGGCCTCGAGTTCGCGCGCCAGAATGACCTTCTGCTGATTGCCGCCGGAGAGGGAACGGATCTCCTGCTCCATGGACTGGCAGCGGATGTCGTATTTGGCGCGCATCGTTTCGGCATAGGCGCGCATGGCTTTTTTCTTGAGATGCCAGCCGTTCGCGTCGCAGAACGCGCAGTTTTGCGTGCTCTTGAGCAGCAAGTTTTCTTCCACCGTCATGTTGCCCACGAGGCCCATGCGGTTGCGGTCCTCTGGAATATGGGAAACGTTTTTTTCGATGAAGTCCGCTGCGGTCATGTGAGACACGCGGCAGCCCTTGAGCACGACCTCGCCCGCCTCCGCCATCGTCACGCCGGTGACGATCTGGCTCAGCTGGCTCTGACCGTTTCCATCCACGCCCGCGACGCCGAGGATTTCGCCGCAGCGCACCGCGAGGGAGACGTCGTTGAGGCCGTTGTGCTTGGAGGCTTTGTTGTAGCTCACGTGCTTCAGCTCGATGACCGGTTCGCCCGTGGCCTCTGCCTTTCGATATTCGCACTCGACAAGTTCGCGGCCGATCATGAGATTGGCCAGCTCCTTGCCGTCCGTTTCGCTTGCTTCGAGGGTTTTGATGGTCTTTCCGGCGCGGAGGATGGTGACGCGGTCGCTGACATGCAGCACCTCGCGCATCTTGTGGCTGATGAAGATGATGCTCTTGCCTTCGCTCTTGAGCTTTTCGATGACGGAGTAGAGGCCCTCGACCTCGATATCGGTGAGCACGGCGGTCGGTTCGTCGAGGATGAGCAGTTCCGCGCCGCGGTAGAGCGCCTTGAGAATCTCCACGCGCTGCTGCGTGCCGACGGAGATATCCGTGATCTTCGCCTCGAGATCCACATTCAGGCCGTAGCGCCAGGACAGCTCGAGGATTTCCTTCCTGCGCGCGTCATGGTTGATGAAAAGACCTTTATAGCGCTTGTCTCCGAGGATGATGTTCTGCATGACGGTCATGGCTTCCACGAGCATGAAGTGCTGGTGCACCATGCCGATGCCGAGGCGGACCGCCTGCGCGGGGGACTCGATGTGGACCTTTTCGCCGTGGAGATAGATGGAGCCTTCCGTCGGCTGATACAGGCCGATGAGCACGTTCATGAGCGTGCTCTTGCCGGCGCCGTTTTCGCCGAGCAGCGTGTGGACTTCGCCTTTCCTGACATCGAAATTGATGTCTTTATTGGCATAAAAGTCGCCAAACTGCTTGCTGATGTGCTCCATGCGGAGGATTTCGTTCATAAACCACGTCCCCTTCCCATTTCCGGCGGCTGCGGGATGGCTGCCCGCTTGACATATATCGTTGTGTTGTTTGAAGCGTTCAGACGGAATGAATCCTGACTGCGCAATGCAGGCTGTTGGGTGATTGCCTGTCAATCGGTAATCTGTAATCGAATCTACAAGCAATATAACAAACGTTCCGTACGAAAACCGTACGAAACGTCTTTGTTTCGCCGCTGTCAGGCGTGCATGTGCAATTTTTTCTTCCGTCCCCGAACGCCTCCGCTTGGTCAAACGCGTCCCGAAAACTTATTTACCAGATAATATATCATATCAACCGTACGAGAACCGTACGGATTTTGGAGGTTCGGCGAAAAAACTGCGTTCAGGACAGCCCTTTTTTCTCGCACATGCGATAGATGGCGGACTCCGCCCAGGCGTAGTCGCTCATAAACCGCCCGTCGAAGCGGGAGACGGCGTCCGGCCGGCCCGCCCAGAAATCATAGTAGTCGCAGGAGACGAGTTCGCGCCGGATGCGGCAGCTGCCGCGCTCGCGCACGAAGATCTCCTCCGCGCCGCAGGCTTTGAGCGTGTCGTTGAGCTCCTTGATCGTGCGGCGGTAGCCGGTGTTTTCGGCAGTCTTGTTTTCGCTGCCTTCGCAGAGGTGCTCGATGATGTCGTAGATGCCCACGCTGCGCCCTTCGTAGAAGACGCAGAGCGCCATGAGTTCCTTTGCCTTGGCGGAGTGAAAGCGCACGGGCTTGCCGTCCACGAGCATCTCGAAGCTGCCGAAGGTGTGGAAGTGCACGCGCTTTTTCTGGCGGCTCTGCAGCAGCCGCGCGCGCTCGAGCACGTCCAGAATGTCGTCCCGGTCGAAGGGCTTGAAGACCATGTAGTCCGCCTTCATCTGAAACGCCTGCACGGCAAAGCGCGGATGCGCGGTGATGAACACGATGATCACGTCGCGCCGCAACTCCCGCAGGCGCATGGCGAGTTCGATGCCGTTCATGCCGGGCATATCGATGTCCAGCATGGCGAACTCCACGTCGTGGGACGCGGCGTAGGCGATCGCCTCTTCGGGAACGGTGAACTTGCCGACGATTTCGATCTCCGGCATGTCCGCGCATTTGAGTTCGAGCAGCTGCATATCCAGCGCCATATCGTCCACGAGTATCGTCTTCATGTCGATTCCTTTCCGAGATTGTCCGCGTAGCGAAGGGACACGGCCGTGCCGCGGCCCGGCTCGCTCTCCACCTCCACGGTGCAGCCGGGAAAGCTGTTCATGCGCGCGCGGATGTTTGAAATGCCCACGGAGTGGTCGCTGGTCTCCCCGCCGGGCGTATACCCTACGCCGTCGTCGCTGACGCGGACGACATAGAAGCCTTCCTCGCGGCTGAGGCTCACGCGCACGGTCCCGCCGCCGACCTTGGGTTTGATGCCGTGGATGATGGCGTTTTCCACCACGGGCTGCACCGTGAGCACGGGGATGAGGAAGTCCGCGTCGAACACGTCGTATTCCATCGCGAGCCTGCCCTGCAGCTGGATGCGGTTGATCTCCGCGTAGGCGCGGACGGTACGCAGTTCCTCGCGAAACGGCACCAGTCCGTTTTCGGCGCTCACGCTGTCCACCTTAAAGCGCAGAAAGCGCGAGAAATCCTCCGTCATCTTATAGGCCGCGTCGGGGTCGAGCACGATCAGCGCCTGAATGGCGTTGAGCGTGTGATAGAAAAAGTGCGAGCTGATCTGCGTCAGCAGCACGTTCGTGCGGTCGTATTCCAGCTGCTTCTGCAGGCCCAGGATGCGGCTTTCGGCGGCCTCCTGCTCCATGCGGCGGATGGTGCTCGTGTTGGAAACGCCCGCGGCGACGGAGAAGCTCAACAGCACGCTCACCAGCGCGGAAAAGAGCACGCTTGCGTTGGTGTACCAGGGCTGGATGGGCGCGACCGTCACGTGCCACTCGGAGTTATAGATCGGAAACGCGTAATCGAACGCGCGGCTCCCGATTCCCTCGCCGGACTGCGTGATGGTCTGCTCGATGCCCGTGTCCGGATTGATCCGCCAGATGCGGCAGGCAAAGCCCTGCGCCGCAACGGTGTCCGGCGCGGTCAGTCCGCTCAGCGCGTCCGGATAGTTGAGCGTGACGGAGACGATGCCCCAGAAGGTCCCGTCGAGATAGACCGGCAGACGGCCCGCGATGCCGAGGCCGCCCTGCACGAGGGTGAAAGGCCCCGCCATGATCATCGTTCCGCGGTCGATGGCGGTCTGCGCTTCCTTGTCGCCCGCCTTGACGCCGGTGAGATCGTGGCCGAGCACGCTCTCGTTGCCCTTGAGCGGGTATACGTCGCTGACCACGCCGCCGGGCGCGAGCAGCACGTTTCGCACGCTGCTGTCGGTTACGAGCAGCCTTGCAACGCGCTCGAACCCTTCCGTTCCGCCTTCGTTCTGCACGACGAAGGCTTCGAGCGTCTTTGCCTTGTTGAGCTGGGCAGAGAGCACCTCGTATGCCTGCGCGCTGACGGTGCTGGCGATAAAGCGCATCTGGTCGTCCTCGCGCGCGCGCCTGCCGTATTCGATATAGGCGGAGAGCGCCGCGCAGAGCACGAGCACGGCGAAAAACGCGCCGACAACCGGTTTTGCGATGCGCCGATGATGCATGTGGTCCGCCTCCCCTTCGTAAATTCGGCAAATGTACGCTGCCTTTATTATATGAAAAGCCGCGCGCGCGCGCAATCGTCGAAAAAACGCGCCCCGGTTCGACGGAGCGCGCGGATCGTGCGACATAATGATTATTTCATGTTCTGCGAGGAGAGGGACTTGATGCGCCGCCGCGTCATGGCGCGCATGAGCGCGACTTTGCTGTGGCCCATGGTACCGAGATCGTCGCCCGTGCGCTCCTGCTCCAGGCGCTCCTGCGCGCGCTGCTCGGCCTCGAGCGCACGCTTTTCGTCGATTTCCTCCGGCCATTCGCAGGCCTGGGAGAGAATGTAGACGCACTCCGGACGCACCTCGATAAACCCCTCTGAGTGAAACGCCATGCGGGAAGTATTCTCGTCCGGATGGATGATCAGCTCGCCGACGCCAAGCGCGGAAACCATGGGCACATGCCCGGCCAGCACGCCGATGGAGCCGGCGATGGTCTGCACGCTGACATACACGGCCTCGCCGTTGTAAAACTCGCGCTCGGGCGTGAGCACCATGAGGTTGAATGTTTTTGCCATGATCGATCAACTCCAGTGACGCGTGGTTACGATTTTGCTTCCTGCTGCATGTCCGCGTAGCGCTTGTGCACCTCTTCGATGCCGCCCGCAAGCAGGAAGAGCGACTCGGGGATGTCGTCCGTCTTGCCGTCCACGATTTCCTCAAAGCTCGAGATCGTGTCCTCCAGCGAAACGGAACAGCCGGGCTGCCCGCTGTACACCTCGGCGACGTGCATCGGCTGGGAGAGGAAATTCTGTATCTTTCTCGCGCGGTAAACGGTCTGGCGGTCGTCGTCCGAGAGTTCGTCCAGCCCGAGGATGGCGATGATGTCCTGCAGCTCGTGATAGCGCTGGAGCGTCTCCTGCACGCGCCGCGCCACGTTGTAGTGCCGATCGCCGACGATGGCCGGCTCCAGCACGCGCGAGGACGAGGCCAGCGGGTCAACGGCGGGATAGATGCCGATTTCCGCGATGGAACGCGAGAGCACCGTCGTTGCGTCGAGGTGCGAGAAGATGGTTGCCGGCGCGGGGTCGGTCAGATCGTCCGCCGGCACATAGATGGCCTGCACGGAGGTGATGGAGCCATGCGGCGTGCTCGCGATGCGCTCCTGCAGCTCGCCGAGCTCGTTGGCGAGCGTCGGCTGGTAGCCAACCGCGCTGGGCATGCGCCCGAGCAGCGCGGAGACCTCGTTGCCCGCCTGCACGAAGCGGAAGATGTTGTCGATGAAGAGCAGCACGTCCTGATGCATCTCGTCGCGCATGTATTCCGCCATGGAGAGCCCAGCCAGCGCCACGCGCATGCGCGATCCCGGCGGCTCGTTCATCTGCCCGAAGGCGAGGGACGTGCGCGCGATGACGCCGCTTTCGCGCATGTCGTTGATCAGGTCCGTGCCCTCGCGGCTGCGCTCGCCGACGCCGGTGAAGACGGAGTAGCCGCCGCGGTTTTTCGCGATGTTGTGGATCAACTCGAGAATGAGCACCGTCTTGCCGACGCCTGCGCCGCCGAACAGGCCGATTTTGCCGCCGACGGGGTAGGGCGCGAGCAGGTCGATAACCTTGATGCCCGTTTCAAACAGCGTGGTGGAGGGGCGCTGCAGCATGAACGACGGGGGAGACTGGTGCACATCCCGCAGCGGCGCGTCGATGGGGCCAAGCCCGTCGATGGGGCGGCCGAGGCAGTCGATGACGCGGCCAAGCACGGTTTCGCCAACCGGAACCTGGATGCCGCCGCCCGTATTCTCCACCGCAACGCCGCAGTATAGTCCCTCGGTCGGCTCGAGCGCGATGGCGCGCACGACGCCGGGGGCGTGATGCTGCACGACCTCGATGTGCACGGGCGGCTCGGTTTTCGTTACGAGCAGCGTCTTGATGAGCGGTTCGCTGCCCTCCTGAAAACGCACGTCCAGCACAGGGCCGATGATGCGTATGATGCTTCCGGTGCGTTCTTGTTCCGTCATGACTTATGTTCCTCCGGATAATGAACGGTTTCGGCGGCGCTCGCCGCGTTGGCCGCGTTGGCCGCGCCGATGATATCGGCGAGTTCGTTCGTTATGGTGAGCTGGCGCACGGTGTGATACTGCTGCGTCAGCTTGTCGATCATCTTGTCCGCGCTGCGCGTAGCGCTCTCCATGGCCGCCATGCGCGAGCAGTTTTCGCTTGCGTAAGCGTGCACGATCGCGCCGTAGACATAGCCGATGAGCAACTGCGGAATCAGCGCGTCCAGCACGGCCGTGGGCGAGGGGTCATAGAGGATATGCGTGCGGTCGTACATCTCGTCCGCGGGGCTCTCCGGCCGTCCGCGCTTGAAGTCGTTGAGCTCGACCGGCAGGAGCTTCTGCTCCATCGGTTCGCGCGAGAGCGTGTTGATAAAGCGCGTGAACACGATGCGCAGCTCGTCAATCTCCCCGCGGTCGTATTGTTCGATGAGAATGGTCATGAGCCGCCGCACCTGGTCGAGCTTCGGCCGCTCGGCCAGCCGCTCGAAGTGCCGGTCCGGCGTGATGCCGCTGCGCAGAAAGTGCGAGGTGCCGACGCTGCCGATGGTGTACACCTCCACGACGTTTTTGTCCGCCATCACCTTGTCCGCAAGCGAGAGGATCGCGTGGTTATAGGAACCCGAAAGTCCCTTTTCGCCTGCGACGACGATGTAGGCGACTTTGTCGCCCGGACGGTGCGTGAGGTAGGGATGCGAAATGTCGCCCGTGTGATGGCGGATGTCCACGATGATATCCAGCGCGTGGTAGAAATACTCGCGGTTCTTCTGGATGCCGTCGAGCGCCCGGCGCATGCGGGATGCGGACACCATGTGCATGGCGTTCGTGATCTGGCGCGTCTGCTTGACGCTCTTGATGTGAAAGCGGATGTCGCTCATGTTGGGCATAGGCCGGGCCTCCTTTCCGGAAAAACTGCGGTTGCGTTTAAAGCGTTACGCTTTGCAGGTGAGCTGGTAGTTTTCGATGCAGGCGCGCAGCTCTTCCGTCTGCTCGTCGGTCAGATCGCCGGTTTCCTCGATCTCGTCCAGCATGGCGCTGTAGTTGCGATGCGCATACTGCAAGAGCCCCTTCTGAAACGCGCGCACGTGCGGCGAGGGCACTTCCTTGAGATAGTCGTTCATGACCGCATAGAGCACGAGCACCTGCTCGCACATCTGCAGCGGCTCATGCTGGCTCTGCTTGAGCGTTTCGCTCAGCCGGTCGCCGCTGTCGAGGATGTTTTTCGTGACGCTGTCGATGTCCGAGCCGAACTGCGCGAAAATCTGCAGCTCGCGGTATTGCGCGAGGGTGAGGCGCAGCTTTTTCACGACTTTGCGCATGGCCTTCTTCTGCGCGGCGCTGCCGACGCGGGAGACCGACAGGCCGACGTTGACCGCCGGACGCACGCCGGAATGGAACAACTCGGGCTCAAGATAGATCTGGCCGTCCGTAATCGAGATCACGTTGGTCGGGATATAGGCCGAGATGTCGCTCGCCATGGTTTCCACGATGGGCAGCGCGGTCAGCGACCCGCCGCCGCGCTCTTCGCTGAGATGTCCCGCGCGCTCAAGCAGGCGGCTGTGCAGGTAAAACACGTCGCCGGGATAGGCTTCGCGTCCCGGCGGGCGGTGCAGCAGAAGCGACATGGCGCGGTAGGCCACGGCGTGCTTGCTCAGGTCGTCGTAGACCACCAGCGCGTCTTTGCCGTCGTACATGAACTGCTCGGCGATGGCGCAGCCCGCGTAGGGCGCGAGGTACTGCATGGCCGCGCAGTCGCTCGCGTTTGCCACGACGATGGTGGTATAGTCCATCGCGCCGACCGCCTGGAAGGTTTCGTAGATCTGCGCGATGGTGGAGAGCTTTTGCCCGATTGCGACATACACGCAGTTGACGTGCTTGCCGCGCTGGTTGATGATGGTGTCCACGGCGATGGTGGTCTTGCCCGTCTGCCGGTCGCCGATGATCAGCTCGCGCTGGCCGCGCCCGATGGGGATGATGCCGTCCACCGCGATGAGCCCGGTCATCAGCGGCTCGTTGACCGACTGGCGGTCGATGATGCGCGGGGCGGGGGATTCCACGGGGCGATAGCGCGCGGCGTTGAGGGGCTTGTTGTCCAGCGGCATGCCGATGGGATTGATCACGCGGCCGAGTACCTCGTCGCCCACCGGCACCTCGACCACGCGGCCCGTGCCGTAGACGCGCTCGCCCACGCGGACGCTGTCCTGCTCGTTGAGCAGCACCGCGCCGACGCCGTCGACCTCGAGGTCCATGGTCATGCCGTAGACGTCGTTGTCGAAGGCGATCTGTTCGCCATATCGCGTATGCGAAAGGCCGTCGATGCGCACCACGCCGTCGCCAACGCTGGTGACGACGCCGTACTCATAGACGGCGGATTTGTTTTCAAACGTATTCAGGCGCTTTTTCAGCGTTGCGCCGATGTCTTTTGCGGAGCTGTGGAACTGGCCGGGCTCGCTGCCCGTGAGCTTCACGTTTTCGGCGGCGATCTCCGCGCCGCCCGTGAAGTCGTTGGTCACAAGCGCGTGCTGCGCTTCCTTGATGCGGTAGGCGACGCTCGCGTCGTAAACCTTGCCGTCGATGATGGCGAGAAAACCGCCGATGAGCGCATCGTTTTGCTTGACATCGAACGAGACCTCCTGGCCGAGCAGCTTAGTAAAATGCTGCTTGACGGACTCGATCTGTTCTTCGCCGAACGGGCCGGCGGTGTATAATTCGCCTTTCAGAGCCATACTGCGTTCACTTTCCTATCAAACTAGTCGAGGCCGCCGCCCGCGCCCTGCGGGCAAAACGGCGCGCAAATCCCGTCAGCCGCCCGAACGTTCAGCCGACTTTGTCGAAAAAGCAGTCGATGATGCGCTGGTGATCCTCCTGCGTGACCTCGCGCTCGAGGATCTTGCCCGCGATATCCACCGCGAGTTCGGCGGTCTGCGCCTTGAGATCGTTGAGCATGCCCTCGCGCTCGGCGACGGCCTGGGTCATGGCGTCGCTCAGGATGCCCTGCGCGTCCTGCTTGGCTTTTTTGCGCAGATCGTCCGCCTCGCGTTCCGCGGCCTTGCGGCGCTCCTCGGCGAGGTGCTCCGCGTCGAGCCGCGCGTTTTTCATCGAGGTTTCATACTTCGCCTTGAGCACGTTCGCCTCGTCGCGGCTTGCGTCGATCTGCTCCCGCTCGCTCGCAAACTTCGCCTCCCGCTCCGCCATGAACTTGCTCACCGGTTTGTAGAGGAAGGTGCGCAGCAAGAGGAAGAGGATCAGCAGGTTGAGCGCGTGCTCGATGAAATCGATCAGGTGAAATTCCATGGATACCCCTTCTTTGGTGACGCTATTTGCCCATCGTGAAGATCATGACCAGCGCGGTGACAAACCCGTAGATGGCGGTCGACTCCGTCAGAGCCAGGCCGAGGATCAGCAGCGCGTTGATCTTGCTGTTCGCTTCCGGCTGGCGGGCGACCGCTTCAACCGCTTTGCCGGTTGCGATGCCCATGCCGAGGCCGGCGCCCGCGCCCGTCAGAACCGCGAGACCAGCGCCGATTGCGATCAATCCGATATCCGTCATGGTAAGAACCCTCCTAAAGTAATTCTGATGAAACTTTTTTTAATGCTTCGGCTTCGCCGGATGGCTTTGCATGTCTTCTTTCGCCGCTTCTCCAATTGGGGTCAGCGGCAGTTGTTTGGTGCGATCATTCTTCCACAGCCTCGCCGATGAACGTCAGGGACAGATTGATGAAGATGAAGAACTGGATCAGCGGGTGGAAGGCGTTGAAGTAAAGCCCGAGCACCGCCGGAACGCCGACCGAGAACGCGCCGAGCGCATAATAGATGAGCTCGACCACGATCATGCCGCCGAGCATGTTGCCAAAGAGTCGGCAGGCCAGCGAAATCGGCACCGCGAGGTCGGAGAGCAGCTTAAACGGCGCGATGACCGCGTTTGGCTTGGTGAAGCTCTGCAGCCGCCCCTTGACGCCTTTTTTGTGGATGCCGTAAACGTTGATGAGCACGAACGTCACAAGCGCGTAGGAAAACGTCATGCTCAGATCCGTCGTCGGCGGGCGGACGCCGAAGAGTTCGACGATGGCCGAGCCGACCATCAGCGCGGCCAGCGCGAAGAAATAGGACGCGAGGCCTTCGTTTTTGTGGCCGTATTTTTCCTTTGTCAGGTTCGAAATGGCGCCGACCGCCGTCTCAAGCAGCAGCTGCAGTCCGCGCGGCGTTTCCTTGAAGCGCGGGATGGCGAAGATGCGGATCAGCGCCGCCGCGACCACGAGCACCGCGATGACGACCCAGGCGATGAACACGGTGGAGCTCACCGAAAAACCGAGAATATCCATGCGCGTTGGACTGATGGCGACCTCGAATACGCGCGAACCCAGACTGAAGCAGCCGAGGACGAGTCCCGAGCAAAGCCAGAGCGCGAGCACGCCCGCCATCATCAGAAGGTTCCGCTTTTTCTTGGCGGCCTTATACCCTTCGTCGCTCTTTTCGGGCGTTGCGATGCGCGCGCGCAGATACAGCGCCGCGGCGCCGATGATCAGCGAAAGCCCGATGGCGATCCATTTGCCGACGGACGGCATGATAAACTGCATTTATCTGTCTCCTTTCCCGCCTCTTCGCATGAGCACGTTGATGACGAACGCGCCGACGACGAGAACGGAAGAGATTCCAACGCCGCACCAGATCAGATCGCGCTGAAAAAGCAGCGCGACGGGCACCAGCGCGGCCGCAAAGAGCAGCACTTTTCCAAACACAATGCCGAGGATTTTGAGGGAGTCGCCCGCCTGAAGGGACTTCGTCAGACGCGTGAGCAGAAAGAGCTCTCCCGCCCCGCAGACAAGTCCAATCAGAAAGCCGGTCATGGGTTCCCCTCCCGTTTCATTCGGTATGGGCGACGCATATCGCCCGCCGTCATGAGAAAAATCCTGCTCAGCGAAGGTGCGCCCGTGATCCGCAGAAATGAAGGACGGATCCGGCTGCGACGCCAAAGACAGGATATAGATAAAATTATTTTACAGCAGTGGGACAAATCTGTAAAGCATCTCAACACAGCGAGCGCCCGTTTTTTCAATATCGACGGATCAGTACCGTTATATCCGATTTCGCGGATTTGTCAAGAAAACAATAGGACATGAAGCGACGCCCCCCTTCTATGCGCCATCCGGCGGCGACGGCGCGCATGGCGCGAGGGTAAAACCGAACCGGCGCGTGGCAAACGGGCGAAGCGATGGTATAATAGCAGTCGAATGAAACGCTCTTCGCCGCCGCATGCGAGCGGCGGAGGGAACAGGATACGCGCTTGAAATCACTTTTGATCTATTTAAAAGGATATCGAAAAGAAACCGTTCTCAGCCCGCTGTTCAAGCTCTTTGAAGCGGGGCTGGAGCTGACCGTGCCGCTCGTGATGGCGGCGCTGATCGACCGCGGCATCACGGCCGGCGAGAGCGGCTTCATCGTCCGCATGTGCCTGCTGCTCGCGGGCCTCGCGCTGGCGGGGCTCGTCAGCTCCATCACGGCGCAGTATTTCGCGGCAAAGGCCGCCGCCGGGTTTGGAAAGGAGGTCCGCCGCGCGCTGTTTGCCAAGGTGCAATCGCTTTCGTTTTCCGATCTGGACACCGTCGGCGTCTCCACGCTGGAGACCCGGCTCACGAGCGATTCCAACCAGGCGCAGACCGGCGTCAACCTCACGCTGCGGCTGCTGCTTCGTTCGCCGTTTATCGTGTTCGGCGCGGCGATCATGGCGTTTACGGTGGACGCGAGGGCCGCGCTTGTGTTCGCCGCGGCGATTCCCGTGCTCGCGGCGATCATATTCGCGGTCATGCTCATCAGCGTTCCGCTCTACCGCGCGGTGCAGGGGCGGCTGGACCGCATCCTCGGCGCGACGCGGCAAAACCTCGCCGGCGCGCGCGTGGTGCGCGCGTTTAACCTCGAATCGAACGAGGTCGCTTCTTTCGAGCGGGAAAACGACGCGCTGATGCGCATGCAAAATCGCGTCGGCCGCCTCTCGGCGCTGCTCAACCCCGCGACCTATGTCGTGATCAATCTCGCCATCGCGGCACTGATCTGGAGCGGCGCGCTCCGCGTGAACGCCGGCCTGCTCACGCAGGGCGGCGTGGTCGCGCTGTATAACTACATGGGGCAGATTCTGGTGGAGCTGGTCAAGCTGGCAAGTCTGATCATCACCGTGACCAAAGCCGTCGCCAGCGGCAACCGCATTCGGGACGTGCTTGAAATGTCTCCCTCCATGACGGCGCCGGCAGGTTCGCCCGCGCCGGATGCAACCGCCCCCGCGGTGGAGTTTTTTGGCGTCGGTCTGCGTTACCACGCGTGCGCGGACGAGGCGCTCTCGGGCGTTACCTTCACCGCGCGGCGCGGGGAGACCGTCGGCGTCATCGGCGGCACCGGCGCGGGCAAGAGCTCGCTCGTCGGCTTGATTCCGCGCTTTTACGATGCGAGCGAAGGCGTGGTGCGCGTGCTCGGCGCGGACGTAAAAGACTATCCGCTCGGCGAACTGCGCGGCAAAATCGGCGTTGTGCCGCAGAACGCGGCGCTCTTCTCCGGCACGGTGCGCGAAAACATGAGCTGGGGCAAAGAGGACGCGACGGACGGCGAGATCCGGGCGGCGCTGAAGACGGCCCAGGTGCTGGACGTCGTAGACGAAAAGGGCGGGCTGGACTTCGTGGTCGCGCAGGGCGGCAAAAACCTCTCCGGCGGGCAGCGGCAGCGGCTGACCATCGCGCGGGCGCTCGTGCGAAGGCCGGAGATACTGATTCTCGACGACAGCGCATCCGCGCTGGACTACGCGACCGACGCGGCGCTGCGCCGCGCAATCCGCGCCATGGAAGGCGCGCCAACGGTATTCATCGTGTCCCAGCGCGCGTCGTCCGTGCTCTATGCGGACAGCATCGTCGTGCTCGACGACGGAAAGCCCGTCGGCATCGGAACAAGCGAGGAACTGCTTCGAACCTGCCCGATCTATCGGGAGATCTACGAAACACAGTTCGAGCGGGAGGCGGCGCATGCGTAAAAGAGCCGGAACACATGTCCGCGCGGGGGGCGGAACGCTTCGGCGGGTGCTGCGCATGCTTGCGCCGCACCGGGCGTTGCTCGCGCTTTCGCTGCTGCTTGCCGTCGCGGTCGTCGCGGCGACGCTGTATGTGCCGATTCTGATCGGCCGCGCGATCGACCTCATCGCGGGGAAAGGGCAGGTGCAGTTTTCCGCGATCCTGCGCATCCTCTTGCAGGTGGGGGTCATCGCGGCGGGCACCGCGCTGCTGCAGTGGCTCATGGGCGCGCTCAACAACCGCGTGACGTTTCGGGTGATTCGGGATCTTCGCACCGCCGCGTTTCACCAGATCGAAATTCTGCCGCTCAAGTATATCGATTCGCATGCGCACGGCGAGATCGTCAGCCGCGTCATCGCGGATGTGGACCAGTTTGCCGACGGGTTGCTGCTGGGCTTTTCGCAGCTGTTTACGGGCGTGATCACGATTTTCGGCACGCTGTCGTTCATGCTCGCCATCGACTGGAAGATCGGCCTTGTGGTACTCCTGCTCACGCCGCTTTCGCTCGTCACCGCGCGCGTGATCGCGCGGCGCACCTATCGCATGTTTCGCGCGCAGTCGGACATCCGCGCCGAACAGACGGGTTTTCTCGACGAGATGATCAAAAACCAGAAGGTCGTGCAGGCGTTTTCCCATGAACGGCAGGCGCAGGAACAATTCGATGAGATCAACGAGCGGCTCGCGGGCAGCTATCTCAAGGCGACGTTCTATTCCTCCATCACGAATCCAAGCACGCGCTTTGTCAACGCGCTGGTCTACGCCGGCGTGGCGCTCGTCGGCGCGCTGAGCGTCGTCGCGACGGGCGGCGCGTTCTCGATCGGGCAGCTGTCCGTGTTTTTGAGCTATGCCGCGCAGTATACCAAGCCGTTCAACGAGATCTCCGGCGTGGTGGCGGAGCTGCAGAATGCGCTCGCCTGCGCGGGGCGCATCTTCGCGCTCATCGACGAGGCGCCGCAGCCGCCGGATGCGGCGGACGCGATCGTGCTGGAGCAGGTCCAAGGCGATATCGAGCTGAACGACGTTTCGTTTTCCTATGCGCCGGACCGGCCGTTCATCGAGCGGATGCGCTTCTGGGCAAAGCCCGGCCAGCGCGTCGCCATCGTCGGACCGACCGGCTGCGGCAAGACCACGGTGATCAATCTGTTGATGCGCTTTTACGACGTGGACGGCGGCGCGATCCTGGTGGAGGGGCGGGATATCCGGTGCGTGACGCGCCAGAGCCTGCGAAACAGCTGCGGCATGGTGCTGCAGGACACCTGGCTTAAGGCGGGCACCATCCGCGAGAACATCACGCTCGGCAAACCGGACGCGACGGAGGAAGAGATCGTCGCCGCGGCGAAGGCCGCGCACGCGCATAGCTTCATCAAGCGGCTGCCGGAAGGCTACGACACCGAGATCGGCGAGGACGGCGGGAACCTCTCGCAGGGGCAACGGCAGCTTTTGTGCATCGCGCGCGTGATGCTGCGTCTGCCGCCGGTGCTGATGCTGGACGAGGCGACGAGTTCCATCGACACGCGCACGGAGCAGCAGGTGCAGGCGGCGTTTTCGCGGCTCATGGAGGGCAGGACGAGCATCGTCGTGGCGCACCGGCTTTCGACCATCCGTGAGGCGGACGTGATCCTCGTCATGCGGGACGGCGCGATCGTCGAGCGCGGAAAGCACGAAGAGTTGCTCGCGCAAAACGGCTTCTACGCGCATCTTTATCACAGCCAGTTCGCCCCGTCGTAACGCAGCGAGAACATGCGGAGCAAAACAAACCCCGCGGATTTCCGCGGGGTTTTGTATTGAAACGACGTACTGAACGATAAAAAAACTTACAGGTCGTCCACCAGCGCGCCGCTCTTGGCATAGGCGGTGCTGCGCGCCTCGAAAAAGTCCGTCTTGATCGTGTTCGCGTTGCTGTACTGGCTCACCCAGGTGAGATTTTCCGGCTCGGCGTCGTGCCCGTCGTAGAGCTTCTCAAAGCCGAGGTTCGTGCAACGCAGGTTTCCCAGATACTGCACATAGTCCGTGATCATCTCTTTCGTCAGCCCCGCGACGTCGTCCCCAATCACATAATGCCCCCAGGCGATCTCCTGCTCGCAGCCTTCGCGGATCATGGCGCGGTAAAGCGCCACCTTTTCCGGTGTAAACAGCTCCGGATTCTCCTGCTTGAGCTCGAGCAGGATGCTGCGAAACAGCCAGAGATGCGTGTTTTCGTCCCGGTTGATGTAGCGGATGACCTGCACCGAGCCGGGCATGAGGTTGTTGCGGCCGAGGTTATAGAAGAACATAAACCCGCTGTAGAAATAGACGCCCTCGAGGATGTAGTTGGCCACGATGGTGCGCATGAGGTTTTCCGCCGTGCGCTCCCGGTAAAAATGATTGTACGCGTCGCCGATGAACGTGTTGCGCGCAAGGAGGTTTTCGTCCGTCTTCCACTGGTAGAGCACTTCGTTGCGCACCTGCGGCTCGCAGATGGTGTCCAGCATGTAGCTGTAGCTCTGGCTGTGGACGGCCTCCTGATAGGTCTGGATGTCGATGCAGAGGTTGACCTCGTTGGCCGTGATGTATTCGCCGACGGCGGGGAGGTTCGCGGTCTGAATGCTGTCCAGAAAGATCAGAAACGACAGAATCTTATCATAGGCGCGGCGTTCGGCGGCGGGCAGGCAGGGATAGTCCTTCACATCCGTGGAGAGGTTGACCTCTTCGGGGATCCAGAAGTTGTTCATCGCCTGGCGGTACCAGTCGTGCGACCAGCCGTATTTGAGGTTGTTGAAGTCGTTGAGGTTCGTCGTGTCGCCCGCGATCATGCGGCGCTGGGCGAGGTCGGTGCTGCCGTTCGGGTTGAACAGCGGCTTTTGCTTGAGGATTTCCATCGGTTACGCTCCCGTTGTGAAAAATTTTTGCCTTGCGCGCCGCTTAGGACGAGCAGGCGGAGCAGTCCTCCACCTCGAGGCTCTTGCTGCGCACATAGTAAACGGTCTTGATCCCGTGCTCGAAGGCGAGGATATACAGGTTCAGCACCTTGCGGAAGGTGAAGTCGTTTGTGATGTAGAGGTTCATGCTCTGGGACTGGTCGATATGCCGCTGGCGCACGCCCGCCGCGCGGATGGACCAGGTCTGGTCGATCAGATGCGCGCTCTTATAGTACCAGTAGGTCTCCGGCGAGAGATCGGGCGCGACGCGCGGGATGAGCCCGTTTTTCTTCTCCTCGAGGAAGTAGCGGTTCATCACGGGGTCGATGCCCGCCGTCGTTCCGGCGATGATGCTGGTGCTGCTCGTCGGCGCGATGGCGAGCAGCCAGCCGTTTCGCATGCCCTGTTTGACAACTTTTTCCGCAAGCTCCTGCCAGCGCGCGCTTTTGTAGCCGCGCTTGTGGAAATAGGCGCCCGTCTGCCAGTCGCTGCCGTCGAAGTATTCATAGCGCCCCTTGTCGGCGGCGATATCCGCGCTCGCCGAGATGGCGGCGTAGTTGATGCGCTCAAACACCTGATCCACAAATTTCAGGTGCTCCTCGCTCTCCCAGCCGATGTGGTTTTTGGCCAGCATATGGTGATATCCGCTCACCCCGAGGCCGATCGGGCGATAGCGCAGGTTGTTCACCTTAGCGTACGGCACGGGGAAGAAGTTGAGGTCGATGACGTTATCCAGCGCGCGCACGACGTGCCCGGCAAGCGTCTCCAGCTCGTCGCCGGTCAGGTCGATCTGACCCAACGACAGGCTCGCAAGGTTACAGACCACGAAATCGCCGGGCTTTGTGGTGTTGACGACCACCGTTTCGCCGCCCACGGTCACGATCTCCTGGCTCACGTCCTGTATGCCGCTCATGTTCTGCGCGATCTCCGTGCAGAGGTTGCTGCAATAGACCATGCCCGTGTGGTGGTTCGGGTTTGCGCGGTTGACCGCGTCCCGGTTGAAGACGAACGGCGTGCCGGTCTCCACCGCGCTCTTGAGGATCAGGCGCACGAGCTCCTTGATCGGGATGACGCGCTTTTCAATGCGGGAGTCCGCCACGCAGTCGCGATAGCGGCTCTCCCACGCCTCGCCCCAGAAATCTTCGAGACAGTATCCCTTGACGGCCAGGATGTCGTGCGGGCACATGAGATACCAGTTGCCCTCTATGTTGTCGCGAACGGTCTTCCAGAACAGATCGGGATAGCACACGGCGGGAAACACGTCGTGCGCCTTCATGCGGTCGTCGCCGTTGTTGGTGCGAAGCTGCAGAAACTCCGGCAAATCCTTGTGCCAGACGTCGAGGTAGACGGCCACCGCGCCCTGGCGCACGCCGAGCTGGTCCACCGCCACGGCGGTGTCGTTGGCGAGGCGAATCCAGCGGATGACGCCGCCCGCCGCCCCCTCGAAGCCGCGGATGGTGCTGCCCTTTGCGCGCACCTTGCCGAAATACAGACCCATGCCGCCGCCGTACTTGCTCACCTGCGCAAAGTTGTCGATGCTGCGGTAGATGCCCGTCAGGCTGTCCGGCACGGTGTCGATGAAGCAGCTCGAGAGCTGGTGAAACGGCTTTCTCGCGTTGGCGAGCGTCGGCGTCGCCATGGTCACCTTCAGCGAGCTGAGCATTTCGTAAAAGCGGCGCACCCAGAGGAGGCGGTCCTGCCGCTCCGGCATGGCCAGATGCAGCGCGATGCCGAGATACATCTCCTGCGGCGTCTCCAGCGGCTGACCCTGGTGGCTCCGGATGACATAGCGCCGAAGCAGCAGCTCGAGGCCGGAATAGGTGAGCTTTTCGTCGTTGCCGGGGTTGAGATAACGCTCCGCTTCGTCGAGCTCTTCTTTTGTATAGTGCTCCAGAATGTATGCGCCATAGAGTCCGCTCTCGGTCAGATACCGCACCTTTTCATAAAACCCGCCCAGACCCAGCTCTTCGAGCGAGCGTGTCAGCTCGGCCTGAAAATCGTACATTAAAATCCGTGCGGCGATGAACTCCCAGTGCGGCGCTTCCTGCGTGGTCAGCTCGGCGGCGGCGCGGATGAGCGCGGCGCGTTTTGCGCCCTCGCCCATCTCGGGCTTGAGGAAGGAGCGAAACTTCTCGTCCAGCCGCGAGAGCTCGTATGCCTCCTGCGGATAGTCCTTCTGTATCTTGGCGAGGATGCGCTCGAGCCGCTCGCCGTCCGCAAGCATCGAGCAGATGCTCTTTCGCTGCCCGCGCATGCGCGTGCGCTCGCTGCGGTAGAGGATGTAGCTCTTGCTCTGGGCAAAATACCCCTTGAGCATGAGCGTCTCTTCCACGAGATCCTGAATCTGCTCCACCTGCACCGGCGGCGGCAGCAGGGGGATGCGCGCCTCGACGGCGGCGGTGATCGCCTCCAGCGTCGCCTCCGGCACCTCGGTGTTCGTGCTGACGAAAGCTTTTCGTATGGCGTTTGTGATCTTATTGCGGTCGTAGGCTTCCGCCAACCCGCTGCGTTTGATGATTTCCATCATGTCCTTTTACCGCGCCCCTTATCCATACTGGTCGTGAGAAGCGGCCCGCCGGCTCAGACGGGCCGTGTATCGCCTTTGTTGTATCAAAAGTCTGCCGCGAAACGCAACAGATAGTATTTCAAATTCATACTAGCACAAGATATGGGGAATCGCAATGCCGTAAAACCGCATAAAATCGAGGTCCGCCCGGGGTGAATCGGGCGGGAGATAAGAAAACAGCCACAGATTCCGGCTGTTTGGGACATGTTGCAATTATATGAAAAATACGCAGGGAAATTCTGAAAAAAATAAGTTTACAAAAGCGCGTCGAAATCGTCCGCTTCGGTGAACACGGCGATTCCGTTTTCCTTCAGCAGCGCCGCTGTCAGCCCGTCGCCGGGTACGAGCCTGCCGGAAAAGCTGCCGTCGTAAATCTGTCCGCTGCCGCAGGAGGGGCTATTGGCCTTGAGCACGGCGGCCCGGCAGCCGAACAGGCGCGCCAGCCGGAGGGATTCCCGCGCTCCGCGGGCGAACGCCTCCGTCACGTCCTCGCCGCCGCGCGTGACCACGCGCGCCTCGCTTCGCTCCGCGGGCGAGCGCGGCGTAGCCAGGCCGCCGAGCTGCTCCGGGCAGACGGGAATGGCCGGGCGCGATGCTGCGAGCGCGAGCACGCGTTCGTTTGCCTGCGCCTTGCCGTCGTAGCGGCAGCAGAGGCCGAGCAGACAGGCGCTCACGAGGACGGGGGAACGGCTTGACATTGCGAAAAGCTCCTTTTGCACCGGATGATGAAATGATTATAGCATACGGACAAATCGTGCGTCCTGCAAACGAAAAAAGACGCTTGGTTTTGAACGGCAAAGAAAAATACCACATGGGGTAAATTTCTGATCGACAAATGCAGGACTCGGGGCGGTTCCTTTTTGCAAAAGAGGATTACCATGCGTGGTACGGAACGGCGCCCGTCGTACGACGGGCGCCGTTCGCGCATACATATTCGAGCAGACGCCATGAGAAAGGCGGCTACGCCTGATAGCGGAAGCGCCTGAGACGCAGCGCGTTTGTCACCACGGAGACGGAGCTGAACGCCATCGCCGCGCCGGCGAACACCGGCGTGAGCAGCGGGCCGCCGAAGGCGAAGAACAGGCCCGCGGCGAACGGGATGCCGATGACGTTGTAGGCAAACGCCCAGAAGAGGTTCTGGCGGATGTTGCGGATGGTTGCGCGGCTGAGCGCAACCGCCGCGCCGACGGCGGAGAGGTCGCCGCGCATGAGCACGACGTCCGCCGACTCGACGGCGACGTCCGTGCCGGTGCCGATGGCCATGCCGACGTCCGCTTGTACGAGCGCGGGCGCGTCGTTGATGCCGTCGCCGACCATGGCGACGCGCTTGCCCTGCTCCTGCAGTTTCTGCACTTCCTTCGCCTTGCCGTCCGGCAGCACGTCCGAAAGCACATGGTCGATGCCGACGCTGCCCGCGACCGCCGCCGCGGTGCTCGCGTTGTCTCCCGTGAGCATATAGACGTCCAGTCCGAGCGCTTTGAGCCGCTCAACCGCCTGCCTGCTCGTGGGCTTTACCGCGTCCGCCGCGGCCATGAGCGCGTACAGCGCGCCGTCCACGGCGATGTACATGAGCGTCTTGCCCGCGCCGGAGAGCGCGGCGGCGTCCGTTTTCGACGCGGCGAGGTCTACGCCGCTTTCCGTCATCAGCGCGGCGCTGCCGGCGAGCACGCGCCTGCCGGAAACGAGCGCGTCGATGCCGCGTCCCGGAATGGCGCGAAAGCGCTCCGGATCGGGAAGCGGCAGGTTGCGCTCCTTAGCCGCGAGCACGATGGCGCGCGCGATAGGGTGCTCCGAGCCGCGCTCCGCCGCGGCCGCCAGCGCGAGCACGTCGTTTTCATCCTCCTGCGTATAGCGGGCGATATCAGTCAGCTCCGGCTTGCCCTGCGTGATGGTGCCCGTTTTGTCGAGCACCACGGCGTCCACGCGCTGCGTGGCCTCCAGCGCCTCGCCGCCCTTGATCAGAACGCCGAGCTCCGCGCCCTTGCCGGTACCGACCATGATGGCGGTCGGCGTCGCAAGCCCGAGCGCGCAGGGGCAGGCGATGACGAGCACGGTCACGAAGATGTTGAGCACAAAGTTGAAGTCTTTTCCGACCAGCGCCCAGACCGCCGCCGAGACCAGCGCGATGCCGATGACGACGGGCACGAAATAGCCGGAGATCACGTCCGCGAGTTTAGCGATCGGGGCCTTGCGTCCCTGCGCCTCCTCCACGAGATGGATGATCTTCGAAAGCGCGGTATCCTCGCCGACCTTTGTCACCGTAAAGCGCAGCAGGCCTTCGCCGTTGATGCTGCCGCCGGTGACGGGCGAGCCGGGCTGTTTCTCCACGGGCAGGCTTTCGCCGGTGAGCATGCTCTCGTCCACGCTGGACGCGCCGTCCAGCACCACGCCGTCCACGGGGATCGACGCGCCGGGGCGCACGAGCACGACGTCGCCGACGATGACTTCGTCGAGGGAAACCTCCAGCTCCGCGCCGTTCTTGACGATCACGGCGGTCTTGGGTTTGAGGTCCATGAGCTTCTTGATCGCCTCGGAGGTTTTGCTCTTGCTCGCCGCTTCGAGATATTTGCCGAGCATCACCAGCGTGATTACCACCGCGGCGGACTCAAAGTAGAGGTGTTGCGCAAAGTCCGCGTTTCCCAGATAGATCAGCACAGTTGCGTATACGCCGTAGAGAAACGCGCTGCCGGTGCCGATGGCGACGAGCGTGTCCATGTTCGGCGCGCCCTTGAAGAGCGTCTTCATGCCGACGCGGAAGAAGCGCCCGCCCGCGACCAGCACGGGGATGGTGAGAAACAGCTGCACGAGCGCGAACGTCAGCGGATGCATGTGCGGGCTGAGGAACGCGGGCAGCGGTACGCCGAGGCGGGGCAACATATGCGACATGGCGATGTAGAGAATCGGCGCGGCGAACACGATTGCAACGATGAGTCGCAGCCGCATGACCTTCAGCGCGCGTTCGCGCTTCTCCCGCTCAAGGTCGCGCGTCTCTTCGCCCGCCAGTTCCAGCGGGGTGTAGCCCGCGTTTGTCACCGCGTCCCGAATCTGCGTAAGCTTCACCTTCGCCGGATCGTAGGAAAACGTCGCGCGGTTGGTCGCAAGGTTGACGGAGGCTTCCGAAACCCCGTCCAGTTTTTTCAGCGCGCGCTCCACCGCCGACGAGCAGCTTGCGCAGGTCATGCCGTCCACGCCGAGCTCGGCGTGCTTGATATACTGCGGTTGGCTCAGGCCGTAGCCCGCGTCCTCCACAACGGCCTTCATCTCGTCGAATCCGACCTTGCTTTCGTCGTATTGTACGCGCAGGGTCTCGGTCGCGAGGTTTACCTCCGCCGAAGCTACGCCGTCGAGTTTTGAAACCGCGCGCTGCACGTGCGCGGAGCAGGCCGAGCAGGTCATTCCGCTGACCAGATAGATGGAGTCTTTCATCAGGCATCTCTCCTTCCCGAGCGGGATGTCCGCCTGAATGGACATGGAACCGCAGAAATCTTCATGATGATTATAACTTGCCGCGGTCGGTTTGACTGTGACAAGACGCACATTTTTCTTTTTTTTATTGGAAATCCCGGCACATAGATCAAAAAGCCCCGCGCGGGGCGGGGCGTGAGGAGAACGGAATCGCGCAGCTCAACGCTGCGATTGCTTGTGTTTGTAGACTTTTGTAAATTCACCGCCGACGATCTTGCCGTCATATCCGCCGCGTCTGGTGACGCCGACCATGCCGTCTATGCTGTCGAGGCGGCGCTTAAGACGTATGCGAATGACGACCAGCGCGACGAGCGCCACGGCCAATACGCCGATGAGAACGTTGACCAGCCAGCTCATGCGTTCGTCCTCCGCGCCGCTTTTCTGGCGTCGTACCATTTGAGCACCTTCAGGTCGGATGCGACGGCGAACGCCTGCGTTGCGACAAGGGCGGTCAGCACCGTTGCGATCATCATTTGGGCGGCTCCTCCCTTCGCGCTGCCTGTCGGCGGCGCGGGCGTATTGCTGTTTGTCTGTTCGAGCACCTGCATCGCAGGGGAGGCCGAGGCGGTCGGCTGCGGCGTCTCGGGCGGTACGGTGGGCGGCGGGGTGATCTCCGGCGTGGGCGCCGCGGTTGGAGACGCGGCGGGCGTGGGCTCCGACGTGGCCGCCGCCGACGTATGGTCGGTATACCAGCGCCATGTGCCGGTGAACGTGAGATCTCCGTCCGTAATGGTCAGGCTGGCGGCGCTCCAGCCCTTAAAGCGCCAGACGCCGCCGCCGATGCGGACGGAATGGCAGGAACCCGGCGCGGTGAATACATCCCCCTCCACGCCGAACGAGCCGGCGGGCAGCTGATCGAGCACTTTGTCGGGCAGCGCGCGCCCGCTCGAACTGCTGACGAAGACGTATTCCACCGAATACACGGGCAGCGCCGTCCAGGTCCAGGAACCGGTGAACGCGACGCCCGGACCGATGGCGAACTGATCTGCGGGCGTCCATCCGGAAAACGTCCACTCGCCCGCGCCGTCGCGTACCGCGTCCATCAAAAACGAGGGCGCGACGGTTTCTCCGATGCCTGCGACCGTATCCGCGGGCAGCTGGGAGAGAACGCCCTCGGGCAGGTCGTGCCCGGGCGTCGCGCTGATAAACTGGTACGTTACGGGATAGGAGGGCGTCGGGGTCGGCGTGTCGTCCACGACGAACACGCGAAACGTGACATACGAAGATACGCTCATCGAAACGGGGTCCAGCGTCACAGTGACTGGATAGCCGGTTGAACTGACCGCGTCGACAAGGTTGGAAAAATCTACGCTGTAGCCGGAGGTGACGCTGCTCCAGTCGCTGCGATAGTAAAACTCAAATGCGGAGGCGGAGACGATGTCGGCCTCCAGTTGCGTTCGCGTCCTGGTTGAAAACTCGCTCAGCCCGATTCGCACGTCGTGCGCACGCAGACAGTAGTCGTCCGTGTCCGTATGGTTGTCGTTGCCGAGGGAGGTCGCCGCAAGCGCCGTCAGGGGAATGAGAAGGCAAGCCAGCAGCAGCGCCAGCAAAGCCGCGGTCGGTGGAATGGGGTTTGACCGTCTGTTCATCATATTCCTCGCATCTGTGCCGCTCGCCGGCGAAATGGAAAAAGGGTTGGCGGCGCTTGTCAGCTCGCCGCGCCAATGCTCTTCAGGCTCTCGGCATAGTAGCGCTTGCCGACGGGCAGTTCCTCGCCGGTATCGAGGAGCACCCTCGCGCTGTCGATGGAGCGGATGTAGCGTTTGCTCACCAGAAAGGACTTGTGCGTGCGCACAAAGCCTTTGTTGAAGAGCTGCTCCTCCATGCGCATCATGGTGGAATAAAACTCAAACTGTTCCTCGTCGTAATACACCGTGACGATGCGCTGCTGAATCTCGAAATAGCGGATGGATTCAAGCGGTACGCAACGGCTCTCGCCCGCGCAGGTGAGCACGAGCACCTCGCTCTCGCGACGCTGCTTGCGCGCCAAGGCGCGCAGGAAGATCTCCTCGAATTTCTCGGCGGAGGTCTGGTCCTTGACCACATAGTGCAGCGCGCTCACGTCGTAGCCTGCGATGGCGAAGTCCGGCGTGACGGTGAAGAAGACGATGTCTCCGACGTACCCCATGTCCCGCAGGCGCTTTGCGGTCTCCAGTCCGTCCGGCCCGGGCATGCGGATGTCGAGATAGACGAGATCCACGGATGCAAACGCGTCCTCGGCCTCGAAGAGCAGCGCTTCGCCGGACGGGAAAGTCCTGATTTTCACATGAACGTCGTGCCGCTGCGAGAGGCGAAGGAGCGTTTTTTTGCAGAGCGACGAATGCGCCGCGCTGTCGTCGCAGATGAAGATGTTCATCCCTTGTTATGCTCCGTCCTTTCGCCGGCACCCCGCATGGACGGCGTTTGGTTCACCGTTTTGCGCACACAGTCTGCCTTATTTTGCATGATATCCACTTTCACACCTTTCCGATGGAATATGTCATGAAACGCGTTTTATTTGTCAAGAACCGACGTTGCGCCGGGCTCGCGCCGCGCGCCGCAAGGCGGCGGCCCGCTCCGCCGACACAGGCGTCGCTTCTATTATACATTGTAATGATGTGGATATTGAACCCTTTTGGCAAGTTTCTAAGAAGACGCCGTGCCGCGAAGCGACGGCGTTCCTATCATTTCAAGCCGGTTTCATTGCATCTATACATTGTAACGATGTGGATATTGAACCCTTTTGGCAAGTTTCTAAGAAGACGCCATGCTGCGAAGCGATGGAGTTCATATCATTTCAAACCGGTTTCATTACATCGGCGCACGCTCACGCAGGCCCAAGGGATATGATTGCGATGATTCAAAGGGGATGTCATATCCCAATTCTTTTTCCCATCGTCCGTTAAAAGAAAAACCCGCGGGGCGCGCGGGAGCGGGAGGCAGATGCGATGCTGAAATTCGATCATCAGAAGAAACGCGCTATGGACAATTCCCCAATGCCTAAAAAATCGGCGTGTGCTGCATTTATTATAGTCACACGCCGCTATTCCTCATTGATTGTTTCGGAAACATCACCGATGTAGTTGTAGATAATCCGAATCTCCTGCGTCTTTTCTCTTGCCCAGTGGCTGTACCGTCCGGGCGCGTATCCCGCTTCGCCAACGAGCACCTTGTCAATGAACTCGTGTACAATTTCCGTCGTAAGCTCCCCTATCTCAGTGTACGACCGTACCAGCCGCAGGAAGCTGTCCACACTCGCCGTCTGCGCTGTCGCATCGCTTATCAGGATTTCCAGTTCCGAGACGCGGATTTTCAAACCTGTCTGCTCCGCTTCATATCCGGCAAGCATTGTGACGAAACGCTCGTCGCTTATTTTGCCTTCCACATTATCCTCATACAGCTTGCTGACAATGCGGTCGAGCATACCAATTCGCGTTTTCGATTTGGCAAGCTCGTTTTTTGCCTTCTGCAAACCGCGCTCACTCTCGCGGCTCGATGCCGCGTTCAGCTTATCGGCAAATTTCCGCTCGTCCATTTTCGCAAGTCGCAGCACCCTTTGCAGGTCTTTCAATACGACGGCTTCGAGCGCCTCGCGTTGAATCGAGTGTGGTGTGCAGCTGGAATTGTCGGAATATGTACGAGAGTTTTTGCAGACGTAATAACAATACTCCCGTACCGAGCCATCAGAATTTGTCCTTGAATTTCGTTTTGCATAGAGCCTGTCGCCACAGCCGAGGCAGTAAACGCTCCCTTCGAGAACGCCTTTCTCGTAGGTTTTCCGCTGTACCTGACGACGACCTGCGCGTATGCGTTGAACCGTCTGCCACGTCTGCTCGTCAATAATCGCAGGGTGCGCATTTTCGTGGATAATCCATTCCTCTTCAGGCTTGACATACTTCCGATGGTCTTTATAAGACTTGCTCGTTTTACGATTCAAAACTGCAGTCCCAGTGTATTCTCTGTTTGAAAGTATACCGACGACGACGCTTGTGTGCCACATCGTGTCCGGGCGCTTGGGAATATGCTTTGGCGGTACGCCGTCGCGTTCCGCTTTGTAGATTTGTGGGATTTTCAAACCGCGTCTGCTGAGTTCCTTTGCGATGTACTGGGGTCCCATTCCCTCGACGCACATTTTGAATATGTCCCTTACCACATCAGCGGCAGGCTCGTCAACAGCCCACACAAACTTGTCCGCTTCCGAGGGCTTGTAGCCGTAAGGTGCTACCGAATTGGAGTGCTTGCCGTTCTGCGCTTTCGCCTTGAACACGGCGCGTATCTTTTTCGATGTGTAGGCAACGAACCATTCATTGAAAACGTCGCGGAAAATCGACATAATGTCAAAGCCGTTTGCCGTGTCAAGGTTGTCGTTTGCTGCAATGAGCCGCACGTCGTATTCGTCAAATGTACGTTTGAGCAGCCCGACCTCGATAACATCACGCCCGATGCGGCTCTGGTCTTTGATGATGACTGTCGCCACGCTTCCGGTTCTGACCTCGGCGAGAAGCGCGTCAAGACCCGGTCTCGAAAACAAAGTGCCGCTCACGCCGTCATCGACGAAAAAACGGGTGTTTCCGAAACCGTGGTCTTTGGCATACTTCGTGAGAATTTCCTTTTGATGGACAATGGAATTCGACTCGCCGGAATCAAAATCGTCTTTGCTCAAGCGGCAGTACAGCGCAGTGATTTTGCCTTGTTCTACCATATAGCAGGTACCTCCTTCTTAATTGTAGGTACCATATTCGCTCTTATTTTCACACATAGCAAGAGGTTTATTGATACAAAACGGAGAACATTCCTTGTCCGAAATATGCCGTAATATCAGGCGTTCCAGCTTCTTTTCCACCGTCTCCGTAGCAGTGGGCGAGCACTCGGATGTGACGATATAGGTGACGTTGCCTATTCGTGTTTCGGTTGTATTCTTTGCTTTCATGATGAAGCCTCCCATCCGAAGGGACAAAACTCCCTTCACTATCGAGAGGACAGCGAGAGAGGAAAATCCGTAGTGAAAGCTATGCTTATTCAGAATATTTTATGAATGCATCGGTGAAGCCAGCCGCTTTGACCTTTTTGAGCATGGCGTCGGCGTTTGCCTTGACGGAGAATGCGCCGAGCTGGACGCGATAATACTTCTGCGTAGTGGTTTGATCGCTGGGAGCAAGACCGGATTTTACATCTGCT
>JAAYUE010000032.1 GCA_012517905.1 Clostridiales bacterium | reverse complement strand
TGCGGTTTATCGCCGTAGGAGCGCTTGCCCTGATAGCCCTCGCCCTGCGGCCTGTCGCCGTAGGACTTTTTGTAGCCGCCCTGCGGCTTATCGCCATAGGAGCGCTTGCCCTGATAGCCCTCGCCCTGCGGCCTGTCGCCGTAGGACTTTTTGTAGCCGCCCTGCGGCTTGTCGCCATAGGAGCGCTTGCCCTGATAGCCCTCGTCCTGCGGCCTGTCGCCGTAGGGCTTTTTGTAGCCGTCCTGCGGTTTATCGCCATAGGAGCGCTTGCCCTGATAGCCTTCGCCCTGCGGCCTGTCGCCGTAGGACTTTTTGTAACCGCCCTGCGGCTTATCGCCATAGGACTTTTTATATCCGCCCTTCTGTTCGCCGCCGGAGCGGGGTGAAGAGCCTTTATTCCGGCCGTCCTGACCGGAGCCGTATTGTTTCTGCGGCATGGGAATACATTCCTCGTTTCATTTCAAAAATAGGGTTGGGTTCGTTCGCTTGTCCGCGTCAGGTCTGCGCCGCCTCCGGCTGGAAGTAGAGCGTCATCAGCTCGCTCAGCCGCGCGTCCGCGCCGCTGAGAAACAGCCAGCCGATCAGCGTCTCGAGCCCCGTCGCCGTGTGGTAGTCCGCGGCGGAGGCGTTCTTGGGCATGGTGCCGCTGTGGGCGTTGCGGCCGCGCCGGAATACGGCGGCTTCCTCTTCGGTCAAAAGCCGCTCCATCCTGCGATAGGCTGCGGCCTGACCCGCCGCGCAGACATACTTGCTTGCGGCGAGGTGCAGTTCGTGCGCAGAACGCGCGAACTGGTCGTTGAGATAGATGCGCGCATAGAGATCGCAGACGGTGTCGCCGATCTGCGCGAGCGCCAGCGGCGAGAGCTGCCGCGGGTTTGCGCAGGCGTCCGCCTTTGTTGCGCGCCGGATTTCATCGATCATGGCCATACACAATTATTTTATCCGTTTGTAAAAACCAAAGCAAGAACTATCGCGCGCTATAGCAAAAAGCATGAAAAATTGCGCGATCAGCGCGTAATATTAAGGATTTTTGACTTGACAATCGCCCGGAGAATGGCTAAAATAGCAAACAATATATCATATAACCCCAAAAGCGATGAAGGGAACAAGACACAGCCTTTCCCGCTCAGAGAACCGGCGGTTGGTGCGAGCCGGTGCGGCAGACCGTGTGTATGGCTCATCCCGGAGCTTTCCGCCTGAACAGATCTGTTAGGGCGAAACGTCCGACCCCGTTACCGGTCACGGCCTTGTTGGAGGCTATTGAGGATTGTCCGGAAAACCGGCAGTCGAACCAGGGTGGTACCGCGTAAGTTTCACGCCCCTGACCAAACGAATTTGGTCAGGGGCGTTTCTCGTTTCTGGCCGCCAAACAGAAGGAGGAAAACCCCAATGAAAAGCACATTCGAAAAGTACGTCCCGTTTGTACCGATCGCCCTGCCCAACCGCACATGGCCCGGCAGGCAGATCACGAACGCGCCCGTCTGGTGTTCCGTCGACCTGCGGGACGGCAATCAGGCCCTCGTCGACCCGATGAACGTCTCCGAGAAGCTGGAGCTGTTTCATACGCTGGTCGGGATCGGGCTGAAGGAGATCGAAGTGGGGTTTCCGTCCGCGTCCGAAACCGAGTTCGAGTTTATCCGCGCGCTGATCGAGGGGGGACATATCCCGGACGACGTGACGATTCAGGTGCTGGTGCAGGCGCGCGCCCATCTGATCAAGCGGACGTTCGAGGCCATCCGCGGCGCGAAAAACGTCATTCTGCACTTCTACAACTCCACCTCCACGCTCCAGCGCAAGGTGGTGTTCCGCATGGATATGGACGGCATCATCCAAATCGCGGTGGAGGCGGCCGGACTCATTCGGGAGCTCTCCAAACCCGCGATCGAGGCCGGCGTCAATCTCCGATATGAGTATTCGCCCGAATCCTTTATGGGGACTGAAATGGACAACGCCGTCCTCATCTGCCAGCGCGTGATGGAAGAACTGCGTGCGACGCCGGAAAACAGGGTAATCCTGAACCTGCCGTCCACGGTGGAAAACTGCATGCCGAACTACTTTGCGGACGAGATCGAATATTTCATCTCCAAACTGCCGAACCGAGAGAGCGCGATCATCTCCCTGCACCCGCATAACGACAGGGGCTGCGGGGTCGCCACCGCCGAGATGGGGCTTCTGGCCGGGGCGGAGCGCATCGAAGGGACGCTGTTCGGCAACGGCGAGCGCACCGGAAACGTGGATCTGGTGACGCTGGCCATGAATCTGTATACCCAGCGCGTGGACCCGCGGCTGGATTTTTCGGATATCAATAAAATCCGCGAGGTGTTCGAGCGCGTCACTAAGATGAGAATCGGCGAGCGCCAGCCCTATGTAGGCGAGCTTGTGTTCACGGCGTTTTCCGGCTCCCACCAGGACGCCATCAACAAAGGGTTCAAATACATGCAGGAATCCGAAAGCGAGCTCTGGGAGGTGCCGTACCTGCCCATAGACCCCGCCGACGTCGGGCGGCAGTACGAGCCGATCATCCGCATCAACAGCCAGTCCGGCAAGGGCGGTTCGGCGTTCATCATGCAGCAGAACTTCGGCTACGATCTGCCAAAGGCGATGCATCCGGAGTTCGGCGCGGTGGTGCAGAAGGAGACCGACCGGGTGGGCAAAGAGCTCAAACCGGAGCGCATCTACGAGCTGTTTCAGGCGGAGTATGTGGATATCGACGCGCCGTACCGGCTGATCCGCCATTCGTTTGCGGAGACGACCGACGCCGAGGGCAACTCGCATGTGTCCTTTGCGGGCACGCTGGCGCATAAGGACACGGTGTTCGACGTATCGGGCGAGGGCAACGGTCCCATCGACGCGTTTTTCAACGCGATCCGGGGACAGAAGATGGACCGCTTTACCTTTGTGGACTACAAGGAGCACGCCATCCGGAGCGGTTCGGACTCCATGGCGGTGGCGTATATCCATCTGCGGGGACTGGACGGCAAGGACGTGTTCGGCGTCGGCATTTCCCACAACATCAGCCTCGCGCCGCTGCGCGGCATCCTCTCCGCCATCAACCGGGCAAAAAAGCAGGAGGCGAAATAGCCTGCGGCGAACACGCGGCGCATCGAACCAGCAAACAAACCGGCAGGCCGTGCGGCCTGCCGGTTTGCTTTTTGTTCGGTGCGATCGTCGTTAAACCATCAGTTCGCAGATGGCGTTACTAAACGCGACGGGGTCCTCGATGGGCAGTCCTTCGATCAGGAGCGCCTGATCGTAGAGCAGATCCGCGTATTTCTTCACGCGCGCGTCGTCGGCGGAAAGCGTTCCGAGCACGCCGAACACCGGATGCGCGGGGTTGATCTCCAGCACGCGCTCGGCCTTGACGGAACCGTCGGACACCGGCATACTGGCGAGCACCTGCTCCATCTCGATGGAAAGCGGGCCGTCGCTGGTCAGGCAGACGGGAGAGCTCTTGAGCCGGTCGCTCAGGCGAACATCCTTCACCTTGCCGGAAAGCGCTTCCTTCAGCGCGGCGAGGATGTCCTTGTGCTCCTCATGGGCGCGCTCCTGGGCGCGCTTCTCCTCGTCCGAAACGAGGTTGAGGTCCGCGTCCGAGACGGACTTGAAGGTCTTTTCCATGTATGTGCCGAGCATGCGCACGGCGAACTCGTCCACGTCGTCCGTCATACAGAGGATGTCGTAGCCCTGGTCGCGCACGCGCTCGGTCTGCGGCAGCTTCATGGCGCGCTCCACGGTTTCGGCGCAGGCGTAGTAGATGTGCTTCTGGTCCTCCTTCATCGCGTCCACATATTCTTTCAGCGAGACGAGTTTGTTCTCGGCCGCGCTGTGGTAGAGCACGAGGTCGGAGAGAAAGTCTTTGTTCATGCCGTAGTCGCTGTAGAGGCCGTATTTGATGGGCAGACGGAAGCTCTTGTAAAACGCCTCGTATTTCTCGCGGTCGTTGTCCATGAGCTTTTTCAGCTCCGTCTTGATGCGCTTTTTGAGCGTGACGGCGATGGTCTTGAGCTGCCGGTCGTGCTGCAGCAGTTCGCGGGAGATGTTGAGCGAGAGATCGCTCGAATCCACGAGACCGCTGACAAAGCCAAAATAGTCGGGCAGCAGGTCCGCGCATTTTTCCATGATCATCACGCCGCTCGAGTAGAGCTGCAATCCGCGCTGATACTCCTTGGCGTAGAAGTCGTAGGGCGGGTTTTTCGGAATGTAGAGCAGCGCGTCGTAGCTGACCACGCCCTCGCCGCTGAAGTGAATGGTCAACAGCGGGTCCTCGAAGTCGTGGAACTTGCTCTTGTAAAACTCGTTGTATTCGCCCTCTTTGATCTCGCTCTTCGCTTTTTTCCAGAGCGGAATCATGCTGTTGAGCGTTTCGTCCTCGGTGACGGTCTCCGTGTCGCCCGGATCGCCTTTTTTGGCGCGCGTGTGCTGCGTCTGCATGCGGATGGGGTAGCGGATATAGTCCGAGTACTGCTTGACCAGCGAGGAGACCGTGTGCTGGTTGAGGAAGCGGTCATACTGCTCGTCTTCGGTGTTTTCTTTGATCTCCAGCGTGATGACGGTGCCGCAGTCTTCCTTCTCCGCCGCGCTGATCGTATAGCCGTCGCGTCCCGCGCTCTCCCAGAGCCAGGCTTCTTCGCTGCCGTATGCGCGCGAGAGTACCTTGACGTTGTCCGACACCATAAAGGAGGAATAAAACCCCACGCCGAACTGGCCGATGATGTCCACCGCGTCGCCGGTGTCGTGCTCCGTCTTGAAGGCGAGCGTACCGCTCTTTGCGATGGTGCCGAGGTTTGCGTCCAGCTCGTCCCTGGTCATGCCGATGCCGTTGTCCGAGATGGTGAACAGGCGCTTGTCCTTGTCCAGCGAAATGCGGATTTCGAAATCGTCCCGCCCCTTGCCGACCTTGTCGTCGGTGAGCGAAAGGAAGTAGAGCTTATCGATCGCGTCGCTCGCGTTGCTGATCAGCTCCCGCAGGAAAATCTCCTTATGGGTATAGATGGAGTCGATCATCAGGTCGAGAATGCGCCGCGATTCCGCCTTGAATTGTTTTTTTGCCATGAAAAGTGCGCCTCCGTATCAAGAATAAAAACGGTGTTAGCACTCGAAACAACCGAGTGCTAATCTAGAATAATACACTTTCTGCGCGTTTTCAAGCGCGCAGGCGCGCTTCTACAATATGTTCACATTTTTTGATAAAAAAGACGGGGCGCAGCCCAGTCTTTGAGAACAGATCGTCTTTTTATGCGTTGAGCTGCGCGGGCGCGGCGGGAGAAATCTCGTTGAGCAGCTTCATGAATTCCTCGCCGGTGATCGTTTCGCGTTCGAGCAGGTGCCCCGCGAGCTTGTGCAGCGCGTCTTCGTTTTCGCGCAGGATTTGTTTTGCGCGCTGGTGCGCCCGCTCCACGATGGCGATGACCTCCGCGTCCACGCGCGCCGCGGTGTCCGAGGAACAGGTCATGGTGCCGTCGTTGCTGAGGTACGGGTTGTTCTGGCACTCGAGCGCGACGAGGCCGAAGGCGTCGCTCATGCCGTAGCGGACGACCATGGCGCGCGCGATGCGCGTCGCCTGCTCGATGTCGTTGCTCGCGCCGGTGGTGACGGTGCCGAAGACGACCTCCTCCGCCGCGCGGCCGCCCGTAAGGGTTGCGATTTTGTTTTCCGCCTCCTCTTTCGTCATGAGGTAGTGCTCGCTTTCGTCCACCTGCATCGTGTAGCCCAGCGCGCCGCTCGTGCGCGGCACGATGGTGATCTTGTGCACGGGCGCGGAGTCGGACTGCTTGGCAGCGACCAGCGCGTGGCCGATCTCATGATAGGCGACGATGCGCTTTTCCTTGGGGGAGATGACGGCGTTCTTTCGCGCGTAGCCGGCGATGACCACCTCCACGCTCTCCTCGAGGTCCGACTGCTCGACGATGTCGCGCTTGAGGCGCACGGCGCGCAGAGCGGCCTCGTTGATGATGTTGGCAAGGTCCGCGCCGGAGGCGCCGCTGGTCGCGCGGGCGACCGCCTCGAAGTCCACGGAGTCGGCGATCTTTACGCCGCGCGCATGCACCCGCAGGATGTCCGTGCGGCCCTTGAGATCCGGCAGCTCCACGTGGATGCGCCGGTCGAAACGGCCGGGGCGCAGCAGCGCGGGGTCGAGGGAATCCGGCCGGTTGGTCGCGGCCAGGATGACGACGCCTTTGCGCGCGTCGAAGCCGTCCATCTCCGTGAGCAGCTGGTTGAGGGTTTGCTCGCGCTCGTCGTTGCTGCCAAGCGCGGTGTCGCGCCGCTTGCCGATGGTGTCGATTTCGTCGATGAACACGATGCAGGGCGCTTTCTGCTCCGCCTGGGAGAAGAGGTCGCGCACCTTGGCCGCGCCCATGCCGACGAACATCTCGACAAACTCGGAGCCGGAGATGCTGAAAAACGGCACGTTCGCCTCTCCCGCGACGGCTTTTGCCATGAGCGTTTTGCCGGTGCCCGGAGGGCCGACGAGCAGCGCGCCTTTGGGCAGCTTTGCGCCGATGTCCGCATAACGGTCGGGATTGTGCAAGAAGTCCACGATCTCCAGCAGCGCTTCCTTCGCCTCGTCCTGTCCCGCCACGTCGTTAAACGTCTTGCCCGTCTGCGCCTCGACGTAGATCTTTGCGTTGGCTTTGCCGAACGAGAGCGCATTGCCGATGCCGCCGGGCATGCCGCTCTGCACGCGCTTCATCAAAAACTGCCCGAGGGCGACGAAGATGACGATCGGCAGCAGCCAGCTGACGAGAAAGCTCATCAGCGGCGAGGTCTGCGTGGGGATGCTGGCGGAAAACGTCACGCCGGCCTTATCCAGACGATCGACGAGCGTATCGTCCGGCCAGATGCCGGTTTTGTAGTAGAGCGTTTGGCCGTTTTCCTCGCTGGTGAAGGTGATGGTTTGCGTGGTCTCGTCGCGGGAGACTTCGCTGATCTTGCCGGCGTCCACCATGGACAAAAACTCATTGTAGCCGACTTCCTTGACCTCGTTTTGCAGCAACTGCGGAAAAACGAAAGCGTTGAGCAGCAGCAGCGCGATCATCGCGAGAATCGCATAGTAAAACATCGGCTTCTTGGATGGCGTGTGTTCTTTCATGTCGATTTTTTATCTCTTTCTGTTTGTCAAACGATATCGGCGCCCGAACCGTCAAGTTCAGGAACCCTTTTACCTCTTTATCTCCGGCCGCCCGCCGAGCGGTATCGGCACATGAAACATCCGGTGCAGGATACCTCTGGATCATGAATCGGAGAGAAACCGGCAACTGATCAGCGTCCCATGCCGTAGAGCATGAGCTGCTCGGTCATGGCGGCCATCTGGACGGGCGTTTCGCGCATATCGCGCGCAAACCATTCGCGGATCACCCCGATGAATCCGGCGGCGAGGAAGGAGAAGTAATAGTCAAACTGTTCGGGGTCCTTCTTCTGCTCCTGCAGCCAGTAGTCCATCACGAGGTCGCGGATGATGGCGATGAGCTTGTTGAAAAACGCCATATCCCCGTTGCCACCGAGGAACACGGCGCAAAGGTCCGCGTTGGCGGAAAAGAACTCGAACAAGTCGAGCAGCAGGGAGACGGGCTTGGTCTCGAGCTCCTGAGCGGGATGCGCTTTGACGAGCAATTCAAACTCCTCGAACACCTCCTGCTCCACCTGACCGACCATATCGTAGATATCGCGATAGTGCAGATAAAACGTACAGCGGTTGATATCCACAAGCTGCGCGAGCTCGCGCACGGTGATGTCCTTGATCGGCTTTTCGCGCATGAGCTGTGTCAGCCCCGCGCGAAGCTGCATGCGGGTCTTCCGCACGCGGCGATCCATCTTCTTGCTCTCCATGCAAAACGGCCTCCCCAAATATGAAATAGCGCGCTCCGGCGCGAATTCGATTGATGACTGCATATAATATATATGAATGTTGCTTATAAATCAACACGCGATGATGGAACTGGTGTTAACACAACGTGAAATCGAGCAGAACGCGTCGCTGATCCGCGCGCAAAACCGGTGTGAAGGCAAGAACAAGAGGCGGCTATGCCGCCTCTTGTTCTTGCGCATGATCCGCGTGGTTATTTCGGATGGTTGAGCTTGTATTCCTTCACGCGCTGGCGATAGGTTCTGATGTTTTCGAACGAGTAGCCGATCAGGCAGTTCGGGTTTTTGCGGAGCACCTCCTGCGCAACCTCCGCGATAAACTGGTCGTTGGCCGCGCGGCTGGCGAGATACACCGTCTTGCCGTTAGTCAGCCCCGCGACCAGCTGGGTTGCGACGGTGATGCCGTAGCTGCGCTGCTTGCGCCTGTAAAGCCAGCCGATGTCCTCAAAGGACAGCACGCTTCCGCTTACGCCGGCATAGACGAAGTCCTGCGAGAGCGCGAGCTTCGCCTTGTCGTAGCGGCGGATGTCGTTTCGGAGAAACTGGTTTTCGGCGTCGTCCCATTTGCCGAACTTGTAGAGGCGCTCCTCGCTTTTGCGGAGATTTCTGCCGATGGCGCCGTCCTGCAGCACGAGCACGAGGAAGAGGAGGCAGAAGAAAAACGCGCCGAGCAGATAAAAAAACGCGCCTTCATAGCGATCGTTTGCGCCTTCATTGAAATAGTAGGAACCGAAGTAGTCCGTCACGTCCGTGCTGCTCGCGCCATAATAGGTGGCGAGTTGGCTTGCGTCGCTGGAAGAGATCAGGCGCGTCATGCCGGTCAGGCGCGTGGGCTCGGGATAGGAGTAGTTTTGATCGTCGTCCGAGAAGAAGGCGATATATGCGTCCGTGTAATACGCAAGCTGGTCGTATTTCGATTTGTCGAGCGAAACGATATACCAGTTGCTGTCGGGGTCCATCGCTTCGTAAAACGTATAGTCCTCGTCGCCGGAAACGTCGTAGACCCAGTCCGAGAGCAGCTGCACGTCCAGATAGGCATAAGTGCCGCCGGGCAGATCGGCGCTCATGCGGACGGGATCCGCCTGCGGCCGCGTGAACTCGTACGCCGCGCCGATGATCATGGCGCTCAGCAGTACGGCGAAGATGATTTTCCAGACGCGGTGTGCCTTGCCGGGGTCAAAAAACTCGGACAGCGTCTGCTGAGGATCATATTGCGTTTCCATGGTGCGTGCTTCTCCTGTCGGTCGATTGGCGGACGGAAGATGGCCCCCTCTAACGAAAGGACTGCCGTTTTCCGGCCGTTTCCTCATTATACGCCGTCCGGCGCGGCGGCGTAAACCCGATTTGAAACAAAAAGACGCGGCTGGCGCGTATTTTGCCGCTGTGCTAAAATGGGTTCGGAGGATTACCGCCATGCTGAAGATTGCGCAGTGCACCGATTCGTTCCTGCCCGTTCACGACGGCGTAAGCCGCGTCGTGAACGCCTATGCGCGCGGGCTGGCTTCCCGCGGACACGAGGTTTATGTCGTGACTCCCATGGTGACGCAGGGGTATCGCGGACGGTATCCGTTTGAAATTCTGGACTATCTTACGCTGACCATTCCCGGCGCATCGCAGATCAAGGCGGCGGTCGCCCCGCTGGACATGCATTACCTTGCGCGCGTCAACGCGCATTCGTTCGACATCGTTCATGCGCACAGCCCCGGCTCGGCCGGCATGGAGGCGGTGCGTCTCGCGGACAAGTGCCGCGTGCCGCTCGTCGGCACGTTCCATACGAAATACATCCGCGAATACCTGCAGGAAAACGAGGACGAGCGGCAAAGCCAGCTCGCCAAGTTTTTCGCGTTTGATTTTTTCAGCCGCTGCGACGAAATCTGGACCGTCAGCGAAGAAGCCAGAACGTTTCTCTACGAGCGCGGGTTCGACGGAAACGTGGAGGTCTTCGACAACGGCACCGAGCTGGACGCGGCGGACCGGGAGACGCGCCGGCGCGCGCGGGAGCAGTTTCACCTCGCCGACGCGCCCGCATTGCTGTTTGCCGGCAGTCTGGATCGCCAGAAAAACCTGCCGCGCGTGTTTGAGGCGGCGGCGCTGCTGCGGCAGCGCGGCGTGAATTTTCAGCTGCTTGTCGCCGGCCGCGGGCCGGATGAAAAGCATGCGCGCGCGGTGGCAAAGGAGCTTGGCCTCACCGGCACGGTCCGCTTTCTGGGGCAGATCACGGACGAGGCGCTGCTCGGCGGTCTGTATGCCGAGAGCGCGCTTTGCCTCTTTCCCATGCAGAGCATCAGCGCGGGGCTCGTCGTGCGCGAGGCGGCGGTGCAGGGTACGCCTTCGCTGGTCATCGCGGGCAGCGCGCCGGGCGAGCTGATCACACACGGCGTCAACGGCCTGACCTGCGGGGACACGGCGGAGGGCATGGCCGACGCCATTACGGAATACCTCGCAAACCCCGCCGGCATGGCGGACATGCGCCGGCAGGCGCGCGCCATCGCGCCGGTTTCGTGGGAGTCGGTGCTCGACCGCGTCAGCGACAGATATGAACTGCTCGCTGGCATGGAACGCTCCGCGCTGCGCAGAAAGCGCGGGCTCTTCCGAAAAGAGCTGGACAAGGTCGACCTCACGCTGGAAAAGCGCGCGATGGACCTGATCTGGAAGTTTTTAACGCAGGATACGCAGCAGCTCTATGTCTACGGCCACCGTCCGCAGAAACCGCCGTTTTTGCCGGAGCCGGATGCGCGTCCGCTGCCGCGCAGCACGCCCGAGCGGGAGGGCATCTCCTCCCGCGCGATCGCCGCGCTGCTGGATGCCGTTCATGCCGACGAGGCGGCAAAGGCGCAGGAGATCATGGTGCTGCGAAACGGAAAGGTGATCGCCGAGGCGGCCTGGACGCCGTACGACAGCCGCCTGCCGCATCAGCTCTACTCGCTGAGCAAGAGCGTCGCCTCGACCGCCTGCGGCATGCTGGTGGACGAAGGGCTGCTGGATCTCGACGAGAAGCTCTGCGATATCTTCTACGACAAGGCGCCGGAGAGTGAAGCGCACCCCGCGCAGCGCATGACGGTGCGCATGCTGCTGAACATGAGCACCGGCTCGTATTTCAACGAACCGGGTTCGGCGATGGGCTCGGACTGGGAGCGGGACTTCCTGCACGCGCACACGAAGTTTGAGCCGGGCAGCGCCTTTGACTACAACTCCATGAATACCTATATGCTCGCGGCCATCGTGCGCCGAAAGACCGGCGAAACGCTGACGCGCTATCTCGAGCCGCGTCTCTACGAACCGCTCGGCATTGAGGAACATTACTGGGAGACCTGCCCCAACGGCACCGAAAAAGGAGGCTGGGGCCTCTCGCTCACGCCGGAGAGCGTCGCGAAGATCGGCCAGCTCTACCTGAACAAAGGCGTCTGGCATACGCCGGACGGCGAGGTGCGGTTGCTGTCCGAGCGCTGGATCGAGGAGGCGACAAAGCCGCAGATCGACACCCCGAATGGCGAGATCACCTATGGTTACGGGCATCAGATCTGGATGACCGCGCGGGAAGGCGCGTTTCTCTTCAACGGCGCGTTTGGGCAGTATATGCTCGCCCTGCCGGATCAGAACGCGCTGGTGGTCCTCTTCTCCGGCACGTCGCGTTTGTTTGCGCAGGGCGGCGTGCTCGATCAGGTGACCGCCGCGCTGGACAGCGCGGGATGCGATCCGCTGCCGCCCGACCCGCGGGGGACGGAGGCGCTGGAGACCACGATATCCGCGCTGAGCGCGCGGTTTCGCGCGCCGTTTTTCAACCCCGAAAGAAAGAGCGTGCCGCTCGAGGAGCTGACCGCGCGGCTGGAAGGGCGCGTCTACACGTTTGATCATAACATCGGCGGGTTGATGCCGTTTATCCTGCAGAGCGTGCACAATAACTTTACGACCGGCCTGAACCAGATCGTATTTTCCCGCGGCGAGAGCGGCGCGCTCACGATCGAGATGGACGAGGGACACGCCCGGCACCGCTTCACGCTCGTCGAAAACGCGTACACCGCCGCGACGGTAAGCCAGCGCGGAGATGTGTTCGAGGCGCGCTTTGCCGCGCAGACGGAGGTGAGCGAAGCGGGCGAGCTGACGCTCCACATCGCCGCGCACTTCATCGAGACGCCGTTTACGCGTCTCATGCACGTTACCCTTTTGGGAAACGATGCGCTGAAAATCGTGTTCGACGAGAGCCCGTCCATCCGCGACGCCTCGGAGATGCTCATGGAGCTGACGGGCATCACGCGCGTGGAGATTGTCCGCAACATGCTGCCGCTATTGAAGCGCGAGCGGCTGCAGCACACGCTCCGCACGTTTACCACCGTCACGGTACAGGGAAAATTGTAGAGGGATATTCCGCCTTCGGCGGCGGTTACCATGCGGGGTAAAACGAACCAAGCGAGTCCTCGCACAATCCACAAAATACCCTGTGTGGTAAAATACGCCAAACGACACCGGCACGCATCAAAAAAGTGCGAACCCGTTCGGGTTCGCACTTTTTGTATCGATCGTTTATGCCGACTGCTTGGGCTTCTTGACGGCGGACTTTTTCTCGCCCACGCCTTCCGCCAGCGTCGGCGGACAGACCTTGTCGATCACGTCCTTGGTGATGCGGCAGGAGCACACGTCCTCGCGGGAGGGGATGTCGAACATGATGTCCAGCATGACGTCCTCGAGGATGGCGCGCAGGCCGCGCGCGCCGGTCTTGCGCTCGATGGCCTTCTTCGCCACGGCCCGGAGCGCCTCGTCGTCGAACGCGAGGTCCACGCCGTCCATCTCAAAGAGCCGTTGATACTGCTTGGCAAGCGCGTTTCTCGGCTCGGTGAGGATGCGCATGAGCGCTTCTTCGTCGAGGTTTTCGAGCGTGACGATGATCGGCATGCGGCCGACGAACTCCGGAATCAGACCGAACTTTAAGAGGTCCTCCGGCAGGATGCTCTTGAGCGTTTCGCCGATGTCCTTCTGCACGTTGCTCTGGATCTCCGCGCCGAAGCCGAGGATCTTGTGGCCGATGCGCTTTTCGATGATCTTGTCGATGCCGGAAAACGCGCCGCCGCAGATGAAGAGGATGTTCGTCGTGTCGATCTGGATGAACTCCTGATGCGGATGCTTGCGCCCGCCCTGCGGCGGAACGGAGGCGACGGTGCCTTCGAGGATTTTGAGCAGCGCCTGCTGCACGCCCTCGCCGGAGACGTCCCGCGTGATGGAGACGTTTTCGCCTTTCCGGGCGATCTTGTCGATTTCGTCGATGTAGATGATGCCCTTGCTGGCTTTGTCCACGTCGTAGTCCGCGGCCTGGATGAGCTTGAGCAGGATGTTTTCCACATCCTCGCCGACGTAGCCCGCCTCGGTGAGGCTGGTCGCGTCCGCAACGGCGAACGGCACGTTCAGGATGCGCGCGAGCGTCTGGGCGAGCATGGTCTTGCCGCTGCCCGTGGGCCCGAGCATGATGATGTTGCTCTTTTGCAGCTCGACCTCGTCGTCCTTTTTCGCGGGGGTGTGGATGCGCTTGTAGTGGTTATATACAGCCACCGCGAGGGCGCGCTTTGCCGCGTCCTGCCCGATGACGTACTGATTGAGCTGATGGACGATCTCCTGCGGTTTGGGGATGTTCGTCAGGTCGATGGGTTCGGCCTCGACGTCCTCCTCGATGATTTCGCGGCAGAGCTCGACGCACTCGTTGCAGATGTTCACGCCGGGTCCCGCGATGATGCGGTGCACGTCTTCCTGCGCCTTGCCGCAAAACGAACAGCGCACGGTGGAAGACTCTTCAACTTTAGTCATAGTTTACCCCTTTCCGGGTTATCTGCGCGGCGGAAAGACCTCGTCGATCAGTCCGTATGCGCGCGCCTCCTCGGCGCTCATGTAGTTGTCGCGCTCCGTGTCCTGCGTCACGCGCTCGATGCTTTGGCCCGTGCGCTCGGACAGGATCTTGTTGAGCCGCTTTTTCAGCTTGAGAATCTGTTCCGCCTGGATGTTGATATCCGTCGCCTGGCCCTGCGCGCCGCCGCTGACCTGGTGGATCATGATCTCGGCGTTGGGCAGCGCTTTGCGCTTGCCCTTTGCGCCCGCCGCGAGCAGAAACGCGCCCATGGACGCCGCGAGGCCTACGCAGATGGTGGAGACTTCGCATTTGATGTACTGCATCGTGTCGTAGATCGCAAGGCCCGCGCTGACGGAGCCGCCGGGCGAGTTGATGTAGAGGTTGATATCCTTATCGGGGTCGTCGCCCTCCAAAAAGAGCATCTGCGCGACGACGCTGTTGGCGATGTCGTCGTCGATCGGCCCGCCGATGAAGATGATGCGGTCCTTGAGCAGGCGGCTGTAGATGTCGTAGCTGCGCTCGCCGTGGTTGGTCTGCTCGATGACCATTGGGATGAGGTTCATGCTGTTTCCCTCCTTATGCCGGGAACCTGTGTCTGGTCTGCCGGCCGGCGATTACGCCTTCGGCTCGGCTTTTGCTTCCGTTTTTTTCGCGGGTTTTTTCGCGGGTTTGTCTGCCGCTTCGCCCTCGGCCGCGTCCGCTTTCTTCTCGGCGGCCTTTTTGGCGGGCTTCTTTTCGGCGTCTTCCTTGACGAGCACCGCGTTATCGGTCACGATCTTGACGGCCTTTCTGGCAATCACGTTGTCGCTGAGGTATTCGCGGTCGTCGTCGGAAAGCGACTGTTCAAACTCTTCGGCGCTCTTGCCGCTGCCGTCGGCATACTCGGCGATGATGGCCTTGAGGTCGTCTTCCGTGCAGGAGACGCCCTCTTTTTCGCCGATGGCCTCGACGACGAGCTGCATTTTCACTCTTGCGAGCGCTTCGGCACGGTAGCTTTCCTTCAGGCCGTTCATGTCCGTGCCGGTATACTTGACGTAATCTTCCAGCGAAAGCCCGCTCATGCTCAGCTGATACGCGATGTCGCGCATCATATGATTGATCTGGCGCTCGACCATCACATCTGGAATGTCTACGATGGCGTTGTCCGCCGCGCGCTGCAGGGCGATGTTTTCGATGGCGGTCTGGCGGTTTTTCGCGGCCTTTTCGTCCATCTTGGCCTTTTTGTCGGCCTTGAGCGCCTCGAGCGTGTCAAAGTCCGAAATGTCCTTGGCAAACTCGTCGTCCAGCGCGGGCAGTTCCTTGATCTGGACGGCCTTGATCTTTACGGCGAATACGGCGTCCTTGCCGGCGAGCGGCGCGGAGTAATCGTCCGGAAATTTCACGCTGATGTCCCGCTCCTCGCCGGCCTTCATGCCGATGAGCTGCTCCTCAAAGCCCGGGATGAACGTACCGGAGCCGATGACCAGCAGCTGGTCCTCGGCGGTGCCGCCTTCAAACTTTTCGCCGTCCGCGCTGCCGGAATAGTCCAGAATCACGCGGTCGCCGTTTTCCACGGCGCGGTCCACCTCGATGAAGCGCGCGTTTTTCTCGCGCTCTTTCTCGATTTCGGCCATGACCTCGTCGTCGGTGACGGCGAAGTCGGGCTCGGGCACTTCGATCTTTTTGTAGGCGCCGAGGGTGACCTCGGGCTTGAGCTGCACTTGTGCGGTGAAGACAACGCCTTCCGCGGCGTCGATGGTCGTAATATCCAAAGAGGGCTTGTCCACGGCGGTGAGCTCGTGCTCGGCCAGCGCGGCGTCGTACGCCTCGCCCCAGACGAGCTCAAACGCTTCTTCGTAGAACGCGCCTTCGCCATACATGTTTTCAATGACCTTGCGCGGGGCCTTGCCCTTGCGGAACCCCGGAACGTTGTAGCGGTTTGCGGTTTTCTGATAGGCTTTCTGTACGGCTGTGCCGAACGCCTCGGGCGATACGGTGATCGTTAGTTTTGCGCGGTTGTTGTCCAGTTTTTCAAAGGTTGCCATGTGCTCCTCCAACTTATGCATCTATTCAATTGGCATATTACGCCAGTATCAAACAATATTAACATAGGAAATGCCGCATTGCAACCCGGAAAAGCCCGTGTTTTCTGTGACTTTCGCACTGTGGCGGGGGTGTGAACCCGCCGCGGGGATTTCATGGCCGCAACGTTGGTTTTTTATGAAAAAGACTGCATAAGGTATGGCGAAAACAGCCGTATTGCGTTATATTGATATGGAATATTATACAATTTAACCGCCGCAAGGGAGGGACCGCGCCGTGATCGACGAAAAACGCATGGTGACGCTGAACGATCTGCCGCAAAAAATTCACATCAGGGGCGAGGACGAAACAAACCCCGTGCTGCTGTTTCTGCACGGCGGGCCGGGCGTATGCAACCGCCACACGGTCATGACCGACCACGCCGATCTGGCGAAACCCTTCACCGTCGTGGCTTGGGATCAACGTGGCAGCGGCGGCTCCTACTACGGCGCGAAAAAGGAGACGCTCACCGTCGACCAGATGGTCGAGGACGCAAACGCGCTGGTGGGTTGGCTCTGCGAGCGCTTTCATAAGGACAAGATCTTTATCATCGGCGGCAGCTGGGGCAGCGAGCTCGGCACCTATCTGGCGCACCGGCATCCGGAAAAAATCGCGGCGTACGTCGGCTTTGGCCAGGTGGTCGACGGCGCGAAAAACGAAGAGATCAGCTATGCGTTCGCCATGGACGAGGCCGTCAAAGCGGGGGACGAAAAGTCCGTCGCGGCGCTCAAAAAAGTCGGCCCGCCGGTGAACGGCGTATACAGGGGCGGCTTCGACGGCATGATGGCGCAGCGGCGCGTCATGATGAAATACGGCGGCTATTCGCAGAGCGCGAAAAAGCGCAGTTACTTTTCCTCCTTCGTCGTGCCGGTCCTGCTCTCCGGCGAGTATTCGATTCGGGACCTGTACGGCCTCGTGCGCGGCTATCGGTATGTGCTCACCGAGATGTGGGACGCCGTCGGCGCGACGAATTTTCCCGAGACCTGCACGAAGTTTTCGGTGCCGTATTTCGTGTTCGACGGCGTGCTGGACCAGAACACGCCCGCCTCGCTCGTGCAGACGTGGTTCGACAGCATCGAAGCGCCGCAGAAAGAGCTCGTCTGGTTTGAGCATTCCGGCCACAACCCCATGGGGGACGAGCCGGAGCGGTTCAAGCGCCTGCTGATCGACCGCCTGACGGCGGTTCGCAATAAGGAGAAAAACGTATGAGCAATCCCGTCGCCCAGTCCATTCCGCGCACGAGATTTCCGGAGAAGCTGGGCTTTTGCACCTTCTCCACGGCGAGCAACGTCGTCTATCAGTTCAAGAGCATCTACTATCTCTTTTTCCTGACCAACGTGCTCAAGATCGACGTGCTGCTGGCGGGCACCATCCTCACCATCGGCACCGTCTGGGACGCGGTCAACGACCCGCTGATCGGCTTCTGGGCGGTCAATCACAGGTTTAAAAACGGCGAACACGTGCGCCCGCTGGCCATCTGGTTTGCGCTGCCCTGGGCGATTACGGTCGTGCTGCTGTTTACCAACTTCGGCTTAGAGGGCGGCGCCGCCGTCGCGGCCGCGCTGGTCGTCTATCTGTTTTTCGAGCTGTTCAATACGTTTGTCGGCATTCCGTACAACAGCATGGGCAGCCTCGCCACCAATCTCGACGCGGACAGGCGGTCGATCAACGTGTTTCGAAACCTCGGCGGTGCGCTGGGCGCGGGCATCGGCGCGGTGGCCTGCCTGCCGCTGCTGAAGCTCTTCGGCGCGATGGACGGCAAAGGAAACCTGATCGATTCCGCGAGTTCGCGCGGGTTTTTGCTGACCGCCTGCGTGATGGGCGCCGTCTGTATCGCGGGCTGCGTCGCGCACTTCTTCACCACGAAGGAGCGCGTCAAGCCCATCTCCGAGGACGATGGGAAGCTTTCGGCCGGAACCGTGTTTGCGATGCTGTTTCGCTGCAAGTCCTGGGTGCTCAACATGCTCTATATCATCTGCTACGGCGTGATCAATCTGCTGCTGATGAGCTGCATCACCTATTATGCGACCTATGTGCTCGGCAGCACGGCGGCGGCGACCGCCATCCAGGCGGCGTACCTTGTCGCGGCGCTCGGCTCGTCGTTTCTGGTGTCCGCAATCGACCGCGCGCTGGGCCGAAAGAAGGCCATGCTCTTTGCCGCCGCGCTGTTCATCCTCGGCAAAGTGTGGTTTGTAATCAACCCCTTCTCGCTCGGCGCGATCTATGTCAACGCCGTCACCGTCGGTATCGCGATTACGATTACGTTTGTCATGTTCAACACCAACCGCAACAACATCGTGGACATCATCGAATGGCAGTCCGGCAGGCGGCTGGACAGCATGGTCTCCACGGCGGACAACCTCGCCAGCAAGCTCGCCGTCGCGGGCGCGACCCAGCTCGTCGCCGTCGCGCTCTCGGTCAACGGCTTCAACGCAAAGCTCGCCGTGCAGCCTGCGGGCGCGATCGCCACGATCAACGCCGTTCTCGGCTGGGTGCCGATGGCGGTCGCCGCGGTGATGATGGTCGTGATATCCTTCCTGAACATCGAAAACGACACCAGAAAGATGCTGGAGGAAAAAGCGGCGCAGGCGTAAAGAAAGTTCCGCGGTTTTCGTTGACATGCGGCGCAAAAATGGGGTACACTGACACCGTAAAAAATTGAATATTCGGATGACGGCATCGGGAGAGGCTACAAACAGGGTAGCGCCGAAGGGGACTGCGCAAGAAACTCTCAGGCAAAAGGACCGATGTCCGACGAAGCTTCGGAAAGCTGATCTGGTTCAGCACCGACGAGGCAATTCCGCAGGCGGCTGATCGACTGCCGCTACGGAAGAATCTTTCAGGTTCAGATACGGGGCGCGCGACTTGGTTCGCGCGTCCCGTTTTTTATTGTCCCATAGTTTCCAAATCTATTACATTCGGAGGAACAACACAATGACACTGCTCGACGATCGCAAGTACACAGGCTCGCACGAATGGCTGCTCGACCTCGGCAACGGAACCTACCGCGTCGGCCTGAGCGACTTTGCCCAGCAGTCCCTCGGGGACATCGTTTTCATCGACCTGCCGCAGGCGGGGGACGCGCTCACCGCGGACGCATCGCTTGGCGATGTGGAGAGCGTGAAGGCCGTCTCCGAAGTACTCAGCCCCGTGAGCGGTAAAGTGACCGCCGTCAACGACGAGCTCTCCGCCGCGCCGGAGACGATCAACGCCGATCCCTACGGCGCCTGGCTCGTCGAAGTCGGCGACGTGACCGCCTTTGCCGAACTCATGGACGCGGCGGCTTACGAGGCCTTCTGCGCGCAGGGCTGACGGCCGATATGGCCTCCCCATAAAGGGAGGCTGTTTTCTGTTGGGCTTGTTTTGCCTACCCATTTTCTGTCGTTGAATTTATTGAATTAAAGGAGGGATTGTCTTGGGCAATTTTCTGCCGTCCACCGACGCGCAGTGCAAAGAGATGCTGAACGTCATCGGCGTTTCGTCCGTCGGCGAGCTCTACGCCGACATCCCGCGGGCCATGCGCGAAAAGGCCGCCGAAGCGGTGAACGAACTGCCGAAAGGCGTTTCGGAATTTGAGGCGCTGGACGCCATGCGCGCGCTGGCAAAGAAAAACCGCGTGTTTGACGCGATCTTCCGCGGGGCGGGCGCCTACTGGCACCACATCCCCGCCGTGGTGAGCCGCGTCGCCGCAAAGGAAGCGTTCGTCACCGCCTATACGCCTTACCAGCCGGAGATCAGCCAGGGCATTCTGCAGACGATCTTCGAGTATCAAACCATCCTCTGCGAGCTGACCGGCATGGATGCCGGCAACGCCTCGGTGTACGACGGCGCGACCGCCGCCGCCGAAGCCGCCGCCATGTGCCGCGAGCGAAACAGAACGCTCACGCTGCTCGCCGGCGGGCTCAACCCCGAATCGATCGAGACTGTGCGGACCTACAGTTTTGGCGCGGACGCGGAATATGCGATCGTGCCGAACAAGGAAGGCCGCCTTGACCTCGATGCGCTGAAAACCGCTCTGAATACGGGCGTCGCGAGTCTGATTCTCCAGTCCCCGAACTACTTCGGCGTGGTGGAGGATATTCCCGCGATTGCGGAGCTCGTGCACGCCGCGGGCGCGAAGCTCGTCGTCAGCATGAACCCGACGGCCATGGTGCTGCTGCGCTCGCCCGGCGAGTGCGGCGCGGACGTCGCCATCGGAGACGGGCAGCCGCTCGGTATCCCGCTGAGCTACGGTGGACCGTATCTCGGGTTCATGGCCTGCAAAAAGGAAATGATCCGAAAGCTGCCGGGCCGCATCGTCGGCCAGACGGCGGACGCCGCGGGACGAAGATGCTTTGTGCTGACCTTGCAGGCGCGCGAGCAGCACATTCGCCGCGAAAAAGCCAGCAGCAACATCTGCTCCAACCAGGCGCTCTGCGCGCTGACCGCCGCGGCGTATTGCTCCGCGATGGGACCGCAGGGAATGGGGGAAGTTGCCCGCGCGTGTTACGATAACGCGCATTATCTGGCTGCGAAGCTCGGCAAGATCAAGGGATTCGAGCTTGCTTATCCCGGCGCGCCGTTTTTCCACGAGTTTGTGACCGGAACGCCGGCCGATCTGACGGAGCGCGCGCTCAAAGCGCTGGGGGAAAAGAATATCCTCGGCGGACTGCCCGTCGAGGGCGGCATCCTCTGGTGCGCGACGGAGCGCAACACAAGTGCGCAGATCGACGCGCTGGTCGAGACCGTAAAGGCGGTGATCGCATGAAGCTGTCGTTTGAACGAAGCGTACCCGGACGCAGGGGCTGCCGCGCGCCGCAAAGCGCCGCGCCGCATGCGGCGATCGAAGAATCGCTGCTGCGCAAACTGCCGCCGCGCCTGCCCGAACTGAGCGAAACCGACGTCAGCCGGCATTTTTCCGAGCTGGAACGGCAGGTGTACGGCGTGAACGACGGGTTCTATCCGCTCGGCTCCTGCACCATGAAATACAACCCCGCCGTCAACGAACAGGCGGCCTCGCTGGAGGGATTCTCCGGCATCCATCCGCTCCAGCCGGTCGAATCCGCGCAGGGCGCGATCGAGGCGCTCGTGCGCGCAAAGGAACTGCTCTGCCAGCTGGTCGGCATGGACGAGATGACCTTCCAGCCCGCGGCGGGCGCACACGGCGAGTTTCTCGGCCTGCTGCTGATCAAGCGCTACCATGAGGAGCGCGGCGACTGCGCGCGCAAAAAGATCATCGTGCCGGACTCCGCGCACGGGACCAACCCCGCAACCGCGAGCATGGCGGGCTTTACGGTAATCAACATTCCCTCCGCGCAGGACGGGACGGTCGATCTTGCCGCGCTGCGCGCGGCGGTCGGGCCAGACACCGCGGGGCTGATGCTGACCAACCCGAACACGCTCGGCATCTTCGATAAAAACATCCTCGAAATCACGGACATCGTGCACGGCGCGGGGGGCTTGTGCTATTACGACGGCGCGAACATGAACGCCGTCATGGGCGCGGCGCGCCCCGGCGACATGGGCTTCGACGCGGTGCACCTCAACCTGCACAAGACGTTTTCCACGCCGCACGGCGGCGGCGGCCCCGGCGCGGGAGCGGTCGGCTGCAAGGAGTGCCTGACGCCGTACCTGCCGAACCGCCTGCCGGTTCGTCTGGCGGACGGCACGTTCGGCTACGCCGATTCGGAACACAGCGTCGGCCGCATGAAATTCTTCTGCGGCAACTTCCTCGTCGTGCTCCGCGCGCTGACCTACATCACCATGCTCGGCGGCGACGGGCTTCAGGAGGCCAGCGAAAACGCGGTGCTCAACGCCAACTATCTGCGCGCGCTGCTCAAAAGCGAGCTGCCCGCCGCAAACGAGGGGTTCTGCATGCACGAGTTCGTCGTTTCGCTCGAATCGCTCAAAAAAGAGACGGGCGTGAGCGCGATGGACGTCGCCAAGTCCTTCATCGACGCGGGCATGCACCCGCCGACGATGTATTTTCCGCTGATCGTGCACGAGGCGCTCATGTTCGAGCCCACCGAGACGGAGGGGAAAGAAACGCTGGACGCGGCGGCGGAGGCGGTCCGAAACATCCTCGCGCGGGCAAAGACGGAGCCTGAGGCGCTGCATCTTGCGCCGGTCACCACGCCCATCGGGCGGCCGGACGAGGTCGGCGCGGCGCGAAACCCCATTTTGCGATATGACTTTACGGAGGCGGACCAATGAGCGAATTGAAACGAACGGTATTTTACGAGCGTCACGTCGAGGCGGGCGCGACCATGGTGGACTTTGGCGGCTGGGAAATGCCGATTCAGTATCCCGAAGGCATCGTGACCGAGCATCTGGCCACACGCGGCGGCTGCGGTCTGTTTGACGTGAGCCACATGGGCCGTTTTCGCATCACGGGCAAGGACGCCAAGGCATTTTTGCAGCATGTGCTGACCAGCAACGTCTCCGCGCTGGAGGTCGACCAGGCGCAGTACGCCATCATCCCGAATGAAACCGGCGGAGCGATCGACGACGCGTATCTGTATCGCTTTGTCGAGGAAGCGTATATCCTCGTGGTCAACGCGGCGAACGCAGAGAAGGACTGGGCGCACCTGACGAAAGAGATCAGGGCGTTCGACGCACAGATCGAAAACAAATCCGAAGCCGTCGCGCTGCTTTCCCTGCAGGGGCCGAAGTCCAAGCAGATTCTGAGCGACATGGCGGACGGCGCGTTTCTGACCGAACCGGTGAAAAACGCGCTCGGCACCGTGAAGCTCTGCGGTAAGACCGCGCACATCGCCAAGACCGGCTATACCGGCGAACCCGTTGGATATGAAATCTTCGCGCTGCGCGAAGACGGCGTGTTCCTCTGGGACGAGCTGGTGAAGCGCGGCGCAAAACCCATCGGCCTCGGCGCGCGGGACACCCTGCGTCTTGAGGCGGGGCTGCCGCTCTACGGACACGAGCTGGGACTGGACAAGGACGGAAAAGAGATACCGATCTTCGCCATCTCTCTGGCGCGCTTTGCCGTGAGCTTTTCGGATGAAAAGAAGGACATGATCGGCCGTGCGCCGCTGGAAAAACAGTTTGCTGCGAGCAGCCGCATCCTCAACCGCGACTTTTCCGATCTGAGCGATTTACCACGTAGGGTAAGGCCGATCGCGCTGACCGGCCGCGGCGTGCTCCGCGCGGGGTTCCCCGTCTTCAAAGACGGCAGGGAGATCGGCTATGTCACCAGCGGGACCATGGTGCCGCGCTACGTCGTGGAAAACCAGGGCAGCCTGCTGGAGAAATTCACCGATCAGAAGGCGCTGCGCTCCATCGGACTTGCGATGCTGGATTCCGACGTGCTGACCGACGACGCCGTCGAGGTGGAGATCCGTGGCAGCCGCGTTTCCGCCGTCGTGCCCGCCTGGCACTTGCGCGGGGACGCGCCGCCGTATGCGCGGCCCATCGTCTGCGATGCGCCGGAGGAACCGAAGGATCAGCCCTCAACAGACCTGCCAAAGAGCGCGCTGACGCTGCTGAACAAGGCGGCGGACAACCACGTCTGGCGCCAGCAGCGCTGCGTCAACCTCATCCCGAGCGAGATGACCGCCTCCCGCGCGGTGCGGCTGCTCAGCGGCAGCGACCCGAGCTTTCGCTATGCCGAGCACAAGAAGACCGCGTCGTTTTACGATCACGAGGTATTCTATTATCAGGGCGCAAAATTCATCGACGAGGTGGAACGCGCTCTGGTTGCGGAGCTGCGCAGATACTTCAACTGCACGGAGGTCGAGGCGCGCGTCATCAGCGGACAGATGAGCAACACCACGGTGTTTTCGGCGTTGATGGACTACAAAAACCGGCTGGATCGCAAGCATACGCCAAAACGGCTCGGCTACATCCTCAACAACCACATCATCAAAGGCGGACACCTCAGCGCGCAGCCGATGGGCGCGCTGCACGACTACGTGGCCGTCGATCCCGCGACGGAGCGGCCCGCCGTGGTCAATTTCCCCGTCTGCCGGGACAACCTCTTCAAGATCGACGTGGAGGAGAGCAAGAAGGTCCTCGAGCGCTACCGGCCGGAGTTCATCATCTTCGGCAAGTCGATGGTGCTTCATAAGGAGCCTGTGCGCGAAATCCGGCAGTTTGTCGATGAGCAGAAAATTCCCACCACGATCATGTACGACATGGCGCATGTGCTCGGCCTCGTCGGCCCGCATTTTCAGAAACCGTTTGAGGAGGGCGCGGAGATCGTCACCGGTTCGACGCACAAGACCTTCTTCGGTCCGCAGCGCGGCGTAATCGCGGTCGACTACAAGGAGGACGAGCTGAAATACGACCTCTGGAAGACGATTCAGACGCGCGCGTTCCCGGGCGCTGTGAGCAATCACCACCTCGGTACGGTGCTGGGGCTTTTGATGGCGGCATACGAGA
>JAAYUE010000031.1 GCA_012517905.1 Clostridiales bacterium | reverse complement strand
GTAGCGCATCGCTTTCGCTTCGCCCTGCTGCGCCAGCGCCATCGTGATCGCCGCCGTCAACGTCGTCTTGCCGTGGTCCACGTGTCCGATCGTCCCGATGTTTACGTGCGGCTTATTCCGTTCGAATTTTGCCTTTGCCATAAAAACTCTCCTTTTTTTCCTTCCAATATCGTTACCAAACGGTAATTTCTTCGTTCCGCCGCTGCGGCGGGCAGCCCGTTACAGCCGGTAGTTATTCTTTCCGACCACCGTATCGGCGATCGATTTGGGAACCTCTTCGTAATGCGCAAACTGCATGGTGAACGTTCCGCGTCCCTGCGTGCGGCTGCGAAGGTCCGTCGCATAGCCGAACATCTCCGAAAGCGGTACGAGCGCGTCGATCACCTGAACGTTCTGGCGCGTCTCCATGCCGCTGAGCTTGCCGCGGCGCGCGGTGAGGTTGCCCATGACGTCGCCGAGGTAATCCTCCGGCACCAGCACTTCGACCTTCATCATCGGCTCGAGCAGCGCGCAGTGCGCCTTGTCCAGCGCCTCTTTCACCGCGAGCGAGCCCGCGATGGTGAACGCCATTTCGGAGGAGTCCACCTCGTGATAGGAGCCGTCCAGCAGCGTCGCCTGCACGTCGACCACTTCGTAGCCGCCGAGCTTACCGCTCTTGAGCGCTTCGCGCATGCCTTTGTCCACGGCGGGGATATACTCGCGCGGAATCACGCCGCCGACGATCTTATCCACAAACTCGTAGCCTGCGCCCGGCTCGCGCGGGGCGAGCTCGATGACGACGTGGCCGTACTGGCCGCGGCCGCCGGTCTGCCGCACATAGCGGGACTCCGCCTTGACGGGGGCCTTGATACTCTCCTTGTAGGAGACCTGCGGGTTGCCCACGCGCGCCTCCACATGGAATTCGCGGATAAGCCGGTCCACGATGATCTCGAGGTGCAGCTCGCCCATGCCGGCGATGATGGTCTGGCCCGTCTCCTGGTCCGTATAGGTACGGAACGTCGGGTCCTCTTCCGCCAGCTTGATCAGCGCGAGGCTCATCTTCTCCTGACCGGCCTTCGTCTTGGGCTCGATGGCGACCTGGATGACGGGATCCGGGAACTCCATGCTCTCGAGCAGCAGCTGGTGGTTTTCCACGCAGAGCGTATCGCCCGTGCTGGTATCCTTCATACCGACCAGCGCCACGATATCGCCCGCGTGCGCCTCGTCGATCTCCGTGCGCGTGTCCGCGTGCATCATGAGAATGCGCCCGACGCGCTCGCGTTTGTTCTTGCTCGCGTTGTATATGTAGGAACCGCTCTTGAGCGTTCCGCCGTAGACGCGGATGAACGAGAGCTTGCCCACAAACGGGTCGGAGATGATCTTGAACGCCAGCGCAGCAAACGGGCCGTCGTCACGCGGTTCAACGACAATCTCCTTCTCGCCGCTCTTGTCCGTGCCCTTGGCGGGCTCGATATCCAGCGGACTCGGCAGATAGTCGACAATCGCGTTGAGCAGCGGCTGAACGCCCTTGTTGCGATAGGACGTGCCGCAGGTAACGGGCACGACCCGACCGGACAGCGTCGCCTTGCGGATGCAGGGAATCAGCTCTTCCGCCTTGAACCACTCGCCGTTGAAATACCGCTCCATCAGGCCTTCGTCTTCTTCGATGATGGAATCCAGCAGCTTGGCGCGCTGTTCCTTGGCCATCGACAGCATCTCCGCGGGGATTTCCTCCTCGCGCACGTCCGTGCCGTCGTCGTTATAGTAGACCTCCGCCTTCATCGAAACGAGATCGACGATGCCGCGGAAATCCGCCTCCGAACCGATGGGCAGCTGGATGGGCAGCGCGTTTGCGCCGAGGCGCTCGCGCATCATGTTGCAGACGTTTTCAAAGTTCGCGCCGGTGATGTCCATCTTGTTGACGTAGGCGATGCACGGCACGCCGTACTTTCTCGCCTGCCGCCAGACCGTCTCGGACTGCGGCTCGACGCCGCCCTTTGCACAGAAGACGGCAACCGCGCCGTCCAGCACGCGAAGCGAACGCTCGACCTCCACGGTAAAATCCACGTGGCCGGGCGTGTCGATGATGTTGATGCGGTGCGAACGCCAGAAAGCGGTCGTCGCGGCGGACGTAATCGTGATGCCGCGCTCCTGCTCCTGAATCATATAGTCCATGGCGGCGGCGCCTTCGTGCACCTCGCCGATCTTGTGAATCTTGCCCGTGTAGTACAAAATTCGCTCGGTCGTCGTGGTTTTGCCGGCGTCGATATGCGCCATGATCCCGATGTTGCGGGTCCTTTCCAGTGATGTATCTCTAGGCAAAATCGTATCCCTTTACTCGTTGCTGTAATTTGTTCCTTACAGTATTGCGCGGGTCTGCGGTCCGGATTGACTGCTCCGAACCGCAGGCCCGTGGCTGTTGATTCCTTGGTTGCTTCCCGCAGCTTGCGCCGTTTCCGCGCGCGCAGAGCGGGACGATTCCTTCGTTCTCAGGCCATCTTCCGCACCGGACGGCGCGGACAGAGCGGCTTACCAGCGATAGTGCGCGAACGCCTTGTTCGCCTCGGCCATCTTGTGGGTGTCTTCCTTCTTCTTGAAGGCGTTGCCCTGGCTGTTGGCGCCATCCATGATTTCGCCGGCAAGGCGTGCGCTGATGGTGCGCTCGCTGCGCTTACGCGCAAACGACACGAGCCAGCGCAGCGCGAGCGTCTGGCGGCGCTCCGTGCGGATCTCGATCGGCACCTGATAGGTGGCGCCGCCGACGCGGCGGGCCTTGACCTCGAGCACGGGCATGATGTTGTTCATGCACTGCTCGAACACCTCGGCGGGCTCGCGGCCGGTCTTCTCGCGGATGATGTCAAACGCATCGTAAACCGCCTTTTGGGCGACGCCGCGCTTGCCGTCGAGCATGACCTGGTTGATGAGTTTTGTAACGACCACGCTGTTATAGATCGGGTCGGACAACACTTCGCGCTTGGGAATAAATCCTCTTCTCGGCATTCTTCCAACCCTCCCTTACTTCTTCTTCGACTGCTTCTTCGCGCCGTAGAGCGAGCGGCTCTGCTTGCGATTGGCAACGCCCGCGGTATCAAGCGCGCCGCGAACGATGTGGTAACGAACGCCCGGGAGGTCCTTGACACGGCCGCCGCGGATGAGCACAACGGAGTGCTCCTGCAGGTTGTGGCCGACGCCCGGGATGTAGGCTGTGCCCTCAAGGCCGTCGGTCAGACGGATACGGGCGATTTTACGCAGCGCGGAGTTCGGCTTTTTCGGGGTCATGGTACGAACCGCCGTGCAAACGCCGCGGCGCTGCGGGCACTGTTTCAGAATAGGAGCCGTGGACTTGTACTCCACCTGCTCTCTGCCTTTACGAACCAACTGGTTAATGGTCGGCATGAATCAATCTCCTTAAACTTTGTCTCAAACTTTGTTTTCTTATCTATCTCTATTACCGCTCCCTGCAACCCCTGTAGGGAACATTGTATCCGGTGGGTTCCAAACGGCGGCCATGGCACGGCCTTGCCGCATGTTCGGGCTTTGTCACGATTTCGTATGCGTTCGGTAAAATCCGAAAAGGCGCATAAAAAGGGACCGCCAACGCAGTATTTTATCAGCAAAGGCCCCGCTTGTCAAACGCTTTCTTGCCTCCGCGCGCCGCCGTCCATATATGGTGTTTCGGGCGGTCCGCGGCCACAATTTTACTCGGCGGGCTTGTCGCTGTCCGCCGTGCCGAGGCCTTTTGCCAGACGGCTCTTGCTAAAGAGCAGCTTCGTGCGGCTCTTGGCGGTGATCGGCGTCCAGCCCTTTTCGGACATCTCGGCGATGACGGGATGGCAGAGCACGTCCGTCACCATCTCGCGCGACCAGGCGCGCTCCAGCGCGTCGGTGATGAGCTTGCCGGCGAGCACGCCGATGAGCACGCTGATGATCCACGCGCCGAACGGCGCAAACATGGAGAGATCCACCAGCGGACCCTTCACCGCATCGAGGGACACGATAAACAGCGCCGCGATGCCGATGATCACGGGAATGATCATGGACAGATACTCGAGCATCAGAAACCGCCTGCGGCACTTGGGGCAGACGCCCATCTGCACCGGGATCATCGTGCCGATGCGCGCGACGCGCTTGCCAAAGAGCCATTTTTGCACGCGCCGCGGTTCGGGATGCGCCATGTCGAGGATGGCATAGCCGCGCCGCTTGCCCTTGACGGGCGTCTTGCAGAACTGGCACTCCTTGGACTCGAACAACCGCGCGACGCCGCCGTCGGGCAGGAGCGATTCATACAGGTCGAGATCACTCTTGATTTCGGCCTTGTTGTCGCTGTCGCGAACGGTGCAAACCGAGCAGGCGTGCATATTCAGCATCGCGCAGTATTTCGTGCCGGAAAGCTCGCAGTTCGGGTTGACTGGCAGTTTTTCCATCTCTGCTCCTTTCGAGAGTCGGTGTGAATCGGCGTATCGGTTACTGTTTCTCCGTCACGACGACGTTGCGGTAGCGCCGCAGCCCGATGCCGGCGGGGATCAGTTTGCCGATGATGACGTTTTCTTTGAGGCCCACGAGCGGATCGATCTTGCCTTTGATGGCGGCCTCGGTCAGCACGCGCGTCGTCTCCTGGAACGATGCGGCGGAGAGGAAGGAGTCCGTCGCCAGCGAAGCCTTGGTGATACCCAGGAGCTTGCGCTTTGCGATGGCGGGACGGCCCTCGCTCTGGATGATGCGCTCATTTTCTTCCTCGAAGCGGAAGATGTCGATGAGCTCGCCCGGCAGCATGGCGGTGTCGCCGTTTTCCTCGATCTGCACCTTACGGAGCATCTGGCGGATGATGATTTCGATGTGTTTGTCCGAAATCTCAACGCCCTGCAGGCGGTAGACGCTCTGCACTTCCTTTAAGAGGTATGCCTGAACGCCCTTGACGCCCTTGATCTTGAGGATATCGTGCGGGTTCACGCTGCCTTCGGTGAGCTCGTCGCCCGCCTCGACCGTGTCCCCGTTGCCGACCTTGAGCTTGCTGCCGAACGGGATGAGGTAGCTCTCGGCTTCCCCGTCCTCGTTGGTGACGACCGCTTCGCGGCGCTTTTTGGAGTCGTCGATCTGTACGACGCCGTTGATCTCGCTGATGACCGCGAGGCCCTTCGGCTTACGCGCCTCGAAGAGCTCCTCGACGCGCGGAAGACCCTGTGTGATGTCGTCCGCCGTCGCGACGCCGCCGGTGTGGAACGTACGCATCGTCAGCTGCGTGCCGGGTTCGCCGATGGCCTGCGCGGCGATGATGCCCACCGCCTCGCCGATGTTGACCGGCGTGCCGGTGGCGAGGTTTGCGCCGTAGCACTTGGCGCAGACGCCGTGGTCCGCGCGGCAGGTGAAGACGGAGCGGCAGTGCACGCTCTTGATGCCGGCCTTTTCAATCGCTTCGGCCTGTTCGTAGGTGATCAGCGTATCCGCCTCCACGAGCACCTCGCCCGTGGCGGGATGCACGATCGGATCGACCGCATAGCGGCCGAGCACGCGGGCGCGGAGCGGCTCGATGAGCTTGTTGCCGTCCTTGATCTCGGAGATCATCATTCCCTTCGGCGCTTCGTTGCGGTTTGCATAGCAGTCTTCTTCGCGCACGATCACGTCCTGGGACACGTCCACGAGGCGGCGGGTGAGGTAACCGGAGTCCGCCGTGCGCAGCGCCGTGTCGGCAAGGCCTTTGCGCGCGCCGTGCGAGGAGATGAAGAACTCCAGAACCGAGAGGCCTTCGCGGAAGTTCGCGCGAATCGGCACCTCGATGATCTGGCCGCTCGGGTCGGCCATCAGGCCGCGCATGCCGGCAAGCTGGCGAATCTGCGCCGTGCTACCGCGCGCGCCGGAGTTGGCCATCATGTAGATCGGGTTGAATTCGTCCAGCGAATTCATCAGGGATTTCGCCACGCGGTCCGTGGTGCCCTCCCAAACCTTGATGACGCGCTCTCTGCGCTCGCTGTTGCTGAGCATGCCCATGCGGAAGAGCTCGTCGATCTGTTCGACATTCTGCTCCGCCTCGGCGATCATCTGCTTCTTGTCGGCGGGCACCTGGATATCCTGGAAGCCGACGGTGATTCCGCCGCGCGTGGAGTACGTAAAGCCCAGCTTTTTGATGCGGTCGAGCACCTGCGAGGTGGTCGTGGGCCCGTGCCTGCGATAGCAGCTGTCCACGATGTTGCCGAGGTCTTTTTTCGCGACCAGCTTGTCGATCTCGAGCGTAAAGAGCGTTTCGTCCGTCGAACGGTCGACATAGCCGAGGTCCTGCGGAATGGCGTTGTTGAAGATCACGCGGCCGACCGTGGTCTCCACGATCTTCCTGCGCTTCTCGCCCTGCCACTCGCGCTCAAGGCGGATCTTCACCCTTGCCTGCAGCGAGATTTCACCAGTCTGGTAGGCCATGACGGCCTCGTCCTCGGAGTGGAAGATCTTGCCCTCGCCCTTTGCGCCGGGCCGGATCATCGTCAGGTAATAGCAGCCGATGACCATGTCCTGCGTCGGAGAAACGACCGGACGGCCATCCTGCGGTTTTAAGATGTTGTTGCTCGCGAGCATGAGGAAGCGGGCCTCCGCCTGCGCCTCCACGGAGAGCGGCACGTGTACAGCCATCTGGTCCCCGTCGAAGTCCGCGTTGTACGCGGTGCAGACGAGCGGATGGAGCTTGAGCGCGCGGCCTTCCACGAGGATCGGTTCAAACGCCTGAATGCCGAGGCGGTGCAGCGTCGGCGCGCGGTTGAGGAGAACGGGATGGTCCTTGATGACCTCCTCGAGCACACCCCAGACGGCCTGGTCGACGCGCTCCACCATGCGCTTTGCGCCCTTGACGTTCTGCGCAAAGCCGCCCTTGACGAGCTTTTTCATGACGAACGGCTTAAACAGCTCGAGCGCCATCTCCTTGGGCAGGCCGCACTGATACATCTGCAGATCCGGGCCGACGACGATGACGCTGCGGCCGGAATAGTCCACGCGCTTGCCGAGCAGGTTCTGGCGGAAGCGTCCCTGCTTGCCGCGCAGCATGTCCGAAAGCGACTTGAGCGGCCGGTTGCCCGGTCCCGTGACGGGGCGCGTGCGGCGGCCGTTGTCGATGAGGGAGTCCACCGCTTCCTGCAGCATGCGCTTTTCGTTGCGCACAATGATGTCCGGCGCGCGCAGCTCCAGGAGGCGCTTCAAGCGGTTGTTGCGGTTGATCACGCGGCGGTAGAGGTCGTTGAGATCGCTCGTTGCAAAGCGGCCGCCGTCGAGCTGCACCATCGGGCGGATTTCCGGCGGGATGACCGGAATGACCGTGAGGATGATCCACTCGGGTTTGTTGCCGCTCTGGATGAACGCTTCGATGACCTCGAGGCGCTTGATCGCGTTTGCGCGCTTCTGGCCGGAGGCGCCGTCGATCTCATCGCGCAGCTCTTTTTCGAGCTTTACGAGGTCGAGCTGGGTGAGCAGTTCGCGGATGGCCTCCGCGCCCATGCCGGCGCGGAACGCCTTTGCGCCGTACTGCTCCTGCGCTTCGCGGAATTCCTTATCGGTAAGGATCTGCTTGTACTGCAGCGCGGTATGACCGGGGTCTATGACCACATACGCGCCGAAATAGAGCACCTGCTCGAGCGAGCGCGGGCTCATGTCCAGCAGCATCTTCATGCGGCAGGGGATGCCTTTGAAGTACCAGATGTGGCTCACCGGAACGGCGAGCTCGATATGGCCCATGCGCTCGCGGCGCACCTTGGCGCGGGTGACTTCGACGCCGCACTTTTCGCAGACGATGCCCTTATAGCGGCCGCGCTTGTAGCGCCCGCAGTGGCATTCCCAGTCCTTGGTCGGCCCAAAGATGCGCTCGCAGAAGAGGCCGTCCTTTTCGGGCTTGAGCGTGCGGTAGTTGATCGTTTCCGGTTTCTTGACCTCGCCGTGGGACCATTCCAGTATCTTTTCGGGCGATGCGAGCCCGATTTGCAACGCGTCAAAATTCGTCAATTCAAACACAGTCTATCTCTCCTTGCTGCCGCTCATTCAATGTCCTTGTCGATGTCGAGATCCAGCGTGTCGGAAAGCTCGGCAAGGTCTTCGTCCAGCCCGTCCAGGTCTTCGTCTTCGACGACCTCAAGATCCTCTTCGGCGGCGAGCACTTCGTCCGCCGCTTCCTCGAAGTCTTCGAAGTCGTCGAAGTCCTCGAGGTCCTCTTCTTCGTCGCCAACCGGCGCGAAAACGGGCGTGTCTTCGAGTCCGGCGATGTTGACGTCCATCGGTACGACGTCTTCCTCGTCGTCCTCGCCGATGAGGATCTCCTCGCGCGTGTCGGACAACACCTTGATGTCCAGCGCGAGGGACTGGAGCTCCTTGATGAGCACCTTAAACGACTCCGGCACGCCTGCGGGCGGCACGTTGTCGCCCTTGACGATGGCCTCGTAGGTCTTTACGCGGCCGACCACGTCGTCCGACTTGACCGTGAGGATCTCCTGCAGCGTGTAGGCCGCGCCGTAGGCTTCCAGCGCCCAGACTTCCATTTCGCCGAAGCGCTGTCCGCCGAACTGCGCCTTGCCGCCCAGCGGCTGCTGGGTGACCAGCGAGTACGGGCCGGTCGAGCGCGCATGGATCTTGTCGTCGACAAGGTGCGCGAGCTTGAGGTAATACATGTATCCGACGGAGATGCGGTTTTCAAAGGGTTCGCCGCTGCGCCCGTCGTAGAGCATCGTCTTGCCGTCCTCGTCGAGGCCGGCTTTGACGAGCAGCTCCTTGATGTCCGTTTCGGTCGCGCCGTCGAAGACCGGCGTCGCGATCTTGATGCCGAGGCTTTTGCAGGCCACGCCGAGGTGCAGTTCGAGCACCTGGCCGATGTTCATGCGCGACGGAACGCCGAGCGGGTTGAGCACGATCTGCAGCGGCGTGCCGTCCGGCAAAAACGGCATGTCCTCCTCGGGCAGGATGCGCGAGATAACGCCCTTGTTGCCGTGGCGGCCGGCCATCTTGTCGCCGACGCTGATCTTGCGCTTCTGCGCGATGTAGACGCGCACCATCTGGTTGACGCCCGGGCTGAGCTCGTCCTTGTGCTCGCGGGTGAAGATCTTCACGTCCACGACGATGCCGCCTTCGCCATGCGGAACGCGCAGCGAGGTGTCGCGCACGTCGCGCGCCTTTTCGCCGAAGATGGCGCGCAGCAGCCGCTCCTCCGCCGTGAGCTCGGTTTCGCCCTTGGGCGTCACTTTGCCGACGAGGATATCGCCGCTTCGCACCTCCGCGCCGGGGCGGATGATGCCGCTTTCGTCGAGCTGGGCCAGCGCGTCCTCGCCGATGTTCGGGATGTCGCGCGTGATCTCTTCCGGCCCGAGCTTGGTGTCGCGGGCCTCCACCTCGTGCTCCTCGATGTGGATGGAGGTGAATACGTCGTCCTTGACCAGCTTTTCGCTGATAAGGACCGCGTCTTCGTAGTTGTAGCCTTCCCAGGTCATAAACCCGATGAGGATGTTGCGGCCGAGCGCGATTTCGCCGTTGTCCGTGGACGCGCCGTCCGCGATGACGTCGCCCTTTTTGACGATCTCGCCCTTGCGCACGATCGGGCGCTGGTTGAGGCAGGTGCCCTGGTTGGAGCGCTGGAACTTCGTGAGCTTGTAGAGGTGCTCCACGCCGATCTTGTCCGTGATGGCGATCACCTTGGCGGAGACGTGGGATACCACGCCGTCCTCCTGCGCGATGAGCACGATGCCGGAGTCATGCGCGGCCTTGTACTCCATGCCCGTTGCGACAACCGGCGCCTCGGGGATGAGCAGCGGAACGGCCTGACGCTGCATGTTCGAGCCCATCAGGGCGCGGTTCGCGTCGTCGTTTTCGAGGAAGGGGATCATGGCCGTCGCGACCGAGACGAGCTGCTTGGGCGAAACGTCCATGTAGTCCACTTCGGAAGCCTTGACTTCGATGATCTGGTCGAGCAGGCGCGCGATGACGCGGTCCTTTTTGAACCAGTGCTGTTCCTCGTCGATGGGTTCGTTTGCCTGCGCGACGATGAAGTTGTCCTCTTCGTCCGCGGTCAGATATTCGATCTCGTCCGTGATGACGTGCTTCTTGCCGTCCACGCGGCGATACGGCGCCTCGATGAAGCCGTACTCGTTGATGCGCGCATAGGTCGAGAGCGAGTTGATGAGTCCGATGTTCGGACCTTCCGGCGTCTCGATGGGGCACATACGGCCGTAGTGCGAAAAGTGCACGTCGCGCACGTCGAACGTCGCGCGTTCGCGGTTGAGGCCGCCCGGGCCGAGCGCCGAGAGACGGCGCTTATGCGTCAGCTCCGCCAGCGGGTTTGTCTGATCCATGAACTGGCTCAGCTGCGAGGAGCCGAAGAACTCCTTGATCGCCGCGGTGACAGGGCGGATGTTGATGAGGTTACTGGGCATGGCCACGTCCATGTCCTGCAGACCCATGCGCTCGCGCACGACGCGCTCGAGGCGCGTGAGGCCCACGCGGATCTGGTTTTGCAGCAGTTCGCCGACGCTGCGGATACGGCGGTTGCCGAGGTGGTCGATGTCGTCCGTGCGGCCGATGCCGTAGGGCATGCCGATCAGGTGCGAAATCGACGCGATCATATCGTCCGGGATGATGTGCCGCGGGATGAGGTCGTAATAGCGCGACTTGAGCAGGGCCTTGAGCTCGTCCTGCGTCATGCCCTCGCCTTCCTTGAGCGCGGCCTTGAGCGTCGGCAGATGCACATCCTCGTTGAGGCCCGCTTCGACCGGATCGAAGTCCAGCCACTCGTTGGCGCGCACGAAGTTGTTGCCGATGACCTTGACGCGGTTTTCGCCAATCATAAGCCAAACTTCGTTGATGCCGGCGTTCTGGATGTCGCCCGCGACGAAGCGGTCGATCGTCTGCCCCGCCTCGGCGAGGATTTCGCCGGTCTTGGGGTGCACGATGGTGTCCGCGGATACGTGGTTGCGGATACGCGCGCGGATGGCGAGTTTCTTATTAAACTTATAGCGGCCGACGCGCGCAAGGTCGTAGCGCTTGTCGAAGAACAGCGAGTTCAGCAGCGATCTTGCGCTCTCCTCCGTCGGCGGCTCGCCGGGACGCTGGCGCTTGTAGATTTCAATGAGGCCCTCCGCCTCGGAATGCGTCGGGTCCTTCTGCAGGGTTGCAGAAAGGCGCTCGTCGTCTCCGAAGAGGTCCAGAATCTGCGGGTTGGAGCCGTAGCCAAGCGCGCGCACGAGCGCGGTGATGTGCACCTTGCGCTGGCGGTCAATCTTGACGTAGAGCACGCCGTTGCTGTCGGTCTCGTATTCGAGCCACGCGCCGCGGTTCGGAATCACCTGTGCGGCGAAGAGCTGCTTGCCGACTTTGTCGAAGCTCTCGGAGAAGTAGACGCCCGGCGAACGGACGAGCTGGGAGACGATGACGCGCTCCGCGCCGTTGATGATAAACGTGCCCTGCGGCGTCATGAGCGGGAAATCGCCCATAAAGACTTCCTGCTGCTTGACTTCGCCGGTTTCCTTATTGATGAGGCGGACGGTCACGCGAAGCGGCGCGGCGTAGTTGACGTCGCGCTCCTTGCTCTCCTCCATGGAATATTTGGGGCTGTTCAGATCGATACGGTAATCGACAAACTCTAACACCAGCTTGCCGGAATAGTCGGTAATCGGGGAAATATCGTCAAAAACCTCTTTCAGGTCCTCCCTTAAAAAACGATAGTACGAATTCTTTTGGATCTCTATCAGATCCGGCATGTCGAGCACTTCCCGAATTCTGGAAAAGCTCTTTCGCGTCTGTCTGCCCATTTGAACGTCATGCATCATCGCGTACTCCCCTTGCCGGCGCGGTTGCAAGTCGCGCCTTTCGCATATTTTCTCGTTAAAAAACGTTGCCGGACCAAGATCGCCGCCACTGGTAAAAAACTGCCCATATCCTGTTTTCGGGCGGAGAAAACCGCTCAAAAACCCGTTTTTGGGCATATTGCGACAGTTTCGCGATCATAAGTCAATCATGAATGATATCATTCCCGCTGTCACCTGTCAAGAAAAGATTCTAAAATATATTGCCTTTTTTTGTAATTTTATTGTATGATATTGAGAAATGTCCATGTGACTGGAATTGTCGGGCCAAATGGCATACAAAACGAGATCGCGCCGTCCACATCGAACATTTGGATTTGCCGGATCGGCGGCGTCGGATTTTTTTTGAAAGCGGGGCGAAAACAGATATGGAACGCACAAGGCAGGACGCGCTGAACACGCTGCAGACCTACACAAAGAGCGACGCGCTTCTCCGGCACGCCTACGCGGTCGAGGGCGTGATGCGCTATTTCGCGCGCGAACTGGGCGAGGACGAGGAATACTGGGGCATCGTCGGTCTGCTGCACGACGTGGACTACGAACAGTGGCCGCAAGAGCATCTCCAAGTGGCCCCGCGGCTGCTGCGGGAGGCGGGTTTTGGCGAGGACGTCGTCCATGCGGTGCTTGCGCACGGCTGGGGACTCTGCTCGGACGTCAAGCCGGAGCGAAAGATGGAGATCGTGCTCTACACCATAGACGAGCTGACCGGTCTCATCACGGCGGCGGCGTATATGCGCCCAAGCCGCAGCGTGATGGATATGGAAGTTTCGAGCGTGAAAAAGAAATTCAAGGACAAAGGCTTCGCCGCGGGCGTGGACCGGGACGTGATCAAAAACGGCTGCGAACTGCTCGGCATGCCGCTGGAGGACGTCATCCAAAAGAGCATCCTCGGCATGCGGGACGTGCACGAGGCGCTGGGGCTGTAATTATAGACAGATAAGAAAGGCGGCTTTGAACTGCACCCCTAAAGTTAGACAGTATGATAAACTGTAAATAACTTTGGGGGTGTTTTGTATGACTAGAGGGAAACCAAACAAGAGGTACACGGGCGAATTTAAACAACGGGTTGTAGAAGATGTCATAAAGAACAAGCTGTCGTATATAGAAGCTGCCCGAAAGCACGGAGTAACGAACGAAACACAGGTCAAGCGATGGGAACGGAGCTACCTAACGGAGGGCGTACAAGCGTTATATGAGGATGGGCGTGGACGAACGAAGGGCGGTACCGGGAACCGAACCGTACATCCGCGAAAGTTTCCCAAAGACGTCGAAGAAGACTTACTAAAAGAAGTGCAACGTCTGCGAGCGGAGAATGACTACCTAAAAAAATTGAACGCCTTGGTGGCCGAACGAGTACGGCGAGAGAAAAATCTCAAGTCATAACGGAACTGAGGCAAAAACACAAGCTCGCTGTACTCTTGTCTAACTTTTTTGGGTCAGTTCAGTCGCGACCGGCTTTTTGTTTGCTGACTTTCGAGGGGAGGCTCTCTTATTACAAAAAAAGATCGAAAAAAGAACCGGCTTTTGCCGGTTCTTAATCTTGCTAACTTCCTTATGGAGAATGTGGTTGCTTAGTGTAATCAGTCCGCCACGTAGGGCAGAAGGGCGACGATGCGTGCGCGCTTGATGGCGATTGCAAGGTCACGCTGATGCTTGGCGCACATGCCCGACATACGGCGGGGCATGATCTTGCCGCGCTCTGTCACGAATTTCTCAAGGGTACGGATATCCTTGTAGTCGATATGCGTGGTTTTATCAGCGCAGAACTTGCAAACCTTGCGACGCCCGCGTTTTGGGCGGGGACGCATTTTACGGTCTTCCATGCTGCAAGCCTCCTAAATCGAATTTTGGTGCGGCGGGGCGGTTCCCGCGCCGCGGTTAAAAGGGAATGTCGTCGGACTGGATGTCGGTGAAGCCGGCCATGTCCTGCGCGTTGTCCGCGCGGGCCGAGGGCGCCGCGCCGTCCTCCTGCTGTTTGGGCGAGAGGAATTCGACTTCGTCCGCCTGCACGTCGAGAGACATGCGTGTCGTGCCGTCCTTCGCCTCGTAGGTGCGCGCCTGAAGCTCGCCGATGACGGCGACCTTGCGGCCCTTGCTGAGGTATCTGGCGCACGTTTCGCCAAGCTGACGCCAGGCGTTGATGCGGAAAAAGTCCGTCGGACGCTCGCCGCTGGAGCCTCCAAAGCGGCGGTTGACCGCGATGGTGAAGGAGCAGACGGTGACGCCGTTGGGCGTGGAACGCACTTCCGGGTCATGCGTCAGGTTACCGATGAGAGTGATTTTATTCATGCTTCATCCATCCTTTCGGCACTACGGTGTTCGTTACGCTTCCTTGCGCGTGACAAGATAGCGGAGAATCGCTTCGTCGATCTTAAAGTTACGCTCGAGTTCCTTGGGAAACTCCGGCGCACTTGTGAACGACATCAAGACGTAATAGCCCTCGGTCTTGTAATCGATGGGGTACGCAAGGCGCTTTTTGCCCCACTCGTCGATGGCCGTTACTTCACCGCCGTTGGTTTCGACGATCCCTTTGAACTTTTCGACGGATGCTTTGATCGATTCTTCGTCCGAAGATGCGACAATGATGTAAAGAGCTTCGTATTGATTCATTCAGTTCACCTCCTTATGGTCTATTGGCCCGGCGTCGCTGCGTCGAGCAAGAAGGACGTTAGCGGAAGCGAGTATATCACAAGAAAACGCCTATTGCAAGGGTTTTTCTGGCCTGAAGGCGCGGAAACGGCGCCTGGACAAGGATTTTACAATGCTGGGGGAAGACGGGCCTCGTTCCCGCTTTGCCGCCGAAGCCGCGCGGCAAAATCCGCCAGACTCGTGAGCCCGAACGCGGCGTATGGAACCATCATGACCAGATACGACAGCGTATACTGCGACTTTGCCTCGAACAGCAGGTGATAGACGAATCCGCCGAGCAGACAAAGCGCCGGCAGCAGAAGGGCGGCGCGGGACGGCGCGGCGAAAGCGCCGCTTTCCTGCGGCGTGTCGGGATGCTTGCGCAGCAGCAGCGCAAGCATCCCCGCCGCAAACGCGGCGTAAAGAAGCGACGTTTCGTGCTCAAACCAGACGCCGAGCGCCTCGCCCGCCGCGCCGTTGTAGACGCTCTCGGCAAACACGGGCAGGGCGGCTTCATGCTGTTTCACCTTGCTGATCCAGATGCTCTCAAACGAGGGTTCATTCCACTGGCTCAGCGTTTTTTTTAGCAGAAACGAGCCGAGTGCGCCTGGGGTGGCGGTCAGGGCGTCCAGCCGCTCGGCCAGATCCCAGGCGATGATCTGCCGCGCCCTGTCCGTGTCCCAGCCCGCGTCTTTCAAAACGGAGTAGGAGTACCCGTTGTACCAGCCCGGCGCGCGTTCGGATTCGGAGAACCCCATCACGAGCCATGCGGTCTGCGGCGTGCCGCCGCCGAGCCGGATATCCGCGCGCTGCTCATAGCCGGCCTGCACCGCGCGTGTGAGCAGCAGCGGCGCGGCGACGACGGCCGCGCAGCAGACGAGCTTTGCCGGACGGAATCGCTCCGGCAGGCTGATCAGCAGCGTAAGTACGATGGCCGCAACGCCGATCCAGCTGTTGCTCTTGAGCGCGACGCCGAGCGCGCAGAGCAGCGCGATCCAGACGACCGAGCGCGCCCGCGCGCCGTTGAGCAGGCGCACGACCAGTACGAACGCCCAGAGCATCGCCGCAAGTCCCGGCAGGTTGCCGTAGAGAAACGAACAGAACAGCACCGGTTGCGGGCAGAGCGCAAGCAGGACCGCCGTCGCCAGCGCGGCCCGCCGGTCCGGAAACAACGCTTCCGCCAGCGTGACCAGCGCGAGCTCGCCTGCGGCGAGCGCGGCTGCGTTGGTCAGCCAGAGCGCGGCGTAAGCGCCGCCGCCGAAGAGGCGAAAGAACGGCTCGTAAAACGCGACGATCCCGAGCTGGTAGGGGAACATCTGGAAATACTGCAGCTTCGCGCCGAAAAACGAAAAATCGCCCGCCGCGGCGAGCCGGGCGGCTTCCACCACGCGCGCGGAGTCCGCTTCCGGTATTGAGCGGATGGAAAACGCCCAAAGACAGCTCATCCCGAACACCCACACCGCGAGCGCGATCTTGACCGCGCGCATCGGAATCCGATCGGTGCGCCCGCGAAGACGGAAGAGCGCAAAGACCGCTCCGGCGAGCAGGACGAGCAGTATGGCGATGTTGACGAGCGCATGGTCCGACCAATAGAGGATATGTTCCTTGCGGTACGCGTTCGGATCGATGACGCTGGTCTGTAGGAGGCTGGCGATCAGCAGGAATGCGGCGATGGCGAGCAGCTGCGCAAAGACCGCTCTAACCGGCAGTGAGACGGCGCGGCTTTGGCGAATCGGCGGCAGCGGCTGCCGCGCTGTCCGGGGTGGAAGGGCGGATTTGTTCGAATGACGCTTCATAAGCACCTCTTTTTTTGACAGGAGTGAAACCGATTCATAACAGAAAAAAGGGAGGACAGCCGAAACAAGCCGTCCCCCCCCCCGATATAAAATTGCAGGCGGTTATGCTCCCGCGAGCCGCTTGATCGCCTCGGCGATGAGGCGCGTGTCGAAGCGGATGCTTTCGACGGTGCAGGATTCGTCCGGCATGTGCGCCTGAGCGGGTTCGCCCTCGGGTTCCACGCCGAAGGCCACTGCGTTTTCAAACGACCGCGCGTAGGTGCCGCCGCCGATGGAAAGCGGCTCGGCTTTTTTGCCCGTCGCCTCCGAGTAGATGGCGAGCAGCGTTTTTACCAGCTCGCAGTCGGGGTCGATGTAGTGCCCCGCGGAAATCCTCTGCCAGGTGCGGGTAAAGCCGATCTGCGCAAACTTTTCGTCCTCGGCCTTGAGCAGCTGCTCGGGCGTCACGCTGAAGGGGAAACGGCAGTCGAGCGTGATGGACACCTCGTTTTCGTTCCACGAAAGCATGTTGGGCGAAAGGGTGAGGCTACCGGAGGGATCGGTGACGTTCAGGCCGAACGCTTCGCCGTGCTGGTCGAAACCGAGCAGCGCGGCAAGCGATGACGCGGTCGCGAGGTCCTCGGCGTTCAGCGGCTGCTCCTTGAGCGCGTCCAGCAACGCGAGCAGCGCGTTCTGCGCGTCCTGCGGGGTGGAGGCGTGCCCGCTGCGGCCGACGGCGCGCAGCTCGCCGTCCGTGCCGCTGAGCTGCATGCCGTGCTTGGCGGTGACGGGTTCCGGCGTAAACGGCAGCTCCGCCAGCGCTTCGCCGGGGATGACGTTCGGCACGGTGCCGCAGGAGATGCGCACCTCGCTGCCGGAGAGTTTTTTGATATAGGTCGTTTGACCGATGTTTTTTTCGGAGTTGATCACGGGATACTCCCCGTCCGGCGTGAATGCCAGCGTCGGGTCCGGCTCGGTCTGCTTGTAGCGATCGACGCAGCTCCAGCCGCGTTCCTCGTCGCAGCCGAGGAAGATGCGCACCCTGCGCCGCAGCGGAACGCCGGCTTCCTTGACGGCCTTGAGCGCATAGAGCGCGGAGATCGCCGGGCCCTTGTCGTCCAGCACGCCGCGGCCGACCAGCCGGTCGCCCTTGCGCGTGAGGGTGAAGGGGTCGCTCGACCAGCCGTTGCCCGTGGGCACCACGTCGAGATGCGCCATGATCATGAGCATCTCGTCGCCCTCGCCGTAGTCGACGACGCCGCAGTAGCCGTCCAGCGAACGCGCGGAGAAGCCCATCGTCCGCGCAAGCTCCAGCATGTATTCCAGCGCGTTGTGGATGTTGCGCCCGAGCGGCATGCCGGGCTCCGGATCGCCCTGCGAAATGCTCGGAAATGCGATGACCTTGCCGAGCGATGTCAGCTGTTCTTCAAACTGTCGGTCGATGATGTCGTAATACTTCGGTTCCATATCCGTTTTTCAGCCTCCGTTTATCGATACGCTTCATTGCGTCTATCATACCGACCGGGCGGAAAAATTGCAAGCCGCGCGGGTCGGCGCGGTTGACATTCCGGCGCGGGATTGCTACGCTTTTCAATATGGAACAGACGATGGATACAGGTGCGGACCGGATCGAAAAAACCGCAATGCTTATGCTGCCTTCGGGAAGGACGATGACGGTCGCGCTCTCGCGCGACGCGGCGCGGCGCGCGCAGGAACGTGGGGAGATCGCCGTTTACGACGACCGTTATACGGAGAATCCTTCTTTTCGTATTCTGCGTTCGTGCGACGTGCGCAGCCGCCGCGTCAGGCGCGAGGCGCTCGCCGCGCTGCTCGACTACGACGCGGCGCACCCCACCGAACCGCGCTGGCGGCGGACGCTGCCCTCGCTGGAGCGGGAGTGGCTGCTGCACAACCTCGCCTACCGCGTCGGATTTCTGCGCAGCCGCGCGCGGGACGTGGACCTCGACAATCATGCGGAGGGAAAAGGCGCGCTGGGATATTTTCTGAAGAGCGTGCGGGAAGTAATTTGGGGGTATCTCAAACCGAAGCAAAAAAAGCACAAATAAAAAAAGACGGCGTAATGAACTGACCCAAAAAAGTTAGACAAGAAATGAATTAAGCGACTAAAAGAGCTTGTTGCCTGTGAAGAGCGGGTGACAAGCCTTTTAGTTTGACCTTGATACGACGGTTATTGTAGTAGTCAAGGTACGCAATGAGTTCTTCTTTGAAGTACGCCATGGATTCGAAGTGCTGGAGATAGAGCAGCTCGCTCTTGAGAACGGCGAAGAAACTCTCGATGACAGCATTGTCCAAACAGTTACCCTTGCGGCTCATACTCTGGTCGGATACCTTTCTCAGCCAGCATAAATTGATAGTGCTTGTGCCGATATTGCCAACCCTGATCGGAATGAAGAATCAAGTTTGTTCCATCGGGAAGTTCTTTCAGAGCACCTTCCAACATATCCATCACCAAGGATAATCTGGGGTGATCGCAAATCGCATAGCTTACGATGTCTCGACTGTAAAGATCGATGATCGGTGAAAGGTAGAGCTTCTGGCCAAACATTGAGAATTCAGTCACATCTGTTACCCATTTCTGATTGGGGAAGGCGGCTTCGAATTTTCGTCCCAGCAGATCAGGCGCAATCTTCCCAACTTCGCCTTGATAGGAGCGGTATTTGCTCATTCGGACTTTACAGAACTCACAGATATACGACTATTTGCGGGCTTTTCCCAACAGAAATCAGGTGCAATATTTCGTGATGGACATGAACCGGGAATATCTTGATATTGCGAAAAAGCTGCTTCTAAATGCTCGAATTGTGATCGATCGGTTTCACG
>JAAYUE010000030.1 GCA_012517905.1 Clostridiales bacterium | reverse complement strand
TATACCAACCAGGCCCTGTATGTAAAGCGCCTTACCGACGAGGGCTTCTTTTCCGAAATCTATTATGCCAAAGCGCTTGCGGTACGCCGCCGCGCAGCGCCGACCTGGGGCGTCACCACGAACAAAGCGTTTCAGGGCGGCGGACCGCTGATCGACATCGGCTCCCATGCGCTCGATCTGGCAATGTGGCTGTCCGACAATTTCGAGCCCGCCTACGCCGTCGGCACGGCATACGACAAGATTGCCCGCCGCGGAAGCGACGCAAACTACTGGGGCACCTGGAATCCGGAGCGGTTCGAGGTCGAGGACTGCGCACTGGGCTTTGTCGTCATGAAAAACGGCATGACGCTTACCGTGGACGCAACATACGCGCTCAATACGGCGGACGAACAGGAGGCGAGCGTCGATCTGTTCGGCGTGACCGGAGGAGCGCACCTGCGCGAACAAAACGGTGTCACGCTGATCCATGAGATCGGCGGCAAACTGTGCGTCAGCACAAACGAATTGCAGCAATCCGTCCGCGGCCTGACGCCGGCGGGCCAAACGTTGAGCGCCTCGGCGCGCGAACATAACGCCATCGTCAGATCGCTGCTCGACGGAGCCGTATCGGACCCCGCGGCGGCGCAGGCCCTCGCGGTCGCGCGCATCGTCGAAGGGTTATATCGGTCCGCCGAGACCCGTCAACCGTTTACCTTTTAATACCATTCGGAAGTTGGAGAACGGACGTATGCCGCTCGCCGTATGGCGGGCGCTTGGATCCGCTCATCAGAATGCAATCCATCAGGAGGCAAGACATGCAGGAGTTTCAGGTGCCATGGGGGCAATGGTATGCAAACACCACGCGTACGCTGACATTTCCGGACGATTGGGACGTCCGGTATTGCGCAATCCAGCACTGCGACGCGTTGACCGCAGAAGAACTGGAGCAAAAAATCGACCGCCCGATCGGATCGGATCGTCTGGAATTGATCGCAGCCGGAAAAAAGAGCGCCTGCATCGTCGTCGACGACATCTCCCGCCCGACGCCGTGCGCGTTTATTCTTCCGATTCTGATCGAAAAGCTGGTGTCGGCGGGGCTGCCGCTTTCCGGCATCAAGGTGCTGCTGGCCCTTGGCGGGCATCGGCAGATGACAAAGCAGGAAATGCAGATCAAAGTGGGCAAATGGGTGCTGGACCGGGTGCAGGTTTTGAACCATTCTCCGTTTGCCGCGGATCTGGTCGCCATTGAGAACGGCGGCAAACCCATAAAAATCAACAAAAATTTCATGGACGCGGCGCTGCGGATTTCCGTCGGGTGCGTCGTTCCCCATACACTGGCCGGTTTTTCCGGCGGGGCGAAGGGAATCATCCCCGGCATCTGCGGAATCGATACGCTCTATCAAAACCATACGCTGGTCTATGCGGACCGAAGCGAAAGCATGTCCTTTAAGACCAGCACCTGCAACCCCGACAACCCCATGCGGAAAAACATGGAGCAGTTGGTCGGAGAGGTTGGACTGGACTTCGTCGTAAACGTCGTGCTGAACGATGAAATGAACGTGGCGGACGCTTTTGCGGGTCATTTCATTCAGGCGCATCGCGCGGCTTGCAGCAGCGCGACGGAGCACCTGCGCACCGAGATCGTTGAAAACGCCGATATCATCGTGCTTTCCGCCTACCCAAAGGACACCGAATATTCGCAGATCGGCACCTGCTTTGCCGTCCTCGGCCATCACAAAAAGCAGAGCGTTCGTCCGGACGGCACAATCGTCGCCATGACCGCCGCAAGCGAAGGTCCGGGCTTCCATGCGCTGTTTGGGCCCGGCATGCTCCTTTTTTCTCCTCACGATGACAATACGCCGCCGCCCGAATTGAAAGGGCTGGATATGCTCGTATGTTCCGACGGGGTAACGGCGGTCGACATCCGCCAGTTTTTCCGGAGCGAACCGCCGACGGTATACGCAGACTGGGATCAGATTCTTCCGATATTGCGTCAAAAATATCAAGGCAGGAAACCCGTTGTCGCCATCTACCCGATGGGCGCGATTCAAATTGGTGAAATCAGGAATAAGGAGAACAACTGTGGACGGAGTGTTTGACGTTGCGATCATCGGCGGAGGCGTAATCGGCAGCGCGGTCGCCCGGGAATTGTCCCGCTATCAACTGAGGATCTGCGTGCTGGAAAAAGAGCTGGACGTCTGCAACGGCGTCAGCGGCCGGAACACGGGGCTGTTGCATTCCGGCATCCTCAACGAAGAGGGCCTCCTGCGAACAGAGTGCTGCAAAGAAGGCAACGCGGAGTTCGAGCAGGTCGCGCGCGAACTGGACGTGCCGTTTCGCAGGTGCGGAAAGCTGATCGTCAGCTTTGGCGAAGAGGAGCGCATCCGTCTGGAGGGGTTGTATCGGCGCGGTCTGAAAAACGGCATCCCAGGCATTCGCATGATCGGCCACGACGAGATCAAAGAGATCGAGCCCAACGCGGACGGCGATTTCGCGATCTTCATCCCCTCCGCGGGGATTTTATGTCCGTTCACCTATACGATCGCCCTTGCCGAAAACGCCGCGATGAACGGCGTGACCTACTACTTCAACGAAGAAGTGACCGGCATTGCCAGAGCCGGCGACGGGATGTTCGCCATCCATGCGACGTCCGGCACGTTTGTGTCGCGCTGGGCGATCAACTGCTCCGGACTTTCTTCCTATCAAATCTCTCCCATGCTGGGATTTGACTCTTATAAGCCCAAGCGCGTCAAAGGCCAATATGAAATTCTGGACAAAAAGGCGGGCGCGTATCTTTCCCTGCCGATCTATCCGACGCCGAACGAATACGGCGCGTTCGACGTCCACGTTACGCCCACCATTGAGGGAAACGTGCTGGTCGGTCCGACGATTGAAAACATCGGCACCGAGCTGGACTACAGCGCGACGCAGGAGATGATCAATACGCTCGGCTGCAGCGGCGAAAAGCTGTTTGCGCAGGTAAAGCGAGACTATTACATCCGCAATTATGTCGGCATCTTTCCGACGGCCGAAGACCCTCTCACGCATGCGGAGCTCGACTTTCAGATTCAGACAAAGCCGTCCGTGCCGCACGCGGTCAATCTGGTCGGAATCAATTCCCCCGGCCTGACCAGCGCGCTGCCCATCGCGCGGCGGGTGGTCGCCAAGGTCAAGGAGCAGGAGTTGCTGATCGTCAACAAAACGTTCAATCCGGTTCGCAAGGGCATCGTCCGCTTTTCTTCGCTCGAGCGGGAAGAGCAGGATCGCCTGATCCGGCAGAACCCCGATTACGGCGAAATCTACTGCCGCTGCGAATGCGTGACCAAGGCGGAAATCAAGCAGGCCATCCACAATGTTCTGGGCGTTTGCACCATCAGCGGCATCAAATACCGCACCCGCGCCTCCATGGGACGCTGTCAGGGCGGATACTGCGAAACGCGGCTGACCGCAATGCTGCAGGACGAGCTGCGCCTGGACAAGACCGATATCCTTTTGAACAAAAAGGGCGCTTACATGTTTACAGGGAAAGTGAAATAGTATGGAAAGACGCGACGTGGTCATCATCGGCGGCGGCCCGGCAGGCCTTGCCGCCGCAGTGGAACTGAAAAAACGCAACATCGCGGACGTTTTGATCATCGAGCGCGAAAAGCAGCTCGGTGGAATTCTCCGGCAATGCATCCATGACGGATTCGGCCTTACGCGCTTCGGCGAGTCGTTCAGCGGACCGGAATATTCCCAGCGGTTTATCGACGAAGCCGCTGCGCTCGGAATAGACGCCATGACGAATGCGACCGTCATCGACCTCTCCCCGGACAAGGTCGTCACCGTGGCGGCGCAGGACGGCCTGAAGCGGATTCAGGCAAACGCCGTCATACTCGCCATGGGCTGCCGTGAACGAACGCGCGGTGCGCTGGCCATCCCCGGGTCGCGCCCGTCCGGCATCTATACGGCCGGCGTTGCGCAGAGCTATATGAATCTCTATAATACAATGGTAGGCAAGGAGATCGTCATCATGGGGTCCGGCGATATCGGGCTGATCATGGCGCGGCGCTTCACGCTCGAAGGCGCGCATGTCAAGGCCGTGTTCGAGGTGCTCCCCTACCCGAGCGGGCTGCCGCGCAACATCGAACAATGTCTGAACGACTACGATATCCCGCTCTATCTGAGCCATTCGGTGATCAACATCGTCGGCGACAAGCGCATCGAGGGCGTGGAGGTGGCGCAGGTCGACGCCCGCATGAACCCGATTTCCGGAACCAACCGGTATTTCCCCTGCGACACGCTGATCCTCTCGGTCGGACTGATTCCGGAAAACGAGCTGTCCCTCGCCGCCGGCGTCGAGCTGGACGTGCGCACCAAAGGCGCGTTTGTCGACGAAAGCCATCAGACCAGCGTCCCCGGCGTCTTTGCGGCGGGCAACGTGCTGCACGTTCACGATCTTGTCGACTTCGTCTCTCTGGAGGCGGAGTCCCTCGCCGAAAGCGCGGCGCAGTTCATCCGGGAGGGCGAACTGCCCGCATGCGGCATCGCTCTTACGCCAAGTCCGGAAATCGGCCATATCATCCCGCAGAAGATCAGCGGCACGCGCGATTTCCAGCTCTCCCTGCGGGTCAGAAAGCCCGTCGGCAAGTGCAAAATCGTCGTCCGGCAAGGGGAGCGGGAGATCAAATCCGTCTCCCTGCCAAAAGCGATTCCGGCGGAGATGATACAGTTTGCGGTTTCCTGCGAAAAAATCTCGTCCGGCGAACCAATCGAGGTATCCGTTTATGAGCGATAAGAGAACCTTTACCTGCATCGTATGTCCCAACGGCTGCACGATCGAAACCGTTTTTGACGGCGACAAAATTTTGGAGATCAACGGCCAGCAATGCAAGCGCGGCGAGGAATACGTGCGTCAGGAGCTGACCGACCCGAGAAGGACCATCGCATCCTCCGTGCCGATCAGCGGCGCGACGCTGCCGCTTTGCAGTGTGCGCCTGACAAAGGCGATCCCCAAAAGAGAGATTTTCAACGTGATGCGGGAGATCAACAAAGTGCGTCTGGCGGCACCGGTTTCCATCGGGCATGTCGTCATTCAGGACGTATGCGGTCTGGGCAGCGACGTCATCGTGACTAAAAATCTGCCGAAGGCGACCGAAGCGTAACCTCGCCTTTGTCCCGCGGTTCGCGGCGGCGCATGCCGGCCCACCCGTCGGTTCGGCGTCCGTCCGCATCCTGCTCATGGATTGAACCGCCGCTGCCATCAAAAACCGGCTTAGAAGGGAGAATTGACATGAGGATATTGATCACCGGCGGAACGGGGACCATCAGTTACGAGGCGTCCAGGCTCGCGCTGTCGAGGGGCTGGGATCTCACCATCGTCAATCCGCGCGGCATCGACGACCTCGGCCTTCTCGGCGCGCGCTGGATTCAGGCGGATTATCATGACCCCGACGCGCTGGCCAAGGCGGTTTACGGCATGTCCTTCGACGTCGTCGTGGACTTTCTGTGTTACAATAGAGATCAGGCGGAGAACATATTCGCCATATTCAGGGACAAGACAAAACAGCTCATCCACATCAGCACCGCCACGGTGTATTCCAGGCCGCCCGACCCGCCGATCGTCACCGAAGACGCTCCGCTGGCAAACCCGTATTGGGAGTATGCCCAGCGGAAAATTGAATGCGAGCTCTATTATCGGGAGCGGTATCAGAAAGACGGATTTCCCGTGACGATTGTCCGGCCCTCGCAGACATACGGCAGGCGTATCTTTCCCGTCGCACTGGCCGGAACCTCCGCCTGCTGGACCTATCTGCATATGATGAAACACGGCATCCCCATGGTAGTGCACGGGGATGGCAATCTGCTCTGGACCATTACGCACAGCGAGGATTTCGCGGTCGGCCTTTGCGGCCTGTTCGCCCGCGAGGAAAGCATCGGGCAGGCGTTTCATATCACTTCCGACGAATGCATGCGCTGGGACGACATCATACAGGTCACGGCCGCTTCGCTGGGTGTCCGGGCGGAGATCGTACATGTGCCGACGGAGGTGATCGTCGAAAAGATTCCCTTCTATCGCGGTCCGCTCCTCGGCGATAAAGCATGGGACATGCGGTTTGACAACAGCAAGATCAAATCGATCGTCCCGGAATTCAAGCCCGCCATCCCCTATCGGATCGGCATCCAAAAAGTGATAGACTATCTATCGAAGCATCCCGAACTGCAGGTTGTGGACGAAGCGTATCTTTCGTCGATTTCAAGCCTCTATTGACCGCCCTGCAACGGCAGGTACCGCCAGATAAAAGCCATGGACCGATGTAAAACAAGATATCCCATCCTTCTGGTGCACGGCGTGGGGTTTCGCGACTGGAAACGCCCGCTCTATTGGGGCAGGATTCCGCAGAACCTGCAGGCGCAGGGCGCGGCGCTCTATTACGGCCTGCAGGACAGCTGGGCGACGATCTCCACAAACGCGCGCTTTCTGGCGGAGCGCATCGATCAGGTGCTGCGGGAGACGGGCGCGGAAAAGGTGAATCTGATCGGCCACTCGAAGGGCGGCCTCGAAATTCGAATGGCTGCCTCCTCCCTCGGGATGGGAGACAAAATCGCCAGCATCACGACCATCGCCACGCCGCACCATGGTTCCAGAACGATCGACAGACTGCTGCAGGCGCCAAAGAGCCTGTTTCACATCGCTGCGTTCGCGCTGAATAACTGGACCCGGATCACAGGCGATCGGAATCCCGACTTTCTCAATGTTTGCAACGAGTTTTCCACCGCGCACATGCGACAGTTCAACAGCGACAATCCGGATGTGGAAAATGTTTTTTATCAAAACTACGCCTGCGTGATGAACGGTTCTCTAAGCGATATCAACCTCTGCATCGCGCACTTCGTCATCCGTCTGATCGAGGGCGCCAACGACGGCCTCGTCACCGTTGACTCCGCATCGTGGGGCCCGCGGACTTTCGTGCTGCGCGGGGCGGGCCGCAGGGGAATTTCGCATCTCGACGAAATCGATTTTCGAAGACGGCCTCTGTGCAAAAAGGCGCGGCCGGGATTCGTGTCGGAGATTACGGACGTATATGTTTCAATTGCAGAAGACCTCAAGCGGCGCGGATTTTGAGGGGAAATCCCCCATCCTGATCCGCCCGCTTTTTTTGCGCTGTCGCGTAGGGATGCGATTGACCACTAGCGGCGAAACACCTGCTTTGCCAGAGCGATGAAGTCCTCCGCGGCGTTGGAAAGATACCGCTCGCGCATATAGCCGATCACCAGCGTCCCGATCGTCTCGGGATCGCTCAGCGGGAAAAAGTCGACGGGCGAGTCGCTCCCCTGCGTGAGATGCAGGCTCATATTCTTGATGAACATTTCAGGATAGACGGTAATCCCCATCCCTTTCAGGCTGAGGGCCAGCAGCGTTTCGATATTCTCGGTCTCGAGTATGATGTTCGGCGTGATATTGAACTTTTTCAGATAATGGTCAAACATGGTCCGCGTTCGGTTTTCCGTGGTCATCAGCAAAAACGGACTGTCCTGAAACGCCGTGATATCGGCGGATTCGGTGTATTTGCCGCGCATGAATTCGGTCTTTTCCTTGAAAATCGACTCCATGATCTTCTTGGGAACCACGAGAAACAGCCGTTCGTTCAGAATCTCCACCGTTTCCACCGTGTCGAGCAGGATGGGCGCAAAGCCGATCAGCAGGTCGATCCCGCCATGCCGGAGCATGTCCTCCAAAACGACCGAATTGCCCTCCTCCAGCGTGATTTCGATCAGCGGATGCTGCTCTCTGAACTGCGGGAGGATATCGGGCAAAAACGCCCTGCCGCGCGTATGCGAAATGCCGAGCTGCAGCTTGCCGCGGCGATGGTTGTTGATGTCGTCGATTTCGCTTTTGATCTGGCGGTGCATGTCGAGAATCCTGGCCGCCGCTTTGACCAGCCTTGTGCCAGCGTAGGTCAGCGCCAGCGTCGGCGTGCGGTCAAACAGCCGGGTTTCATAATACTTCTCCAGCTGGCTGATGTGCTTGCTCAGCGCCTGCTGGGAGATGAAAAGGCGCGCGGCCGCGCGGGTGATATTGAGCTCTTCCGCGGTGACTAAAAAGTAATACAGATTGATGAGATTCATGCCGTTCACGCTCCCGAATGGATGCTCTTGATACAACGTTTTTGTTGTGGTGCTCGCCAGCCATATGGATGGATGCATTGTTGCAAAACTACTGTATACCAAATGAACGGGAAACACAATACCGAAATAAAATCCGCATCATCGGCCGATAACCGCCCGATTTTCGAAAAAGTACGCAATCCCGTTTCAGTTCCGCATCGCTCGTCAAAAAGCGGCTGTATCCGCATTGTCCGGCAGATCAGCGCCTGATTTAATCACAATAAAAAGGTTGTACTAAACATAGCTTAAGATATGTTTTTCTTTGTGATGCCGCATTGATAAAATGAAGTGAAATGAGTTTCGACACATCCATTCACACAAATGATCAACGCATGCAAAACAAGGGAGGATATCAAAACAATGGCCGGGACAATCACCGAAAAAATCCTGAAACAGCACATCGTGGAGGGATCCCCCGTCGTCGGGGAGGAAGTGGCCCTGAAGATCGACCACACCCTGACCCAGGACGCGACGGGCACCATGGCATACCTGCAATTTGAAGCGATCGGCATAGACCGCGTCAAGACGGAAGTAAGCGTCAGCTTTGTCGACCACAACACGCTTCAGACGGACTTTAAGAATCCCGACGATCATCGCTATCTGCAGTCCGTGGCCGAGAAGTTCGGCATCTATTTTTCGAGGCCCGGAAACGGCATCTGCCATCAGGTCTTTCTGGAGCGCTTCGCTCGCCCCGGAAAAACGCTGATCGGCTCCGACAGCCATACCCCGACGGCCGGCGGCATCGGCTCGTTTGCCATGGGCGCGGGCGGCCTGGACGTCGCAACGGCGATGGCGGGCGCGCCGTTTCGCATCAAGTATCCCCAGATCGTCGGCGTAAAGCTCACGGGAAAACTCCCCGACTGGGTCTCCGCAAAGGACGTGATCCTCGAGGTGTTAAGGAGAATCGACGTGAAGGGCGGCGTAGGGAAGGTTCTCGAATACTTCGGGCCCGGCGTGAAGACGCTCAGCGTGCCGGACCGCGCGACCATCACCAACATGGGAACCGAAACCGGCTGCACGACGAGCATCTTTCCCAGCGACGAAATCACAAAAGAGTTTTTGATCGCGCAGGACAGAGGCGACCAGTGGGTTTCCCTCGAACCGGACGCCGGCGCCACATACGACGAAATCATCGACATAAACCTCTCCGAGCTGGAGCCGCTTGTCGCGCTGCCGCACAGCCCCGGCAAGGTGAAGCCGGTGCGCGAGCTGGCCGGCATGAAGGTCGATCAGGTCTCCATCGGCTCCTGCACCAACTCTTCGCTGCGCGACCTGAAGGTGGTTGCAAACGTCATCAAGGACAAGACCGTCTCCGAAAACCTGCATATGACCATCAGCGCGGGTTCGAGACAGGTTGTCGAGCATCTCATCGACAGCGGCGAGATGAAATATCTCGTCCAAGCCGGCGCGCGGTTGCTGGAAAACACCTGCGGCCCCTGCATCGGCATGGGCTCCGCCCCCTGCTCCGCGGGCGTTTCCGTCAGAACCTTCAATCGAAATTTCGAAGGCAGAAGCGGCACGAAGGACGCGCAGGTGTATCTCGCGAGCCCGGAAGTGGCGGTGGCGACGGCCATCACCGGCGTGCTGACCGACCCGCGGACGCTGGGCGAATATCCAAAATTCGACATGCCGAAACGGTTCTTCGTAAACGACAACATGATTATCAAGCCGCTGCCTTACAACGAGGCGAAAGAGGTGGACGTCGTATTCGGGCCCAACATCGCGCCGCTTCCGACCTTCCCGCCGCTTCCCGACGTGCTCAGCGGCGAAGTGCTTCTCAAGACCGGCGACAACATCACCACCGACCACATCATGCCCGCCGGCGCGAAGATTCTGCCGCTTCGCAGCAATGTTCCGGAGATTTCAAAATACGTCTTCGAGGCCGTGGACAGCAAGTTCCACGACAAGGCGCTTGAAAAGGGCGGCGGGTTCATCGTCGCCGGGGAGAACTATGGCCAGGGCTCCAGCCGCGAGCATGCCGCGCTTGCGCCGAAATACCTCGGCGTAAAAGCCGTCATCACCAAGTCCTTCGCGCGAATCCACCTTGCCAACCTCATCAATTTCGGCATCGTGCCCCTCACGTTCAAAAACCCGGCGGACTACGACAAAGTCGATCCCGGAGACGTGCTGGACGTGGTCATCGGCGACCTGCGCGGAGACGTGACGCTGCAAAACAAGACCAAGGGCATCGACATCCCGCTGACGCACACCTTGTCCGAGCTGGACGCCGAAATTCTGAAGGTCGGCGGCAAGCTGCCCTGGATCAAAGAACGCATTTAAAATAAAAATTCTGACTGACGAAAGAGGAGAAACCCGCATGAGCACAAAAATCCAGATGAAGACCCCCCTGGTCGAGATCGACGGCGACGAAATGACGCGAATCATATGGGCCATGATCAAGGACATCCTGCTGAAGCCCTATATCGACCTCAATACCGAATACTACGATCTCAACCTCCGCGAAAGAAACGCGACCAACGATCAGATTACGATCGATTCCGCAAACGCGATCAAGAAATACGGCGTCGGCGTCAAATGCGCAACGATCACGCCCAACGCGGCGCGCGTGAAGGAATACGACCTCAAGCAAATGTGGAAAAGCCCGAACGGGACCATCCGAAGCATTCTGGACGGAACGGTATTCCGCACGCCGATCATCGTCAACAACCTCACCCCGTTCATCCCCACCTGGAAAAAACCCATCACCATCGCGAGACATGCCTACGGCGATATCTATAAAAACGTCGAATACCGCGTGGAAAAGCCGGGCAAGGTCGAGCTGGTATACACCGGTCTCGACGGGACGACGGAGCGGCTGGAAGTGCACAACTTCAAGGACAAGGGCGTTGTCATGGGCATGCACAACCTCGACGCCTCGATTCGGAGTTTTGCAAAGGCATGCTTTACCTATGCGCTCGATCAGAAGATCGATCTCTGGTTTTCGGCCAAGGAGACCATCTCCAAAATTTACGACCGCGATTTCAAGGACATCTTCGAAGAGATCTACAAAAACGAATATCAGGACAAGTTCAAGGCCGCGGGCATCGAATATTTCTATTCGCTCATCGACGACATCGTTGCGCGCGTGGTCCGCTCCGAGGGCGGCGTTCTCTGGGCCTGCAAGAATTACGACGGGGACGTGATGTCCGATATGGTGGCCGCCTCTTTCGGCAGCCTCGCGATGATGACCTCCGTGCTGGTTTCGCCGGACGGCTATTTCGAATACGAAGCGGCGCACGGCACCGTCCAAAAACACTACTACAACCACATGAAAGGCGAAAAGACCTCCACGAACTCCATGGCGACGATCTTCGCCTGGACCGGCGCCCTGAAAAAGCGCGGCGAACTGGACGGTCTGAACGATCTCGTCGCATTTGCGGAAAAGGTCGAGCAGGCGTCTGTTCAGACCATCGAGGAGGGTGTGATCACAAAGGACCTCAACCAGCTTCTGACCACGCCGAACAGGACGGTCGTCAACACCGAAGAGTTCCTCTACGCCGTCAGGGACCGACTGGCCGCAAAGCTGTAAAAAGCGTCCCCCACCCCGCCTGATCGCAGGATTTGGGCGGAGAAAGCAGATACAAGCCGGGAACGGCCGGTTCGGGAATTTTTTCTGCTCAGCGTCCCGAACCCGGCCGCCCAATCTGCAAGGCCCACGCTGCAATGGAAGAGGCGAAGAGATCCACCCGCCTCTTCCGTTGCGGCCCGGGCGGCGCGGACGAACCGGACGCGCCGGACGATGCGATTCAACTCCGGCGATGGAGGAGGACAAGATGTGGCACACCAGCTTGGAAGAACGGGCGGTTAAGCTGACGTCCGAGTCCGAACGAAACGCGCTGATCGCTTTTCTGGAGAAGCAGGGTCTTGCGCTGGACGGCGACGTCGAATATTCCATGGTGATCACCGACTTTGGCAAAATCATCGCCACCGGCTCCTTTGCGGGCAGGGTATTGAAGTGCATCGCCGTGGACGAGGAATACAAAGGCCTGGGGCTTTCGGAAAAAGTGTTTACCCATCTGACAAACGAGCAATTCAGAAGAGGCCGGACACATCTTTTCGTATTTACGAAACCGCAGAACAAGCAGATATTTTCGGATCTGGGACTGAGTCTCATCGCCGAGGTGCCGTCCAAGGTGGTCCTCATGGAAAACCGGACGGACGGCATCCGGAAATATCTGGACGAACTCGCCGCGGAGTCCGGCGAAATCATCCCCTCCGCCGCCGTTGTGGTCAACTGCAACCCCTTCACGCTCGGGCATCGGTATCTGCTGGAATACGCCGCGGCAAGATGCCAAAAGCTCCATGTGTTCGTCGTTTGGGAAGACAAATCGAGCTTTCCTACGGAGGTGCGCTATCGGCTGGTGAAAGAAGGAACCGCCGATCTGCCTAACGTGATCGTTCACCGGGGCAGGGACTACATCATTTCGGACGCGACGTTTCCGACGTATTTCATCAAGCACTACGAAGATGTGGTCGAAACCCATGCGCGGCTGGACGTTACGATCTTTTTACAGTACATCGCGCAGAGGCTCGCCATTCAAAAACGGTTTGTCGGCGAAGAGCCGTATTGCGCGGTCACATCCGAATACAACAAAGTGATGGCCGAAATGCTGCCCGCCGCCGGGATCGAGCTGGAGATCGTTCCGCGAAAAACCGCCGGCGGCGCCGCCATCAGCGCTTCGAGGGTTCGCGAGCTCCTCCGCAGCGGCGACCTCGCCGCTGTCCGGGCGCTCGTGCCCGAAACCACTTATCGGTTTCTCGTGTCTGAAGACGCCGGGGAAATCATTGAAAAGCTCCGTTCTTCGGCAAGCAGGCACTAAACAGGCTGCCTTCCCATTCCCGATTGCGGAATGGGAAACAATTCATGCGTTCGGTTGAACCGGCGCATAGAAAAGGATAGAGAAGATGAAACAGTTGACCATTCAAAGCACAGGAATCGCCGGTACCCTTGAGTCGAGCGACATCTCGATCACCATAGAGCAAAACGAAGACAAGGGCATCGAAATCCAGCTCAAGAGCACCGTGGAAAACCTCTTTGGCGAACAGATCAAAAAGGTGATCCGGGAGACGCTGGAGGATATGGGCGTCAACGACGCGCTCGTCCGCGCAAACGACAAGGGCGCGCTGGACTGCACCATTCAGGCGCGGGTGACGTCCGCCGTCAGCAGGGCCACACAGACCCCCTGCTATCCCTGGGAGGTGAAATAGATGGAAAAGCTGAGAAGGACCATGCTCTTTGTTCCGGGCAACAATCCCGGGATGCTGCGGGACGCGCATATCTACGGCGCCGACTCCATCATGATCGACCTTGAGGACTCGGTCTCGGTGAACGAAAAGGACGCGGCGCGCCTGCTGGTCTATCACGCGCTGAAGACGATGGACTACGGCAAGACCGAGGTGCTCGTCCGCGTCAACGCGCTGAATACCCCCTATGGGCGGGAGGACTACGAAGCGATTGTGCGCGCCAAGCCCGACGCCATTCGCATGCCGAAGACGGAAACGGCGCAGGATGTCGTGGATGCGGACGCGCTGATGACCAAAATCGAACAGGACGCCGGCATGGAAGTCGGAACCGTCAAGCTGTTTGCGGCCATCGAAAGCGCAAAGGGCGTTCTCAACGCGCAGCAGATCGCAACGGCCAGCAGCCGGCTGATCGGCATCGCGCTCGGCGCGGAGGATTTCGTGACCGATCTGAAGACCAACCGCTCCCCCGAGGGCATCGAGCTCCTGACGGCGAGAAGCCTGATCCTGTTTGCCGCGCGGGCCGCCGGCATCGACGCGGTCGACACCGTGTTTTCAAACGTAAACGACGAGGAAGGATTCGCCAACGAAGTGAAGTTGATCAAGCAGCTGGGCTTTGACGGAAAATCCATCATCAACCCGAGACAGATCGAAACCGTCCACCGGCTCTATACCCCGACCCCCGAGGAAACCGCGAAGGCCGCCAGAATATTGGAGGCCAGCGAAGAAGCGGCAAAGCGCGGCTCCGGCGTCGTGAGCCTGAACGGCAAGATGATCGATAAACCGGTTGTGACCCGGGCGCAAAGAGTGCTCGCCTTGGCGGATGCCGTCAAAGCGAGAGTAGAATGAGGTGAAACAGCGATGCAAAACGGAGTAAAACGAGAAATCCCCGCCGAGGTTGCCGGCATCGGACCGCTCAAGCCCTACAGCAATCAGCTGGTCGGCGGACAGGCGAAGAACACGGAACGGCTGAAAGACCGTCAGCTCAACCCCGCGAAGAACAAGATCATCGGCTCGCTCGAGGAGGCGATCCGCGCGACGGGCCTTCGCGACGGGATGACCATATCCTTCCACCACCACTTTCGCAACGGCGACTTCGTCGTCAACATGGTCATGGACGTCATCGCGTCGATGGGCATCAAGGACCTCGTGCTGGCGCCGAGTTCCCTGATTGATATCCACGCCCCCCTGATCAAGCACATCAAAAACGGAGTCGTCCGCAGGATTGAAACCAGCGGACTTCGCGGCGAACTCGCCAACGAGGTGTCCAACGGACTGATGGATATCCCCGTGACCATCAATTCGCACGGCGGCCGGGCCAGAGCCATCGCCTCGGGCGAGCTGCCCATCGACGTGGCGTTTCTGGGCGTGCCGTCCTGCGATCCCTACGGCAACGCGAACGGTTACTCCCGCGGGAATACCGCCGCCTCCGCCTGCGGCTCGCTCGGTTACGCAAAGGTGGACGCGCTGTATGCAAAAAACGTCGTATTGATCACCGACAATCTGGTGCCGTACCCGAACGTACCCTTCGCCATTCCGGAGTCGCAGGTGGACTATATCGTTGTGGTCGACTGCATCGGCGATCCGAAGGGCATCGTCTCCGGCGCAACCCGCTATACGACAAACCCCAAGGAACTCCTCATCGCAAAGCGCGCCGCGGACGTGATCGAGGCATCCGGCTATTTTTACGACGGCTATTCCCTGCAGACGGGCTCCGGCGGTTCCGCGCTGGCCACCACAAGGTATCTGCGCGAGAAGATGATCGCCGCCGACATCAAGGCGAGTTTCGCGCTGGGCGGAATCACCCAGCAGATCGTCGAAATGCACGAGGAAGGGCTGATCCACAGGATTCTGGACGTGCAGAGCTTCGACCTGCGCGCGGTCGAGTCGCTCAAGGACAACCGCTTCCACCATCAGATCGACGCGGAATACTACGCAAGCCCCGACAACGAAGGCTGCGCCGCGCATCAGCTGGACGTCGTCATCCTCAGCGCGCTCGAAATCGACCTGGATTTCAACGTCAACGTCATCACGGGGTCCGACGGCGTCATCCGCGGCGCCTCCGGCGGACACTGCGACACGGCGGCCGGCGCTTCCGTGACCATCATCAACGCGCCGCTGATCCGCGGCAGAATCCCGACCATCCTCTCCAAGGTCAACACCGTGGTCACGCCAGGCAGTACGATCGATATCCTGGTGACGGATCAGGGGACCGCCGTCAACCCGCTAAGAACGGACCTTCTGGCGAACCTGAAGGCCGCGAATATACCCGTTTGCACCATCGAAGAGCTGAAAGCGAAGGCGGACAAAATCGTCGGCGAACCCGCGCCGATTCAGTGGGAAGATAAAATCGTCGGCGTCGTCAAATACAGGGACGGCTCCGTCATCGACGTCATCCGCCAGGTGAAGAGGAATTCGTAACATGCCGCAGACAGAACAGGTCACGCTCGAGCAGATGCTGGCGGCCCGGGACAACAAGGCAAAACGTCAAAGCGAACTGGTGTCGCAGTATGGATTGCCCCTGGTCTCCCTGACCGTCAACGTCCCCGGGAGCCGCAAAAAAACGCCCGCCAGCAAAAAGGCGTTTCAGGCGGGTTATCAGGAGCTGCTCCGCCGGCTCTCGGAGCGCGGCCTTGTTCCCGTATACAACGAAACGCATGACAATGCCACCGGTTACGAGGCCTATGTCGTGGTAAACCTGAGCGGAAGTAAGCTGAAGGAACTGACGGTACAGATCGAAAACACGCATCCTTTGGGCCGTCTGCTGGATTATGATATCATAGGACGGGACGGGGCTGCGATCTCCCGAAAGAGCCTCGGGTATTCGGAGCGCAGATGCTTCCTCTGCAACGAGATTGCGCATGCCTGCGCGAGAAACAGGACCCATTCAATGGCGGAGCTGTACGCGAAGATCGACTCGATGATCGCGCTCTACGCCGCCTCCGGGCCGCAGCAATCCACGTAACGACCCGACACCCCCGATTCCAACGCCGGAGCCGCGTGCACAGAGGATAACGACATGCCGACAAAACAAAAGATGTGCGAACGCATCGGGCAGTATGCGGTGACCTCGCTTCTTTACGAGGTCGCCGCGACGCCGAAACCCGGTCTTGTGGACCGGCTGAACAGCGGCGCGCACAAGGACATGGATTTTTTCAGCTTTATGGCGAGCACGGCCGCGCTGTCCCCCTTCTTTCTCAAGTGCGCCCGGCGCGGCGCGGACTTTGAGGGCGAAGACGGCGCGGCGCTTTTCTGCGGGCTGCGTAAAATCGGCCTGAAAGCGGAACAGTCGATGTTTCAGGCGACGGGCGGCGTGAACACGCACAAAGGGCTGATCTTCTCCCTCGGGGTCATCAGCGCGGCCGCGGCCGCCTGCCACCGGGACAATCCCCGGGAGACAGTCTGGGATATCGAGCGGCTCTGCGACATGGTTGCGCAGATGACGAAAGGGCTATGCGCCCGGGAGCTCGATTGGATGGAGCCGGGCAAAAAGCTGACATACGGGGAGCGGCTCTACAGAGAATACGGGCTGAAAGGCGTCCGCGGCGAGGTGGAGAGCGGGTTTGAAACGGTAAGAACCATTTCCCTTCCGGCGTTCTCCAACTTGATGGCTTCCGGAGAGCACCGTCTCAACGACGTCCTCGTTCAGACGCTCCTGCACCTGATCGCGGTCAACGACGACACCAATATCGTCGCAAAGCGCGGCATGGACGCGCTGGATTACGCGAAAGGATACGCCGCTCGGGGTTTGGCCGCCGGCGGCGCGCTGACCACGGCGGGCATGGAACTGCTGCTTCGAATGGACCGGGATTTCATCGAACGAAACATCAGCCCCGGAGGGTCGGCGGACTTGCTTGCGGTGACGGTCATGCTCCACCTGCTTGCAACGCCCGCGGCGGAGTGGTTCGGGTAAGTTTTTCGAAAGCTTCACGGCAGCAATCGACAGAACGGGAGCGCACCGCTTGGATGATGCGCTCCCGTTCTATTTATGAATCGTATGATTCAATGCTTATGGATTGACGACATTCTGCAGCGCGCCCGCCAGATACGCTTTTGCGTTTTCCACGGCGCAGTCCATGATCCGCTGCCGGCTTTCCTTCGGCGCCCATGAGATATGCGGGGTGATGATGCAGTTGGCCGCGGATAAGAGCGGGTTGTCCGCCCTGATCGGCTCCGTCGACACAACGTCCAGCCCCGCCGCCGCCACCTTGCCGCTGTTGAGCGCGTCCGCAAGGTCCTGCTCGACCACCAGCTGGCCCCGCGCATTGTTGATGAGAATCACGCCGGTCTTCATCCTGGCGATGTTGGCGCGGTTGATGATGCCGGTATTTTCGGCGGTCAGGTTGCAATGCAGCGCGATCACGTCGGACTGCGCAAACAGCGTGTCCAGATCCACATATTCGCCGACGGCGCGGCCTGCGTCGCTTTGCGCCACGTCGTGCGCCAGCACGCGCATGCCGAGCACTTTGGCGATGCGTCCGGTGGACTGGCCGATGCGACCAAACCCGATGACGCCCATGGTCTTGCCGTCCAGCTCGATCAGCGGGTAGTCCCAATAGCACCAGTCGATGCTGTTCTGCCATTTGCCTTCTTTCACGGTCTGCGCATGATGGCCAATGTGATGGCAGATCTCGAGCAGCAGCGCAATTGCATACTGGCTCACCGAAGCGGTGCCGTATCCGGGCACGTTGCACACCGGAATCCCCTTCGACTTTGCGTATTCCACGTCCACTATGTTATAGCCCGTGGCCAGCATGCCGATATAGCGCATCTCCGGACAGGCGTCGATCACCTTGCGGCTGATCGGCGTTTTATTGGTATACACCATCTGGGCGTCGCCGATGCGGTCGATCGCCTCCTGCTCGTCGGTCAGGCTGCTGCGGTCGTACACCGTCAGTTCGCCCAGCTTTCCCAGTTCGTCCCAGCTCAGATCGCCTGGGTTTTCGGTATACCCGTCCAATACTACAATTTTCATGAATCCTTCCTTTCCGGAATCGATCTAGTCCTCCAGCAGCGCCCATGCGCGGTTCAGCGCGCGCTTTGTGTTTGCCAGCACGATCTGCTCGTCCTCGCCGGGGCGCGGCGTAACTTCCATGGAGAGCACAAGCGGTTCCTCGGCGCAGAAGAACCCCTCCTGCCTGAGCACGCGCAGATAGTCGACCAGCTCCGGCACGTCGTTTGCGCCGTTGGGATAGCCCATGCGCGGGTGCAAATCCCCATATCCGTCGCAGGCCGGTTTCACGACCGCGTTGCCGAAATGCACATGCGTGATGTACGGGCGAAGCGTCTGAACGACGAACCGGCTTGTCTCATAGGTGGTCGGAAAATGGGACAGATCGACCAAAATACCGAAGTTCGAGTGCGTGGCGCGCATGTCCGCGGCGAATTTCGCGGCGTAGGGCGCGGGCCCGATCAGCGCGGCCTTATCCATGTCGAAATCGAACACTTCCAGCTCCACCGCCAACCCCAGCGTCGCCGCATAGCTGCAAACGTTGCGCGTCGTTTTCAGAAGCTGTTCGTACGCCTGCTCCTTCGTTTCATTCTCCCATTTCCCGGCGAGGAATGCAATCCCCTTTGCGCCGAGGAGTTTGGCCTCGTCCGCCCCCTCCAGCAGGGTGGCTTCCGCTTTTTTGCGATCCGCCTCGTCGATGGCGTTCGGGTTCAACTTCGGCCCCAGCAATCTGGGCTGCGCCCCGTAGCAAACGCGCAGGCGGCTCTGCTCCAGCAGCGCCTTTGCTTCCGCGTTTTTCACGCCGAACCCCTTTAGTTCTATGGCGTCGAAAAAATCGTCCCTGCAGATTGCCCGAAGCGATTCCATCGGATCGAGTTTCGGATAGCTCATCCACTGGACGGTCCCCACCTGAAAATATTTGTGTATCGATTCTTTCATGATTATCTGCGCTGCCTTTCTGTCGGATTCCGTGGTCGTTCGTTTTATAATGATGGCTGCCGATGCAATTGCCCATACCGCGGCGAGTCAGACCGCGATATGGGCAGTGTCAGCCATGTGGTACGATCTGAAAATGGCGTTTTATCCCGAGCGCGCGCCGCGGGCGGCCGCGCTCCCGATAACAGTAACCGGGTAGTCTTACAGAAGCGCGCAGTCCACCGCGCGATACCAGAGCTCGCCGCGGACGATCGTCGCTTTCGGAATAAACAGTTCGGAATAATCCACGCTGTCTCCGTCCTTGTCGACATAGCGCTTCGACGTCTGCTCCATCTTTGCAACGGTAATGTCCGCGGGCGTGTTGAGCGCGAGCGTGCCGAGGCCCTCGGTGCCGAACTGGACGGCCGGTCCGTCGGTCACGCAGGAGATGATATCCGCCAGCGACATACCGAGCGGGAGATATCTCGACATAACGGTGGGCAGCTGGCCAGCCAGCGGGTGATTCCAGTTTTGCAGCGTTACGTCGGTGCTGATGCTATCCGGCAGAAAGCCCTGCTCAATCGCCGCGCGCGCCACGCGAAGCGAGAAATTGCCGCGTCCGGAGGAGGCGTCGAAGATGACGCCGCGCTCGCGCGCCTCATAGATGCCCGGGTCCACCTTTCCTTCGGGCGTCAGAATCGTGTGTCCGGTGCCGTGGAATACGTGGCAGAACACGTCGCCGGGGCGCAGGATCGCCGCGATCTCCCGCATCGGAGCCGGTCCGTCGGTGACGTGCACGACCAGCTTCGTGCCGAGCCGCTCGGCGGCTTCGATCGCTTTGTGCAGCGGCTCGAGGCCCAGCGCACCGACGATGCCGCGGGATACGCGCAGCTTGAGCGCAATCATATCCTCGCCGCACTCGGCATATGCTTTTTCAAACAGTTTCTGGTCCCAAACCTTTGGATCGACCGGCTCCGGAAACTGGTTCGGCATGATGATGCCGCAGGCGCTGACGTTGAGCATCAGCTTGCCGCGCGTCTTGTTGGCGCGCAGCTGCCTGAGCAGGTTGCGATAGCTGGCCACGCCGGAGCTGCCGGCGTCCACGATCGCGGTGATACCCATCGGCAGCGCACCGAGGTCGACGGGCATCCCGTTCGGGGTGCTGCCCTCATATATATGCGCGTGGATGTCGATCCAGCCCGCGGTTACGAGGCATCCCGAGGCGTCGATGGACATCGCCGCCGCCACGTCGAGATTCGGCCCGATCGCCTCGATTTTTCCGTTGACGATGGCGACATCGCCCACCATGTCCAAGTTTTGGGACGGGTCGAACAGCCGCCCGTTTCTGACCACCAAATCCGCTTTCATCAAAGTTTTTCCTCCAATCATGATTCTAAATAACATGCCCGATTTCGGTCCATCCGCGCCGGTTTGTTCCGATTGCCCGGTGCGTCGGCGCGATTTATCGGGACATGGATCCGTCCCAGGTATGGACTTGCGTCTGCTTCATCTCCTCTTCGTCAAACCAGCGCGAGGTCACGGTCTTGCTCTCCGTAAAGAAGCGGACGAAGTCCTTGCCGTGCGCATGCAGATCGCCAAAGAAGCTGTTTTTATGGCCGGAAAACGGGAATATGGCAACCGGCACAGGAATTCCGACATTCACGCCAACCATGCCGCCGTCCGTACGGCGGGCGAACTCGCGCGCATAATAGCCGTTTTGCGTAAAGATGCACGATCCATTGGCGTAGGGATTGGCGTTCATGATCGCCAGCCCTTCTTCAAAATTTTTGACGCGCTTGATGCAGAGCACCGGCCCGAAGATTTCGCAGTCCCCGACGGTCATGCCGGGCCGCACATGGTCCAGAACGGTCGGGCCGACATAGAAGCCGTCCTCATAGCCGGGAACCACGACGTCCCGTCCATCCAGCACGATCTTCGCCCCTTCGTCGATGCCCTTCTGAATCCAGTCGCAGATGGACCGCCGGTGTTCGGCGGAGATCACCGGGCCCAGATTCGTTTTTTTGTCGTAGGCCGGGCCGACATTGCGGCCTGCCAGCTGCGTCTTGAGTTCCGCCACGAGAGCGTCCGCAATCTCTTCCTCCACAACGAGGGTCGAGAGCGCCATGCAGCGCTCGCCCGCGCAGCCAAAGGCGGAGTTGATGACGCCCGCGACAGTACGCTGAATGGGCGCGTCTTTGAGGATGAGCCCGTGGTTCTTCGCCTCGCAGAGGCACTGAACCCGCTTGCCGTGCGCGCCCGCTTCGGAATAGATATGCAGCCCGACCGAGGTGGACCCGACGAACGTAATGCCCTTGATATCGGGATTCGACATAAACTGGTCGGCTTCCACGCGGGAGCAGGTGACGACGTTCAGCACGCCGTCCGGAAATCCGGCCTGGCGGTAAAGCTCCGCAACGCGCAGCGCCGTCATCGGCGTCATGCTGGACGCCTTGAGCACATAGGTATTGCCGCAGCAGATGGCAAGCGGCGCCATCCACCCCATAGGGATCATGGCGGGAAAATTAAACGGCGCCAGTCCGGCAAATACGCCGATCGGCTCGCGATACAGTACCGTATCGTAGCCGGTGGAGGTGTTCATCAACGATTCGCCCATCATGAGCGCGGGAATGCCGCAGGCCATTTCGACCATTTCGATGGCCTTGGCGACGTCTCCCCTGGATTCCTCCCAGTTTTTGCCGTTTTCGGTGGCCACGGACAGCGTCAGTTCGTCCAGATTGGCCGTCAGCAGATTTCTCAGGTTGAAAAAGAGCTGCGCCCGTTTATGGGCAGGCGTTGCCGACCATGCGGGAAAGGCGGCTTTGGCCGCCGCAATCGCGGTCTCCACCTCGCCCATGGTGCAGCATGGCGCCTGCGCGATCACCCTGCCGGTAGACGGGTCGTATACGTTCGTATGCTTCGCAGCCTTCGAGTCCACATATCGTCCGTTGATAAAGGGTTTCAGTTTCGTTATTTCCGTTTGTTTCATGCGTACTGTTGTCGTGGCTTGTGTCGAGCCGCTCCTCCATTCTATGATTGCACTTTGTCCTGCAGAATTCGCATGGCCATTCTCCTGCCGGCCACAAACGCGTGTTTGCAGTCGACCGGAAACTGCGTGTCGCGCCACAGGGTCTTGTCTTCCAGACTCCAGGCGCCGGCTTCATATTTCGAATAGTCCGCGTACTGGTAGGTATTGAACGCGTAGACTTTTTCCGGCGGGTGGCCGAACACATACTGCGTCCAATTTTCCATGGAGGCCAGATAGTGTTCGTAGCCTCGATCCTGCATCTCCTGCGCTTTCACATTCATCGTGTAGATAAAGGCCGTTCGAATCTTGCGCGGGGCGATGCAGCTGCGGCCGCCCTCTCCATAGGAGATGAAGGGGTACAGGAGCCTCTCCATAAAGCTGCGCAGTTCCCCGGGAATGTTGTGAAAATAGATCGGCGTCGAAAACACGATTCCGTCGGCGTGCGCCATGTCGTCCAGCAGGTCCCGAATCGCGTCGGGATAGCCGCATCTGCCGTAGTCCGCGCCGCCCTTTGTGCGGCAGCGATAGCACTCGCAGCACCCGCGGTATTCCAGTTCGTAAAGATTCTTGCGGACGACCTCGATATCGGCCTGAGCCGCGGCGACCCCCTGGACAAAATGGTCCAGCATCGTTCCGGAGTTGAATTTTTTCCTCGGACTTGCATTGATCGCGTATACTCTCATCGTTTCTTCCTCGCAGCGATCGGCTTTCTACACAGACAATCGATACTACGCCGCCCCGTTTCCGGCAGACGGGAGCGCCGCGTTACTGCGCCAGCCTGAAGATGTTGACGATATCCTCCGTGGCGAGCTGCCTGAGCGTGCCGACCGTGCCGTTTTTGTTCGTAATGCGAACGCGCTTCGCCATCTTGTACATGATCTCTTCGGGAACGACGCCCACATCCGGCATTTCGCGCATGGTGGTCGGAATCCCGAGGGAACGGAAGAAATCTTCCAGCCGGCGGATGCCTTCCAGCACCGTCAGCTCAGGGTTACAGTAGTCGTGGGAAACGCCCATGACGCGCGTGGCCCATTTCAGAAACATCGGCATATTGTCCCGATAGACATATTTCATCCAGGCCGGCGTGATGACCGCAAGGCCCGCCCCGTGGGTCACGTCGTATTCACCAGAGAGCTCATGCTCGATGAAATGGGAGCTCCAGTCGCCGCTGTTGTTGCGCCCAATGCCCGTCAGTCCGTTATGGGACAGCGAGGACGCGACCATGACGTTGGCGCGCGCGTCGTAGTTGTTCGGATCGTCCATCAGCGTGCGGCCGCAGTCCATGCAGGTCAGAAAAATCGCCTCGCACAGACGGTCGGTCAGCTCGTTTCCGGTCGGCACATTGGTGAAATAGCGCTCCATCGAGTGCGACATGATGTCGATAACGCCGCAGGCGGTCTGGAATTTCGGCAGGGACATCGTGAGCTCCGGATCCTCAATTGCGAACACCGGCCGGTGCAAATCGTTGTCGCAGAAGCGTTTGAGCTGTTCGTCCACCTTGGTGATCACGCAGCTGTTCGAGCTCTCACTTCCCGTCGCGGCGATCGTCAACACGACGCCGACGGGCACGCAGGGCTCCGTCTCGACGCCGCGCGTGACGCCGTTGTCCTCCACAAACAGATCCCAGACGTCGCCGTCGTACTTGAGGCCCATGGCGATCGCCTTTGCGGAATCGATCACGCTGCCTCCGCCGATGGCAAGCACAAAGTCCACGTTTTCCCTTCTGCACAGTTCGATGCCCTGATACACCAGGTCCAGATGCGGATTGGGGACAACGCCGCCGAGTTCGACGGTTTCGACGCCCGCCGCGTGGATCGTATCGATGATTTTATCGACAAGGCCGCTCGTTTTGCAGTACATGCTGTCGTGATGGACAAGCGCCTTATGCCCGCCGTATGCCTTGATCCATTCGCCGGTCCGCTCCTCCGCCTTTCGGCCGACAATCAGCCGCGTGGGGCTCAAAAAAGTAAAATCGTTCATTTGCCCTCCTGCAATGATGTTCTTAATGCGCGCTTCGTGCGGCGAAAGAGTGCTTTTATCGGCTTGCCGGCCGCGAACCCGCGGCGGTTCGTCCGCTATTGCGCGAGCGTCTCGGCGATCACCGCGCAGAGAATGGCCCCTCCGTCCGGATATTCGGCGGCGCGCTCTCCCAGCCATTTTGCCCGGCCGATCGCCGCGCGCATGCCCGCCGTCGCTTCCGCAGCAGTCTTCGCCGTTTGCGCCGCCGCGGCAAAGGCTTCCTTCAGCGGCCGGTTTTTCGCAAACTCCGCTTCCAGCGTGTCCGCCAGCGGCAGCAGCGCGTCCAGTATGGTCTTGTCGCCCAGCTTTGCCTTGCCGCGCGCCATGATCGCCTCCGCAAACGCGCGCGGCAGGCCCACGACATCCTCGTCCGAAAACGCATCCTTGCCCTTTGCTGCCTTGGCAACCGACAGAATCCCCGCGGACATCAGCGTGCCCATCGTCGAGGGCGCCGCCCTGTTGCAGTTCATGGCGGCTTTTGTCAGCAGTTCGGCTATGGACGATCCGGCATACTCGTCCGCGGTGCTTTGCACCGCGTCAAACGCGTTTTCCATGCTGAGTCCGAGGTCGCCGTCGCCCGATTTCCCGTCCAGTTCGCCCAGATAGTCCCGGTGTTCGCGGATGGCCTGCGCCACCCGATTGATCGCCCCTTTGACATCGTCGATTTGATACATGGAACCCCTCCCGTCAAACCCTGACAAACGGCGTGCAGGCGCTGTCGGACAGCAGCTGCTTGAATTCCTCGTTCAGCTTCAGTAGGGAGACCGACGCGCCAAGCATTTCAAGCGACGTTGCATACTCCCCGACGAAGACCTTTTCGACGCGGATCTGCCGTCGCTCGAGGCATGCATGAAAGTCGTTATAGAGGATATAGAGCTCTTCCTTCGAGGTTGCGCCGAGGCTGTTGACCAGCACGGCGACCTCGTCCCCTTCTTTTACCGCCAAATCGGCGCAGAGTTTTTCCGAGAGGATTTCGGCCAGCTCCGCGGACGACTTCATCGTTGTGCGCTCCACGCCGGGTTCGCCGTGGATGCCCATGCCAAGCTCCATCTCCGTCGCGCTGATTTCAAATATCGGCTTCGGCATGCCGGGGAGCTGGCACGAGGACATTGAAAATCCCAGCGTCGCAACGTTGGCGCAGACCGATTCGGCGATGCCGCGCACTTCGTCCAGCGACGCCATGCGCTCCGCCTTTGCGCCGGCAAGTTTATAAGGAAAGAAAATGCCGCCGACGCCGCGGCGGTCCTGAAACGTCGCCCGCGGCGCGGACGCAATATCGTCCGCCGCCTTCACGATCGCGGTGGGGATGTCGTCCATGTCCAGCAACTCGGCCGCCATCTCAAAATTCATGGTATCGCCCATATAGTTTCCAAACAGAAACAGCACGCCCGCGCCGCCGTTGGCCGCTCTGGCGGCGTCGACAATCGCGTCGCAGCTCGGGGACGTAAACACATTGCCGACCGCGACGCCGTCGCAAAAACCCTTGCCGACATAGCCCAGAAATACGGGCAGATGGCCGTAACCGCCGCCGGTCACAATCGCGACCTTGCCGGCGACGGGCGCATCCGCGCGGACGACGGAGCGATGATCCCCTTGAGCAAACTTCAGCGCGTCGCCATGCGCAAGGACGATGCCGGACAGGCTTTCGTCGACGAAACTGTCCGGCCGATTCATAATCTTATTCATATCTTCCATTCCTTTCTGAAAACGCGGATCCGGCCCCAAACGCGCGCACTGAAGCCGAACCGCCAGGATGTATCGTTCCAGAAATCGGGGAAATCAAAGTCAAACACCGCGCGTCTTTCCCCGTCAATTGTCGACGCAATATGGCGATACGCGCGAAGAGGGCGTAAATCTTCTCCCTACGTCCCCTTCGCGCGACCCCCTAATAGCGCTGTGCGCAACGCTTACCGATACACGTCGTATCCCTGCGTCTTGATCTTCAGGCGATAGATGACGTTGCATGCAAAATACAGATAATCCAGATTCGGGCCGCCGAAGCAGAAATTGCGGCAGTTGCCGGGCACGTTGACTTCGCCGAGCTTTTTGCCGGCTTTATCGAAGATGGTGACGCCGGAACCGATATTGTAGGTCGTGTAGATGTTTCCGTCCTTATCGATCTTGGTGCCGTCCGGCGTTGGCACTTCGCAGACGAGTTCGCCGCCGCTGAGCGTGCAGTCGTCTTCAATTTTATAGCGGCGGATGTTGTTTCTGCCGGTATCGTTGACCAGCATGGTTTCTTCGCCGATTTCAACGCAGAGGCCGTTGGGCTGCGTGAAGTCCTTGTTGGCAAGGATCAGCCTGCCGTCGGTGTCGATGCAGTAGACGCCCTGGAAGTCCAGTTCGCAGGGGCGCTGGATGCCCGCGACGGCGCTGATATGGCCGTACGTCGGATCTGAAAACCAGATGCGTCCCTTCCGGTCGACGATGATGTCGTTCGGGCTGTTGAGCGCGCGGCCCTCATAGCTGTCCGCAAGCGTCCGCATCCAGCGGCCGTCGGGTTCCCAGCGGACGACGCGGTTGGTCGCATGCTCGACGGAGACCAGATTGCCGTCGCGGTCGATGAAGTTGCCGTTGGTGATGTTGCTGGGCTGTTTGATGATTTTGGTCTCAAAGGTTTCGGGGTTCCATGTGTACACCTTGCCGGCCGCCATGTCGGAAAAGACCAGACAATTCTTCTGCGGCCACCAGATGATGCCTTCCGTGACGGAATGGCCGGTGGAGCAGGACTCAAACTCTGCTTCTACGTCGATCAGGTCGTAGAATTTCGGATCGCTCGCATTGAATGCGAATTTCATTGTGTTTTCTTCCTCCCGTGAAATGATGATTGCAAGGCACGAATTTTATCGTTCGTTCGCCAACATTGGATTGGTACGACGCATGAAATGGCGATGGTCAACCAATTCAAACCTGACATCAGCGCTATTTGGTCTTGAGGTACTCTTCCAGATTCAGACAGGCGTCGCGATAGGCGGGCGCACCGCCCATCATCATGGCCAGCCCGAGCACGCTGAAGACTTCTTCCCTGGTTGCGCCATATTTTTCCATGGCATACATCGTGTGGGTGATGGTGGCGGGCTTGCAATGCAATACATACGCCATGCCGCAGACGATCAATTCCTTGTACTTCGCGGGCAGACAGTCGTTGACGTTGACAAGGCTGCAGAATTCATTCCACTTGACGCGCTGCTCGGGGTTCATTTCCTCCATCAGTTCCCAATGGTAAGCCGAAGGTTGATTCATGGTATTCTCTCCTCCACTGATCCGGTCCTCCGGCGCAGACCGGCAAAGCGTGTCTGCGCCGGAGCTCGAACTTATTTCTTTTCGCCGATCACGGCGTCCGGACAAATCTCAAAAAAGCACTCCGCGCCGGTTTTGAACGCCGGAATACCGCCGATAAAGATCGCCTGCTCGACCGCTGCGAAGAGCTCCGTGGGGGTCGCGCCGTAATCCAGCGCAAACTGTCCGTGGCTCAACACACCGTCGCGGAACAGACGCACGCAGCTCATGGAAACCATCAGCAGTTCCTTATACTTGCGATCCAGATCGTTCTTGTCGTTGATGTGGGCTCTCCAGGCCTGAATTTTATCGTTCAGCTCTGTGTCCTGCGTTTTCAATACTTCCCAATGGTTCATGTTCGTTCTCCTGTCGATTGTTAATCAATATAGATGGTCGTTCGGTGAAAAGCGCCGATCATTCCGCGCTCAGTTGCATCATCTTGCTGCGGCGCTTGGAGCGAACGATGCTGAAGATGGAGATTGCGAGCAGCGCCCACAGAATCCAGCAGATGGTAGAGGAGAAGAAGACCCCGTATCCGAGTTTTCCGGCGGTCATCAGCGCCTGGCGAAGATACGTTTCAAACTGCTTTCCGAGAATATAGCCAACCAGCATCGGCGTTGCCGGGAATCCAAACTTGCTGAACAGCCATCCGATGAGGGCGAAGAACATCATGACCAACGGGTCCATGATGTTTCCGCGGGAAACATAGGAGCCGATGATACAGGCCGCAACGACGCAGGGAATGATGATGTTCATCTTCGCCTTGCAGGCCTTGACAAACAGCGGCATGGACAGCTTCATGATGATGACCATCACGATCGCCGCCGCGATAAACGCGGCATAGATCGTATAGATCAGCAGCGGCTGCTTCGTAAACAGCGTCGGGCCGGGGTAGAAGCCGCGCATGATGAATACGCCCAGCAGCATCGCCGTGGTGGCGTCGCCCGGAATGCCGAAGGAGAGCAGCGGGATCATCGCGGCGGCGCAGACGGCGTTGTTCGCCGACTCGGAGGCGACGACGCCCTCGACGTTGCCTTTGCCGAAGGAGCAGGGATCTTTGCTGCCGCGTTTTGCGTAGTCATACGACATATAGGAAGCGACGGCGGAGCCCATCGCCGGCAGGATGCCGACGATGCAGCCGATGACGCACCCGCGCAGCGTGGTGAAGGCCGTCTTTTTCTGGTCCTTCCAGGTGTATCTCGTGTCATCCTTCGTTTGCGGCGGCGGCAGCAGGCACCGGTCGATGTTATCTTTGGTCTTCTGATGCAGCGCCTCGACCTGAACGAGCAGCTCGGAAACCGCGAGCAGGCCGATCATGACGACGACCATATCGAATCCGCTGAGCAGATACGCGTTGCCAAAGCTGTAGCGGCTCGCATAGATCAGCGGGTCCATGCCGATGGTGGAAAACCACAGGCCGAGAAATGCGGACAGCATGCCGCGGGCAAAGCTCTTGCCGCAGATGGAGCCGACCATGGAGAGCGCCACTAAAATCAATATTGCATATTCCTTCGACCCGAACTTCATGGCAAGTTTTGCGAGCGGCTCGGTGAAGAAGATGAGGATGATGGCGCTGAACACCGTGCCCAGAGCGGACGCGATCAGCGCAGCTTCCAGTGCTTTTCCGCTCTTTCCCTGCTTCGCCATGGGATACCCGTCCATGCTGGTCGCGGCCGCGGCGGGCGTGCCGGGCGTGCCGAGCAGGATGGCGGAAATGGAACCGCCGTAGATGCCGCCGACGAAGATGGACAGCAGCAGGACCATCGCTGACGCCGTATCCATGTAGTACGACATGGGGATGATCAGGGCGATCGCCGTGCCGCACGTCAACCCCGGAATTGCGCCGAGGATGACGCCGATGATGACGCCTCCGACCAGATAGACAAAATTGATGCCGTTAAAGTTGTTGATGAAACCCAACAGCAGGTTTTGAAGTACTTCCACTTTAATCCTTCTCCGTTTCTTAAAGCCCTTTCGCCATGAGAAAAACACGAAACCCGACCGACAAGACACCATTTCTCATGGCAAAGTAGATCATCGCCCCAAGCATATGGAAACGAGCGTCATGTTCACGCGGACCGAATCGGCGACAAGCGCAGATTTGGCGCACGCGGCGGAACACTGTAACCAGTCACGCCCGGCGCCTTGCATAGCGCCGCGCCGCTCGCGCTTCCATATAAAAGTGCTTTTCTGTCAGGCGCGAAACCATCCGGTAAACAGCTTGGCGATCATCGGCAGGGGCACGCCCACAGGCAGCACCAGACCCAGGAGCTTCGTAAAGGCGAAGTAGATGCCAACGGACATTACGAGCGTCGTAATGATGATCGTCAGCGGCTTTCGCACGCCATAAAGAAGCATCAACCCGACCATGATGATGCCGATTGTCAAAATAAAGCCCAGATAATCGGAACAGAACACATAGAACAGCGCCGAAGCGGCCACCGCCAGAATGTATACGACGCCGCGCAGATCCAACGTCACGGAATCGGACTTGGCAGCCTCCAGGAGTTCTTCGAAGAAATTTTCCTCTACGTCCTCGCAAGCTTCCTCTTCCGTCTTCGCTGCGGCGGATTCGTCTGCGACCGTATCGCTTTTGGGTTCACTTTCCGCTGCGGCCGTTTCCTTCATCTGCGCTTTGCTTTTCTTTTCCGCCGCCGTCTTCGCCTTTTCCTCTGCAGCCGCCTTATCCTTCTTCATCTTGAGCACTGCGCGCAGTTCCGTAACGAAAACGACAACCGCGCAGATAAACATGCCGATCGTCAGAAGATTGGGCACCATTTGCGGGCTTGGGCCAAACTGAGAACTGCCGGAGACCCACCTGGGCGTGAGTACGAAATAGAACAACAGGTTTGCAACCGCAATCAGGCCGGAAAAGATGAGCGCCGCCTTATGCGCCGAAACTTTTATGATATAATCGTTTTCTTTGAGCTTTTGCAGCAACTTATTCATGTGTACACCTCAAATTCGGGGTTACAGGGGCGGGCAAGCCCGCCCCTGCACAGTTCCTCGTGCGCGAATATCCGGTTGAACTCAGTTGTTGATCAACCCGAGCTCGGTGAGATATTCCTTCGCAACTTCGCGCTGTTCGTAGATGTACGCGGTCGCTTCGTCATGGTTGAGGTAGTAGTTGGTCCAACCCATGGCAGCCATCTGCTCCTGATATTCGGGGCTGGCAATGCACTTGTCAAACGAAGCCTGCAGCTTCTCTTTGATGTAGTCGGGGGTGTCGATGGGCGCCGCAAAGTACGCGTGCCCGATGGAGAGGACGTCATATCCCTGCTCGCGGGCGGTCGGGACATCCGGGATGTCCGCCCAGCGCTCGGTTGCCAGGGCGGCAATGATGCGCAGGTTGCCGGACTCCGCAGTGGAACGGGTGCCGGCCTTCTGCCAGACGCAAACGTCGCAGTCGCCGGAGACAACGGCCTGCGCCGGGTTGTCGTCGTACGCGATGCAGACGATCTTGTCTTCCAGGCCCTTGACCCGGAAGAGGTTCATGGCGTTGAAGACGTTGACGTAGCCGGAGTACGCGACCACAACCTGATCCTGATCCGCAGCCCATGCCATCAGATCGTCCAGCGTGTAGATATCGGAGCTGGCGGCGACGCTGACGCAATGGTCAAAGGGGGAGGTGGAGCCGAAATAGTAGAAATCTTCGGCGGAGTAGGACAGATCGTTGAGGAACACGCCGATGCACAGACCGGAGTGCTGCACGTGGCCAAGGGTGTAGCCGTCGGGTTTGGAGTTCTTCAGCTCGGTGTAGCAGGTTGCGCCGTCCGCGCCGACGACGTTTTTCACGACCATCGGTACGCCAAGATCTTTTTCCATCATGGAGCAGATCAGGCGCTGGCACAGATCGGACGTGCTGCCGGCGGCATAGGGCTCAAGGACGGTGATTGCCTGCGTCGGCCATTCGACTTCTTCTGTGGCCGCTTCTTCGGTGGTCGTGGTCGCAGCGTCCGTCGTGGCGGGTTGCGTGTCCGCAGCCGTAGCTGCCGGTGTCGTGGAGTTGGCGCATGCCGCGAAGCTGAGCGTGATCGCAACACACATAAGCAAAGCAAGTAGTTTTTTCATTTTCTTCCTCCCGTTTTATTTGTTTTTTCAATGGGTTTCCATACTCGCTCGAACTCGACCGCATTTGTCGCATACGGGGGTACCCTTCTGCCCCGCAGGCACCGTCTCGTTCCACCGAGCGGCGAACCCTTAGAAACCTGTTTAAAAACCTGAATGCAAGGACGAACCGTTACGCCTTCAGCGCATCGGCAATCGTGCCGCCCTTTGCCACAAACTCCATGTGATGGTCCTCGCGCGCCTGCACTTTAAGGGCCATGTCATAGACCTCCTGCAGCCGTCCGGAGGGCACGAGAATGATGCCGGTCCGGTCCATCACGATCAGGTCGCCCGGGCAAACCTGCGTGTCCCCGATCTGAACGGGGATATTGACGCCGACCGTTTCCAGCATGGGAGAGCTCTTGATCGGGCAGCCGCCCTTGAGATAGACCGGAAACCCGACCTCGGCGATGTCGTCCAGATCACGCATGCAGCCGTTGACGATGAACCCCTGCGCGCCGAGCATCTTCGCCCGCAGAGAAAGCAGCGCGCCGCCGGTGCAGACGTCCATGCGGCCGCCGACGTCGATGACAAGGACTTCCCCCGCTTTGAGCATGCCGTCGATGACCTTTCCATGCGTCGCAAGAGCGGGCTCGGTGCGGTTGACGCTTCGGACCATCTGCTGGATGGTAACGGCATACCCCGCGCTGGGCTGCTGGGTTGGGACGACGGAATGCAGTCCGATGATCGTGCGGGGCATGATACCGACCGCTACCAGTGCGTCCGCGATGTCTCCGGTGGAGATTTTCGAAAACGCCTGCCGCAATTCTTCTCTATCCATGATAAACAAACTCCTTTCAAATAACCGGATTGCCCGGTTGAACCGGTTCGAAGCGAATCAGCACTCCTTGTGCTTCTTTAGTAAGTCCGAAAAGGCGCCGATCATCAGCGCAACGTCGTAGCCGATGGTAAAGTTATGCACGCCCATCTCGCGAAACGCCTTCATCCTCGCAAGGCTGGTGACCAGCGGCGCGGGATATTTCCCGGCGGCGATCGTCTTTTGAATCTGCAGATTCTCCGCCTCGACCACGCGCGGGTGTCCGCCCTGTCCGGCGATGCCGAGAGACTGGGACATATCCTGCTTGCCCATGGAGACCATATCCAGCCCTTCGACGGAAAGGATTTCGTCGATGTCGTTCAGCGCCTCCAGGGATTCGATCTGCACGACGAGGCAAATCTCGTCGTTCGCCGTTTCGATCACGGGCGCGATGGGGTCGAGACCAAACCGCAGCGTCCGGCCGCTGGGCATCATGCCGCGGGCGCCGACCGGAGCGTATTTGACCATCTCCACGGCCTCTTTCACCTGCTTTTTGCTCTTGATGTCGGGAACGATGATGCCCGTCGCCCCCATATCCAGCAATGCGGTGATGTTGCTCAGGCTGCTGACGCGCACCCAGGCGGGCAGTTCCAGCGCATGCGCCGTGCGCAGGCACTCCCTGATTTCAGACGGGCTGTACAGGGAATGCTCCATGTCCAGCCGCACGTAGTCGAACCCGGCGAACTTGCAGATTTCCACCATGGTCGGGCTGGGAATGCTTAAATACACGCCGAATACGTCTTCGCCGTCGACTGCCTGCCGCAGGATGTTTTTTTTCATTGCACTGCCTCCAAAAAACTATGACATGATGTCGGAAAAGCGGTCGCGAGGGATGCCGGACCGCGCCGAACCCGCCGGGATTTGTCTGGATCGGGACAAGACTGCGCGTATCAGGGCCGGTTCATCAACCGATCCGCTGCCGGTTGGGTCGCTGGGATATGGAATCGGATCAAACAGGGGTTCTTTTCAGGATGCTTCGGATCATGGCTGCGAATGGGTGCGCGCATTGAGATTGTGGCCGCGCTTTTCATGAATTGCATTTTATGCAGGGATTCCTGCAAAAACTCTTCTAAACAGGGATTGATTCGCCGTTTCAGGGGGTCTGAACTCTGGGAGGACAGGGATGTTCTTGCATAAATGACATGTGTCTTATTCAGTACACTTGTTCTTACACACTCTTTATATCATAGCCAAATATGGATTTCAAGACGCTCGCGCAAATAATACACTCCGGCAAATCTGTCTGATTTTTCACATTTTATCGCGTTATTTTGTCGGACTTGCTTGCATTTTTGACCGATAATCTATACTATTCTGGATGAAATAGTATAATACTATACACACACACTACTTATTGTGAGGGTCAATTGTACATGTCAAACAATCCACAGGTGCGGCGCACAAAGAAATTGCTTTCGGACGCTTTGATTCAGCTCATGAAGGAAAAGCCCTTTCATAAAATCAGCATCCGCGACATCGTGAAGGAAGCGGACCTTTCCCGCTCCGCCTTTTATTCGCACTATTCTTCCAAGGAAGCGATTCTGTATGAGAAGGTGCAGGAAATCGGCGAGGAGGCTGCGGAGGTCAGCCTTGTCGCCGAAGTCAAAACGCAGTTTCTGAACTGGAAGCGCAGCATCGGCGTCTATCTGCAGCACAAAGAGTTCTTTGCGCTTCTCTACAAAAACGGCCTGACCGACCTCGTCTACCGCGCGGAGATCGAAAATTACGGAAAGACCGAAGAACTGGTCGCCAAGACGTTGAACGGTCCTCCCGAAGACGTCGAGCTGTACTACAACGTCTATATCCGGTATCACCGGCAGGCCGCGCTGAACCTGATTCAAAAGTGGATCGCCTCCGATTCGCCGGGGTCCATCGACGAGATCGCTTCGCTGATTTCCAGCATGTCCTGCATTCAGGTGTACAATGCGTTCCGCGATAATTACTATCGAAATCTGGAGAAGAGCAATTCCCCCAGCATTCCGGATTGGATTCTCCTCAACTAACGCATTCTGGAATAACGGCGCAGGCGGACAGCCGGTCGGCACTATTCCAGTATCCGTCAAGTAGCCCTGAAAAGTAAATGTAGGCATTACCAAAAAGAGGGCGTTCGCTTTTTATCTTTCCTGTCCCGCCGAATCGGCCCGGCAGAAAAGCCCTGTCCAATTGAAATTGGACAGGGCTTTTGTTGTTCCGGTTGTTCGTTTTATAAGCAATGTCCCCGATCAAAACCCCCTATGGGAAACCGAGGCTAGACGACGAGGACCCGAGGGCACCCCGCGTCCAGCGCAATCCGGCTGAGCGCGTCCATCGTCTGCATGTCCGGCACGGCGACGGAACGATAGTTTGCCCGCACGCCGAGCGGACGGAAGCGGATGAGTTTATAGCCGATCCGCGCGCCTTGCCGCCAATGCGGCGACAGTTTTTCGCAAACGCGGCGCACGGTATCCTCGTTTGGCAGCAGATCGGGAACGACGACGGTGCGCACTTCCTCCAGCTTTCCCGCGGAGGCGAGAAACGACAAACTTTTCAGCACGAGGTCGTTCTCCCGCCCGGTCAGCGCGCGGTGCGCTTTGGCGTTTACGCACTTGACATCCAGCATCACGCCGTCGCAAACGCGCAGCAACGGTTCGTCCGCCGAAAAATCATAGTTTCCGTTGGAGTCCATGAGCGTATGGAGGCCCATCTCTTTGGCGCCCTCGAACAGCCGGATGACAAACGCGCGGCGCAGCGTACATTCCCCGCCGGATACGGTAACCCCGCGGATGAACGGACGATACTGCCGAAGCAGCTCGATCCCCTCCTCCGGCTCCATCCAGTCCACTTTCGGCGAAGCGCTCCTCGGGCAGGCGCAAAGGCACGCGTCGCAGCCGCAGCAAACCTCCCGGCGATAGCGCACAACGCCGTCCTCCATCCGAATCGCACCGGTCGGGCAGACGGAAACGCACGCGCCGCAGTTGCTGCATAAACCGATCGTTTCCGGATTATGACAGTAGCCGCAGTTGAAGTTGCAGCCCTGAAAGAAGAACACCGTTCGGTTTCCGGGGCCGTCCACGCTGCTGTATGGAATGATGCGGTTGACGGGCGCGGCGCTCACAGCGAGCGAACCTTGCGCTCGAGGATATGGCTGTTGCGCACCTCGCCAAGCCCCCAGATCACGTTGTCCTGCTGCACCGCCTCGCCGCGCGCCAGTTTTTCGATATCCGACTTTTTCACGAGATACCCCGTGATGCGGATCACGTCGCTGTCGTCGGCATACGCGGAAAAATACCGCATGCCGACGGAAAACGCGCCCTTGACGATATCCACAAGGCTTTCGGGATTTTTCTTTGCCGTGACCTCAAACGGAAAAATATCGCCCACGCCGGAGTGAAAATAGGGATGAAACTGCCCGGCGTGGCGCAGATGCTCATACAGCGCGATCTCGTCCCCGATCGGGATGCGCGCGCCGGAACTCACGCCGATGTCGGTGTCGAGCCCGACCTGCGCGTGCAGGGAAAAGCGTCCGCCGCTGACCGCGCAATACGGGCTTTGATAGGCGTTCACCAGCTCCGTCAGCCGCCGCATCACGCGGTGCGCAAGCGCATCCGCCTCCCCGCTGTGTCCATAGCGAAGGTCGGCGCGGCCGGACAGCGCTTCCAGTCGATTGACGCACTCCGCGAGGCCGACGACGCCGAACATGCCGGTGAAGCGATCGAGGCGCAAAAACCCTTCCTGCACGAGAAAGTTGGCTTTGAAAAAGAGGCTTTTTTCGATTAGGAACGCTATTTTTGCATCCATGAACGCGCAGTTTAAGCGCACCGCCTCCGGCAGGACGCGCTCGAGCAAATCCTCGATGTCCTTTGCCTGATCCGCCGCGGCCTTGAGGTTCAGCCGCGCGAGCGTGAACGCACCGCCGCCGACAGGCAGCACATTGTAGCAGCTCGCGACGCCGTACGGCACGCGGTACGCCTGCCGGTATACCCTATCGTTTGCAAAGCTCGGCTTGGCGCAGGCAAGATCGTTTCGCGCGCAGCGCGCGGCGAACGCATCCGGCGTAATCTCCGGATCGTACAGCAGCGTGATGCTCGGCGTCGCATTCTGCAGTTCATAGTCGCAGTCCAGCAGGATCTCTCCGGCGAGCGTCGCCTCCGGTCCGATGTTCGCGTGCGCATACGAATCGGAAATCGTTCGGTCCAGAAACGTGAGAAAGTGCCGGATCAGATAGCGGGCCTGCTCCTCGTCCCGAATAAACGGCTGCAGCAGGCGGTCCAGCCTGCCGAGATACACGGGAAAATTCGTGATGGACGGAACATGCCGGTAAAACATCTTCAGCGCTTCGATCGCCTCGAACAGGTCCTTGGGCGGGTCGATGCGCAAAAACCTGCACCCTTTCTCCAGAAAGAGTTCGTAATCCGGCAGCAGATAGCGCGGGCAGATCGGCGCATATCCTTCGCCAAGGTCGGAGAGTACCCCCGACGCCAGCAGCCGGTCGTACCCCTCCGGCGGAGTGAATCCGTATACGAACTGCCCCGGAATTTTAGACAAGTTCATCATGGCCTGCTCGTGCGTCAAAGACGTATCGGTCGCAATGCGCATCGTGCTTTCATAGATCTCCTGCTGTAGACTCATGGAATTTGCCCTTTCTGAACGGTGATTTGATGGGATGCTGTTTTCTGTGCGCTTTTCTTATACAAGTATACAACTTATTGCAACAGTTTCAAGCATATTTTGACCGAAATATTTCAAAATTCCAGCGATTTTCGCTTTTTTATAGTTGACGGACGATTGTACAACTGCTATATTTTAGACAAGTCCAGCGCGGCGCGGTCATCCTGTATAATTTCCGAGCTTCAGCCCTGCGATTCGTCTATCAGCTTCGTTTCATTATACTTCGCCGCCCGCATCGGATACACTTCACATTTTTATGGAGGAAAGATCATGAAGAAGCTCATTGCAACGGTTCTTGCCGTACTGCTTGTTTGCAGCATGGCCACCGCCTGCGCCGCTCCCGGCGCGGCAACCACGCCCGCGGCCGGCGACAGCGCGAAAAAGGCAGCCTGCATCCTCGGCGTCGGCGGTCTCCGCGACCAGTCTTACAACGACCTTGTCTATTCCGGCATGAAGAAGGCGGAAAGCGACCTTGGCATCTCGTTCGACTATGCCGAGCCGAAGCAAATTTCGGAATTCGAGCTCATCATGCGCGATATGGCGAGCTCCGGCCAGTACAGCGTCATCGTCTGCGTCGGATTCGACCAGGTCGATCCGCTCACCAAGGTTGCGCCCGAGTTCCCGGATCAGCAGTTTGCCATCATCGACGGCGAAGTGCAGGGCGACAACATCGCCAACTACACCTGCAAAGAAGAAGAAGGATCCTTCCTCGTCGGCGCTCTCGCCGGGCTCATGAAGAAGAACGCGGCCGCCTACGGCGTGGCGGACAACAACACGCTCGGCTTCATCGCCGCAATGGAAATCCCGCTGCTGGTCAAGTTCAACGCCGGATTCCAGGCGGGCGCGAAGTTCGTCAACCCGGCCGTGAACGTTCTGACCGACTATGTCGGCGGCAACAACCCCTTCAGCGACACCACCACGGCAAAAGAAATCGCGCTCACGCAGTTCTCCAAGGGCGCGGACATCATCTATCATGCGGCGGGCGGCTCCGGCCTCGGCGTCTTCCAGGCGGCTGCGGAGCAGAACTTCATCGCCATCGGCGTCAACTCCAACCAGAACATCCTCGATCCGGACCACATCGTCGCGAGCATGCTCAAGCGCGTGGACACCGCCGCGTTTGAAATCGTCAAGGCAGCCTGTGTGGACGGCAACCTCGCGGTCGGTACCACGACGGTTCTCGGCGTCAAGGACGACGGCGTAGGCTATACCCTCGAAGGCAGCAACATCAAGGTCAGCGACGCGGACGTCGCCATCGTCGAAGATCTGCGCCAGAAGATCGCGGACGGCTCCCTCGTCATCCCGACCACGCTCGAGGAGGTCGACCCGTTCCTCGCGGCGAACGCCAACTAAAAAAGCCGGTATTCAAGCCGGACAAGTGATAGAATGAAACATCCGGGGAGGGCGAAGCGAAAGCTCACCCTCCCCGGGAACACGTCCGCACAGGAAGGTTCCCACCATACAAAACGGAAACGAGGTGTCCCCATTTGCTGGCGGTAAACATGCGCGGGATTACGAAGCGCTTCGGCGCGATGACCGCAAACGACCACATCGATTTTCAGGTGGAGCAAGGCGAAATACACTGCCTGCTCGGTGAAAACGGCGCGGGAAAGTCCACGCTGATGAACGTGCTCTTCGGGCTGCTCTGCCCCGAGGAGGGCTGCGTGGAGATCGACGGACAGCCGATTTCCGCCCTGACGCCGCGGCTTGCCTACCAGCTTGGCATCGGCATGGTGCACCAGCACTTCATGCTGGTTAACCACCTCACCTGTCTGGAAAACATCATCCTCGGCAACGAGCCGGGGAAAGTCGTCATCGACCGGAAGCAGGCCCGCGCACGCGTGCAGGCGCTTTCGGACCAGTATCATTTCAACATCGACCTCGACGCGCCCGTTAGCGACCTTTCGGTGGGCATGAAGCAGCGCGTCGAAATTCTCAAAACGCTGTACCGCGGCGCAAACATCATCATTCTCGACGAACCCACCGCCGTGCTCACGCCGATCGAGGCGGAGCAGCTGCTTTCCATCCTCAGGGATATGCGAACGCAGGGCAAAACCATCATTTTCATCACGCATAAACTGAAAGAAACGCTCGACGTCGCAGACCGGATCACCATTCTGCGCGGCGGAAAATCGGTTGCGCTGCTCAGCGCGGCCTCCGCCACGCCGGAACAGCTCGCGCGGCTCATGGTCGGCCACGACGTCGTCTTTGAAATAGAGAAGCCCGCGCGCGCGCAGGGGGACGTCGTCCTCCGCGTGGAGGACGTCCGCCTGCTGCAAAACGCGCAGTCCACGGTGTCCTTCGAAGTGCACGCAGGGGAGATCTTCGGCATCGCCGGCGTAGAGGGAAACGGCCAGCAGCAGCTGGAAGAGATCATCATGGGCCTGACCCGCACAAAGGGCGGACGCATCTTCTACCAGAAGACGAACCTGCTGGAGCTCTCGCTGCGGGCGCGGCGCAAGCTCCGCTTTGCCTATATCCCCTCCGACCGGTTGAAGCAGGCGCTGCTTTCGCACGTTTCCCTGCAGGAAAACTTTCTGCTCGGCAACCAATACGACCCGCAGTACGTCCGGCGCGGTCTGATTCAGAAAAAAGCGCTGCGGGAAAACACGCTGCGCATGATGCGGGAATTCGACGTGCGCGCGGTCAGCGCCCAGCAGAGCGCCGGCTCGCTGTCCGGCGGTAACCAGCAGAAATTCGTCCTCGCGCGCGAGGTGAGCAAGCAGCCGCAGTTCGTGCTCGCCTGCCAGCCAGTTCGCGGCCTCGATATCGGCGCGATCAAATATGTCCACAACGTCCTGATCCGGCTCAGGAGCGAGGGCGCCGCCATCTTGCTCATCTCCGCCGAACTGTCGGATATCTTTCAGCTCAGCGATACCATCGGCGTGCTGTATAAGGGCGAGCTGATGGACGTTCGCAAAGCCGGCGCGTTTGACAACGAATCCATCAGCCTGCTCATGGCGGGCAGAAAGGAGGCGCAGGCAGATGAAACGAACCGCTAAACCGCAGCTACCCGCGCTTGCCGAGCGGCTGATCTACTCCCTGGCAGCGGTCGTGCTGTCGCTGCTGCTCGCAACCATCGTCATGCTGATTGCGGGCTACGACCCGCTCAAGGCGTTTGGCGCAATGCTCAACGGCGCGTTCGGCTCGGCAAACGCCGTCGCCAACACGCTCAGCAAGAGCATTCCGCTCATGTTCACCGGCTTTGCGTTCGCCGTGGCCAGCAAGGGCGGCGTGTTCAACATCGGCGGCGAAGGTCAGCTGTATCTCGCGGCGCTGGCCAGCGCGGTCACCGCGCTCGCGCTCGACGGCCTGCCGCGCGCGGTGGTGCTCACCGCCTCCATTCTCGCGGGCATGGCGGCCGGCGGCGCGGTCGGCGCGCTGATCGGCGCCATCAAGGCCAAGCTGCGCATCAACGAGGTCATCGTCGCTATCATGGTCAACTACATCGTCTCGCTCTTTGCCTCCTATATGGTCAACGGTCCGCTCAAGGCGGCCAACAGCATGACCGCGCAGAGCGAAGCGATCTCGAGCACATACCTGTTTGCAACGGTGATCCCCCGCTCCCAGCTGACCACCGCGCTGTATCTCGGCATCGCGTTTGCCGTGCTGATCTTCTTCCTCTTCCGCTCCACCCGCCTCGGCTTCAACATCCGCGCCGTCGGCGAAAATGCAAAGGCGGCCGCGTCGGCGGGCATCAGCATCGCAGCGACGACCATCGGCGTCATGGCGCTGAGCGGCATGCTGGCCGGGCTTGCGGGCGTCACCGAAGTGCTGGGAAAATACGGCAGGTTTATCGACGGATTTTCGCCCGGATTCGGCTTCACGGGCATCGCGGTGGCGGTGCTCGGCTCCAACAATCCCTTCGGCATACTGCTCACCTCGCTGCTCTTCGGTGCGCTGGAGGCAGGGTCCATGAAGATGAGTTATGTGGCCAACGTTTCCACCAACATGGTTATGGTGATTCAGGGTCTCGTCATCCTCTTTGTCGCCACGCCGGAGATCGTCAGCCAGTTTGTGAGGCGCAAAGGAGGCAAACGGAATGGATAACCTGCAATACATCTTCTCCTTTAACATCGTTTTAACCACGTTGCGCTTTGCGATTCCGCTGACGCTCGCGGCGGTCGGCGCAACCATCTGCGAGCGCAGCGGCATCATCAACCTCGGCGTGGAGGGCATGATGCTCGTCGGCGCGTTCGGCGGCGTGCTCGGCACGCATCTGACGGGCAGCCCCTGGCTCGGCGTGCTGTTCTCGATCTTCTGCGGCGGGCTGATCGCTCTGCTGCACGCGGTGCTGAGCATCCGCTACAAAACGAATCAGACCGTCAGCGGCGTCGGCATCAACATCCTCTCCGTCGGTCTGACCGTCGTGCTCACCCGCGTGGTCTGGGGAACGGACGGCATCAGCGGGTCGGTCACGCAGCTGAGCACCATGAGCATCCCGCTGCTCAGAAACATTCCGGTTCTCGGCGCGCTCTTCGAGGATCAGTCCCCGTTTCTCTATCTGACGCTGATCATCGTCTTTGCGGCCTGGTTTTTCATGTATCGAACCAAGGCGGGCCTGCGGCTTCGCGCCATCGGCGACCATCCGCGCGCCGCCGCGACCGTCGGCATCAACGTTCGGGTCTACCGCTATGTCGCCGTGGTCGTTTGCGGCATGCTCTGCGGGATGGCGGGCGCGTATCTCTCGATTGTGCAGAACAATCTCTTTGTCAACAACATGGTCGCCGGGCGCGGATTCATCGCACTGGCCGCCAATATCTTCGGCGGGTGGAACCCGCTCGGATCGTTCCTTGCGAGCCTGCTTTTTGCGTTTGCGCAGGCGCTGCGCATCAACCTGAGCCTGCCGATTCCCGATCAGTTCGTGCAGATGGTTCCCTATGCGCTGACCCTGCTCGTGCTCATCGGCGTAGGCCGCAAAGTCAAGGCGCCTGAAGCGTCCGGCGAACTGATCGATTAAGGAGGCGCAGCCATGCAATCTCTTGGCACCTATACGCTGACCAACTGTACGATCCTGACCGTGGACGAAGCGGACACGTTCTTTGCGCGCGGGCGCATGACCGTTCAAAACGGCCGTATCCTCCGCATCGGAAGCGAAGCGGAGCTCCCGCTCGAGGGCGATGTGGCGGACATGGGCGGAAAGCTCGTGCTGCCGGGGCTCGTCAACACGCACACGCACTCGCATTCCTCGCTGTTTAAAAACCAGGCGGACGACCTTCGCCTGATGGACTGGCTGAACAAGGCGATGTGGCCCATGGAGGCGCATCTCAGCGCAGAACGCGCCAGGGCGGCGACCGCGCTGTCCTGCATGGAGTATATCTCCGGCGGAATCACCACCTATGCCGACCAGTTTTACTATGCGGAGGCAATCGCGCCCGTCGCGAGCGCAAGCGGGCTTCGCTGCCTGCTCGCCGCAACGGTGTTTGAAAAGCCGTCCGTTGAGACGGACGACACTTTCGGCGCGGCAACCGCATTTGTGGAGCGCTGGCTCGGGCGCGAGGAAGAGACGCGCGTCTATCCGTGCCTCGGTCCCCATGCTCCATACAGCGTCGGACCGGAGCTGTTCGGGCGCGTTGCAGATTTTTGCAGAAAGCACGACGTGCTGCTGCATACGCACATCTCCGAAACGCAGGATGAAAACGATCAGATCCGCGCGCGCTACGGCAAGACGCCGACGCAGTGGCTCGAGGGGCTCGGCGTGCTGGAAAACCGCGTGCTCGCCGCGCACAGTATCCATCTGGACGAGCGGGATATGCGCATCTACGCCCGGCGCGGCGTGCATGCCTCCTACAATCCCGTGAGCAATCTCAAACTCGTCTCCGGGATCATGCCCTATCGAACACTGCGAGAACACGGCATTCAGGTTTCCATCGGCACAGACGGCGCGCAGAGCAACAACAGCATGGATCTGCTGCGGGATCTTCGCACCGGCGCGCTCATCCAGAAGCAGGCGGAAGGCGACCCGACCCTGTTTCCCGCGCGGGAGATGGTGCGCCTTTGCACCATCGAGGGCGCACGCGCGCTCGATCTGGAGCGGCAGATCGGCAGTCTGGAGGCGGGAAAACGCGCGGATTTCATCGCGCTGGACACCGAAAGCCCGCGTCTCTGCCCGCTGCACCGAAGCTCGCTGAGTAACCTCTATTCCGCCGTTGCATACGCCGCCTGCGGGGCGGACGTGTCGGACATGGCCGTTGACGGCAACTGGGTGATGAAAGACCGAACCATCCTGACCATGGACTGCGACGCAGTACGAAAAGAAGCGCAGGAAGCCTCCGAATATCTGGTCCGGCACAGTCAAGTACAGTAGCGCGCCAACAAGCGCGCCGTCTATTTCATCATAAACGGTTGATCAAGAAACCGAACAAAAAGGAGCGAACACAAACATGAGCGAAATCCTCAACAAGAGCGAAATCACAAAAGGGCAAAAACAGTACCACATCGCGCTCTCCCCGGGCGACATCGGAGAATACGTCCTCCTGCCCGGCGATCCCGCGCGAAGCGATATCGTCGCGGCATATCTCGACGACGCGAAGCTCATGGCCAACAACCGCGAGCACCGGACCTTTACCGGCTATTACAAGGGCGTGAAGGTCAGCGTGACCTCCACCGGTATGGGCTGTCCTTCCGCCGCCATCGCCGCCGAAGAACTCATCAACATCGGGGCCACGGCGCTGATCCGCATCGGCAGCAGCGCGGCGCTCGATCCACGCATTCGCATCGGCGATTTGATGATCAGCCGCGCGGCGATGAAAAACGAGGGTACCTCGCGGTTTTACGTTCCAGAATCGTTCCCCGCCGTGCCGGATTTTGAGCTCACCTGGCAGCTCATCGAGACGGCGCGCGAAATGTGCCGGCCCACGGGCGAGGCGGTGTTCGTCGGCATCAATTCCAGCGACGACGCGTTTTACGGCGAAACGCCGGAGTTTCTCGACCAGCTCCGCAAGCTCAAGATCATGAATATCGAGATGGAGTCCTCCGCGCTCTACACCATCGGACATCTGCGCGGCGTACGCACGGCCTGCATCTGCGGCACGAGCGGAAACCTGACCAACGCGGAGGTCATCTACACCGAGAAAAACGTCAAACTCGCGGAAGCCTGGGAACGCGAAATCCGCATCGTGCTGGAGACCATCTACCGTTTCGAGCAGCGCAAACAAGCGTGACTTCTTCAAGATTTCGCCTTGCAATTTAGCAAAAAACAATTTACGATTGATATAAATACCACACACAAGCCGAGGATTTATGCAGGACGCCAGCGAGAAAAACACAATCGATCTACGCCACTTGACGCAGGAAAAAAACCTGACGTATGTGCGCGTATACGAGCAGCTTCTGAAGATGATGCTCAACGGAACGTTTCCCGGCGATTCCTGGCTGCCCTCCGAGCCCAAACTCGCAGCCCAGCTCGGTGTCAGCCGCATGACGTTGCGGCAGGCACTCGAGCTTCTGCAGGAAGACGGCTTGATTCAGAAGTACCACGGAAAGGGTAACTACGTGATCCGGCAGGGCGCTAAACCGCACCGGTCGCTCGACTATCTCGGACATCCCGTCTATCAGTGCTGCGACGTAACGATCGATCATGTCGAAACGGAGTTCCGCATCGAAGTGCCCAACGAGCAGAACAACGAGCTCTTCCAGCGCGAATCCGCCGTGATGATCGCCGTCGATCGCTGGTATCGCAGCAGCGGAACGATCGTCGCCTACACGCTGACGCTGGTTCCCGTCGAAGCGCTCGCACCGCTGGACATCAAGCTCAACCAGCCCGCGACCATTCTGCCCACGCTCGAGAGCGCGGTGTACACGCGCGCGGACCACTCGCGCATATCGGTGACGTCCACCTCGGTCGGCAACTTCATCTCCGGAAAGTACGTGATGTCCCCCAGCAAAGAGGTCATGCTGATTCGCGAGGATATCTTTCTGCCGGACGACACCGCGCCCGCGGTTTGCAACAAGCACTATATCCAAAGGGAGCATTGCCACATCGAAATCCATCCGCGAAAAGCCGCCGCGGAAGGCGAATAAACTGTATGTCGATCGATATCGTCATGAAGCGCTGCATGTCCTAGATGGAGACTATGGATTGCCGAAAAACACCCGATTGATATTCAAAACCATTACTACTTTAAACAGAAATTTACTGTTCTTAGGCGTTCGTCTCGGTTCCATATGACCTGTCGTTTCTTTGATTTCGGGCGTTTGTATTGCATCATGATGCTCAACTGTTAAATATAAATTCGTTTATTCCTTCGCTCGTTGCGCTATGCTCTCCCAATCCTAATTCGCAATAACAAGATTGCCTCCCAAAAACCATTTTCTTCAATCCGGGTGAGACAACAACGTCACTTGAAATACAAGTCAAATTACTTTCATTTTACGTTGTTTGACCGCCTCGTGGATTCTTGTCTCCCTATCGTTTCACCGTATTCGAGCGGTCGGAGTTATCCACGCGATGCTTCGAAGTCGCGTTTGAACGACAAGCCCTTGCTATGAGCTGCCGTTGACGTTTTTACCAATTTCTTCCTATTATATATTCAATGCAACAATCCCCATGTGGGCCAGCCCACATGGGGATTGTGATTCGGTTGAAGCATCCTATGCTTCGGGCAGATTAGCGGATGCTTTTGCGGCGGTTCGGCTTCGGCAGGAAGCCTTCCTCCCGCATCAGTCGTAGTATTCCGGGCTGCGTTTCAGCTCTTTTTCCTGCTGCGTATCGTGCGAGTAGATCATTTGGAACCCGATATCCCGCAGATGCCGCAGCTTGACAAGCGAATGGATCGCCTTTCGTTTGTTGGGGCATGTCGGCGCGGGCGACAGCCGGTCAAGGCTCTCCTTCAGCGCGCCCGCGTCGCCGCAAATCGCGACGTCGCCGGTGTTGGGCAATTTCAGGAGGACGGACTGATGTCCGGACGTATGGCCCATCGTGTCGATCAGGCGGATCGTGCCATCCATGAACAGATCGAACGTCTCTTCCGGCTCGAGCTGGCAGTAGCGGAAATTCCTTGTGTTCTTATAGTCGTCATACTTGTACAAGAAATCGCAGACGTCCGGCCACCAAGCTTGCCGCAGCTCTTCCCGCCGCACAACGAACGTGGAATTCGGAAAGAGTTCCATATCCGCCGCATGATCGATGTGCATGTGCGTCAGCACCACGAACTTTACGTCGTCCGGCGTGTAGCCAAGTTCGGCCAGACGATTCACAATTCGGTCCTCTTCCCGCACCTTGGCGACCGCGGTGTTGTGCTGCCCGCAGTCGATCAGCACCAGGCCTTTTTCGTGCTCGACCAGATATGCCCAGCAGGGCACGCTGATCGGGCCGTCTTCGCCGGGCAGCGGCGTGATGTTTCCCTGCTTGCTGGGCAGGTCGAGTTTTCCGCAGTATAGCAAGTAAAGTTTCATTTCCAAAACCTCCTGTGATGTTTGGACGATCAATCCTGTTCCGCCAGTTCGATCAGGGTGCCATCCGGATCATGCACAACCATCAGGCGAATCCCGCTCGGGAGCGTCCGAACGGGTGTGCGGATGTTGGCCCCGGCAGCGCGCAACCGCTCATAAACCGCATCGACATCGCCGACTTTGAACGCGATGTGCGAGATGCCCGGGCGGTTCCATACGACCGGTTCGGCCTGCCTCTGTTCCGCCCACTCAAACAGCGTGAGCAGTTCCAGTCCTTCCGCCGTGCAAAGCGTTACCGTATTTGCCATGTTTTTTTCCAGTTGATAGAGGTCGTTCCTCTCCGCCACAAACGCCTCGGAAAAGACGCGGCGGCGGAGTTCCTTCAACCCCAGCAAATCGCAGTAAAACGCGGCGGAGCGCTCCAGATTCGAAACGGTGACGCCAACATGGCTGTATCCCGTGATTTGGGACTGTTTTCCTTCCGCGCGCATGGCTAGTTTTGCCTGTTTGCGCGGAGCCTGCGCAGCGCGGTGCGGAGCACCCGCGTGGCGTCGCCATGCGCCTTCTCCTTGAGCTCGTTGACCTCCGGCGTATCCTGACTCAGGAAATCGGCGACGTATTTATTGATTTCTTCGGCGCCGATGTCCAGGTACAGTCCGCGGGGATCTCCGCCCATGAGTTTGCGCACGAGCGCAATATGCGGCGGCGTCGGCCCGGCCGGCGTGCGCAGAGCGCACTCCTCGGCAAGCTTCAGCACCAGCTCGAGATAGTCGGCGGTTTCCTTCATTCTGGAATATGGCAGCACGTCGCCATGCCCCGGCAGAATCCAGGCGTCATTCACAGTTTCATACTCCCGAAGGGTTGCGATCCAGCGCTCAATGTTCGACTGGTGGAGATACATCTCCGGATAATTGGCAACGGCGTCGCCTGTGCAGATCATCTTCTGCTCCGGGAAGCGAATGAACGTATCATAGTGCGAATGGCAGGTATCCTCCAGCGGCCGCACTTCGACCTTTACGCCGTCCGCCAGCACATAGGATATGCCGCGCACGCCGACCACCACCGATTTCGGGCCGATCAGGCCGACGATCTCTTTTGTGCAGCGATGCGAACAAAAGACGGTGAGATCGAGGTCCTTATACTCCCGCAGTCCCAGCGAATGATCCGCATGGTGATGTGTGATGAAAACGTAGCGCAGCGGCTTATCGAACAGCGCCTTGATCTCCTGCAGGATTTCCAGCGCCGCTTCCGGCGTGGAAGGGTCTACGACGCCGACGCTGTTTTCTCCGACGATCAGAATGCTGTTGCACATGCCGCGCGTCGGCAGATCCGCCTTGCGGAAATAGATCTCGGGCGTCACTTTATAAATCTCGACCAGATTCCCCTCATATACTTTCTCCATTATAACCATCCTTTCCAGTCAGTTTATATTCATCCGTCTTTTCAAGGGTTATCCAAGGATCCACGAAGCGAGCGGGTAGGCCACGATCATCATCAGCGCGTAGCCGATCAGCATCATGATCCAGCCGTACTTCAACCCTTCCTTAACAGGCAATCCCTGGCTGAAGATAATCGGCGCGCCGGGGTTTGCGGAAGGGGTCAGGAATGCGGTGTTCGCCATCAGGCCGACGCCGACGCCCATCACCAGAACGAGAGCGCTGCTGGGGCCGACCATGCCGATCAGCACCGGCAGGAACGCGGCGAACACGAGCTGGGACGACAGAAGGTTCGACATGAAGTTCGTCAGCGCGAGGCAGATGACCAGAGCGACCGCGACGATTCCAAAGGGCGAAAGCATGCTGCTCAGCGGGGCGAACATACTCTGGAGGAACGGCGTAATCCCGGTGTTCGCGCTGGTGAAGCAGTATCCCAGCAACACGATACATACAGTAAACAGGATTGCGGACCAGTTGATCCTGTTGAGCGATTCGCTGAAGTTGATGAGCGGCTTTCCTTCCGCATGGATGAGGCTGAGAAGCACAATGCCAATCATCGGGGGGATGGCGGGAAGCGCGCCGGCAAAGCTCTTAAAGAAATTCGCAACGGGCGCAAGGAACGAGATGTAACCGCCGAAGTTGGGGAAGATCCAGAGGAACACAACCAGAGCGAAAATTGCGACGACCAGCTTTCCGCGAAGTCCGAGCGGTTTGGTTTCGCCCTGCACTTTTTCGAGATCGTAGTGCACGAACTTCGAGACGTCGGGACGCACGATAAACTTCAGAACGAGCATCGTTGCGCCGAAGAACAGCAGAACGAACGGAATGCCGACGCCGAGATACTGCAGGTAAGAAATTGCAATGCCGGTGGCTTTTTCGATGTTGTTGAGGATGATCACAACGATGCTGTGCGCTATCGGCGAGGAGCCGTAGGCCACGACGGACGTCCATAAAATGCCCATGCGGAGCGCTTTGGGGAAGCTGTCGTCCCGTTCATAGCCAAGATCGCTGCAGATGGAGTCGCAGATGGCCAGCATGATGATGATCGGAGGAATCAGTTCCATGAACATTTCCAGAACGATGCCGGCGAGAATGAACATGCCGATGAAGACCCACGGGCGGTTTTTCACGGCTTTTCTCGTGATAAACCATGTTGCGATGCGTTTGGTGATACCGACCTGATTGAGCGCGTCGTTCAGGATCAAAACCGCGATCATCAGGGGCATCATGAAGGAACCGAAGGAGTTTGCGAAGATTTCGACCCCGGTAAACGTGCCGGCGACGAAACACAGCCCGGTAATGACCAGGAAACTGGGCCAGCCAACGCCGATTGTTATCCACATGTAGACAGCCGCGACAAAGATGCCGATGACTGCCGCCCCGCCGGATGTCAACCCATTGACCGTAGGAATGAGCAGCGAAACCAAGAGAAAAATCAGAATTGCGATTGCCAGGTGTCCATAGTTTTTTGTAAGCGCTTTCATTTTTGAATCTCTCCTTTTTTATATTATGCCATTGCTCATGGCTGGCATTCCAAAATAATTTTGGGATAAATCGATTTTCGAAACAGATCGAACGCGTCCAGCGCATTTGCCAGCGGAACGACCGCGCCGACGACCTTGTCCATCTGGGTGCGGGGCATCAGCCGAATCGCCCGCGGAAAGATGCTGGGGGAAGAGAACACGGTCTGCACGGACGCTTCCCGCCGATAGAGCTCATACAGGTTCAGCGGCATTTCAAACGACGGCGAAAACACCGCGAAATAGGTGATTTTGCCGCACTTCGCAATTGCCTTTGTGCAGGGAACCGCCGTGGACGCCACGCCCGAGGCCTCGAAGATGTGGTCGAATCCCTGTCCGTTCGTAATCTCCATTGCCTTTTCGACAAAATCCTCTTTCAGCGGATCGATCGCGTATTGCGCGCCCATCGCGAGCGCGGTCTCCCGCTTGCCGGCGACCGGTTCGCTGACCGTGATGCTCGCCGCGCCGGACAGCAGGATCATATTGAGCAGGATCATGCCGATGCCTCCGCAGCCGGAGAGCAAAACCGTCTCGCCATGGCGGATGGCGGCCAGGTCCATGGCGCGGATGCAGCACGCCATGGGTTCGATCAACGCATAATGCTTCAGATCCGCATCGTCCGGGACTTTATAGACGGCGCTGGCGTGGATGGTCAGATATTCGGCAAACGCGGCCGGCGGCTTGGCGTTCAGGCAATACTGCCCGCGCCCGCTCTTGCACTCGACGCACATGCCGCATTGCCCGCGCGTGTTCACAACCACCTTGTCTCCGACTTTGAGGCCGGAGGATTCCGTGAACGGCCCAAGCTCCGCGACAACGCCGGACGCTTCGTGGCCGAGCGGTCTCGGCGGCTTCGCGCCGAGGATGCCCATGGTTACCATGTGGATGTCGGTGGCGCAAAGGGCCGCGTATGCCACCTTCACTTTGATTTCCCCGTATCCCGGGGTCGGTTCCGGTACGTCGCGGACTTCGATTGTGTCCTTTGCCGCATACCATACTTGTTTCATTTCGTCTCCCTCGTTTCGTTTCCAGCACGGCTTTTGCCGTTCATTGAATTTAAAAATTACACATGTTATAATCGGTTCAAAGTAACATTGGAGAAAGGAGGTATCCATTATGGCAAGAAAGCCGGTACAGACGCAGTCCGAAAAGTATTTCCCGCGTCCGGGCGTTCATTACGAACCCAGCTCAACCGTAGATTACTCCCTCTTAAATCTGCTGAAAAATTGCTCCATTACGATGAACTGTAATGAAATGCAGGTGCAGATTTATGAATTTGCGTACCACGAAAACAAAAATATGGAGTTCCTCCATTCCAGCGAGTTTTACAAACTCTATTACGTCATCGACGGCGAAATGGTCTTGCTGATCGACGGGGAGGAAGTCTCCCTGTCCGCCGGCGACATCTGCATGATCAACCGTCACGTCAGCCACGCATCCGCTTATCAGCCGGGGCTGGAGCAAAAGTACATTCAGATCGTCTTCGATCTGAGCCCCTGCAGCTACAAGGGGTTTCATGACATCAATCCTGTGGAACACTATGAAGTCGATGCGATCATGGAGTCGGTCGCCATACAGAAGTACTGGGTGCGAACGGACAAAAACAATTTCATCAGTTCACTGAACATCATCTGCGACGACCTCAAGAAAAATCATCTGGACACCTTTCTCCGGATGAGAAACATGCTTTACAGCCTGCTGATCACCGCTCTTCAGAACAACTCCCGTCCGCTGCCGGCGGAGATGAAGGAGATCACTTTCCCCAAGAACAAAGCGGTCGCAATCGTCGAGTACATCTGGGACCATTACGGCGAGAACATCACCCTCGAGACCGCCGCGCAGGCGATGAACATTTCCTATCGACACATCAACCGCGTGCTAAAATCCTATTACGGGACCACTTTCTCGAAAATACTGGCCACACACCGGCTCAATGTCGCAAAGCACTATCTTGCGGAAACCGATTATTCGATAGAGCGCACGGCGGAACTCGTCGGGCTTTCCTATGCAAGCAGCCTTCAGGAACTCTTGAAGAAAACGGATGGGATTACGGTCTCCGAATACCGCCGCCGCCATAAGCAGAAAAAGGCAGTGGTGTGTTTTCAAAAGGAGTGTCTGGAAAAAAGCGAGTAGCGTGCTGGAATGGCGGTCGATGCGCGGGACCCGTCCGCGCCGCACGCCGGATCCTGTCCGGCGCGGGAGTGCGCGCTCCGTCTTTCAGGCGAAAAGATGCGTAAGAAATACACCAGCCTGGACAAACGATACTTCCAGGTTTATGAAACAAATGCCGATGATTTTAATCGCCGCGCTTACGGATTACAGAAATCCATACCGATCATAAAACAGTTTTTCCATCCCTCCGAACGCCAGTCGTCCATCCCATCCGCCCCAGCGATTCGCTTGGGGCTTTGTCATATGCGCCCTTTTGATGGCGATCGTCCCTGCAAAACCGCTCCGGGCGGCTGCTTTTCGGGAACGTCCTGGGGGAGATTCGCGCTGCGCGTCCAACCGCAGCGCTCCTCTTCCCCAAGACATCGTCGGCGCGTCGTTATCCTCGATTTCAGTCTTGCAGTTCGATCAGGTTGCCGTCCGGATCTGCAAGAAACGTCCAGAACGAGCCGCTGTTTCCCTTTGGACTCGGCGGAAAAAAGAAGTTCACGCCGTCCGCCAGCATGGCGCGATAATGCGCGTCCACGCTGTCCACCTTGATTGCGATGTGGTGATAGCCGGTCTTGTGCCATTGGGCAGGCTCCCCCTGCGCCGCGTTGGAAAACCGAAACAGTTCGAGCACGGTATTGCCGTCCGTCGACTGGAGCATCGCCATATCGCTGAACACGCCGGCGGGTTCCCGATAGAGCGCCTTGTGGCCCTCTATGAATTCCGGCGGAAATGTTTTTTCCAGAACCGGCGTGAATCCGAAATACTTCTCATAAAAGGATTTGGACCGCTCCAGATCGTTTACCGTAAGCCCGACATGCAAGTAAGTGCCGATCATTCCGTACCCTCCTGTTTCCCGTGTCAACCGAGCATCTTTTCGACCGCTGAAATGATATTCGGCGTGTCGTACCCATATTTTGCGTGCAGCGCGTCCCCGCTGCCAAAGCCGGCATAGATCTGCGGGATTCCCATTCTTTTGAATGCCTTGGGGCAAACGCCCTGATCCGCAAGCACGTCCGCAATGGAGCTCGCGAGTCCGCCGTACGTCAGGTGGTCTTCCACCACGACGATCCCGCGGGTTTCCTCCGCAGCCTTCACAATCGCTTCCTGATCGATGGGCTTGATGGAGAACATATCCACCACGCGCGCGTGGATTCCTTTTTTCTCCAGTTCCAGCGCGGCATTGATGGAATGGAACACCATCTCACCATGGGAAAACAGCGTTACGTCGCCGCCATCCCGGGCAACGATCGATTTTCCAATCGTAAACTGCTGGGAACCGGGCTGATACAGCACCCTGTCTGCCTTTCCCTGCGCAAGTCGGATGAACATGGGGCCGGGATAATCCCAGCTCGCCAACAGTATGTCGCGAATCATCTGGGGATCGCCGATGGAGATGACCGTCATATTGACGAGGGATTTCATCAGCGCGATGTCCTCCATCGCGTTGTGGGTGGAGCCGCCGCCGGACGTCAGCCCGCCGCCGGTTCCAATCAGCCGCACCGGAAGATTCTGATAGCAGACCGCGGTGCGAATCTGTTCGCACGCGCGCATCGTCATAAAGGGAATCATGCCCATGATGAACGGGATATTCCCTTCGAGCGCCAAGCCGGCGGCGACGCCGACCATGTTCTGCTCCGCAATGCCCACGTCGATAAACCGTTCGGGGAAATCGTTGCGAAACGTCTTCAGCGCAAGCCCGGTGTCGGCGGTGAGGATGAAGAGGTTGTCGTGTTCGCCGCCCATTTCATGGAGCGTGTCGCCAATTACGGAACGTCCGGAAATCCGGTCGCCAAAGTTAAACGAAGCCATTATTCCACCCCTTCATTCCGCGCATATTCCGACTCAATATCGTTTAAGGCGCACTTCGAATCCTCTTCGCAGAGAGAGCCCGCATGCCAGCCGACGTTTTTCTCCATGAACGAAACGCCTTTTCCCTTGACCGTATGGCACAGCAGCAGGGTGGGTTTGTCGTCGCCGGAATCCGGCAATGCGTCGATGACGTCGACCAATGCGTTCATGTCGTGGCCGTCGACCTCGATCACCCGCCAGCCGAAAGCGATCCATTTATCCGCATAGGGCTCCAGATTGATGAAATCTCCGTCATAGCTGGTCATAAACTGTTTGTTGCGGTCGACCAGCCCGACGAGATTTCCAAGATGGTAGGAGCTCGCCGTCTGCGCCGCCTCCCAGATTTCGCCCTCGCAGGTCTCGCCGTCGCCCATCATGCAAAACACCCTGTGTCCTTCGCCGCGATGCCGCGCCGAAATCGCCATGCCGACGGCCATCGCAAGGCCTTGTCCAAGGGAACCGGAGGAGCACTCCACGCCGGGCAGCTGCACCTTGCAAGGATGCATGCCGTATGCGCTGTCCACCTGTCCGTAGGTTTCGAGGATTTTATCAAAATCGAAGAACCCTCTCAGCGCCATCGCAATATACATGCACACGGCCCCGTGTCCCTTGCTCAACAGAAACCGGTCTCTGTTGGGGTCCTGAATGTCGAGGGGGTTCACCTTCATTCCGTGGTGAAACAACGCGATCAACACATCGGTCATCGAGAGGTCGCCGCCGATGTGGACGGGGCCCGGGTAAGCGCAGCACAGCTGAATCAGCTGTTTGCGCATGGTGTAGGCAAGCTTTTCCAAACGCTTGACTTCATTCTGGTCTGCCATTACGATATTCCTTTCTGATCATGCCTTATTCACTTCAAACATGAGTTTCGCATAGTTGCCTGAAACTTGGTCCTGATAGGCCTGCACGCAATCTTCCAGCGGATATACCTTGCTGATCACGGCGGACAGGTCCAGCCGGGACAATAGGCCGATTGCCCGTTTCATGCTTCCCTGCGCTAAAAACATACCCTGCAGCCGGATTTCATTTTGATAAAAGTAATGAAACAGGTTGACAGGCAGTTCAAACTTGCTTTGATACATCGCCATGTAGACCACATGGGCCTGCTTGGCGGCGATCTTCAGGGCGTTGGCCGCCGAGGCGCCGTTGCCGGAAGCCTCGAATACGCAGGCGTACCCCAGCCCGTTTGTGATCTCCCGCGCCCTTGACGAAACATCTTCCGTAATCGGATCGATCGCGAAGTCCGCGCCCATTTTTTTTGCGAGTTCCCGCTTTGCCTCGACCGGTTCGAGCACGGTGACGGAGCTCGCGCCGCAGCTCTTTGCAACGGCGATCAGCATCAGTCCGATGCCGCCCGCGCCGCAGACGGCGACGTCGGTACCCGGACGCATTTCGGAGACCTCCACCGCATGAAACGCGATGTTGAACGGCTCCGTCAGCGCGGCCTGCTGCATGGACAGGTTATCCGGAATGCGATACACCTGGCTTTCCGACCAGACGACGTAATCGGCCTGCGCGCTGCCGCGTTTTTTCAAATCGACGCAAAACTGCGGCATGCCGCTCTGGCAATAATCGCAGGCGTGGCAGGGCATGACAAAATCGCCGGTCACGCGGTCGCCTATCTTAAGGCCCTTCTCGGTGGCCTTGGAGCCAAGCGCTTCGACCCAGCCGGACATCTCATGTCCCATGGGTCTCGGCGCGCGGGCGTCCGGAAAGATTCCCCGCAGAATATGCGGATCGGAGCCGCAGATCGAAGAGTACGCCACGCGAATCAGAACGTCGTCATCCTGAACGATTTCCGGCTTTGGCACCGTTACGAGCCCGACCTGCGCGGGGATGCCTTTTTCGATATCGAAGTCCGTGACCATACGGACCGCTCTCATCATATCCGCCATGTTAAACTATCCTCCCTGTTTACCAAATGGTCGCGCCGCCGTCCACCAGAATATCGGTGCCGGTCACATAGCTCGACAAATCCGAAGCCAGAAACAAGACCACGCCGACGATTTCATCGAGTGTTCCAAAGCGATTCATCGGAATATGCGCCTTGATTCCCTCGAGCCGATTCGGGTCCATCTTGTCGTGCAGGCCCGATACTACGATGCCGGGGCTGATGCTGTTGCAGCGAATGCCATATTCGACATAGTTGACCGCGATGGATTTCGTCAGGTGCAGCACAGCCGCCTTGGTGGCCGCGTACCCCATCATGTGTTCGCTCATGGCCTCCCGCGGTCTGCGGTTGATGATATGCCCCGACATGGACGCCGTATTGACGATTGTTCCGCCGTGTCCCTGATCGCGCATCAGATTCGCGCCGACGCTGTCGACGAGCATCATCCCCGTCAGGTTGACGTCCAGAATCCGCTGCCAGTCGGCCAGTTTGATGTTTGCGCCGTTGTCGTTGGGAACGGAGATGCCCGCGTTGGAAAACACAATATCGATCGAGCCGAACATTCCCGCGGCTTCGGCGTACATCCGCCGGACATCGTCCTCCTTGGAGACATCCCCCGTCACAAACGCCACTTTGGCATTGTATCGTTCGCCGATCGCCCGTGCGTTTTCCGCCAGCTTTTCCGCCGTGACCGACAGGTCGGCAAATATGATATTGGCGCCGGCTTCCGCCATGGCCGCAGCGCAGGAGCGGCCGATTCCACCGGCTGCGCCCGTCACGAACGCCGTCCGCCCCTTCAGCGACAGCATGTCGTAAACACTGCGCAATTGATCGATTTTCAGAGGAGTCATCTCCTCTTTTGACGGGATGCTCATACACGAACCACCTTAAACTTTTTTCGCATTTTTCCGAACGACGGTTAGCATTTTGCAGATTTGATCGATGATTTTTAATGATTGTCAGTATAAATTGATTTTGAGATTTCACAATAGTCAAAAGCGACAGAATAATGGATTGTATGTCCTTTTTTGCCAAATACTTCCCTGCTCTGTTGGAAAAATACCCTCCAATTGCCGAAATGCCAGCAAAAGCGAAATCCCCGCCATTCGACCCGCCTAGACGAAAAAACCAAAAAATGAAACCTGAAAATGCTGTCTTTTTATACTTAGTGTCCAAAATATCCACAGAATTTCATATTCATGCATCGGCATCGCGATCTTTTTGTGCTCCTCCTCATACCCCTTGCCGCAACGGCGCAGACAAAGGGGGCGGGCCGCCTGTCGGCAGTCCGCCTCCTGTTCGAAGTCTGTGTCCTTTTGAGAAAACGCGTTTTCTCCATTACGACAACGGCTTTGATCGCTCTGCCGTCGTGGCTCGCCGCAAACGCATCGTTGATTCCCTCAAACGAAAAGTAACGGATGATCTTGTCAAACGGGAAAATGCACGCTTTGTACATGCGAATCAGCCTGGGGATGAACACCTGCGGAACGCAATCCCCCTCGATCACGTGCGTCCAGCTTTTTGCGCGGAACAGGTCGGTCCATGCGTCCATCTCCATGCGTCCGGTGACTGCCAGACCTGCGCCTTTGCCGCCTTTTTTCAGCGCGCCGAGCGCCGATTTGATGCAGAAAGGAATCCCCGTCGTGTCCAGCGCGCAGTCCACGCCCGCGCTTTCGATGCTCAAGATCTCTGCGACCAGATCGTTAACCGATTTGCTGTTGATCACATGCGTCGCGCCAAGGCTGCGGGCCGTTTCAAGCCTCGCGTCCACAACGTCCACGGCGATGATGGTCGTGCATCCGCTGGCTTTTGCCGCCATCAGCGCGCTTAGCCCGACGCTGCCCGTGCCGAACACCACAATCGAATCCCCCGGCTGCGCCTTCAGGGTGTTGATCACGGTGCCGGCGCCTGTTTGAATGCCGCATCCGAGCGGTCCGAGCAGGCGCAGATCTACGTCCGGGTCCACCACGACAACGTTGCTGACGTCGGCTATCGCATAGGTCGCAAACGAAGACTGGCCGAAGAACGACGACAGCGGCTGCCCGTTTTGGGAGAGCGGTCTGCTCCCGTCGGGATGAAATCCGCCGAAGTTCAGCTTCAGATTGTCGTAGCAGATGTTGTTGTGGCCGGACTGACAGTTGGGGCAGTGTCCGCAGGACGGAAAGCTGAGCACCACGTGGTCGCCAACGTGAATCCCCGTCACATCCGGCCCGATTTTTTCCACGATGCCCGAGCCTTCGTGCCCAAGCACGGCAGGCGCGGGGGTCCGGAACCCCGCCTGGCACATTTCGTCCGTGTGGCAGATGCCGCACGCGGCAATCTTCACTAAAACCTGATGCGAAACCGGATCCGCCAACTCCACAGGCTCTATTGAAAAGGGTTGCTTGAATTCATGTAGTACCGCCGCTTCGATTTTCATACGTTTCCACCTCTCGATATTTTAATAAAAGGTGAACCCATGTCACCTTTTCTGTATAGTTTAATAACGAATTTCGGTTTGTCAATATTCGAGTTTTTCCAAAATGCATACAGATCAGCGCTTATTCATCCGCATGTTTGGTTCCAATAAAATAAACATATCGTGACTATTGTGTTGATATTTTTTCAAAAAATCTTACGTTTGTTAACATATAATTTTTGCCTGAAATATGCATGATTAAGACAAAATGCGGAATAAAAACACAGAGGCAGGAGTCGCAACGAAAGCGCTGCGCCTGCTTGCGAGCATTTTATTGGTTTTCAGTTTGCGTTTCCCGCTTTAGACAGGTAAAAATCTGCCGCACCGCCATCTCGACAGCCTGCGGCTGGCCGGATGCGATTCCGCCGGCGATCACGCCGCGTCTGCCAACGCGGTTTCCCCACCGCACGATTCAAAAAGATCCTTCAATAAAAAACGATCATACTCCGGCAAATCTATTCGTCAGCATTTCCGCCCAAATGCGGCGCCCACATGAATTTTTGCGCTTCTGCCGTCGAATTTCCGAAGAAGCGATCCGCTTCGCGGCTTTTTAGCGTTTTTTCCCCAGCTAATTCATTCCGATCGCACGCGGAATGAAGGGGATGAATCCCTATTTCGATTCGCATAATCCCCTTTTCCTGAAGCGAAAGAAACACCCGCTGCAGCACCCCGTTTTTTGCCCAGCGCGCAAGCCGCGTGTAGATCGTATGCCAGTCGCCAAACTCTTTCGGAAGGTCTCTCCAGTTGCAGCGATGCTCCAGCACGTAGAAGCAGGCGTTCAGCGCCTGCAGGTTGCTGATCTGCGCAGGTTTGCGATGCTTTGGAAAGCAGTTTGCTATCAGTGCATATTGCTCCGTGTTCAGTTCCATGTTTTTATGTTAACAGATTAAACGCCTGTCGACAAGCGAATTTTTCGCGCTTGTCCGCGCCGGATCGCCGCGGTTCGGGACGACAATTTTTCAACATTCAGCGTTTCGCATCGCCGCCTGCAATGCGATTCCCCTTTTGAAAGCTTCCCTGCCGGACAATCTCGCGGCCGTTCAACAGACCCGATCGAGGGCCGACGCGCAACAAGGGATCGGGTCTCCACAGAGCGCCCCAGTATTAAAAGCTGCAATCAGTGGTCATTGCGTCTTTGTATTCAGGGCGTCGCGTCCCGCCAAGTCGCCTTCGAAATGCAAAAAATAAGCGGGCATCCCTTTGTTGGAATGCCCGTTTGAAGTTTCCCCAGCCGTCGTTTCTTCCGTCTGTCCGCGGCTGCTTATTCGATATGCGCGGCGATCTCATACGCATCCCAGATCGCATACATGATGTTGGCCACGCGCCGCGCGTCGCCGAGCAGGCGAACCTGCGGCAGCTCGTGCTTCAGCGTTTCATACAGGGAATTTTCCGGCGAATAGCCGATTGCGAGCACCACCGTGTCCGCCGCGAGCGACAGCTCGCCGTCCGGCGATTCCACCTTCAGCGTATTTCCGTCATACCCGACCGCCTTTGCGGCGGTGATGGTTCGAATTCCTTTGAACGGAATCAACGCTTCGAGCATCTGGCTGTTTGCGTGGCAGAGCGGGCGATTGATCGCGAGAATCCGGTCCAGCGCCTCGACGATGGTCACCTGCTTGCCCTTTTCCTGCAGATACAGCGCCAGTTCGCAGCCGACCAGTCCGCCGCCGATCACCGCGACGCGCGCGCCGGTCTGTTTTTCCCCCAGCAGCACCTCTTGCGCGGTGCAGACCGCGCCGCCGAGTGAAAACGTCTTCGGCCTTGAGCCGGTTGCAATCAGCACAACGTCCGCTCCTTTTTTCCGGATGGCCTCCGCGTCCAGCCTTTGATTGAGATAGACCGGAACGCTCAGCTGTTCCAGCGTGTGCGTATACCAAGCGGCCAGCGCATGGTCGTCCTCCTTGAAGGACGGAACCCCGCCGGGAATCAGATTTCCGCCGAGTCGGTTCGTCTGTTCGAAGATCTCCGGTTTATGCCCGCGCAGCGCGAGCACCCGCGCCGCCTCGCATCCGGCCACGCCGCCGCCCACGATCAAAACGCGCTTCGGCGTCAGCGTCCGTTCCAGGCGCTGAGACCGCTCGCGGCAGGCCTGCGGGTTGACCGCGCAGTTCAGCGCGGAGTATTCCTGTATGCGCCCCATGCAGCCTTCCTGACAGGACAGGCAGGGGCGGATCGAGGCGACGTCTCCCGCATAGAGCTTGTTCACATAGTCCGGGTCCGCCAGCAGCGGACGCCCGAGCGAAACGATGTCGCAAGCGCCGTCCCGCAGCGCGCCGAGCGCGAGTTCCGGATCGTCCATCCGTCCCGCGCAGAGCACGGGCACGTCCACAGCGTCCCGAACCAGTTTGCAGTACGGAATGTAGAGGCCCTTTTTCTGATACATCGGCGGATGGTTCCACCACCACGCGTCGTAGCAGCCGACGTCCACATCCAGCGCGTCGTATCCATAGTCCGCCAGCAGCTTCGCCGCCGCAATCCCTTCCTCGAGATCCTTCCCTTTCTCCTCGAATTCCTCACCCGGCAGCGCGCCGTCGCGCCAGTCCTTCATGAAGCTTTTTACGCTGTATCGCAGGGTGACGGGAAAGTCTTTCCCGCAGGTTTTCTTGATTTCATCCAATATTTCGCGCGCAAACCGCAGGCGGTTTTCAAGGCTCCCGCCGTATTCGTCCGTGCGCCAGTTGAATATCGATATGGCAAACTGGTCCAGCAGATACCCTTCGTGCACCGCGTGGATCTGCACGCCGTCGAACCCCGCGCGTTTGGCGTTGTAGGCGCCCGCGCCGAACTGCGCGACGATTTCATGAATCTCGTCCCTGGTCAGCGGACGGCAGGTCTTGTCCAGCCAGCGGTGCGGAATGGCGGACGGCGCGACGGACGGATGCTCTCCAAAGTTGGTCGGGATGGTCACGCGCCCAAACCCGCCCGAGAGCTGCAAAAATATCTTTGCGTCGTATGCGTGAACCCGCTCCGTCAGCTCGCGCGCGGTGCGGACAAAATGCACGGGATTCATGGTGGAGCAGGGGCTGTTGGGCATGACGTGCTGTTCGATGCGGTTGTCCACCAGCGTTACGCCCGTGATGATGAGCCCCACGCCGCCCTTTGCGCGCTCCGTATAGTAGTCGATGCCGCGCTGGTTGAATCCGCCGTCCGTATCCCCCAGGCCCATCGGGCCCATCGGCGCCATGGCAAAGCGGTTTTTGATGACGCACGCCCCGATTTGAGAGGGTTGGAACAGCTCGAGATACTGATGTTTCATGACTGACCCCCATATTGATATTGGTGTTGAGTGGATACAGGTTTGACCGGCAAACCGGTGGCTGCACGAAAAAACGCTGTGCGTTTAACCGCACAGCATTGGCTCAGTCGCTCAGATCGTTGGATATGATATCGGCGTAGGCTTCCCTGTTTTTGTGAAACCATGCGTTGGCATAGGAGCATGTCGCGGTCGCTTTCAGTCCCTGTTCGCGCAGGTGTCCCGCAACGGCCTCCATCAGCTTTCCGGCAGCGCCCTGCCCGCGCAGGACGGGGTTGACATAGGTGCGGTCGATATTGACCTCGCCGTTCTCCAGGCGCGTGTAGGTCGCCTCCGCCATCAGTTCCTGTTTTTCGTCCGCGCTGAAAACGCGCCCGTCCGTCACCTGAAATTCCATGTTAACTCCTGTAATTCTGGTTGTCCAAAGGCGCCGTGCGCGCGATCAATATTCAAAAAAGCCCTTGCCGGTCTTTCTGCCCAACAGATTGCCGCGCACCATCTTTTTCAGCAGTGGATGCGGTCGATATTTCGGATCTCCCGTTTCACTGTGCAGCACCTCCATGATGGCGAGGCAAACGTCCAGCCCGACGAGATCGCCCAGTTCCAGCGGCCCCATGGGATGGTTCGCGCCGAGCTTCATGGCGATGTCGATCTCCTCCGCCGACGCCACGCCGTCCGCATAGACGCCGATGGCTTCGTTGATCATCGTAATCAGGATGCGGTTGACGATGAACCCCGCCGCCTCCTGCACGCGCACCGGCGTTTTTCCGATGGCGGAGGCGATTTCGACGATGCGCTCGCAGAGCGATTCCGGCGTATGCAACCCCGCGATCACTTCCACGAGCTTCATCACCGGCGCAGGGTTGAAAAAGTGCATCCCGACGATCGGGCGGTCGAGCCCGCGCGACATCTCCGTAATGGAGAGCGAGGATGTGTTCGTTGCAAAGATGCAGTCCTTTTTGCAGATTTCCTGCAGTCTGGAAAACACGGACTGCTTGAGTTCCATCTTCTCGAGCGTCGCTTCAAGCACGAGATCGCACTCGCCGACCGCTTCGATCAGGCCCGCTTCAATGCGGGAAAGCACGCCGTCCGCAGCGGACTGCTCCAGTTTCCCTTTTTGTACCAGCTTGGAAAGGCTCGCGGCGATCTTCTTTTTGCCGTTTGCGGCGAGCTCCGCGGTGACGTCGCAGAGGACAACGTCATATCCCTCCTGCGCGGCAAATGTCTGCGCAATGCCGGAGCCCATGACCCCCGCGCCGATGATTCCTATCTTCATCGTGTCTTCCTCCCTTATCGATCTTCGAACGGTTCCGGTTTCCGCTTTTCGACAAACGCCGTCATGGCGTTTTTCTGATCCGCGGTTTCGTAGCAGCTCACATAGAGCCGCATCGCGGCGTCGAGATCGGCGTCCATGTCGGCGTCCATACGCAGGTTGACCGCCGTCTTTGCCGCGCGCACCGCAATCGGCGCGTTCGCCGCAATCCGGCCGGCCAGATTCGCCGCTTCTTCCATCAGCGTCTCCGACGGATAGACCGCGTTGACCAGAGCGCATGCTTTGGCCTCCTCCGCCTTCATCCGCCGCCCGCTGAACAACATCTCCTTTGCCAGACCAGCGCCGATGACCTTTGCGATGCGCTGCGTGCCGCCAAAGCCGGGAATGATGCCGAGCGTGACTTCCGGCAGCGCGAACACCGCGCTTTCCGACGCGATTCGAATGTCGCAAGCCATGGCCAGCTCAAATCCGCCGCCAAGCGCATATCCGTTCACCGCCGCAATCACCGGCATCGGCAGCGCCTCGATCCTGCGAAACAGATCGGATCCCTTTTTGCCGAACGCCATCGCTTCGGCTTTATTCTGACTGCGCATCACGGCGATGTCCGCCCCCGCGACGAAGGATTTGCTGCCGGAGCCCGTAATGATCAGGCAGCGATCCTTTTGTTCGAGCGCGTCGAGCGCGGCCGCAAGATCGTCCAGCACCGCGTCGTTCAGCGCGTTCAGCGCGTCCGGCCGGTCGATCGTTATCGTCGCAACGTTGCCGCTGCGCTCCAGTCTGGTGTATTGCATATCGATTTTCCGCCTTCCTAGATTCGCTCCACGATGGCCGAAACGCCCATGCCGCCGCCCACGCAAAGCGTCGCGAGTCCATAGCGGGACTGTCTGCGCTTCATCTCGTGCAGCAGCGTCACAAGAATCCGTGTGCCGGATGCGCCGACCGGATGCCCGAGGGCGATCGCTCCGCCGTTTACGTTGACCTTTTCGGCGTCCCAGCCCAGCTCCATGCCAACCGCCAGAGACTGCGAGGCAAACGCTTCGTTCGCCTCGATCAGGTCCATGTCCCCGATGCTCAGTCCGGACTGCTCCAGCGCCTTGCGGGAAGAATAGACCGGGCCGATGCCCATGATTGAGGGATCGACGCCCGCAGACGCGCCGCAGACCCACTTTGCCATCGGCTGGACGCCAAGGCGGGCCGCCGCCTCCGCGCTCATCACCACAACGGCGGCCGCGCCGTCGTTGATGCCCGAGGCGTTGCCCGCGGTCACGGTGCCGTCCTTTTGAAAGGCCGGCTTGAGTCCGGCCAGGCTTTCCTTCGTTACGCCCGCGCGCGGGTATTCGTCCCTGTCAAACGGGACCATGTCCTTTTTTACCTTGACGGGGACCGGCACGATCTCTTCGGCGAATCGGTTCGCCTGCTGCGCCGCCTCGCATTTTTGCTGGCTGGCCGCGGAGAACTCGTCCTGCATCTGTCTGGTCACGCCGTATTTGGCCGCGAGGTTTTCCGCGGTGATACCCATATGATAATCGTTAAACGCATCCCAAAGCGAGTCCCGAATCATCGTATCCACAAGCTGGCCGTCGTTCATGCGGTATCCAAAGCGCGCGTTTTGCAGCGCATAGACCGCGCTGGACATGTTTTCCATGCCGCCCGCGACGATCACCTCCGCCTGTCCGGCCTGAATCATCGCCGCGGCGAGGTTGACGCACTTCAGTCCCGAGCCGCAGACGTTGTTCAGCGTCAGTGCCGGCACCTCCTGTGGAAGACCCGCTTTCAGCGTCGCCTGTCGCGCGACATTCTGGCCCTGCGCGGCCTGGAGCACGCAGCCCATCAGCACTTCGTCCACCTGATCGGCCGCGACGCCGGCCCGCTTCAGAGCCTCGCGGATCACGATGGCGCCGAGCTCCGCAACCGGCGTGCCGGCGAGCGTGCCGCCCACCTTTCCAATCGGCGTACGCACCGCGCCCGCTATCACAATTTCTCGCATATCGATTTCCCTTTCCGTTTCACAGGACTGCGCCCCGCGTTAAAACGCGCAGTTGAACCGCTTCTCAAACTCCCGCTGCAGGGTGGGCTGAAAATCCGGGTGTGCAATTCGAATCAGATTCCGCGCGCGCGTTCTGAGGGACCTGCCCTTGAGCGGCGCAATGCCGTATTCCGTGATCACGTAGTCCACGTCGTTGCGCGTCGTGGTGACCGCCGCGCCCTCGTCGAGCAGCGCGACGATGCGGGACACCGCGCCCTTTGCCGCCGTGGACGGCATGGCGATGATCGCGCGGCCGTTTTTGCTCAGCGCGGCCCCGCGGATAAAATCCACCTGCCCGCCGACGCCGGAAATCTGTTTGTAACCGATCGATTCCGCGGCGACCTGCCCCATCAGATCGACCTGCACGCAGGAGTTGATGGAGACCATATTGTCGTTTTTCGCGATGACCGCGGGATGGTTGACATAGTCCACGGGATGCATCTCGACATCCGGATTGTGATCGACAAAGTCGTAAAGCTGCCTCGTGCCCATCAGGAACGTAGCGATGAATTTGCCCGGGTGCAGCGTCTTCTTCGCGTTTGTGATGACGCCCTCGCGAACGAGCTCGACGACGCCGTCCGAAAACATTTCCGAATGGATGCCAAGGTCCTTCTTATCCTTCAGAAACAGCAGCACGGCGTCCGGGATGGCGCCGATGCCCAGCTGCAGGGTGTCTCCGTCCCGCACCAGGCTGGCGCAGTGCCTGCCGATGGCCTCCTCCACCTCGCCGATCTTCGGCGGCGGAAGCGTGATCACCGGCGAGGACAGCGGAATGAGCCAGTCGATCTCGTCCGCCGTCAGAAACGAATCGCCGATCGTGTACGGCATCTGGTCGTTGACCTGCGCAATCACCAGCTTCGCGGCTTTTGCCGCGGCCAGCGTGTAGTCCACCGACACGCCGAGCGAAAACTTTCCCTCTTCGTCCGGCGGGCTGACCGTAATCAGCGCCACATCCACCGGCAGCGTCGTGGAAAACAGCTTCGGAATCTCGGAAAAGTAGCTCGGCGTGAAGTCGCCCCGCCCGGAAGCGATCGCATCCCGCGTCGTTCCGCCGACAAAAATCGAGTTGTGGCGAAAATGCTTTTCCATGCCGGGCTGCGCGTACAGCGCCTTGCCCATTGCGACCATATGCACGACTTCCACATCGCGATACGCTTCCGCATTGTCCACCATGGCGGCCAGAAGCTCAGAAGGCTCGCCGCAGGCGTGCTCCACGATGACACGGTCGCCCGACTTTATCTTTTTTACCGCTTCTTCCAGCGTTGTGATCTGCGAGTGATATCTGGATTCCCAATCCATTGAATTCTCCTCCTATTGCAACATCGCTCGTTTGAGCAGGGCTTTTGCCGCCGGAACATCCGCTTCGCTTCTGACCACAAGGATCTCCGGAGCGTTCGACAGCCCATTTTGGCTTGCGCACGCCGCATGACAGCCGCACACAACCAGGACGGCCGCATATTGCCGGCCTTCCTCGGCGTATTCGATCGAAATCTCCGGAAACTCCTCCTGCAGTCTGCGCACAAACCCGACGCGGTCAAACCTGGGGTTGCAGCCGCCGCAATACCGGACGCCGACGGGACGCTTACTTCCCATGGCGCAGGATGGCGTAGGCTTGCTCGATCAAGTCGTCGCTGACGTGCTGAACCAGCACGGCCTGCTTCACCTCGGGGACGGCGGCGGTCAGTTCCGATTCGACGATTTCCTCCGCGGTGATGTCCGCGGAGGCGCACCCCGCGCACTGCCCAAGCATCTGAAAGCGCAGCACGCCGTCGGAAAAGCCGACCACCTTCATATCTCCGTTGTGAAGCATCAGCTGCGGGCGGATGCGGCTCTCAATCACCTGATTGATCCGCTCCATCACGTCTTCGTCAGCATTCATGTCGATCACCTAGCATTCTGTGTAAGTTCGCGCGGGGATTCGCGCCCGCGTCCCCGGTCCGCATGCGGCGGGCCGTCTCAGTCCTTAATGTGCGCAATCGCTTTTGCAAGCTCTTTCTTGTGCGCAAGATTGCTCTGCCGCGCGATCATGATGCGCTGCGCCTGCGGAGAGCCGGCGCCGTGCATCGACTCCGTGCGGTACCCGACCGCCGCGGTTCCCAGCGAGAGATTCTCGATCAGCCGCAGGATGCGCAGGCGGTTTTCGGTCGAAACCACGCCGACGCCTTTGAGATACTTGTCGACATACGGCCCGAGCTTTTCGTCGCGCAGGTCCGCTTCCGACGGGGCGGTCACCATCAGGCCGCCCGCGATGTCCTCGCCCAGACGGACGATTTCATACGGAAAGCGCGTGACGTTCTGCTTGCAGACGTTGGCCAGAAGCAGGTCGATGATGTAGTTCCCCGCTTCGGTCTTGGACCCCTCCGCGGAGCAGGCGATGCCGCAACTGAACAGCGTTTCGTTCAGGTGCGTCATCTCGATCAACTTATCCTTGATGTGGCTCGCCTTCGCCGCGCCGTTGTATTCCGCGGCAAGCGCCGCCGCGCCGATGAGCACGTCGCCGACGCCGACTTTGCATCCGCCGTAGCTCTGGCGGTGATAGCCCGCAAACCGCTCGACCATCATGCCCGCAAACTCGGTCTCGCCGTTGAGGAAGATACGCTCGTTGGGCACGAACACGTCGTCAAATATGGTCAGCGCTTCCACGCCGCCAAACTCGGAATTGCCGACGTCCATCTCGCTGCCCTCGCACTTGCGCGTGTCGCAGCTCTGCCGGCCGATGATCATGAACAGTCCCGGCGAATCCAGCGGCACCGCGAAAGACACCGCGTAGTCCTTGTCCTCAGGACGCATGGCGATGGTCGGCATGACGATCACCTCGTGGGAGTTGAGCATGCCCGTCTGGTGCGCTTTTGCGCCGCGCACGACGATGCCGTCCGGCCGCCGCTCCACGACGCGCAGATACAGATCCGGGTCCTCCTGCTGGCTCGGCGAAAGCGAACGGTCGCCCTTGGGGTCGGTCATCGCGCCGTCTACCGTGAGGTCCTTTTCCTGGCACTCGACGAGAAACTTCTTGAAGTTCTCGTGATAGTGCGTGCCGTATTTCTTGTCCACTTCATACGTGGTGGAAAACACCGAGTTAAACGCGTCCATCCCCACGCAGCGCTGGAAGCACGCCGCCGTCTTTTGGCCGAGCAGACGCTGCATCTTTACCTTTTTGATGAGGTCTTCCGTAGACTGGTGCAGGTGCGTAAAGCGGTTGACGATCCCTCCGGTATACGGAGATTTCGCCGTCATCAGGTCCTGGTATTCCGGCATCTGCGCCAGATCGTATGTCATCCGTACCGAATTCAGCGAAGGACGAAGGATGGGGTCGTCGACCGGGTGTTCCACCTTTTTGCCGAACATGTAGACCTGCATCTTCATCTTGCGGATCGATTCGATATATTGTTCTCCCGTCATGAGTGCCATGGTAATTCTCCTTTCGATCTCTCAGCTCAGAATATCTCTGTATAAATCTTCAGTATCCGCGCGTCGTCCAGCGGGACAAAGCTGTTAGCCAGCAGCCTGCCCTGCGTCTTCATGACGCTGTCGGTAAACATCTGCAAATCTTCCTTTTTCACGCCGAACTCATGCAGCGGTTTCTTCGGCAGAACGTGGTTCAGGAGCTTTTCCAGTTCGTCGTAAACCGTCTCGACGGAGCAGTCGAGCAGATCGGCCAGATACTGGTTCAGCACCCGGATTTCGCCGGCATCCTGGATCTCCAGATAGTTCTTGAGCACCGCGGTAAACAGCACGTAGTTGCTCTCGCCGTGCGCAACATGGAACACGCCGCCGAGCGGATACGCCATGGCGTGCACGGTCGCGCACCCCGCCGTTCCGAACGCGAGACCCGCGAAATTGGAAGCGATGAGGAAGTTTTCGGACTCCGCAATGCGGCTCTCCTTGGTGTTTCCCGCCGCCACAATCCTGCGATAGCCGCAGAGGATCATCTCGATCGCCTTGTATCCGAAGAGCTTGGTATACGCCGTCGCCTTCGGGGAAAGGCTGGACTCCACCGCGTGCACCAGCGCGTCGATCGAGCTCGTCGCAAACACGCCGAGCGGCAGATCGTGCAGCAGCTCCGGAATCAGCACCGCGGAGTCGGCATACATGGCGTTGGACACGAGGCCCATCTTGGTGCCGAGGCGCGTGCGGTTCAGAATCGAGAGGTTCGTCGCCTCGCTGCCCGTGCCGCAGGTGGTCGGCACGATCACCAGCTCGCAGTCCCGGTCCAGATTCGGAATCTTGGCGTACAGATCGTCGACGTTGCCCGTGCTCCTGAGGGAGAGCACCTTTGCGATATCGACCACCGTGCCGCCGCCGACCGCGATGATGCGCTTATAGTTCGTCTTTGCCGCCTCCGCCATGATGGTCTCCACCATGACGTCCGTCGGCTCGCCGGTACCGAATTTTTCCTGAAAAATGGTGGTCACGGGCAGGTTCAGGCCGCCGAAATACGGCTTGAAGATGTATTCGTTGGACAGCACCAGGTCCCCTTTGCCAACGTTGAATTCTTCCGCAAATTCCTTACAGGTGTTGAATTTGTAGACGCTCGGTTTGTAGATCAGCTGTATCATGTGTAACGTTCCTCCTCACTGCCGCGCTTCGCTTGCTGCGGCAGCTCACTGCTCCTTTGCTTTCCATTTTCCGATTTTGAGATACTTGTTGGTCGCTTCCGTGCCCTCTTCGCGCGTGGCCTGCATGCCGCAGGCGGCGCGGATGGCGTCCATCGTCTCGGGAATGGTCACGCTCTCCTGCGGAATGTTGATGGCGTACATGATCTCGTCGCCCGTCTCCACGATCGAATCCGACCAGAGCCCGATTTCGTACATGTCCCCGCGGGGGTTGCCCAGATCGCGCGCGTATTTGAACAGGCTCGCGTTGCCCAGAAACCCTTCGTCGATCGACACCACGCGGATGCGCGGATGCTTCTGAAACGCCGCCAGCG
>JAAYUE010000029.1 GCA_012517905.1 Clostridiales bacterium | reverse complement strand
GACTGTGATCGCGGTGATTTCGGACATCACCGAACTGCAAAACGCCACGGAGCATCTTGAGTCGCTGGCGGCGACCTCGCAGGTCGGCATTTTCATCATGCGCGTCGGCGAACGGATCGAGATTACGTTTTTCAACGACGGCGCGCTCGCGATTACGGGCTTTTCCTATGAACAGATGCGGATTTTCTCCCGGGACGCATCCGCGTTTTTCCAGGGCGGAAATCTGGAGCGGTTCCGCACGGAAGTCCGGCAGGCAATCGCAGAAAACCGTATGATCGATTACCTCTACGAATCGCACGGTTTTGCGGGAAAGCAGGCGCACAATGTGCGCCTCTACGGCGTCAAACTGGACGTGCAAAACGGCATCCCTTCCTATCTGATCATCATGCTGGAGCAGGCGAGGGCTCCTGAATAGAAGCGGAGCCTGTCCGGCGGAGGCGTCGCGCCGTATCATGCAGCCTGCGTAAAAAGCGCGATTCTTCATCATTTTGCAGGGAATCCTGCATTCATGTATGCGATTATGCAATGCAGCCGCCATTGGAAATTGCGGAAAATCTGGCATTTCCTGTTTTTTCGACGATTCAGCGGCAATTGAAAGATGTTGTATAAAACGTTTCGCAGACGCCGGGTTCTGCGATTTTTCTTGCATCATATTATGTGAAACGATATAATAACATGTTGTTAGATTATTGAAGGAGGAAGAGGTTTTGTCACACAAATACGTATATCTTTTCAGCGAAGGCAGTGCTCAGATGCGCGCGCTCCTCGGAGGGAAAGGCGCGAATCTTGCGGAGATGACCACGTTGGGACTTCCTGTCCCGTTTGGCTTTACGGTCAGCACGGAAGCCTGCACGAAGTATTATCAGGATCATCAGACGATCGCCCCCGAAATCATCGAGCAGATCGAATCCGCGCTGGCGATTACGGAACAAAACGCCGGCAAAAAGCTCGGCGATCCGTCCAATCCGTTCCTCGTATCCGTCCGTTCCGGCGCTCGTGCTTCCATGCCCGGCATGATGGATACCATCTTAAACCTCGGCCTCAACGACGAAACCGTGATGGGTCTTGCGAAACTGACCGACAACGAGCGGTTTGCGTTCGACAGCTATCGCCGCTTCATCCAGATGTTTTCGGACGTCGTGATGGAGGTTGAAAAAGCGAAATTCGACGAAATCTTCGAAGACGCAAAGCATACGAACAACTGCAAACAGGACACGGACCTGAATGCGGATAATCTTAAAGACGTGGTAAAGCGCTATAAGGCGCTCTATCTCAAAGAAAAGGGCGTCGAGTTCCCGCAGGACCCGCGCGTGCAGCTCATGGAGGCCATCAAGGCGGTCTTTCGCAGCTGGGACAACCCCCGCGCGATCGTTTACAGAAGAAAGAACGATATCCCCTCGGACTGGGGCACCGCCGTCAACGTGCAGAGCATGGTGTTCGGCAACATGGGTAACGACTGCGGCACGGGCGTTGCGTTCACGCGCGACCCCAGCACCGGCGAAAAGAGGCTCTACGGCGAGTTTCTCATGAACGCGCAGGGCGAGGACGTCGTGGCCGGCATCCGCACGCCGTGCCCGATCGACGAGCTCAAGAGCACACAACCCGCGGTGTATCAGCAGTTTGTCGAGACGGCGGAGACGCTCGAAAAACACTACCGCGATATGCAGGATATGGAGTTTACCATCGAGCGCGGCAGGCTGTTCATGCTCCAGACCCGCAACGGCAAGCGCACGGCGGCCGCCGCCCTGCAGATCGCCGTCGATCTTGTGAACGAGGGCATGATCTCCAAGGAGGAAGCCCTCATGAAGATCGACCCGCGCTCCCTCGACGCGCTGTTGCATCCGACCTTTGAGCCCAAGGCGCTCAAAAACGCAACCCCGATCGCCTGCGGCCTGCCCGCGTCTCCCGGCGCGGCGTGCGGGCGCGTCTACTTCACTGCGGACGACGCGATCGAAGCGGCGAAGTGCGGCGAAAAAGTCATACTCGTGCGCCTCGAAACCTCTCCCGAGGATATCGAAGGCATGTACGCTGCGGAAGGGATTCTGACCGCGCGCGGCGGGATGACGTCCCACGCGGCGGTCGTCGCCCGCGGCATGGGCACCTGCTGCGTGGCGGGTTGCTCCGAGGCCACCATTTCCGAAAAAAACAAGACGCTGGCGTTCGCCTCCGGCCGGACGTTCGGGCAGGGCGACTGGCTTTCGCTGGACGGCTCTACGGGCAACGTCTATGGCGAAGCCCTGCCGACCGTCGAGGCGCAGGTCTCCGGCAACTTTGCAACCATCATGCAGTGGGCGGACGAAGCCCGCACGCTGAAGGTGCGCACGAACGCGGATACCCCGCACGACGCGGAGGTCGCGGTCAAATTCGGCGCGGAAGGCATCGGCCTCTGCCGCACCGAGCATATGTTCTTTGACGAAACCCGCATTCCCGCCATGCGCGAGATGATCGTCAGCAAGGACGTCGAGTCCCGCAAGCGCGCGCTGAACAAGCTCCTGCCGATGCAGCGCGGCGACTTCAAGGGCATCTATAAGGCGATGGGCGGCCGGCCGGTCACCATTCGCTTCCTGGATCCGCCGCTGCACGAGTTCCTCCCGACCGAGGAAGCGGACATCCGCGCGCTCGCCAAGGAGATGAACCTCACCTACGAAGACCTGCTGCAGACCGTTGAAAACCTGCATGAGTTCAACCCCATGCTTGGCCACCGCGGCTGCCGCCTTGCGGTCACCTATCCGGAAATCGCCGAGATGCAGACCCGCGCGGTCATCGAGGCCGCCATCGAAACCCGGCAGGAGACCGGCATCGAGGTTGTGCCCGAGATCATGATTCCGCTCGTCGGCGAGGTCAAGGAACTTGAGTTTGTGAAGAACACCGTCGACGCGACCGCCAAGGCAGTCATGGCCGAGCGCGGCGTGGAGATTCCATACCTCGTCGGCACCATGATCGAGGTCCCGCGCGCGGCGCTGACCGCGGACAAGATCGCCGAGCAGGCGCAGTTCTTCAGCTTCGGCACGAACGATTTAAGCCAGATGACGTTCGGATTCAGCCGCGACGACGCGGGCAAGTTCCTCGACGACTACTATAAAAAGAAGATCTTTGAGTCCGATCCGTTCGCCCGCCTCGACCAGGAAGGCGTCGGCAAGCTCGTCAAGATGGCCGTAGAGCTCGGCAAGAGCACGCGCAAGGACATCAAGCTCGGCATCTGCGGCGAACACGGCGGCGATCCGTCGAGCATCGAGTTCTGCCACAAGGTCGGCCTGCATTATGTCTCCTGTTCGCCGTTCCGCGTGCCGATCGCCCGCCTTGCCGCCGCGCAGGCGAAGATCAGCGAAAAGAACGTATAAAGAACGCATCATATAGCAGCAAAACAGCGTCCGCCGGAAACGGCGGACGCTGTTTGATCATTTGGCTGGCGGTTTACGACGGCATGGCGCCGAGGATACGTTCGGCCGCTTTGGCGGCGGTCATGTCCGCACTGTGGATGTGAAGCTCGTGGGGGAGCGCGTCAAACGAGCCGTGCCTGCGCTCCAGCATCGCCTCCACGGGTGCGGGCAGGCGGCCGCCCATGCGCGCGGCGAAACGCTGCTTGATGGCGGGCAGCTCCGCCGTGACAAGCACGCGAAAGCTGCCGCGCGGCAGCAAATCCAGCTGATCCGGTTCGGACGCGACATATACGACGTGCGGCTGGCCTTTAAGCCGCTCCGACAGCATGGCGGAAAAGGCGGCCTTTGCGTCGGCTTCGCTTTTGGCAAAGCGCAGGTAGTCCTTACCGCCGAACCGGTCCGCAGAGAGGCGCGCGCTCAATTCGTTTGCAACGGAGGATTTTCCGGTGCAGTTTTCTCCAAATAAACAGATGACCACTGGTGCAGCCTTTCAGGCGGTGATGCGCGCCGCGGCGCTATTCCATCGGCGTGTAGGTTTCGATATACTCGTAGACCTTGCGAAGGCCGTCGTTTCCATCGTGGCTGATGCGGATGTTGTCCGTGAGCGTAAAGTGCATGCCGTCGCTGGTCGACACATAATAGTGTCCCCACTGGAATCCCGCGCGGTAAAACGCGAGCTCGTAGAGCAGATAGTTGATCACGGATTCCGGGATGTTCTGATAGACCCAGAGCAGGTAGTCGCCGGAATAGGTATAGTCGTAATAGAGCACGTTGTTTTCGCTCTTGATGCCGTTATAGACGAGCTTATCGCGCACCTCGGTGTTGATCAGGTCGATATTTTCGGCGAGGTTGTCGTTGACGCCCATGCCGCCGTTGAGATCGGTCGCCGTGCCGAAGGCGTGGTGGCTGATGGATTTCAGGCTCGATGTGAAGCGCGAGCAGTAGCTGCCGTTGTAGGTGTCGATCAGATCGCTCAGCAGCAACACGCCGGAGTCGCCGTTGGTGCCCGAGACGCGCACGTGCACATTGTTGAGGTAATACGACGCGGCCCGGTAATACGGCAGCGCGAACTTATGGATGCGCCAGAGTTCCTGCCCGGGCAGGCATTCAAAGGAAACGATATACTCGTTTTCCCAGTCCGGGTCCGCGACGGTATACCGCGCGTCCACCCACTGATAACGGTACAGAAACGCGTCCTTTTCCTTGAAGAAGGCGATTGCGGTCGAGTAGCTGTTGTTGCTGAAGTCCGACTGTTTGATGGTTTTCCATTGATCCGAGAGGATGTAAAATTTCGTCTGAAACAGGGGTTCGGGCGTGGGCTGGCCGGTGCTGGTGGCGGTGATGACGAGGGTATGGATGCCGACGCCAAGCTCGGAAAACTGCGTGAGCGAGTCGAGGGAAACGCCTTCTCTGGTCAGCGCGTCGTCCAGCGGATAGGAGTAGACGGTGTTGGCCGGATCGAATGTGACGGTCTTTTCGTAGGGATAGCGCAAGTCCTCGCTGTAGGCGCAGGTGATCGTAACCGTAACCGAAAGCAGCGGGTAGTTGGACTGCACAGCCCCGCGAAGCTGATAGCTGCGCCCGAGCTCGAGACGGCTGTTCTCGGCAGGCATCGGGTCGTCGGAGCTCTCGTCAAAGGTGAGCACGGAGGGGACGAGCGGCGTCGGCGTCGGCGTCGGGGTTGGCGACGGCGCTGCCGTCGGCGATGGGGAGGGCGTCGTCTGCGTAACGGCAGGCGTTTGCTTTGTGCGCAGGGCGCGAAGTGGCAGCGCGATGAGCAGAAACAAAAGACACAGAGCGATCACGCCGGCCAGCGCGAGGATGGCCGCCGTTCGCATCTCCAGGGGGCGTTTGGGCTGTTTCGATCGTTCCGTCATTGCGCGCTTCCTTTCCCGTTTTTCTCATTTTAACACAAAACGAACGCTTTGGCACAAGCGATGCGCGCGCGTTGAATCCGGCGGCGGATTTTTGACACCCCGCGCGCAAAGTGTTAAAATGTGCGGAGAATTCATGTGTTTTCAACCGTGTGTTCTCCATCCAATCCCCGACGAAACAGAGGAATATCTATGTCCATTCAACTGGCCGCGATCGTGCCGCATCCGCCGATCATTCTGCCGCAAATCGGGCAGGGGCAGGAGCGCGAAATCCGCGCGACCACCGCCGCCTATCGCGAGATTACAAAGCGCGTGCGGCAGCTTGCGCCCGATACGCTTGTGATGATTTCGTCCCATGCGACGAGCTATGCGGATTATTTCCACATTTCGCCGGGCAGAAAGGCGCGCGGCGACATGCGCCGCTTCGGCGCGGAGCAGGTGCAGGTGACCGCGATCTACGACGAGGAATTCGTGCGCGCACTCGAGCAGAACGCCAAGCGCGCGGGACTGCCCGCCGGAACCAAAGGGGAGCGGGATAAAACGCTCGACCACGGCACGCTGATCCCGCTGACGTTTCTGGCCGAGCGGGAGTTGTCCTGTGAAGTGGTGCGCGTCGGCATCTCCGGTCTGGACGCGGTTGAGCACTATCGCCTCGGCAAATGCATCAAAAGGACCGCCGAGGAGCTCGGGCGGGACGTCGTGGTCGTCGCCAGCGGCGATCTTTCGCATAAACTAATTGAGAGCGGTCCGTACGGGTTCTCCGCCAGCGGACCGGAGTTTGACAGACAGGCGACCGCGGCGATGGCAAGCGGCGATTTTTGCAAGCTGCTGACTATGGACGCGGCGCTCTGCGAGGAAGCCGCGGAATGCGGCCTCGGCACGTTCTGGATTCTTGCGGGCGTGCTGGACCGGACGGCCGTCAAAAGCGAACTGCTCAGCTACGAGGGCCCGTTTGGCGTGGGGTACGCGGTTGCCGCGTTCACGCCGGAGGGCGCGGACGAGAGCCGCGCGTTCGACGTGCTCTGCCAGAAGGCAGAGCGGGAGCGCGTCGGCGAAATGCGCGCGAACGAGGACGAGTTTGTGCGCCTTGCGCGGCAGACGGTTGAGACATATGTGAAAACGCGCGAAATGCCGCCGGTTCCGGAAGGGTTGTCCGAGGAGCTGACGGCCCGGCGCGCGGGCGTGTTCGTCTCGCTGAAGCGGGCGGGCAAGTTGCGCGGATGCATCGGCACCATCTCCGCCGTGACGGGCAGCATTGCGGAGGAGATTGTGAAAAACGCGGTCTCGGCCTGCAGCGAAGACCCGCGTTTCGAGCCCGTCCAGCCGGAGGAGCTCGAGCGAATCACATACAGCGTGGACGTGCTCGGCCCGACGGAGCGGATCGATTCACCGGATGCTCTGGACGTAAAGCGATACGGCGTAATCGTCGTTTCGGGCTATCGCAAGGGGCTGCTGCTGCCGAATCTCGAAGGCGTGGACACCGTGGAGGAGCAGATTCGCATTGCCAAGCGCAAGGCGGGCATTCCGGAGAGCGAGCGCTGCCGGATGGAGCGCTTTGAGGTGGTGCGGCATACATGAAGGCGGTCTGTCCGATCTGTCCGAGAAGATGCGCGCTCGACGAGGGCCAGCTCGGCTTCTGTCGCGCGCGGATCAACCGCGGCGGTTCGGTCATTTGCGAAAACTACGGCAGGGTGACGAGCCTCGCGCTCGACCCGATCGAAAAAAAGCCGCTGCGCCGCTTTCGTCCCGGCTCGAACATCCTCTCCGTCGGCAGTTACGGCTGCAACATGGACTGCGCATACTGCCAGAACTGCGAAATCTCAGGAGCGGACGAAACAAGCGTCGGCTGGGAGGACTATACGCCTGAGGCGCTTGTCGCGCTCGCCGAACGATACCGTTCGGCCGGGAATATCGGGCTGGCGTTTACTTACAACGAACCGCTCGTAGGCTATGAGTTTGTGCTCGACTGCGCGAAGCTGGCCAAGAAGAGCGGATTGAGCGTCGTGCTGGTGACAAACGGCATGATCCTGCCGGAACCCTGGGAGCGGCTGCTGCCCTATACGGACGCGGCGAATATCGACCTCAAGGCGTTTTCCGCGGAGAAATACCGCTCGCTCGGCGGGGAGTTCGAAACGGTGCGGGAAGCGATTTTGCGCGCAAGCGGCCGGATTCACCTGGAGGTTACGACGCTGGTGGTGCCCGGCTTCAGCGATGCCGAGGACGATCTGCGGCGCGAGGCCGAATGGCTCTCGTCTCTTTCGCCGGAGATTCCGCTGCATCTTTCGCGCTTTTTCCCGCGGCACCGCATGCGGGGCGCGGCCCCGACGCCGCCGGAGACCGTTCTGCGGCTGGCGGGCATCGCGCGCGAATATTTGAAATATGTGTACACAGGGAATCTGTAAAGCGATACAATCTAAAAAAATGCATGCAAAGGGAGAAAGACTATGATCAAGACGGCAGGACAGCAACAGGTTCGCGTGCGCGAGAACGTACGCGGCGGAACGGGCGCGGTGTCTTTTCACGATTTTCTGACGGAAGAGGACGCGTTCGGCGCGGGACACCTGTTTTCGCGCACGGTGATTCCGGCGGGCGCGTCGATCGGCGAGCACCAGCATGAGGGCGAGTTTGAGGTGTATTATCTCCTGTCCGGTCAGGCGGAGGTGCTCGAGGGCGACGAATGGGTGACGCTGAACAAAGGGGACATGCACCGCTGTGCAAGCGGGGAGAGCCACGCGATTCGAAACAACGGATCGCAGGAGGCCGAATTGATCATGCTGATCCTCTACGAAAACGCCGCGCATATCTGACCGCGCGAGCTTCCCGCCGCGGCTGCAAACGGATGCCATGCGCATGTCGAAGAAGCGGCTGCGCAGTTCATTACATTGAAAAGCGGTTACAATACAATGTTACAGAACTTGTGGCAGTATTCGTATATACTGATGAAAAATGAAACGATTGTGCAGCAAAGGGAAGGGAGCACCAAATGAATTACACAGATCAGTTACTCGAAACCATCCTCGGCGGCGACGCGGTCAGCGCGCTGAGCAAAAACAGCGGCGCAAAAAAATCGCAGGTGGAGTCCGTCATCGGCGCGGCGCTTCCGCTGATGCTGGAAGGAATGCAGCAGAACGCGGGTACGGAAAAGGGCGAACAGGCGCTGACGAAGGCGATTTCCGACCATGCGGCAAACGACGCGACCGACGTGAAGTCCTTTCTTTCGGGCGTGGACGCCACGGACAGCGCGAAGATCCTCCAGCATCTGTTTGGCGACAACACGAATAAGACCGTCACCGCGCTTTCCAGGAAGTCCGGCCTCGAAAAAAGCCAGACCACTTCGATCCTGCTGCAGCTGGCTCCGCTGCTGCTCTCGCTGCTTGGCCAGCAGAACAACAGCAACTCCGGCGGCATCACGTCCATCCTCGGCAGCCTGCTCGGCGGTTCGGGCTCCGGCTCCAACGCCGGCTCTCTGATTGGGAGCCTGCTCGGCAGCGGCACCAGCGATTCCGCGGGGTCGCTCATCGGCTCCCTGCTCGGCGGAAACAGCGGCAGCTCCGGCTCGTCGCTCGGCGGCGCGCTGCTTGGCTCTCTGCTCGGCTCCGACAACGACAGCGGGTCTTCCTCCAATAGCGGCGGCAGCGGCGTGGGTTCGTTGCTGGGGTCGCTGCTTTCGGATTCCGGCGACGACGATGACGACGGGGGCGATCTGCTCTGTTCTTTGCTTGGCGGCGGAAACAGCGGCAATTCCGGTTCGTCGCTCGGCGGCGCGCTGCTCGGTTCGCTCCTCGGCGGAGGCGGCAGCAGCAACAACAGCGCGGCCGGTCTCGGCGGGGCGCTGCTCGGCAGCATTTTCGGGGACGATTCGCAAAAGAGCGGCTCAAAGTCTGCGCCTGCCAAAAAGAGCACGGCAAAGAAGAGTACGGCTAAAAAGAGCACCGCTAAAAAAGCCACGACAAAGAAAAAGGGCTGAAGCACACGAGCGCAAAACGGCGGCCATCCTTCGATGGCCGCCGTTTTTGTGTCGATCGGATCACCAGATATAAGGAATCAGGCGAAAACGGACCTGCTTTGCGTAATCCTCATACCCCAGAAGATCTTTGATCAGCATGCGGTCCTCCAGCGCGGTGCGGATGACCGTGATGACGGCGATGACGAGCGCGGTGATCGCCGTATATTTCGTTTCAAACACCATGGATACGCCGACGCACCAGATGAGGATTGCGGCATAGGTCGGATGGCGAATCGTGCTGTATGGGCCGCAGGAGCAGACGGACTGGCAGCGATCCTTCTGAACGCGCGAGGTCGATTCAAGGAACGGGTTGACCCGAACCGCCCAGAGCGAGAGCAGGAACGCGAGCACCTGCAGCGCAATGCCGACGCCGAATATCCAGCCTGCGGACGACGGCGCGGCGCTTGCCTCCAGCCCCGCGATCAGATAGATGGCAAAATAGGCCAAAATCCAGTAAAGCCCGAGGATCACCTTGTCCCAGACGGGGGAATTGGTTGCAATTCTGCCCCGCGCGGCAAGCGTTTCCGGGCTCGCGCTGTGAACGAGCGCCATCGCGACGACGGCAAACACGAGATACATCGCAAAATACGTCATGGAGCGCACGCTCAGCGCCCAGCCGGCGCCGAACAGAAACAGCAGAATGCCGATGACGCGCTGCGCCAATACGCGCAAAATGTACAGATTCGCCTTTTTTCTCATAATCGTATCCTCCCGTGTATGAATCAATCGCGCTCAGAGGCGCGCGTGGAGACGCTTCTTTGTCTTTTCGTCGAGGATGCTGCCGGACAGCGCGGAGAAGAGATACGCATCGACGGCGGGCTCCGGCGCGATGCTGCGAACCGCGATCAGCGCCTCGAGCAGATCCGACAATATGAGTTTACGCATGGACTCCCGAATCTGCATCAGATCGATGCGCAGCAAGGCGGCGGCGATTTCGTCCGCAAGAGCCGGCTGCGCGGACAGGATATCGGGAAGCGATTGTATGCACTGGCGAACGGTGATGGGTTTTTCGTCGTTCAGCAGCTCAAGCAGATGCGGCAGGTCGCGCCGCATGCGCCCGTCGTCGTCCCAGCGGGCGTTTGCCGAGAGCAACATGGCGCCGATGCTGCGCTGATAGGAGTTTTCGCTTTGAAGCTTTTCGGCCAGCGCGTCCCAATGCGGACACACGTCCGGCGCGGCGGCGGAGCGCGCGCGCAGCAGCAAGAACGCGGGGTAGCGAACCTTATCTTCCGAAGAAGCGAGACGCTCGATCAGCGCGGGAATATCGTCTTTTGCCAACATGCCGGCATATTCCGCAGCGGTCTCCGGCGTCACGAGGGAGAGATGCGCTTCGTTCATAGCGGTTCCTGCTCCTTTCTGAGGATGCATTTCATCGGCGTGAAACGGATGCCGTCCGTCACCTGCTCTCCGCTGAGCGGCACGAAACCGAGATGGCGATAGATCTCCACGGCATAGGGGGAGGAGTTGACGGTCATCACATCGCCCGCGCAAGCGGCGGCGGCGGAAAACAGCGCGCGGCCGACACCCTTTCCCTGCGACTCCGCTTCCACGAAAAACAGCGCGATGTGGCTGTTTCCGCGCGTTGCGAGCACGCCTGCGAGCGTCCCTTCCCAAAACGCGCCGTATATCGTGAGCGCGCCGACCGCCTCGGCATTTTGAAGAAACGCAAGGAACGTATCGATTCCCTGCCTGGAATACTCCGGCGCTTCGAAGCGCATGAACACGCGCTCGACCAGCGCGAGCGCGCGGTCAAGCTCGTTTGGCGTGATTTGGCGTATCTCCATATTAACACCCCGCGATATTATCGATCAGGCAAGCAGCGCTTCCATATCGGCCAGAAACGCTTCTGCGGCGAGAAGGAGCGGTCCGCTCAGCGCTTCGGGATCGTCAAATGCATAGGGCGGCGGAATCTCGCTGGCGATGATCGCGTCCACCCCCGGCTGAAGCGGACAAAACGCATACGCTCCGAGCGGCTTCTTTCTAAGCTCCGAGGCGGTCTTTGCCTGTATCGCGCGGTTGCCCGCTGCGAGCCAGAGCGAGAAGCGCGCCTCCGCATGCAGAAACACGAGGGAGACTTTCAGCCGCCGCGCGGCGAGCGCATCGGGCGCTACGGCGACAAAACTCATATCCATATAGCCCGCATAGACGGAACCGACGGCATCCTCGGGATGCGCGGTTTGCCAGGCGGATTTGAACGCCGACAGAGACGCGAGGATGCCGCGGTAAGCGCGCGGCAGGTCCCCGGCGGCGACGGCGCCGCAATATGCCTCGATGCAGGACGCGAGCGATTTCATCGGCCGCCTCCCGGTTCCGCGTTTGCCAGTTCGCAGAGCTTTGAGATCGTGTTCCAGTTTCGCACCGTTCCCTCGGGAAAGATCTTTTGCATGCGGATGGCGAGCTTGGAAAGGCGGATGCTCCTGCAGAGCAGCAGATAGACGTCCCGTCCGACGACGACGAGCCGGTCGCCCTCCGGCGAGACGGCGGCGAGCGCGTCCAGCGCGGTTCGGGCGGGAGGCTGCGGCAGCAGGCAAACATGGAAGCTCTCCGCCTCCGCGTTGACGCGCTTTGCCGCTTCGATTTCGTCCGCGGAAAAAGGGCAGCGCGCGATCAGTTCGCTCAGCTCGGCGTCTGTTCGCAGCACGACTGTGGTTTCGATGCCCGCGTCTGTTTTCAGCGTGAGCGCGATTTTTTGACGGACGGCCTCCTCGGGTTCCTCCGCGTCAAAGAGCACGTTTCCGCTTTGGATATACGTTTCCGTTCCGGTGAACCCCGCTTCTTCAAACAACCGCCTGAGCGCGTCCATGCGGATGCGGTTGGCGGCGGCGACGTTGATGCCGCGCAGCAGCGCGACGAAGCGCGTCTTCATGTTTCCTCCGGACAGTCCGCAATGATCGACGCGATCGTCTCGGCAAGCGCGGCGGGGTTGTCCAGCCCCATCGAGTGGCCGGCATGCGGAATGATCTCCACGCGGATGCCGTGACTGCGCAGGACGTCCACATCCTCACTGGGAAGCGTTTTTTCTCCAAAGAGATACGACTTCGGCTTTGGTAGATCGTAAAGCTGCTGTCGCCAGGAGGGCGTTCCGCCGCGCGCGGCGGAGCTGGAGATGCGCCAGGCGGCCTCGGGCAGCCAGGACGCAAGCGTCGCGCCCCAGAGCGGGTTGCCGCGGCGCGCGCGGGCGAGCAGGTCGTCGTATCCGCGGGACAGGAACGCTTCGTAAGATTGCGAGGCGATCCTGCGGCTCATCGCGCCGGCGGGGCTTGGGTCGAGGTTGGATTCCGCGAGGACGAGCTGGCGCAGCCGGTCCTTCAGCAGACCCGCCAGACAGATGGCGACTGCGCCGCCGAGGCTATGCCCAAAGAGGACGATCTGCTCCAACTTCAGCGACACGAGCATCTCGAACAGATATGCCGCGTGCTCCTCCACCGTATACCCGAAATCCGTTGGGCGATCGCTGTAGCCCGTGCCGAGCAGATCGATGAGAATCGCCCTGTGCCCGCGCAGCGGCGGTTGGGCGGCGACGGCGGGGTATTCGAACGAGCTGGTGCAGCCGAGCCCGTGCAGAAAGACGAGCGGCGGTTGTTCGCCGGGCAGGTCCTGATATCGAACGGCAGATCCGCCGCGCTTGAGGCGATATTCTTTCATGTGACACCTTTCGATCATGGGATTCGTGCGCGATCTATAAAAATTCGGAATGAAGTGCTTTCGGAATTGGATTGGGTCGAATACGGATCGGTTCATGATGCGGAACAGCCGACTTACTTTCCTTGGCTTGCGCGGGCCGGATCAGTCGTCCATGGCGGGAACGCGATCCGGGAAATATTCCTGAGAAGCGTCGGTGATGACGTCCATCAGCGGCTCCGAAACGAACTGGCGAAACGGTGCCGAGGACACGCCGTCGTATACATGGATGGCATTGCGCACTTTTTTCGATTCGTAGAGCGCTTCGTCCGCCTGCACGAACAGGCGGGACGCGCCGCCGCTTTCCGAGAATTCGGTCAGCCCGAAGCAGGCGGTAGGTTTGAGATCGGGCGCTCCCGCAAACTCTGCGCGGAACAGTCGCGCCTGCGCGCGCTCGCAAAGCCGAACCGCCTCGTCGATCGCGATGTCGTGCAGAATCAGGCAGAATTCATCCCCGCCATAGCGGTAGACCGCCGATTCGCCGAAGCATTCGCTCAGTATGCAGGAAAACTCGATCAGGCAAAGGTCTCCGATTTGATGCCCGTAGACGTCGTTGACGGCTTTGAAGCGGTCGATATCCGCAATGCCGAACACCAGCGGGGCTTTCGCACCCGCTTGCTCGAGCTTTCGCAGCGCGTCGTGCAGCGCTTTTCGGTTGTAGACGCCCGTGAGTTCGTCCTGCCGAAGCGATTCCTTGAGCAGTTCGCGCTCCACCTCGCGGCGGAGGCTCGCTTCGTTCTTCCTGCGTTCATAGCGGATGGTACCGATGGAAATGATGCTGCAGGCGATGAGGATGGACAGCGCGATGATGAAATCGACCAGGCGATTGGAATCCGTAAACACGCTGACCTTATCGATATCCCAGTGAAAAAACAGCTCGGAGACGGCGAGGCTTGCGATGGAATACAGCGACACGACGCCGGTCAGGCGATAGTCCGCATAGGTCGTGGTGAGAAAGATGGCAAAAGCGTAGAGCGAATAGACGGTGAAAAACGCGCTGTGCACCGTATAGTAAATAAAGCAGATCTGCGCGAACAGCAACGAGACCACGTAGGCCTTTGTCTTCTGTGACAGGTTTTTTTTGTAGAGCGTATACAGGCCGGTAAGCAGGCAGAGCCCCGCAAGGCCGCTGGGAACCGCAATGAACTTGAAGATATATCGCCCGATGGTCGTGTTGAGGATGTCGGAATTCGCGATGACAAACGCCATCAGGCACTCTACGACAAACGCCACGGCGACAAACACGGCGGTGAGCCGAAAATGCAGCCGCAGCCACTCGTCCATGATGCGGCTCAGATCGCTTCGAATCGCCTCGATATGCAGTTTGTGCTGTTTCGTTTCTTCCATTTCAAACATCCGTTGGAGCAGTTGATGCCCGGTACCCGGGAGCGGCGATTCTCTGAACGGCCGAGCGGAATCTTATGGTTCATTTTACCCGTAAAACGGCCGGTTTGCAAATCATGTTTCGCGCGGCTTGCCGCAGAGCGCCCCGATCGGGCGCTGCCAGATCCGCGCGGCGTTACCGCCAGCTCTGCAGCTCGAGAATGTTTCCTTCGGGATCGGTTGCGTAGACAAAGGATGCCTTGCGCCCGTCGGGATAGTCGGCGTGCACGACCTCGCCGATCCTGCCTCCGCTGCGCTCGAGAACGGCGCGCAGCGTTTCCTCCACGTCGTCCACGGCAAAGGCGATGTGAGAAAATCCCGCCGCGTTCACCGCGCAAACCGTGCGCGGAAGCACCGCGTCGTAGCCGAAGAGTTCGAGCGTCGGGCCGCCTTCGCCGAATCCCGGCAGGGCGAGGTGCTCGCCGAAGATATGCGCGTTTTCAATGCCCGTGAGCCGGTCGACCCAGCTGCCGGAGAGATCGCGCGTCTGGCCGATGCTTCGGCAGCCGAGCACATCCCGGTAGAACGACACGAGCAGCGGAACGTCGCTTGCAATCAGGTTTGTATGCGAATAGCGGATCATGACAACGTTCCTTTCGCTGCGGCGTCGTTCAGGTCGAACCACATGACGTGTACGCTGCCGTCGACGCTCAGCTCACGGTATCCCGCCTCGAGGTACATGTTCAGCGTGCCGCGATAGCGACGCTCCTGCGCCTCCGGCGATTCAAACGGCAGCGCAAGCATCGCGTCGTACCCTTCGCTGCGAAAGTCCGCAATCGCCCGTGCGAGCAGCTGGCGTGCAAGCCCGCGTCCGCGGTGTCCGGGATGGATGACAAAGCAGATTGTGCAGCCGACGCGCTTACCGTGGCATTGCTCCGCCACGTCCGGGTAGATGCGCGGAAAATTCGCAATGTCGTTGGCATTGCACCAACCAACGCAGGCCCCGTCTTCAAAGGCGAGATATCCGCGCATGCGGCCCGCCTCGATTTCGCGCAGAGCCTCGCTTCGGTTTGTCTCCAGCGAGCGGGCCATCCAGTCCTCCGCCGGACAGACGGTGTGGTAATAGCGGCAGAAACACGACGCCCAGTGCGGCGTGTTTGCAAAGTCGAGCCCGCTCAGATAGTCGGTAAAGACCGTCCCCAGCCCGGGCGAGAGCGCGCGGATATCGTATGCCATAAATCGTTACCTCCTGAATTGCGATCCGCTTGCAAGGCGGTCCGCGCGGATGCGATAGTAGCCGCTGGTCGATTCCTTCGTTAAGCCGCAGGCGAGGTAGAGGTGCAGCGCGCCCGCGTTTGCACTGTCGACCTCGATGAGAACGTCGTTGTCGGAAGACGAAAGCAGCCGACGAAGGAGCAGCGCGACCACGCCGCGCCCGATCCCCCTGCCCTGCATGTCGGGGGAGACGCCGATGCCGTAGATGGTCGCCTCGTCCGCCTCGATGCCGACGCCGCCGATGGCGACGGGCGCGCCGTCAAGCAGCGCGAGGTATTGCGCGCGGGTTTCCAGCCCGAGCGCGCGGGCGAGGAACTGCCGGGCGCGTTCTGCCGGCTCCTGAAAACACGCCGCGCTGATCTGCGCCATGACGTCCAGATCCGCCTCTTCCGCGCGGCGCAGAGAAAGCCCCGCGGGAACAGCGAGGCGTTCCGGCGGCAGAGAGCGGTCGTAACGCAGGCTGTATTCGGAATATTCCAGCGTCGCGCCGATGGCGGCGAGCGCGGCGACGCCGCTCAGCACCTGCGGCTCGCAGACAAACAGCAGCTCGGGAATGCCGAACGCCGCCGCCTGGGTTGCCGCCTCCGCGGCCAGCGCGCGAAACACGCCTGTCCGCCGCACATCCGGATGCGTCAACCCGGTGAGTTCCGCTTCGGCCTGCGTCGGCGCGAAAAAAGTGATCAGCCCCAGCAGACGGTCGTCTTCATGAAGCGTCAGCAGAGCGGGGATATCCGGTGAGAAATTCAGCGCAGGATCGAGATACAGCGAGCCGAAAAGCCCGTCGTGCGCTTTGCAGACGGACTCCAGCTCGCGCGCCTCGCGCACGACTGGCAAATCGGGCTGTAGGAAAAGCTGAATCTTGCGCATTCGGCCTCCTTTGCGCGGGGATTGGGCGGAATTTCCGCGGCGTGCTGCAACATATCGATATGGGGAAAGAGCCGCGGCATCTACGGATTTGGCATGATGCCGATCAGTTTTTGATGATCTGAATGCCGACGCCGTCCGGATCGCTGACGAAAAAGCACTCCGTGTCTTTGCCGAGGACGGCGG
>JAAYUE010000028.1 GCA_012517905.1 Clostridiales bacterium | reverse complement strand
TCGGCTATCGCAGTTTCCGAAATTTCCGTACTCGCATCCTCTGCATGACCAATGGTTAAGGGAGCTGTTCGCTCCCGCTCACAGCTCCCTTTGTTTCTCTTAGTCTACTGCTCACCCCAACTATTGACGGAGAGCCTTTTTTATCTGAGATGTTTCTCGTCGCCTTTGAGCCGCATGTTGTCCCAAAGACCGTAAGTTTCCGTGGTGGAGAGCGCGTGCATGAACTTTTCCTCAAAGTCCGGCACCAGACCGGCGATGTGCTGGACCAGCTGCTTGGCCTCTTCGCGCTTGGTGCTCCCCGAGATGTCGCAGTTCGGCGGTAGCACCGGCAGATTCCGCGCGCGCGCAACGGAAAGCGCGTGCTTCTCCGGCAGGAAGATCAGCGGGCGGATGACCGTCACGTCCCTGCGCGAAAGGTAGGTCACCGGCGCAAAAGTGTTGATGCGCCCCTCGTAGAGCATGCTCATGAAAAACGTCTGAATCACGTCGTCGCGGTTGTGCCCCAGCGCGACCTTGTTGCAGCCGTGTTCGACGGCGAATGTGTTCAGCGCGCCGCGGCGCAGCTTGGCGCAGAGTGCGCAGGGACTGCGTTCCTCGCGGTACTCAAACACCACCTTACCGATATCCGTGCGTTCAATTGTGAAGTCGATGCCGATGCGTTCGGCGAACGCCTCGACGCCGGAGGTGTCGTGGTTCTTCAGTCCGAGATCGAGCATGACGCCGATCACGTCGAATTTCGTATAGGAAAACCGCTGATAGAGCTTGAGCGCCTCCATCAGCAAGAGGGAATCCTTGCCGCCGGAGACGCCGATGCAGATCTTGTCCCCGTCCTCGATCATATGATACCGCTCGTCCGCGCGGCGGATGCTGCCTAATACCCGTTTCATGAGCGATATTATACGTGCTGCGGGCAAGGCGGCGCAAGTCTTTTCGCAGACATGCCGGTTTCTCTCCCCCGGCCGTCTGACCGCGGCAGCCCCTCGTCGAAGGAATCAGGCAAAGCGGCCCGGATAAATCCGCATGCAAAAAGGCGGCTTTCGCCGCCCTTTTTCGCTCTGTTGCAATCTTATTGCAAATTCAGGTTTTTCTTCAGGATCGACCGCGAAACGAGGAAGAAGAGCACCCCGAGGCCCGCATACAGCACCCCGTACCAGCCGAAGATGGTCGTCATAAACGCCCCGATCTCCTGCGCGCTGTTGAGCACCAGATTCGACACGCCCTCGCCGAACGTCACGAGCGACATGAACACCGAGCTGATGATGCCGACGCCCATGTTGATGAGCAGATACATGCCGATGGCCGCGAGGATGCGGTGTTTCTTGGCGACCTGTCCGCCGACGATGATGGCAAAGTAGATCTGCAGAATCTGCGCGGCGAGCCCGATGATAGCCACGACGACGATCTCGACGATCACGAGCGGAATGCTCACATACTCGGCCGCCTCCGGCAGCAACACGGTGAAGAACATCTTGAACGCGTTCAGCACCTCCATGTTGATGAGCGTGTTGGTGGTCGTTCCGAAGACCGAGAAGATCAGCAGCGTAACCGCCACCACGACGCAGTTGATCAGCGTCCAGAACATGCCCGTCAAAAGCTTGCTCCAGAGCAGGTTTGAAGTCGAGACCGGCAGCGTAAACGTCAGGTATCCTTCATCCGAGAGGAAGCTGCGGTAGAAGTGGTAGCAGATCAAAATCAGCGTGACGAACAGCGAAGCCATGATCGCGACGCCGATGAGCACCGACATGGTCGCGGAGATCGCCATGATCAGACCTTTGAGCATGGTGCTGCCGTTTGTGCCCGCCCAGGACGCGTCCCCAAGGCGGATGGTCAGCGCGGTGAGCAGCGTCGCCACCAGCCCGCCGCCGAGAATGCCGATCTGCAGCGGAAAGAGCGTGCGCGAGAGCGCTCTAAAGTCGTGTTTCATCAGTTTCCCTAGCATCTGAATACCTCCCTGAACAGCTCGTCCAGCGATTTGCCCTGCGTCTCGCGGACATTGTCCGTCGTGTCGTGCATCGTGATGACGCCTTCTTTGAGGAAGAGGAACTCGTCGAGCACCTTTTCCACATCCGCGATCAGATGCGTCGAGATCAGAATCGTCGCCTCGTTGTCATAGTTGCCGATGATCGTGTCGAGGATGTAGTCCCGCGTCGCCGGGTCCACCCCGCCGATCGGCTCGTCCAGCAGATACAGCTTTGCGCGGCGGGACATGACGAGCACAAGCTGCATCTTTTCCCGCGTGCCCTTGCTCAGCTGCTTCATGCGCTTGTTCGCCGGCACGTTGAGCCGGGAGAGCATTTCTCTGGCGCGTTGCATGTCGAAGTCCGCGTAAAAATCCGCGAAGTAGTCGAGGCAGTCCTCAACCGTCATCCAGTCCGGCAGATACGTGCGCTCCGGCAGATACGAAATCACCGACTTCGTGTCCTCGCCGACCGGCCTGTTTTCCACCAGCACGGTGCCGTTTGTCGGCGTCAGCAGGCCCGCCACGATTTTGAGCAGCGTGGTCTTGCCGCTTCCGTTCGGCCCGAGCAGGCCGATGATCTTTCCCTTTGGCAGGGACAGGTCTACGTTGTTGAGCGCCAGCGTCGGTCCGTAGCGCTTCGTCAACGCCCTGGTTTCAAGAATTGATTGCATGTTCCCCCTCCTTGTGTTCCCCCTTGGCGAGGCGCTCGAGAACCTCTTTGCGGCTCAGACCCAGCGCCTTCATCTGCATCAAAAACGTCTCCGCGAGCAGGTCCGCCTTCACGTCCCTCGCGCGGGAGACGGCCGATTCGTCCGTCGTCACCGTTCTGCCGGTGTTTCTCTGCGTCGTAATCAATCCCATATCCTCCAATTCCGAGAGTGCCCGCTGCATCGTGTTTGGATTCACCGCCGCCGTCACCGCAAGATCGCGTACGCTGGGCAGCCGCATCCCCATCTCGTAAGTGCCGTTGAGAATGCGCAGCTCTATTTCATCCACAATCTGCTGATAGATCGGCCGGTTCGATGTAAATTGCCATGCCAATGCGTGTTCCTCCTTCCGTGTGTCACTGTATTATTGTTTTAATACAGTTATACACTCGACTATGTGTTTTGTCAATAGTATTTTTCAAAAATTTTTTCATTAGAATCAGCCTTGCCGAGCGGCCCTTCATTTTCAGAACGAAAACGCCAAACGCACGGCGTTTCTTTCGATTTTAAGCAAAAAATACGACGTTTTAGTCAACGAAGCGTAAATTAACCGCGCGGAATTGCGAAACGACTTGTCCTTTCCCCCGCTTCGGTTGTATAATAACTTGTTTTCGTATTCAGAAAGAAGGTACTCAAATGGACATTCGAAACGTCGCCATCATCGCGCACGTCGACCACGGCAAGACAACGCTGGTCGATCAAATGCTGCGCGACGCGGGCGTGCTGCGCAGAGGCGAACAGGACGTCGAGCGCATTATGGACTCCAACGATCTCGAGCGCGAGCGCGGGATCACCATCCTCTCGAAAAACACGGCGGTCGTCTACGGCGGCACGCGCATCAACATCGTCGACACGCCGGGTCACGCGGACTTCGGCGGCGAGGTGGAGCGCATCCTCCAGATGGTGGACGGCGTGTTGCTGCTTGTGGACGCGTTTGAAGGCTGCATGCCGCAGACGCGCTTCGTGCTGAGAAAATCGCTTGAACTCAACAAAATCCCCATCGTGGTTGTCAACAAGGTGGACCGCCCCGACTCGCGCCCCGCCGAAGTGGTGGACGAAGCGCTGGAGCTCTTCATCGAGCTCGGCGCAACGGCGGACCAGCTCGACTTTCCCGTGGTCTACGCCAGCGCGCGGGACGGGCAGAGCGGACTGAGCCCGGACAGCATGCAAAACGACATGCGCCCGCTCTTCGACACGATCATCAGCGCGATTCCCGCGCCGAACAGCGAGCCGGACGCCCCGCTGCAGATCCTGTTTTCCTCCATCGATTATGACGAATACGTCGGCCGCATCGGCGTCGGCCGCATCGAGCGCGGCACGGCGAAGAAAGGCATGCCGATCGTCATCTGCGGCGGCGAAAACAACCGCCGCATGGACGCGAAGATCACGCGGCTCTATCGCTATGAAGGCCTCAAGCGCGTCGAGGTGGACGAAGCCCCCTGCGGGGACATCGTCTGCGTCGCGGGCGTGGAAGGGCTCAACGTCGGCGAGACGGTCTGCGATCCCTGCTGCGTCGAGCCGCTGCCGTTTGTGCACATCGACGAGCCGACCGTGAGCATGATGTTCATGCTCAACGACAGCCCGTTTGCCGGACGCGAAGGCAAGTACGTCACGGGACGCAACCTGCGCGACCGCCTCTTTAACGAGGTAAAGACCAATATCTCCATGCGCGTGGAGGAGACGGGCAGCACCGACACCTTCCGCGTCAGCGGACGCGGCGAGCTGCATCTTTCCATCCTGATCGAGACCATGCGCCGGCAGGGCTACGAATTCGCGGTGTCCCGCCCGAAGGTCATCTTCCACAAGGATGAAAACGGCAACACGACCGAACCGATCGAGGAACTGACCATCGACGTGCCGACCGAATACGTCGGCGCAGTCATGGAAAAGCTCGGCCAGCGCAAAGCGGAGCTGACGGACATGGCAAACCAGAGCGAAAACAGCGTGCGGCTGCAGTTTCTCGTGCCCGCGCGCGGGCTGATGGGCTACCGCTCCGAGCTGCTGACCGACACGCGCGGCAACGGGGTCATGAGCCATATCTTCCACGACTACGAGCCGTACAAGGGCGCCATCGAGGAGCGCAAGACCGGTTCGCTCGTTGCGCACGAGACGGGCGACACCTCGAGCTACGGCCTGTTTAACACGCAGGACCGCGGAAAGCTCTTCGTCGGCCCCGGCATCCCCGTCTACGAAGGGCAGATCGTCGGCGAAAACGCGCGCGCGGAGGACATCGTCGTCAACGTCTGCAAGAAAAAGCACGTGACCAACATGCGCGCCTCCGGTTCGGACGAGGCACTTCGCCTCACCCCCGCCGTCACGCTCTCGCTTGAGCAGTGCCTCGAGTTCATCGCGGACGACGAGCTCGTCGAGGTCACGCCAAAGAGCATCCGCATGCGCAAGCGCATCCTCAACAAGGAAATGCGCATGAAATACGCCAAACAGCAGGAGGCGCAGTAACCGGCGCCCCGCTGCGGCCGAAAGGGACGGATCGAGCATGCTCCATCTCGTGGAAATCGACCGCTATAACTACATCTCCGTGCTGGACCTCTCCGTTTCGGCGGACCAGCGTGCGTTTGTCGCGACGAATCAGTATTCGCTTGCGCAGGCATACGCCCAGCCGGAGTGCGTTCCCCTCGCGCTCTATGCGGAAAACCGCCCCGTCGGGTTTGCGATGTACTGCCTCGACGAGGACGATCATCAGTATTGGATCTACCGCCTGATGATCGACCAGCGTTATCAGGGCAAGGGATACGGACGCGAGGCGATGCTGCTGCTCATCGAGCGCATCCGGGGATTGGCGGACGAGGACCACACCTGCGTCTACATCAGCTTCGAGCCGGAGAACCGCGTTGCAAAATCGCTCTACGAGAGCCTCGGCTTTGTACCGGACGGACGGATTCTCTACGGAGAGGTCGTGTATGTGCTGGAGCTGTAAGCTCGTTTCTCGCCTGTAAAGATTGCTTTGAACACAAAAATGCCACCCTTTGAAGGATGGCATTTTTTATATTGCTTGCCGAACTTACAGACTTCTCATCAGGCGCAGATAGAACTGCACCGTTTTCACGATTTTGTCGGTGGCGATGCGCTCGTCGTTGCCGTGGATGCCGGCGCGGTCCTCCTTGCTCAGCGCCATGGCCGAGAAGCGGTAGACATCGTCCGAAATCGCGCAGTAGTGCCGCGAGTCCGAGGCGGCAAACATGAGATACGGCGAAATCAGCGTATCCGGCCAGGTTTCGGCGATTGCAGCCGTGAGTTTCTCCCAGCCATAGCCCGTCGTTTCGGAGATTTTGCTCGGGTCCGTGCCGTGGATGATGCTCGCCTGAATGCCGTCGTCGTCGAGTCGCCCTTTCAGCGCGCTCAGCGTTTCTTCGCAGGTGCTGCCGCTGATGACGCGGAGGTTTGCAACCATGCGCGCGCGCGGCGGCAGCACGTTGCTGGCCTTGCTGCCCTCCGCCATGGTAAACGCGCAGGTGGTGCGCATCATGGCGTTGAGCTCGCCGCCGGATTTTTTGCAGATGCCGTCCAGCACCGGCAGGAAGCACCAGAGGTTGGCGAAGATCATGCGGTAGACAAACGAGGAGCGTCGCCCCAGCGTATCGAACATCTCCGCAACGGGCTTGGTCAGCACGCGCGGAAACGGCTTTCCCTCGATGCGCGTCACCGCGCGGGACAGCCGTCCGATGCCGGTGTGCGGCGGCGGCGCCGACGCGTGCCCGCCCGCGCCCTCGATGACAAACTGCGCGTCCATAAGGCCCTTTTCCGCAATGCCGACCAGCGCGCAGGGCTCGGAAACGCCCGGAAAGATGCCTTCCACGACCGCGCCGCCCTCGTCCACGACGATTGCGGGGGTAACGCCGCGCGCGCGCAGCGTCTCCACGATAATCGGCTGCGATTTGCCCGCGACCTCTTCGTCGCCCGCAAAGGCGAAATACATGTCGTTCTCCGGCACAAAGCCGCCCTTGAGCAGCTGCTCCGCGGCCTCCATCGTCCCCAGCAGCGTGCCCTTCGTGTCCAGCGTGCCGCGTCCCCAGAGAACGCCGTCCTCGACGATGCCGTCAAACGCCGGCTTCGACCACTGCTCCTCGTTGACGGGCACCACGTCGTAATGCGACATGAACACGGCAGGCTTTTCCGCGCTCTTACCCTTGAGGGAAAAGAGCACGCCGCTCGGGCCGATTTCTTCGTAGGTGCAGCGCTCGAATACCGTCGGATAGAGCGTTTTCAGCAGCGCGCGGAATTTTGCGAACTCCGCCTTGTCGATGCGCTCGTCCTCATAATACGACACCGTCTTGCAGCGGATCATCGCGGCAAGATCGTCGATCGCCTTCTGCTCGTCCACCACCGCCTCGCTCGCCGTCGCGGGAGCGGCCGCTTTCGGCCTGAACCGCAGCGTGCGGATGAGGATCACCGCGAGAAACGCGACGACCAGCGCGGCGAGCGCCAGCCAGAAATAGGTCATATCTTCCTCCTCCAATCTTCCGTTTCCAAACGGGGAAGCGGTTATCGATTTCTTTTTTCAGTATACACCGCTCCGCCTGAAAAGAGCGATGTCTTTTGGACTGCCGCGCAATTAATATTGCGCCGACTGCCCCTTTGATTCGTCAATCCATCGGTTCGACCGGGGCCGTCTTCTCATCGAGCATGCCGGCCTTATAGAGCACCCGCGCCACGCCGATTGCGATCAGCGCCCCGACCGGAACGAGAACGCCCACCGCGCTGGCCAGCGACGGAATGAGCAAGAACAGCGTGATCATGACCGCAAGCGGCGCAATCGCGATCTTCCAGTCCTTGGAGATGAACACCACGCCGAGCGCGCCGAAGAGCGCGGGCAGGATGTTGGCAAACGCCGGCTGCAACGCTTCGCTTTCGATGACCGGCGCGATTTGCGAAAGCAGCAATACGCCGAGCGCGATGATCAGCGTGGTGATGATCGAACTCGTGGCAATCGCGAGGGTCGAGATGACCTCGCCTTCCTCCGTGCCGGGCTGTACGCCCGCGCGGTCCATGGAGTTCAGCGCGCAGGGCACCTTGAGGTTGGCCAGGTTTCCCGTGACAAAGCCGAGATACGACCCGCCCGTGCCGAGCATGGGCACATAGGTGAACACCTCGATGACGCCGACGGTCCAGAAGATGGGCGCGATGCTGAGCATGCCCTTGAGAACGCCGCCGATGGACGGCCACGCGCGGTAATAGAGGCAGATGGCGACCGGCACGGCGATGAGCATCGCAAGCGCGCTGAGGATCCAAACCCTGCCGATTCTGTGTACGCTGTCGCGGTAACTGATGTCGTTTTTCATGATGCTTCTCCCTCCTTTAACCCGCAATGCTCTGCACGAGCTGCGTGATCGGAATGGACAGCGCCATGCCGCCAAGCAGGCTGATCGGCAGGGCGTAGTCCTCGATCCACTTCGCTTTGATGATTTTTCTCAACAGTCCGCAGACGATCATCAGCACGGCGCTGGCCAGCATGACGAACACCGGGATCCATCCTGTGAGCCCCGCGTGCACATCGGCAAACACCAGCCCAAGAAACGCGGAGATCATGCCAAGGAACAACCCGGAGAGGAAGATCTGTCCCCACTTGGAGTCCTTGCTCTTGATGCTGCTCACGCCGTTTTCAATCTTTTTTCCGAGCGCCGGAACCAACACGAGCCCCGGCACGATGCCGAGCGCCATGACCCAGGCGATGGCGGTGAAGATCTTCGGATCGGTCACCCGCTCCGCCAGCGTGGCGCCGACCGCGCTCGCCGCCGCGGCGGCCGCCGTGGCTTCATAGGTCAGCGAGCCGATGACGGTGAGGCGCAGCCACGGCAGAGGAAAGCCGAGCGCCTTGCTCAGCGCGATCACGCCCAGCAAAATGGCAAACGCCGGCGCAATGGTGAACACCGCGGACGAACCGACGGTTTTTTTGAGGGCCTTCACATCCATGCCCAGCTCCTTGCCGCGCCTCCACGCCTTGACGAAAAAGACGACGGACTGCAGCAATACGAACAGGATCACGATGCTGACGATGACGTACAGAAAGCCGCTGTTTGAGTTAAATTCCATCCCGATTCTCCCTTCTGAATATGACTGATACGATTCCATTATATATAGTATATATTGTGCCTATTATAGCAGATTTCGCCGTTTATTCAATCCGATCGACTGGATTTGCGTTTGTATTTCAACATTGTGTTGAAAAAAACAGCTTTGGAATCGCCGCACCACGTTGAAAAAAACGGGCCGACGCCGTCTCGTGCATCCGCCCGTTTTTTGTTGTTCCAGCCTTCAGTTGATGTGATCCACATCGTCGTCCATGTCCCCGTAGCCCATGAACTCGCGCGCGGCAATGCGCTTCTCGTCCCGCTCCCGCTCGATCATGTCCGAAAGCATTTCCTTGACCCGCTTTGCGTGTTTGATGCGCTTGATCTCGACCTCGGGGGAGGTCTTGTCCGCCGTGTTCAGCGAGATGGTGCCGAGGCCCCAGATGCGCTGGCCCAGCGGCCGCTTGAGCGTGATGTCCAGAATGCGGTAGAGGCGGATTTCATCTTCCTTGCGGCTGATGAAGCCCGTGTCGACGATCAGCTTTTCCTGCGTCAGGGAATAACGCGTAAACGTCCAGGGCAAGCCGAATATGATGCGCTTGCGATCCTTCCAGACGACGTCCGCCATAGTGCGTTCCTCCGTTTCGTTGATGGTGGAATTATATCATATCGCCCGCAGCGTGCACAGCGCAGGTTGTGACAAACGCACGGTATCCGCCCCACCATCGGCCGCCGGAAAACTGAAAACCGCCTGTGGGATCTCTCCCGCAGGCGGCCTGTCGTTCCGCTCCGCTGAATCCATTCTGCGATAGAATTCTGAACTATTACATTGTAACATGCGCTCGATCCTCCCGCAAGCGGTTTTGCGGCATCCGGATCAAATTTTCGCTCAGCGGTACATGGCGTTCTTTTTCAGGATGACAGTCTTAAACGACCACCCTTGTGCGAGCGCGGCGGTCTTGACCGCCTTGGTGATGGCGCCGATGTCGAAGTTGTATTCGAACACCTTGCCCTCCGGCCCGTATTGCACGCTCTTGACCTTGCGAAACAGCGTGCTCCCGCTCTGAAACGACGACTCCCCGCTCATGCCGAAGGACACGCCGGCGCTGATCTCGGTCGTCTTTTCATACATCTTCACGGCTTTGTCGTGCTCCTCGAGCAGGATGGACGCTTCATAGCGCGGCTTTTTCTTGCCGGTGGAAAAGCTCGCGTCCAGCAGCTCGGCGTCGATTGAAAGGTCGGTTTTGTCTCCCCTGGTGACAGAAATCCCCATTGTAGACAGCTGATTTTCGATTTCCTGCATCAGATCGCGCTTCATACGATTCCCCTCCCATAAAAAATCTGGCCTCTCTGCATTCATTATACGATCTCATGCTGTAAAACACAATTTCTTCCGCCGCGCAAAACGGCGCGCCGCAATCTGTTGCGGCGCGCCGTCGTCGTGTTGTCGCTTCGGAATCAGATGAAGAGGTTGACGTTGCTCTCTTCCGCGTCGCCGAGGTAAGCGCCGACGCCGCCGAGTTCGATGCCGTCGATGAGCTCCTCTTCCTTGATGCCCATGATGTCCATGCTCATGGTGCAGGCGACGATCTTCACGCCCGCCTTCATCGCCTTCTGAATCAGCGTTTCGAGCGAGTCGACGTTCTTCTTCTTCATGACCATCTTCATCATGGCGGTGCCCATGCCGGCCATGTTCAGTTTGCTGAGCGTGAGCTTACCCGTTCCGCGGGGCATCATGCCGCCGAACATGCTCTCGATGAAGCTCTTTTTCACCTTGACCTTGTTCGATTTACGCAGGACGTTGAGCCCCCAGAAGGTGAAGAACATGGTCACCGGCCGTCCCATGGCCGCCGCGCCGTTTGCGATGATGAAGCTCGCCAGCACGCGGTCGAGGTCGCCGGAGAAGACGATGATGGTCTTGCCGTCGCCCGCGGGGGACTGCGGAATCTTCTGCGTCACGCCCGCGCCCGAGCCTTTTTTCACCAGCGCCACGTAGTCGTTTCCGACGCGCTCGTTGCTCAAAAGCGTGTTGCCGGTGCGCCGCGCCCAGGCGACGATATCCCGCGCAAAGCCGGGATCGCTGGCGGAGACTTCCATGACCTGGCCGTCCTTCATCTCCTTCATGGTTTCAAACACCTTCATGATCGGGCCGGGGCACTGCATGCCGCTGCAGTCGACGCGCATGGCCGCGACGGGTACGTTCGCGGTCTCCGCGTTGCCGCTGTCGTGGACGGGTTCGTTCTTCGTATACGGCATGGGGCTGACCTCCTCATAATGCGTTGATTGATAGAATCTGGTGCCGGCGGGATAGACGGAAACATTGCCAAAGCCGTGCTGGCTCAGGATGCGCGCCGCGTTGTAGGAGCGCACGCCGATGGCGCAGAAGGTGATGTATTCCTTCGACGGGTCGAGCTCGCCGAGGCGGCTTCTGAGCTGGCCGAGCGGGATATGCTTCGCGCCGGGCAGCGAGTAGGCCAGCAGCTCCGCGTCCTCGCGCACGTCCAGCAGCACCGCGTCCTTGTTCGTCTCCTCGATATTCCAGGGCGAGAACTTCACGATTCCCTTGAGCACGTTTTCCGCAACGAAGCCCAGCATGTTGACCGGGTCCTTCGCCGAGGAGTACGGCGGCGCATACGCGAACTCCAGCTCCTTGAGCTCCGTGACGGAAGCGCCGAGGCGCGTCGCTACGCCGATGGCGTCGATGCGCTTGTCCACGCCGTCCCGGCCCACGATCTGCGCGCCAAAGATCTTCTTGCCGTCCTTGGAAAAGAGCAGCTTGAGCGTCATCGGCACCGCGCCGGGGTAGTAGCTCGCGTGGTTGTTCTGCGTGATGATGATGGACTCGAAGTCCACGCCTTTCACGAGGCCGCGCTTGACAAGCGTCTTCTCGTTTTCGCCGGTGCTGGCGACCGAGAGGTCGAACACCTTGGCGATGGACGAGCCCTGCGTGCCGTCGTAGGTCGCGTCCAGCCCCGCGATGTTGTCCGCCGCGATGCGCCCCTGCTTGTTGGCGGGGCCCGCGAGCGGGATCATGGTCTGGTCTTTTGTGATGAAGTCCTGCACCTCCACCACGTCGCCCACGGCGTAGACGGAAGGATCGGACGTGAGCATGTGGTCGTTGACCACGATGCCGCCGCGCGCGTTGACCGCAAGGCCCGCTTCCTTGGCGAGCTGGCCGTTCGGGCGCACTCCGATGGAGAGGATCACAAGCTCGGCGGAGACGGTTTTGCCGCTCTTGAGCTTGATGTCCACGCCGCCGACCACGTCGTTGAAGGATTCCACCGCGTCGCCGAGGTGGAGGTCCACGCCGTTTTGCACGAGGGTTTCGTGCAGCAGTTGCGCCATTTCAAAGTCGATCGGGGACATGACCTGGTCGAGCGCCTCGATGAGGCTGACCTCGAGCCCCGCGTGGCGGAGGTTTTCCGCCATCTCCAGCCCGACGAAGCCGCCGCCGATGACGGCAGCGCTCTTGACGCCCTGCTCGCGCACGAGCGCGCGGACGCGGTCGGTGTCCGGCACGGTCCAAAGCGTCTGCACGCGCGAGGAGTCGATGCCGGGAATGGGGGGCTTGAGCGGCGACGAACCGGTCGAGACGACCAGCACGTCGTAGGGTTCCGTATACGTTTCGCCCGTCTCGGCCTTCTTGACGAGCACGGTTTTCTTTTCACGGTCGATGGAGAGCACTTCGTTTTGCACGCGGACGTCCACCTGGAACTTCTGGCGCATCGCCTCCGGCGTCTGCAGCAGCAGCGCCTGACGCGTCTTGATCACGTCGCCGACGTGATATGGCAGGCCGCAGTTTGCGTAGGAGATGTATTCCCCGCGCTCGAGCAGCACGATTTCGGCTGTTTCGTCCAGTCTGCGAAGCCTTGCCGCGCAGCTGGCTCCACCCGCAACGCCGCCGATGATGACAACTTTTTTCATTTGCCCTGTTCCTCCTTTTTCTTTCCCGGGGTAACGATATAACCAAGCAGCACGCCCAGCACGCCGCCGTAAACAGTGGAGATATAGGGATTGGACGTGATGGGACACGCGCCGCTGACGCAGCCGACGAAGCGATAATACAAAAAGCCGCCGATCGCGCCCAATACGGCGAGAATCATCATCGGCAGATACCGCTTCCAGTTCCTCTTCTTTTCAGATTCCTTCTTTACGTCCTGTTCCATGCTGAATTGCTGCCTCTCCTGTTTGGGAACAGAATACGATAAAACATGATCGATAGTCGGTGACTTTATTACGGTGGGGAGAGGAAGGGAATAAAATACTTCTAGCTAAAAATAGCAACTAAAATTAGGAAAACAAAAACCGCTGCAAACGCTGCTAATAATAAGCCGACTTTTATTCGTTGCTTTTTTTCTTGTTTGTCAGAAGTTTGACGACAACGCAGATAAGATTCTGATACCTCATTACTCATTATAAAGACTTTTCCGTCCTGAAATAGAATATTTTTATTATGAATTGAAAGAATGTTCAATTCTCTTATATCGGTCTTAATTAATATCATATAGGTACCTTGATTATTCTCCATCAACTCCCAAAAATACAAATCGTCGTCTATAACCTCATACCCTTTATTATTTTGATAACAATGGTTAATATAAGTATAATCGCCTGTAATTGTTGCTTCAATTTTTTTTTGAGAATTATTTATATTTGTTGATATCTGCAAAACATATTTGCTATATTCACTTTCGATATCTTTATCTTTGTTTTCCTCAAGCAAAATCTTGCAATATTTATATTCCTTGCTAGATTCAATTTTATCAATAAGACCTGCATCTTCATTCTCATAATAAAAGCCATATGCATATTTCAGTTTTGCTAGTATCCACCACGCATGATAATCGCTTGTGAACTCTTCAGTTATCTGTGTCAACAGTGTAATTGCCTTATCGATTTCACTCAATTTTGCATATGTTTCGGCATTCTTCAACCTTTGCTCAAGTGTTTGTATGCCATCAACTTTTACTCTTCTCGGAATCGAATCGTTTAACAGCACCTTCGTTCCACAATACATACAAAAACCAGTTTCGTTTGCATCGTCCAATTGAATCGTGCCACCACATGCAGGGCATTTTGCTTCAACAAAAGCCATTTTGAACTCCTTCTTACACAATTTGATTGACCAGCAGGATCTGTAACATTGACTATAGTATCAGATATTTTTATGATAATCTATATTCATACTATCTATCTATAGGGAGGGCACCATGACCCATACACCCCCTACCCCCATCACCGACTACATCCTCCAGTTCCCGCCGGAGGTACAGGAAAAGCTCAACGCCCTCCGCGCGGCGATACTGGAAGTCGTCCCCGAAGCCACGGAGAAGATTTCCTACGGCATCCCGACGTTTACCCTCAAAGGCAACGTCGTGCATTTCGCGGGCTACAAAAGCCACATCGGCTTCTACCCCGGCGCGGACGGCATCGCGACGTTTGCGGACGAGCTGAGCGCCTACAAGCTCAGCAAGGGCACGGCGCAGTTCCCGCTGGACCAGCCCCTGCCGCTCGAGCTCGTCAAGCGCATCACCGCATTTCGAAAAGCGCAGAACCTCGCGAAAAAGTAACGGTAACACCCCGCCGGAATTTGTCCGACGGGGTGTTTTTGCGCGCCGTTTTTCCGCGTCAGCCGCGGTTTGCGACCGCGCGGACGATCCAATACGCGATCGCCAGCCAAAAGAGCACGACGGGCACGGCGTAATACCAGCGCACCGGCCTGCCCTCGCGCCACATGCCCTCCGCCTCCTCGCGGCATTGCTCCATCACGTCCCCCGGCACGAGCCGCACGGTCAGCGCGACGAGCGCGGGCAGGAGGATGAGGTCGTCCAGATACCCCAGCACAGGGATGAAGTCCGGAATGAGGTCGATCGGCGAGAGCGCGTAGGCGACCGTGACCGCCGCGACAAGCTTCGCCGTCCACGGGGTCTCCGTTCGCCGGAGCGCGAGAAACACGGCGGGGACGTCCGTCTTCAGTTTTGCGGCGCGTTCTTTGAGCGTCAAATCGACTGCCCTCCTCGATTCGCGTTTGTTTCATTATACCGTGCGGGTGCGCGCCTGCGATATACAAAAAAGGCCCCGAGGGGCCTTTTTCCGCTATCGAATCGGATTATGCTTCCGCCGCGGCGGGCATTTCCTCCGGCTGCGCGGGCTCCTCGGCCTTATGGTTTCGCCGCCACACCGCGACGGCGAGCACAACGAGCGCCGCCGCCATGACATAGACCACGCCCTCGATCACCCAGACGTTGACGCCGAGGCGCGAGAGGATGACCGCGACCGCGTCCACGACGAGGTGCAGCAGAATCGCGAGCGGGTAGAGCCAGAAGCGCTTGCCGTTCTTTGCGGCGAACCACACGAGCACGGAGAGCGAAACGTGCAGCGCGACCGCGGCGATGCGCTCCACCGCGCCGACGAGGAACATCCACGCGGGCGTGTTCATCAGTCCCTGCGCCGCTGCGAGCGTATTTGGCGTAGCGATTCCCGCGTTGAACTGCAGCGCGTAGACGATGTTGACAAACATCGTTACGCTGAGCAGGATGACCGCCTCCACGCCGCCGTGGCCCGCGCCGTACATGAGCGCGTTTGCGTCGTTGCCGCGTTTTTTGCGCAGCACGGTCTTAAACGCGACGAACCGCCCCGTCTCCTCAAACAGCCCGGCGAAAAATCCGCCGACGAGGCCGAAGATCCAGACGCTGCCCGTAATCGCCGACCAGACCGGAAACTTCATGAGCAGCGCATAGGCGAGCTGCTCGAGCACGAGCGCAAAGAGCACAAACGTGACGCAGCCGGTCCAAAACGGCAGGTGGTTCGCCTTCATCTTTTTGCGATCATACACATACAGTATGACCGGCAGCGCAATGCCGTTCAGCGCCGAACACCCCATGGCTACGATCGTCAGCGTCGGTATCGTGGTTCCCATTTGTGATTTTCCCCCCTGTGTCTTCCTATTCGTTTTTGCCGTACGTCTCCACGCACCAGCAGCGGCAGCCGCACTTGGTACAGGTCAAAAGCCGCGTCTTGGCCGTGTGCCTTGCCCACATCATCTCGCGAAACGCGGGGCGAAAGCGCGCCCCGCACTCCGGGCAGACGTACAGCGTATTCTTATGATACATCCTCGTCACCCAAATGCCAAGCGCGATGACAAGCGGCCAGCAGGCGGCAAACGGCCACCAGATTCCCGTGAATATCCAGAGGATGACGCCGCCCCACTGCAGGCCGGACATCGTCATGCCGATCAGCAGCATCACAAGATGCAGCTTTTTGAGTTTTTTCGCTTCTTCCATCATGCGATCCATGTCCGCAATGGATTCGATCGAGAGCATGCGCCCCGTCCGGATCGACTCGCGCGCGGTATCGACGGCGCTTTTCTGCCGCTCCAGCGAACCCATCTCGTCCGAGATGCGCCGTTCCTGCTCGTCCAGCAGGAGCAGCAGCACCTTCTCCGGATGTTCGCTGCCGAGCACGCCCAGTATCGCGTCCAGCGACAGGCCGAGCGTTTTGAGCGCGCAGATCATGCGCAGTTTACGAAGGTCCGCCTCCGAGTAGAGCCGCCGCCCGCCTTCGCTCAGATCCGAAGGGTGCAACAGCCCCCGCGCGTCGTAAAACTGGATCGTGCGCACGGAGACGCCGCAGAGCCGGGCGAGTTCCCCCGTCGTGTAATCGGGCATGGATGTTTCACCTCCGAAGCGTAGTGTAACTCATGACGCTGCGTCACGAGCAAGGGGTGACGTTAGGGGATTTTTTGGAAAATTTTGCTCGCCCGCTCAATTTCGCCCGGCGGCGGCAAGGATTCGCGCAATGCGAAACACCGTGTCCCAGACCAGGCCGTCCGCAGTGCGTCTGCCTTCCCGATATCGACCGACGGGACCCTCCCCCGCCCGGGGAACCGCCGCGCCGGCGGCTAGCCGCATCGCCTCGCCCTCCAGAAACGAATCCGTTCCATCCGCCTCCATCCGCCGCGCAAAGCCGCGCGTCCCCATAAACAGCTCCAGCACGGACAGCCAGTCCGAAAAATACCGCGAATCCGCCGGCAAGTGAGCGCCTGCGGGAATCCCCCGGGTATAGTAAACGCTTTTGTTCCAGAGGTGCGCCAGGAAACAGGCCTCCGCCCCCGCGTCGAGAAACCGATTGTCGTCGAGCAGCCAGAGCACATGCGTCGTTTCGGGGCGAAGCGTGAGCACATGCGTTTCATAAACCGTCCGCTGCCAGCGCTCCGCATAAGCCGCGCCGCCGCTTTCGATCTCCTCCGCCGCCGCTTCGACCAGCGCGGCGCAGGCCCGCTTCGCCGCATCCAGCGCGGCACAGTCCTCGCCCAGCAGCGCGAGGTTTGCCGCCGCCATGCTCGCAAGCGTTATCCCAAAATCGGGGTGTTTCTCCACCCGGTCGCTGTAGGCCAGCGTCCCCTGCGCATACCCCAGCAAAGCGCGCGCCGCACGGGTCCGCACGGGATCGCTCTTCGGCAGATCGAGGTCGCGCATGCGCCGCACGGCCTGTTCGGTCGTTGGAAACACGCGCTTCGTCTTGTCCTGCGAATCCATGGAATGAAAGCGCCCGTATCCGCCGTCCGCCCGCTGCTCCGCAAGAAGCGGCCGGTAATGACCGGAAGAAACCGGAAACGCGTCCGAAGAACCGCCGCGCAGCAGCCTCGCGAGCAGATAGCGCGGCGCGCCGGGCGTTTCGTTTGCCGTCAGATATTCGAAAATCCTCTGATCCATGCCTGCTCCCCCGAAATTCCATAAATATATTTTATCGCAAAACAGGCTTTTTGAAACGCATTTTCGACGGAATTCCTGCATAACGAAGGGCTTTTTCGGGGTTCTGCCATCCTTGTGCCGCAGTGTTTTACAATCCCTTTGCAGCGCGTACATGACACATTTGAATTTTTAGTATAATATTGTCAATAGATAAGCAGCGCCGATGCGCTAGCTCTCCGAAAGGGTATTGATTATGTTTCATCGTTTTCCATTCTGGCGTCTGGCCGGCGGCCATATGCTGTTTGGTCTGCTCGGGCTTCTCGTCGTCGTCGGCATCGTATTGCTGATCGTACACCTGACCGACCGCAAGTACAAGGCCCCCAAGGCGGCGCAGACCGGCGCGGCGGCGCAAGCCGTTCCGATGTCCGCCGCGCAGGAGCGCTTTTTCTCCATCCTGAACGAGCAGAAAGCCGCGGGCAGCATGGGTCTTGCCGAATATGAAGAGCGCCGGCTCGTCCTCGAAGGCGGGCGCGGCGATAACCACGCAAACGCCGAACTCGTTGCGCTCAAGGAGCGCTATGCGCGCGGCGAACTCACCACCAGCGCGTATGTGGAGGCAAAAAGCAAGCTGCTCGGCCTCGGCTGAGCGCGGACGCGGACCGACACGGCGGGCGTGCCCAACCGGGGACGCCCGCATTTTCATTTTGCAGGCGTCGTATCGATTGGCGTCAATAAATAATCGCAAACGATTGTATCGGCACGCCGCGCATGCTATAGTAAAGGCAGGATCGAACGTTGTATGGAGCGTGATGGCATATGCTGAGTTATGGCGGAAGAGAAGCGGACGCATCCGAGCGGGAAGCGGCGGTCGGTTTCGTGTCCCGTTTTTCCGACCGGCCGGAAACGCTCCGCTTTCCCGAGGTCGCCGTGCTGGAAAAGGACGGTTACGGTCGGGTTATGGTGCTGATTCGCGTGCTGCACGAGGATGGACTCGAGGAACCGCTGCTCGTCGCATTTAAGGAAATCCGTCCCGACGGCGGGTATACCGCGGGTCCGAAATCCATTTTGCGCGTTCGCGAATCTTCGTTTTACGCGGGTCTGGAGCATCACAAAACGAGAAACAGCTGGGATTGCCCGCCGGATGCGGAGCCGCGCTTCGACGCGTGAAAACGCAGGATTTTAATGTCGATCATGCAAAATTCAGTATGTTTTATAAAAAATATCGATCTTGACAATTCGCTGAAAAAGCAGGATTCTAGCAACGTACCATTCCATTTTGGGGCGGTCTATCCATGAAAACGGCTGGTTTGATCACCGCGGCGGGACAGTCGCTGCGCATGGGCGCGGCGAAGATGCTTCTGCCAATCGACGGAAAGCCCATGATCGCCCGCACGGCGGATGTGTTTTTACGCTCCGGCGTTACGGACCTCTTCGTCGTGGTCGGTCGGGAAGGCGACGCCGTCATCTCCGCGCTCGCCGAAACAAACGCCCGCTTTCTCTGGAACCGCGATTTTGAAACGACGGATATGTTCGCCTCCATCCAGATCGGTCTGGCCGCCATACGGCGGGAAGGGGGCTTTGACGGCGCCTTTCTGCTGCCCGGCGATATGCCGGCCGTGCCGCCGGACGTGCTGCTCCGGCTCATGGCGGAGATGGAGACCGGCCATTGGGACGCGGTGTTTCCCAGCACCGGCACGCGCAGGCTGCATCCGCCGCTTGTGCGCGCAGATTGCTTTGGCGCCATCGTCGACTATCGCGGCGAAGACGGCCTGCGCGGCGCGTTTCGCAGCATGGACGTGCGCATCGGATATGTCCTTACGCCCGAGGCGGGCTGTGATATAGACGTGGATACCCCCGCGGACTACGAACGCGTGCAGCGGCACCTGTCCGCGCGCGGCAAAGGAGGGACGGCAACATGAGCACGACCGCGCTGATTCTCGCCGCCGGCGAACCGCGGCAGATGGACCACTTTCAGCCCATGCTCAAGCTCAGCGGAAAGTCCGTCATCCGCCGCCAGATCGAGTCGTTCCGCGCCGCCGGCGTGGAGGACATCCTCATCGTCACCGGCTATCACGCGGGCATGCTCGAACGGCATCTCTCCGGCGAAACCGTCCGGTTCGTAAAAAACGAGGATTACGCCTCGACCGATATGATGGCCTCCGTCCAGTGCGGCGTCCGCGCGCTCGGACCATCCTGCGAGCGCGTGCTGATCACGCCGGGGGACGTGCCGTATCTGCACCCGGAGACCATTGAAAAGCTGCTGCGCTCCCCCAAGCCGGTCGCCATCCCTTCCTACCGCGGCAGCGCCGGACATCCGGCCATGGTGCGGCGGGCCTTCTTCTCCGCCCTGCTGGGATATCAGGGCGAGCGCGGCCTTCGCGGCGCGCTGGCGCAGTGGAAAAAAGACACCGAATTCGTCCCGACGGACGAAAACGGCATGCTGATCGACATCAACACCGAGCAGGACTACCGGCGCGAACAGCGCGAGCAGACCCCGCCGGTCTCTCCCGTGCTTTCCGCGGCGCTGACCATACAGGTGCGCGAGGCGTGCATCGACGAGCGCAGCATCCGCCTTCTGGAATGCATCGAGCTGGAGCAATCCCTGCAGCGGGGCGCGGCGCGGGCCGAGCTTTCCTACAGCAACGCCTGGCTCACGCTCAACCGCATGGAGGAAGCCCTCGGCTGCCGGCTTGTCGAGCGCAAGCTCGGCGGCGCGACCGGCGGCGGCAGCAGCCTCACCGAGGACGGGCGCGCATGGGTCGAGCGCTATCGCCGACTGGAACAGCGGCTCGGCGAAGACCTCCTGCGAATTCAGACCGACGAATTTGACAAGACCCTTTAAGCATTCAAGACAAATCGAACATGTTTCCGGCGATTCCGCCATTTAACGCCATTTGAATTGTAATTACAACCGACAGTCCCGCCCGTTTCTGATTCAATGAATCATCATTCCCGTTTCTATATATCGTTCTTGCATTCCCCGACCGACAACATAACCGAATCCCCTTTGGCGATTTCCCCCGCGGGGGTTTTGAATACTTCATCAGATAATGAGAGGAGAACCGATCTTGAGAGATTTTGTGTATCTTGCTCCGGAGACGCTGGAGGAAGCCGCCGCGCTCAAACTCGAGCACGACGACAAGGCGATCTTTATGGCGGGCGCGACGGATGTCATCATCCGCCTGCGCGACCACCTGATCGCGCCGGATTACGTGATCGACCTGAAGCAGATTCCCGATATCGGCGGCATCACGTTTTCCGAGACGGACGGCCTGCGCATCGGCGCGCTGGCGACCATGACGCAGATTGCGACCAACCCGCACGTGCTGGCGCATTATCCGTATCTGGCCGAGGCCGCATCGTACGTCGGCGGACGGCAGATTCGCAACCGCGCCACCTGCGTGGGCAACATCGTAAACGCTTCGCCGCTGGCGGACACCGCAACGCCGCTGTACTGCCACGACGCGGTGGTCGAAATCTACGGCCTGCCGGGCTGTAAGGAGATTCCGATTCGGGACTTCATCCTCTTTGTGCGCAAGGTCGCGCTGGCCCCCGGCGAACTCGTCACCGGCATCCGCGTGCCGTATCTGCCGGGCGTCAAAGGCGTGTTCCGCAAGGTCGCGCGGCGCAACGAGGTGGACCTCTCGACCGTATGCGGCACGATTCTGAAGACCGGCGACGGCTGGCGGGTCGCGATGGGCTCCGTCGCGCCGACGCCGCTGCGCCTTCCCAAGACGGAGGCGCTGCTCAACGGCGGCCCGCTCACCGACGCGCTGATCGAAGAGGCCGCCGCGCTTGCCGCAACCGAAGTCAGCCCCATCGACGACGTGCGCGCGGACCGGCAATATCGGCTGGACATCGTCTCGTATCTCGTGCGCGACGGGCTGAACAAACTGCGCTGAGGAGGAAACCGCGATGGAATATTGTGTAAAATTCTGCGTCAACGGCGAGCCCGTCGAACTGACCGTGTCCGGCAGCGAAACGCTGCTGCACGTGCTGCGCGAGCAGCTTCGGCTCACCGGCACCAAGGAAGGCTGCGGCGCGGGCGAATGCGGCGCCTGCACCATCATCATGGACGGGCAGGCCGTCAACGCCTGTCTCGTGCTCGCGCCGGAGGCGGACGGCAAGGTGATCACCACCGTGGAAGGCCTCGCGACCGCCGACGAACTCAGCCCGCTGCAGGAGGCGTTTATCGACCACGGCGCGCTGCAGTGCGGCTTCTGCACGCCCGGCATGCTCATGAGCGCCGAAGCGATGCTGCGGGAAAACCCGACGCCCACGCGCGAGGAGATCAACCGCAACATGTCCGGCAACCTCTGCCGCTGCACGGGCTATAAGAAAATCGTGGAAGCCATCGAAGACGTGATTGCAAAGGGGGTTTATCAGAAATGAGCGTCGTTGGACAATCCGTTGAACGCCTGGATGCGATCAAAAAGGTGACCGGCACCGCCGTGTTTGCGGACGATATCCAGTTTTCCCGTCCGCTCTACGCGCAGGTAGTCCGCTCGCCCCACGCGCACGCGAACATCCTCTCCATCGATCTCACCGCCGCAAAGGCCCTGCCGGGCGTGCGCAGCGTGATCACGGGCGAGTGCTACAAAAAGCGCGCGGGCCTCTATCTCGAAGACAAGAACTTTCTCGCGGTTGGCAAGGCGCGCTATCGCGGCGAGCCGGTCGCGGCCATCGCGGCGGACACGCCGGAGATTGCGCGGCGCGCCTGCGAACTGGTCAAGGTGGAATACGAAGTGCTTCCCGCCGTTACGGACGCGCTGGAAGGCATGAAGCCGGACGCGCCGATCATCCACCCGGACCTCGGCTCCTATAAAGTGCTGCCGATCTTCTATCCGCAGCCCGGCACGAACATCTCCCACCACTACGTGCTCAGAAAAGGCGACGCGGACAAAGCGTTTGCCGAGGCGGACCGCGTATTCGACCACAATTTCTACATTCCGCACGTGCAGCACGTGCCCATCGAGCCGCACAGCTGCACCGCGCAGTACATGCCGGACGGCGACCTGACCATCTGGGCGGCCTGCCAGAGCCCGTTTGCGGTGCGCCGCGCGTTGGCGGAGACGTTTGACTTTCCGCTCAACAAGATCCGTGTCATCAGCAAGGCCGTCGGCGGCGGATTCGGCTGCAAGGCGGGCACGACGCTCGAAGGCATCGTCATTCCGCTGGCCATGCTCAACCCCGGCCGTCCGGTCAAGCTGACCTACACGCGCGAAGACGAGTTCCAGAACGCCTATGTGCGCCAGGGCCTGCACATCAATATCAAGACCGCCGTCAACAGGGACGGCAAGATCATCGGCTCCAAAAACGTGCTCGCCTGGGACGGCGGCGCGTATACCGAATACGGCGTCAATATCGTCAAGGCTGCGGGCTGGGGCTGCGTCGGCCCGTACGACATCGACAACATCAGCACGGACAGCTACTGCGTCTATACCAACCACCCCGTCGGCGGACCGTATCGCGGGTTCGGCATGTGCGAAATCCACTTCGCCATCGAGCAAAACCTCGACATGATCGCCAAGGAACTGGGGCTCGATTCGCTCGCCATGCGCAAGCTCAACGGCATCCGCGAGGGCGGCAAGAGCGCGACGGGCCAGACCATCGACGTTGCGGGCTATCAGGAATGCCTCGACCGCGCGGCGGCGCTCATGGAGCTGGACAAACCCTGCGAACCGAGCGGCAACCCGACGAAGCTGCGCGGCAAGGGCATCGCGGGCGGCTGGAAAGCGCCATCGATGCCGACGGACGTCGCCAGCAGCGTCATCATCCGCATGAACGAGGACGGCACGTTTATCCTGCTCGCCTCCTGCCACGACATCGGCCAGGGTTCGGACACCGTCATGGCGCAGATCGCCGCGGAGACGCTGACCGTCCCCGTGGACAAGATCAGCGTGCGTACCGGCGACACCGACCATACGCCCTACGAGTGGCAGACGGTCGCCTCCCGCTCCACCTACTGCGCGGGCAACGCGACGAAGCTCGCCGCGGAGGACCTTCGCAACAAGGTGCTCGAGCTTGCGCAGATCAAGATGGGCACTTGGAAAAACGACCTCTATCTTGAAAACGGCTATGTCTGCCGCAAGTTCTATCCGGATCAAAAGGTGCCGCTCTCCGCGTTCGCGCTCGGCCTCACCCTGCCGGATCAGAGCGGCATCGGCGGCCCGATGATCGGCGTCGGCGCGTTCGTGGTGCCGAACAACATCGCCGCGGACAAGAAGACCGGCCTTTCGCCCAAGCCCGTCGCGTTCTGGAGCATGGGCGTCAACGGCGCGGAGGTCGAGGTGGATACCGAGACCGGCAAGGTCAAGGTGCTCAAGATGGTCTCCGTGTTCGACGCGGGCAAGGTCATCAACCCCGTGATGTACGAAGGCCAGGCCGAGGGCGCGATGGTGCAGGCCATGGGCACGGCGCTCTATGAAGAGCTCAAGCTCAAGGACGGCCGCGTGATGAACCCGAGCTTTGTGGACTACAAGATCCCGACGTTCGAGGACATGCCGGAGATGATCGTCGAGGCGGTCGAAAAACCCGAGCCGACCGGCCCCTACGGCGCGCGCGGCATCGGCGAAATCACGATGGTTCCCGGCGCTCCGGCGATTGCCAACGCGGTTGCCAACGCCATCGGCGTTCGGTTCCTCCGCATGCCGCTGACCCCGGACGTGGTGCTCAAAGCGCTGCGGGAGAAAAAGGCAAACGAAGGAAAGTAAGAAAAAGCAGGATAAAACGCTCAAACACAAGCCGTTTACGCAGGTAAGCGGCTTTGTTTTATCAATTTTACAATTTGCTTCCCTAAAATTTTACATTTCTTTTACGCTGGCGAGATGAAGATCAAATTGTTTTCCTCTATGATTAACACGAAATAAGAAGAAAAGTCTAGAAAAAGAAGAATTGGAGGAGTCAATGAAGTCTGCGTCCCACCATGCCATGGGGCATCTGCTGTACGAAGCGCTCACGCAGCAGGGGTACAAGCTCGACCGCGAGCTGTTCGTTTTAGGAAACCTGCTGCCGGATTATTTGCCGGAGCTGATCCTCAACCCGCACTTTACGCTGAAATGCCAGCGCGAAATCCATATTTTCACCGAAGCCCTCGCGGGCCAGCCCGTCGCCGCCGGAGAACAGCTTCCGCCGGAATACGCGCTGCGCCTCGGCATCCTCTGCCACTATATGACGGACTATTTCACCTTCGCGCACACGCCGGAGTTCCGCATGGGGCTCAAGGGGCACGGCGCATATGAGCAGCGCCTGGACGACTACTTCCGCGCGCATTATACAAAGGAAGCGTCCGCGCTGACAAACCACACGTTCGCCGCCTGCGACACTGCGCGGGATGTCGTGAAAGAAGTCTACCGCATGAAGCGCGACTACCGCGCCGCCGAGCGCACGCTCACGCGGGACGTGCAGTTTGCCTACAGCGCCTGCCTCGGCGCCATGACGCGGCTCATCGCCGCCTCCGAGGCGCGCCGGGTGCACGCAAGGGCGCCGTTCCGCTTCTCCATCCTGACCGCCGAGCGGTACGCGTTTCGGGATTCGGTCTGCCGCAGGCGAATCGTTCCCCGCCGCGCCTGGTGCCCCGCCTGCGCGTAACACAGCTCTCCTTCCGCGGCCTCAACCGCCGCCTGTCGTTGCCGCTTTGCGATTTTCGCAGGGCGGTATTTTTATGAAACGGATTTCGCGGCCACCGTTTTTGTTTTTGCCGGTTTCGCCGCGCTGTTTTTCCTCCGCCTCGCGCAAAAGCGCTCCCTTTCCGTGCATATTATGCATATTTGTGAATAATATTCAATCCGTTCCTCCAATAATCGGAAATTTGTCAAATAAATCCTTAAAATATATAAAAATAATGCTTGACTAGTTATGCTGTTTTTATTAATATATATGCAATTCACCAATTGGAGGCAATTGCAATGTCGAACATCAAAAAGATCGTTTTAGCCTATTCCGGTGGGCTGGATACATCCGTCATCATCCCGTGGCTTAAGGAAAACTACCCCGGCTGCGAAGTCATCGCCGTCGCGGGGGACGTCGGCCAGGGCATGGGCGAGCTGGACGGCCTGGAGCAAAAGGCGCTCAAGACCGGCGCGAGCAAGCTCTATGTCGAAGACCTCACCGAAGAATTCGTCAACGACTACATCGTGCCCACGATGAAGGCGGGCGCGATCTATGAGGACTACCTGCTCGGCACGTCGTTTGCGCGGCCCGTCATCGCGGCGCGCATCGCCGAGATCGCGCTCAAGGAAGGCGCGGACGCCATCGCCCACGGCTGCACCGGCAAGGGCAACGACCAGGTGCGTTTCGAGCTCGCCATCAAGCACTTCGCGCCGAACATGAAGGTCATCGCGCCGTGGCGCGAATGGGAGCTCAAGAGCCGCGAGGACGAGATCGCCTACGCCGAGGCGCACGACGTGCCCCTCAAGATCAGCCGCGAGACGAACTATTCCAAGGACAAGAACCTCTGGCATCTTTCGCACGAAGGGCTCGACCTCGAAGATCCCTCCAACGAACCGCTCTATAATAAGGACGGTTTTCTGGAGATGAGCGTCTCGCCCGAGCTCGCGCCGGATGTGCCTTCCTATGTGACCATCGGCTTTGAAAAAGGCGTTCCCGTATCGCTCGACGGCAAGAAGATGAGCGCAAAAGAGATCGTCCTCGCGCTCAATAAGGTCGGCGGCGAAAACGGCATCGGCCTGCTGGACATCGTGGAAAACCGGCTCGTCGGCATCAAATGCCGCGGCGTCTACGAAACCCCCGGCGGCACGATCCTCTACAAGGCGCACGAGGCGCTCGAAACCATTACGCTGGACAAGATGACCGCGCATAAGAAGGCCGAACTCGCCATCACCTATGCCGAGCTCGTCTACAACGGCCTCTGGTTCTCCCCGCTGCGGGAGGCGCTCGCCGCGTTTGTCGACAAGACGCAGGAGACCGTGACCGGCACCGTGAAGCTCAAGCTCTACAAGGGCAACATCATCAAGGCCGGCATTACGAGCCCCTACAGTCTCTATTCGGAAGCCATCGCCACCTTCGGCGAGAGCGACTACAACCAGAAGGACGCGGAAGGCTTCATCAACCTCTACGGCCTGCCGACCAAGGTCAGCGCCATGGTAAACGCGAAGAACAAATAGCCTGCCGCTTATTGGGCGGAAAGCGCGCCGGCAAATGCGGGAACAACCCAGCTTCCCGTCGATGGAACGGGAGCCCGTGAAAAACAAGTAATCGTTTTATTTGCCCGGCGAAACGCGCTATAATAAAGGCAAGCAGCAAAGCACCATACCCCTTGTCGACGCCCGCCTCCGGCGGGCGCTCGCAACAACGACCATCGAAAGCGGGAAGAGCATGGAAAAACTCTGGGCGGGACGGACGACGGGCGGCAACGCCGCGCTGGCGGACGAATTCAACCGGTCGATCGCGTTTGATTCGCGCATGGCGGAGCAGGACATCACCGGCTCCATGGCCCACGCGGCGATGCTCGGCGCCGTCGGCATCATCCCGCAAGCGAGCGCGGACGCGATCATCGCGGGGCTCGAGGGCATCCTGAACGACCTGCGCTGCGGGTTGATCAAGATCGACCCGCGCGCGGAGGACATCCATTCCTTCGTCGAGTTCGAGCTCACCCGCCGCATTGGCGAGGACGGCAAAAAGCTGCACACCGCCAGAAGCCGCAACGACCAGGTCGCGCTCGATCTGCGGCTGTATCTTCGGAAGGACACCGCCGAGGTCGTTTCGCTCGTCAAATCGCTCATCGCGGCGATTGCGGACGTCGCCGAGGCGCACGCCGAGACGATCATGCCCGGCTATACCCATCTGCAGCGCGCGCAGCCCGTCACCTTCGGACACTGGATTCTCGCCTACGCGTTCATGCTCTCGCGCGACATCGCGCGGCTGAACAGCGCGGCGGGCAACATGGACCTTTCCCCGCTCGGCGCGTGCGCGTTTGCGGGAACGACCTATCCCATCGACCGCGGCATGACGGCAAAGGCGCTCGGTTTTTCGGGCGCGCTGCCCAACTCCGTGGACGCGGTGGCGGACCGGGACTTCTGCGTGGAGCTTGCCGGCGCGCTGAGCATCCTCATGACGCACCTGTCCCGCTTTTCCGAGGAGATCATCCTCTGGACGAGCTGGGAGTTTCGATTTGTCGAACTGTCGGACGAGTTTTCCACCGGCTCTTCGATCATGCCGCAGAAGAAAAACAGCGACATGGCGGAGCTGGTCCGCGGCAAGGCCGGGCGCGTCTACGGCGACCTGATTACGCTGCTGACCATGATGAAGGGCCTCCCGCTGGCCTACAACAAGGACCTGCAGGAGGACAAGGAAGCCATCTTCGACGCGCTGGACACGGCAAAGCTCTGTCTTTCGGTCTTCGCGCCGATGCTCTCCACCATGACCGTGCACCCGGAAAACATGCGAAAAGCCGCCGCAGAGGGGTTCATCAACGCGACGGACGCGGCGGACTACCTCGTGAAAAAGGGCATGCCGTTCCGCACGGCCTATAAACTCACGGGACAGCTCGTTGCGCAGTGCATCGCAAGCCGTCAGACGCTCGAAAGCCTGCCGCTTTCGGACTACCAGGCGCTCAGCGAGCTGTTTGAGGCGGATATCTACGAGGCGGTCAACCTCGATCTCTGCGCAAAGAGCCGCACCTCCGAAGGCGGAACCTCGCCGGAATCGGTGCGCGCGCAGATTCGGCAACTACGGGAGAACGTGATCAAATGACGAAAGTTTTCATCGACGGCAAAGAAGGCACGACGGGACTTCGGATCTACGACCGGCTGATCCAGCGCGGCGATCTGGAGCTTTTAACCCTGCCGGAGCGGGAGCGGAAAAACCCCGCCCTGCGCAGAGAGCAGCTCAACCGCTGCGACGTCGCCATCCTCTGCCTGCCGGAGGACGCGGCCATCGAAGCCTGTGAAATGGTGACCGAGCCACACGTGCGCATCATCGACCCTTCCACCGCGCACCGCATCGCCGACGGCTGGGTATACGGCCTGCCGGAAGCGCTGGACGGCGGCTGGGACGCGATGGACGGCGCGACGCGCGTGTCCGTGCCCGGCTGCCACGCAAGCGGTTTTCTCGCGCTGACCGCGCCGCTGATCAAGGCGGGCATCCTCAGAAAGGACGCGCTTTTAAGCTGCACCTCACTCACCGGCTACAGCGGCGGCGGACATAAGATGATTGCGCAGTACGACTCCGATTATCGGGACGTGCTGCTCAAGTCCCCCCGGCTCTACGCGCTGGGGCAGCATCACAAGCACCTAAAGGAAATGCACCATTACAGCGGCCTTGCCGCCGCCCCCGCGTTTTTCCCCGTCGTTGCGGACTATTTCAACGGCATGCTCACCATCCTCTCGGTGTTTCGCGAGCAGCTCGGCGACGGATACGGCCCGGAGGACATTCGCTCGCTCTACCGCGAGCGATACGCCGGACCCATGGTGCGCTACTGCGAGCAGATGGACGAGCACGGCTATCTCGCCAGCGGCAAGCTCAAGGATCTGGACGGCATGGACATCAGCGTCGCCGGAAACGAGGAGCGAATCACGCTGCTTGCGCGCTTCGACAACCTCGGCAAGGGCGCAAGCGGCGCGGCGATTCAGCTGATGAACATCCTCATCGGGGCGGATCCCTACGCGGGACTCAACCTCGGCGGGCAATAACCGGCCCCGCGCAGGAGCGGAGCGCGAACACGAAAGGGCACAAGCAACATGAAACAGACCGTTATCGGCAGCGCTGCCGAATCGAAATATGATGCAATCCGGCAAATCGACGGCGGCGTCTGCGCCGCAAAGGGCTTTTTGGCCGGCGGCGTTTACTGCGGCATCCGCAAAAACAAGAGCAAAAAGGATCTCGCGCTGATCACAAGCCAGGTCAGGGCCGCCTGCGCCTGTGTCTACACGCAAAACCTCGTGCAGGGCGCACCCATCGCCGTGACCAAAGCGAACGTTTCGGACGGCTACGCCAGCGCCATCATCTGCAACAGCGGAAACGCTAACACCTGCAACGCAAACGGCGTGGAAATCGCGACCGGGATGTGCGAGCTGCTTGGCAAGGCGCTGAACATCTCCGCAAGCGACGTCGTGGTCGCCTCCACGGGCGTCATCGGAAAACCGCTGGACATCGAACCCATCGCAAGTGGCATCGGCCCGCTCGTCGCCGCGCTCGGCGACGACAGCAACGCCGCGGCGGAAGCCATCATGACAACCGACGTGCACAAAAAAGAGATCGCGTTCGAGTTCACACTCAGCGGCAAAGTCTGCCGCATCGGCGGCATCGCCAAGGGCAGCGGCATGATTCAGCCGAACATGGCGACCATGCTGGGCTTTGTCACCACGGACGCGAATATCACGCCTGCGATGCTGCAAAAAGCGCTGAGCGTGGATATTCTCGACAGCTTCAACATGGTCAGCGTGGACGGCGACACCTCCACCAACGACATGGTCACGATTCTGGCAAACGGCATGGCGGGCAACGCCGCGATCGAAGCCGACGGCGCGGACTACGACGCCTTCTGCGCCGCGCTCTCGGCGGTGACGCAATATCTCAGCCGCTCCATCGCCGCGGACGGCGAAGGCGCGACGAAGCTCATCGTCTGCAAGCTCGCCGGCGCGGCGGACAAAGCCTCCGCCATCAAGCTCAGCAAATCCGTCATCAACTCGCCGCTCGTCAAATGCGCCATGTTCGGCGCGGACGCAAACTGGGGCCGCGTGCTCTGCGCGCTCGGCTACGCGGGCGTGCCGACGGATGTGAATCGGGTCGGCGTGACGTTTTCCTCCGCCGCGGGCGCGGTCGAGGTCTGCAAAAACGGCACGGGCGTGGACTTTTCGGAAGAGCTGGCAAAACAGGTCCTTCTGGAAAGCGAAATCGCCATTGAGATAACGCTTGGCGACGGAACGGCCTTCGCAACCGCTTACGGCTGCGATTTGACCTACGACTACGTGAAGATCAACGGGGATTACCGCACATGAGCATCGACATCGCAAAGCGCGCCGAGGTGCTCATCCAGGCGCTGCCATACATTCAAAACTACTATGGCAAGACCGTCGTGGTCAAATACGGCGGCAGCGCCATGGAGGACGAGTCTCTGAAAAAGGCGGTCATGGGCGACGTCGTGCTGCTCACGCTCGTCGGGGTCAAGATCGTGCTGGTGCACGGCGGCGGGCCGGAGATCAGCGCAACGCTGAAAAAGCTCGGCAAGGAGAGCACGTTTGTCGGCGGCCTCCGCGTGACCGACAAAGAGACGGTCGAGGTCGCGCAGATGGTGCTCGCGGGCAAGGTCAACAAGGGCCTTGTCAATCTGATTCAAAACGTCGGCGGCCGCGCGGTCGGCATCAGCGGTATGGACGGGCATCTGATCGAAGCAAAGATGCTGGACGAATCGCTCGGCTATGTCGGCGAAATCGTCGCCATCCATCCCGAGCCGATCAAGGACCTGCTCGAAAAGGGCTATATCCCCGTCGTCTCCACGCTCGGCTGCGACAAGGCGGGCAACGTCTACAACATCAACGCGGACACCGCCGCGGCCTATATCGCCGGCGCGCTGGAGGCGGAGAGCCTCATCAACATGACGGACACCAAAGGCGTGCTGAGAAACGCGCAGGACCCGCAAAGCCTGATTGCGCGGCTGTCGCTGAGCGATATCCCCGCCCTGCAGGAAAGCGGCGTGGTCACCGGCGGCATGATCCCCAAGCTCGCATGCTGCGCGCACGCGGTGGAAAAAGGCGCGAAGCGCGCCTTCATCATCGACGGGCGCGTGCCGCACGCCATCCTCATCGAGATGCTCACGGACGAGGGCATCGGCACCATGGTCACCGCCGAATAAGGAGGCAATACAACATGACGAATCAGGACGTAATCCGGCTGACGGACGACTATACCCTCGGCACCTACAAGCGCTTTCCGGTTGCGCTCGAACGCGGGGAAAACGCAACGCTGTACGACTTTGACGGCAAGCGCTACATCGACTTTGCGAGCGGCATCGGCGTCTGCTCACTCGGCTGCGGCAACGACGCGTGGGTTTCGGCGATCTCGGCGCAGGCGAAAAAGCTGCCGCACGTCTCCAATCTGTTTTACACCGAGCCCGCGGCCGAAACCGCAAAGACGCTCTGCGAGCGCACGGGCATGAAGGGCGCGTTTTTCTCTAACTCCGGCGCGGAGGCGAACGAAGGCGCGATCAAGCTCGCGCGCAAATATTCCTTCGACAAATACGGCGCGGGGCGCAGCGACATCGTCACCCTCAACCATTCCTTCCACGGGCGGACGATCACGACGCTCGCCGCCACGGGGCAGGACGTGTTTCACAACTATTTCTTCCCGTTCACCGAAGGCTTCGTCCACGCCGAGCCGAACGACGCGGCCGGCGTGAAAGCCGCCTGCAGCAACGGCACCGTCTGCGCGGTGCTCATGGAGCTGATTCAGGGCGAAGGCGGCGTGCTGCCGCTGGACAAATCGTTTGTACAGGAAGTCGCGGGCTTTTGCAAGTCGCGGGACATCCTGCTGCTCGTCGACGAGGTGCAGACCGGCGTCGGCCGGACCGGCACGCTGTTCTGCTATCAGCAATACGGCATTGAACCGGACGTGGTCAGCTTTGCCAAGGGCATCGCGGCGGGGCTTCCGTTCGGCGGCGTGCTGGCCAACGACAGCTGCGCGGGCACGCTCTCCGCGGGCACCCACGCCACCACCTTCGGCGGCAACCCGATCTGCGCCGCAGGCGCAAACGCGGTGCTCGCGACGCTCACGCCGGAATTTCTCGGCGAGGTCGTGCAAAAGGGCGAATCCATCCGCAAAGCGATCGCGGACTGGAAACTGCCCGTCGTGTCGAGCGTACGCGGACTGGGGCTGATGATCGGCATCGGGGTAACGTGCTCCCACCGCGAGGCGGTCGGCAAGATGGTCTCAAGCGGGCTTCTCGCGCTCACGGCAGGCGAGGACACCATCCGTCTCATGCCGCCGCTGACGATTACGAAAGACGAAATCGACGCGGGGCTTACCATACTCAAAACCATTCTCAGCACATACTGATTATAAAACAGGAGGCGAACAACATGAACCTGAAGGGAAAGAGCTTTTTAAAGCTGCTCGACTTCACGCCGAATGAGATTCAGGGGCTGCTCGATCTCTCGGCAGAACTCAAGGCGAAGAAAAAAGCCGGCATTGCGCACGACACGCTGCACGGCAAGAACGTTGCGCTGATCTTTGAAAAATCCAGCACGCGTACGCGATGCGCCTTTGAGGTTGCCGCCTTCGACCTCGGCATGCACACGACCTATCTCGACCCGACCGGTTCGCAGATCGGCAAAAAAGAGAGCATCTCGGACACCGCGCAGGTGCTCGGCCGGATGTATGACGGCATCGAATACCGCGGTTTTGGCCAGAGCGTGGTCGAAGAGCTCGCCAAATATGCGGGCGTTCCGGTCTGGAACGGACTCACCACGGAGTTTCATCCGACCCAGGTGCTCGCGGATCTTCTGACGATTCAGGAAAAGTTTGGCAAACTCAAGGGCATCAAGATGGCTTATTGCGGGGACGCACGCTTCAACATGGGCAATTCGCTGATGGTCGGCTGCGCCAAGATGGGGCTGGACTTCGTGGCCTGCGCGCCGAAGAAATACTTCCCGCAGCAGGAACTCACCGACGCCTGCAAGGCGCTGGCCAAAGAAAGCGGCGGCAGCATTTCCCAGACCGAGGACATCCTCGCGGGCGTGAAGGATGCGGACGTGATCTATACCGACGTCTGGGTCTCCATGGGTGAGCCGATGGAGATCTGGGAAGAGCGCATCAAAGACCTTGCGTCGTACCAGGTGAACGCCAACGTGATGGCGGCGGCAAAACCCGACGCGATCTTCATGCACTGCCTGCCCTCCTTCCACGACCTGAACACGACCATCGGCAAGGAGATGGGCGCGCGCTTTGGCCGCGACAGCATGGAGGTGTCCGACGATGTCTTCTCCGGCAAGCAGTCCGTGGTGTTCGACGAGGCGGAAAACCGCATGCATACGATCAAGGCGGTCATGCTCTCCACGCTGTAACCGACACGCATCAAAAAAGGAGCCGGAAGGCTCCTTTTTTTTGGTTCAGGCAGTTCTTTTCTTACAGACCTTTGATGATCAGGCCGAGCACCAGCAGCAAGTAGGCGAGCATCGCAAGGATAAACCCGAACACGACTGGCACGGCGGGGATCACGCCCATAGAAAGCGCAATACCGATCACAAACGCGAAGATCGACACCCAGAATGTTACTTTTTTTGGCGGATTGAGTTTCATAATTGCAAAACCTCCCAATAAAAATGTTTTTTATACGCTTCGCCATGTATCAACAACGCGCCGTCCGCTTGGTGGATTCGGCGCGTGAAGCGTCCCACCCGTTACATAAAACCAAGTTTCTTCGCCTGCTCCAGATACTTGGGCAGTTCGTCCAGCGAGATTGCGACGTCGTGTTTTTTGGCAAACGACATGAACTCCATCATGCTGACTTTGCCGTCGGCGAGGATTTCGGCGACTTCCGCCTGCAGCGCTTTGTCCGTTTCATACTGTTTAACCAGTTGTTCCACTGTTGCCATTGCTGCCACCTCCTTGTTTGATGGTTCTAAGTATAGCAAACTCTGCACAACTCGTATAGATGTTTCAAGGTAAAATTTACGTTGCATCGTAACATCATCACATACGCATTTCGGCCTTCCAGCTGTTCAAAACCGCATAAAAAGGGCTCCGTCCTCCTTTCGGAAAGACGGAGCCGATTCATTTTCCTGTCGCCCGCTGTCAGACGATTCCCTGCGCCATCATGGCGTCCGCAACCTTGGCAAATCCCGCGATGTTTGCGCCCGCCACCAGATTGTACCCGAGCCCGTTGGCTTCCGCCGCCTTCGCCGAGTTGTCGTGGATGTTCTGCATGATCGTGTGCAGCTTTTCGTCCACCTCCGGCTCGCTCCAGCTCAGCCGCATGCTGTTCTGGCTCATCTCCAGCGCGCTCGTCGCCACGCCGCCCGCGTTCACCGCTTTGCTCGGCGCTATGATCATGTGCTTTTGCTCCAGCAGGTAGTTCAGCGCGTCGTTCGTCGTCGGCATGTTCGCCACCTCGATGTAATACTTCGATCCGGAGGCTGCGATCTTCTTCGCCGAAAGCAGGTTCACGTCGTTCTGCGTTGCGCACGGCATGTATACGTCCGCCTTCACGCCCCAGGGTTTCTCTCCCGGGTAGAACGCGCAGCCGTAGCGGTCGGCGTAATCCTTTACCTTGTCGCGTCCGCTGTTGCGCATCTCGACCAGATAGTCGATCTTCTTGCCCAGGATTCCCTGCGGGTCGTAGACATACCCGTCCGGACCGGAGAGCGTGACCGCCACCGCGCCGAGCTCTTCCAGCTTTCTCGCCGCGCCCCAGACCACGTTGCCAAAGCCGGAGAGCGCGAAGGTCTTTCCTTTGATCGTGTCGCCTTCGTGTTTGAAGACCTCGTTGACATAATATACCGCGCCAAAGCCCGTCGCTTCCGGACGGATCAGGCTGCCGCCAAAGCTCATGCCCTTGCCCGTCAGCACGCCCGGCTCGTAGTTGCCGCGGATACGGCGGTACTGGCCGTAGAGATAGCCGATTTCGCGCGCACCGACGCCGATATCGCCCGCCGGCACGTCCACGTCCGGACCGATGTGCCGATAGAGCTCGTTCATGAACGCCTGGCAGAAGCGCATGACCTCCGCGTCGCTCTTACCGCGCGGGTCGAAGTCGCTGCCGCCTTTGCCGCCGCCGATCGGCAGGCTGGTCAGGCTGTTTTTAAACGTCTGTTCAAAGCCAAGAAACTTCATGATCGAGAGGTTGACCGAGGGATGGAATCGAAGTCCGCCCTTGAACGGTCCGATCGCGCCGTTGAACTGCACGCGGTAGCCGCGGTTGACCTGCACCTTGCCCGTGTCGTCCACCCAGGTCACCCGAAACGAAATCGCGCGCTCCGGTTCGGCCATCCGCTCCAGCAGGCCGGCCTTCTCATACTCCGGATGCTTGCCCACCACCGCTTCCAGCGAGGAATACACCTCTTCCACCGTCTGCAGAAACTCCGGTTCCCCCGCGTTCTTCTTCTTCACTTCTTCCAGTACACGCTGTATATAGGCGTTCATGCCTGCCCTCCTGATGTGATATATAGATTGGAAATGTGGGAATTCGCTCCCATGCCCATCATATCCCCGCGCACCGGCAAAGTCAACGAATCCCGTGCAATATATAAAATTATTTTCGCGCGCCTGTCATTTTTTGAGCGCAAGCGCAAACAGACGGTTTGCCGCACGAAAAAGCGCGCGGTGCCGCGCGCTTGCCATGCGATCGAATCGACCCAACCATCATAAAAACATCGAGAGTTTCGAGAGCAGCTTCGTGTCGTTTTTCTTCAGCGCGGTTTCGATCAGTTCGCGCAGGGTCCCTTTGGAAAGAAACGGAAACAGCGCCGCCAGTTCGCCGACCGCCTGCTCGTTTTTGAGTGCCAGCCGTACGATTCGGTCCAGGTCGTCCTCTTCCAGAAACGGTGCGATCGCGGCGAGCTGCGCGACCCTGCCGCCGCTCTGAACGGACTCGATTGCGATTTTTCCGATCGCCTCTTCGGACAAAAACGGCGCGAGGGCTGCAAGTTCGCCTATGTTCACGCCGTTTCCGGCGGCGGATATGGCGATCCGGTCCAGCGCCTCCTCGCTCAAAAACGGGGCGACGGACGCAAGCTCGCCGAGCGTTGCCTGTCCGTCCGCCGCGCGCAGCGCGATGCGGTCGAGCGCCTCTTCGGACAGAAACGGCGCAATGGGCAAAAGTTCAGAGACACGCGCAGAACGAGAAAACGCCTCCGCCGCGATGCGGTCGAGCGTCTCCTCGGAGAGAAACGGCGCAAGGGACGCGAGTTGTTGCAGCCCGACGTCCGACACGAGGCGGAGCGCGAGCTCGTCGAGATATTCTTCGTCGAGAAACGGCGCGATGGCGGCGAGGCTTTCGACGGTGAACCCGTCGAATCCCGCACGCGCGCCTTCGCCGGCGCTCTCGCTTTGCTCTTCCCGCCTTTCCGCCCCTTCTTCAATCGCCTTGACGATGCGCGTCACCTGCTTTGGCTTGAGCAGCGGCGCGGCCTCTCCCGCCTCCGAAAGCGTCACGCGTTCCTGCCGGACAAACGTCTCTTCCGAGCCGTCGATCACGCTGCGGATGAGTTCCCCGCCGCGTCCGCCGCCGAGCAGTTCGTCCACGCTGACGCCGAGCGCCTGCGCCAGCTCCGGCAGCTTGCCGATATCCGGCATGGATGCGCCGCGCTCCCAGTTGCTGACCGCCTGAAAGCTCACGCCCATGATGTCCGCCAGCGCGGGCTGCGTCATATCCTTCTCTTTTCTCAGGCGTGAAATCCGCCGTCCGATCTCCACCGCGTCAAACATTGTCTTTCTCCTTTCAAATCCCCGGCGTCTGCATCCGCAGAAAGAACCAGTGCGCTTTGCTCTTTTCATACGCCTGCTCGGCAAGCATCTGCCGATAAGCGCGCTCGACCTGCTCCGGCGTTCTCGTCCGAAACAGCTTTCGTTTTCTGAAAACCCGCATTTGTGATTTCACCGCCTTTCGTCCGGTACGCATTCAGCATACGGTCCAGGCGGCGTTGATGCCAGCAAGCAACGCTTGAGTTTGAAGTTTTTGCGGCTCAAGCGACGGTTGAGCGGATGCCTGCTCAAATTCTTCGTTCTATGATTGTATCTTATATGAACCAGCTGAAAACACAAGATGCAAAGCGTCTGTCCACGATTGTTTATGGGCATCGATATACCGGCATATTCATCGATATTTAAGTTTTTTGACACCAAATAGCTGTTATGATACGCATATAGAGCAAACCGGTTGATCAAGTGAGGAACAGCATGGAATCCAGAGACGCCTATTTCGACAAGGTCTATCGTGAGCATGCGGATAAGCTCAAGCGCTTTCTTGTCGCGCGCATCCGCTCCGTTTCCGACATGGAGGATCTCTATCAGGAAGTCTGGAAGCGGTTTTATGAACGCACGGCGGGTATTCGCCCGCAGGAGCCTTTTCGGTATCTCGTCAAGATCGCAAAAGGAGAGCTCTATAAGCGCTATAAGAATCAACGCCTGAAAAACGAGCGGGAAGAACCTCTTCTGGAAAACATCCCCGACGCGCAGGCGCCCTTCGAACCCGCGCTGCTGGATCGGATGGACGCCGGCGCCGTTTGGCGAATCGTCAAAGCCGAGCCCTTGCTGTCCTATCAGACGTTTGTGCTTTACTACGGATTCGACCAATCGCTGCGGCAGACAGCCAATACGCTGCATATCAGCGAGAACGCGGTGAAAGCGCGGCTCTATCGCACCAGAGAACGGATTCGGGCTGAATGGAAAGGAGCCGATGAGCAATGACGGAGCAAGAATTGTTCAAAGAGGCTGTTATGCAGTATCTGGTCGACGATGCGCAGGTGAAGAGCATGAGTAAAAGGCGCAAGTCGCACCCTGTTGCAAGAAGGATTTTGTTTGCCGCGGCGTGCCTGCTGGTTGCGGTCAGCGTCACCATATTCGCCATACCCAGCGCACGAGCCGCCGTGGAGGAATGGATCAGCGGGTGGTTCAGCGCGCAGGATTACTTTGGACAGGAGGCGGCGGAGCGCACCAAGGAACCGACCATTGAGGCGATCATCACCAGCGCGGACGGAAACAGCGCGCAGGTAATCGAAGTCGGTCCCGGGTATGAAGCGTATGCGGATGCGTTTGAAATGACGCTGGACGAAATTGCCTACGACGGCGAAACCATCTTCCTCTCCGGCACGATGTCCGGCGCAACCGCGCGCCCATTTGTTCAGGCTTACACGGGCGGCGACACCTTCCGCGCGGAGAAGAACGACGGCTCGCTGGGAGGGGACCCGAATCAGGAATATTACTTCTTCGAGTGCGAAAGTCTTGTTCAACTCAAAATCGGAGACGGCGAATACATCGGCAATATTTCGCCCGCAATCACCGATGATATGAATCCCATCTTGTTTGCGGGCGCGGCTGAAACGAAACCCGTCTTTGAAAATGGAGCCCTGATCACCACCAATTCGGTGACCGATGCCCTGTGGGATACCTATCTGGCCGATCATACTGTTCGCTTTTCCATCGAACTGCTAAAGATGTACACCTATATGCAACCGCTTACCGGAATTGTGCCGGGCGATTTATCTCTAAAGCTGTTTTACGGGAATGTGGAGGGCAAAGACGCCATACAGGTGTTGAACGCAAGTTTCGGCGGCATCGCAATCGACGCAAACGCATATCAGGAACAAACCCAGACCAAGCTTGCAAAAACAGACACAAGCGTAACCCTTGGCGGAATGCATACCGTTACGGTTGAGGCGTGGCAGCCAGTGGCCGAGCGGACTTCCGACGATTGCGAGTTTTATCTCAGCACTCGCGATCTTGACTTTACAGGAGCGTCTATTTCCCTCAAGTCGGTCACCTTTACGCCCACAGATGTCCATATCACGCTTCATATCATTCTACCTGAATCTTGGTCTAAAGAGGAACGTGTCGCAGCGATTCAAGAGTTTCATTTTTTACTAGATGGTAAGGAACTGCCAAAGAATTTGAGCTATTTGTTTGCCACCAAAGGACCCATGGGACTGGATTTTGCAACATTTGACTATCAGGAGATGGACTATGAATTGTTTGACAGTGTTCTTTCACCGAGTGAATGGGCAAAGGTGAAGACGCTGACCATTATTCCCACAACGCAGTATTGGTGGGATATGATGCTCTGGGACGGCAACGACTATCAAATACCATTCTCTCTCCAAAATGGTGCCGTGTATACCGGAATCGCGAACCACGGCGGATATCAGTGTGATGTCTTATGTGACGAGATGACCGAGTATACCCTCATCATCAACCTCGACGACTATCGATAACCCTATCGCGCTCCTGTACGCAAAAGGCGCACCGTTTCCGGTGCGCCTTGATTGTCAGGTTCGCGTATTTGTTTATGCGGTTACTCCAAATATCCCTTCAGCAGCGCGTCCACATCCTGCATGAGCGCGGCGAGCGTCGCCGTGAGAACGGACTTCTCCTTTGCGCGCGCGCCGATGTAGAGCTTGAGCTTGGGTTCGGTGCCGCTGGGGCGGATGACGATCCAGCTCTCGTCCGAGAGCAGCCAGCGCAGCGTGTCCGACTTCGGCAGCGAAATATCGCAGGCCGTGCCATCGGTGTGAATACAGCGGCGGGCAAGGTAGTCCTCGGCGGTGACGATCGCGGTACCCGCAAACGACCTGGGCGGATTCTCCCGCAGGCAAGCCATCGCGCCCGCGATCTTCTCCATGCCCTCCTTGCCCTCGAGGGTATAGCTCTTGACGCTCTCGCTGTAAAAACCGTAGGTCGCGTAGATTTCGTCCAGCGCGTCCGAGAGGGTCATGCCGCGCTCGGCGTAGCTGATGCAGGCCTCCGCCGCGAGCATGGCGGCACAGACCGCGTCCTTGTCCCGCGCGAGCCCGCCCGCAAGAAAACCGAAGCTCTCCTCGAACCCGAAGAGAAACGTCTTTTCCCCGCTGGTCTGATATTCGTCCACCTTTTCGCCGATGAACCGGAAGCCCGTCATCACGTTTTCCAGCGCAACGCCGTATGCCGCGCAGATCGCGTCCGCAAGGCGTGTGGACACGATGGACTTGATCACGACGCCGTTGCCCGGCAGCCGATTCTGGCGGTTCATCGAGGAGAGGATGTGCTCGAGCAGAATGCAGCCGATCTGGTTGCCCGTGAGCGTGAGCCATTCGTCGTCCTTCGTCTTGACCGCGACGCCGAGCCGGTCCGCGTCCGGATCGGTCGCGAGGCAGACGCGCGCGCCCTTTTCCTCCGCGAGCGCAATGGCGAGGCGAAACGCGTTCGGGTCCTCGGGATTCGGCGCGGTAACGGTCGGAAAATGCCCGTCCGGCTGGGCCTGCTGCGGCACGGTGATCACGTTTGTCAGCCCGACGCGGGAGAGCAGCTCGCGCACGGGCACCGCGCCGGTGCCGTGCAGGGGCGTATACACGATCGGCAGGCTGCCGCCGCGCCGCCGGACAAGACCGGGATCGAGCAGCAGTCCCTCCGTCGCGGCATAGTACGCCTCGTCCTCCTCTTTGCCCACCAGCGCGATCTCCCCGGAGGCGAGCGCCGCGTCGTAGTCCATCGTGCGCGGACCGAACATCGGCACATTCTGAATCTCACCGTAGATGGCGGCGGCTTGTTCGGGCGCGACCTGTCCGCCGTACGCCCAGTAGACCTTATAGCCGTTATATTTGCTCGGGTTGTGCGAGGCGGTGATCACCACGCCCGCCATGCAGTCAAGGTGCCGCACCGCAAACGAGAGCTGCGGCACGGAATGCAGCGTGGAAAACAGATACGCCTTGATGCCGTTTGCCGCGAGCACACAGGCGGTCTCTTTTGCAAACTCCGCCGAAAACAGGCGCGAATCATAGGCGATGCACACCCCGCGTTCCTTTGCGCCCTCGCAGCCGAGCAGATAGTTGCTCAGGCCCTGCGTCGCGCGGCGGACGACGTATGCGTTCATGCGGTTCGTGCCTGCGCCGAGCACGCCGCGGAGTCCCGCGGTGCCAAACTCCAGCTCGCGGTAGAAGCGCTCCTCCACCTCGTCCGGATCGTTTTGAATGGACCGGAGCTCCGCGCGGCTCGTTTCATCCAGCGTCGGCTCGTTCAGCCAGGATTCGTAAACAGATCGGGTATCCATACGACAGGTCCTTTCCCTTATCTCCCCGGCACGTGCGAAGGGAGTGATATTCCATGGAAATCAGCGTTGTTTCGGCGGGCAAAACCCGCGAAAACGCCCGCCGCGCAGGCGGTATCGCTCACCCTTGATTATACCCGCCGTCGTGTTGCATGGCAAGGCGGGCTGTGCTATCATACCCCTATGGAACGGCGCGCACAACCGAAAAAGCGCTACCAGTCCGCCAGCTATGTCACAAGCGGGGCGGTTTTTTACGGTACGCTGCTGTTTTTGATCGCGCGCGTATTTTCGCTGCTTCAGCTCTTTTCGGACGCATACACCCGCAAGCAACTCGACCAGGCGCCGCCGGAGAACTTCACCTTTTTCGGCATCATGGGCCATGTGCTCATCCTGGCGGTCATCGGGCTTGCGTTTTACCTGCTGCTGCAAAACCGGCAGGGCCGGCTGCGGATGAAGAAAGGAAACTTCTATCTGCTGCTCAACGCGCTGTTCGTCGTTTGGGGCATCATCAACGCCGTGAGCTATCTCGTCGAGATGATCCTCTTTTTCGAGTTCGTGTATCTGCTGGATTTCATCACGCTCATCGTCGCGCTGGTGGTGCCGAGCGTGCTGTATCAAATCTCCGACCGCAGGCAGGACATCCCGCAGGACAACGCGCTCTTCGCCTCCGCCATCGCAGCGACGGGGCTCTCCGTCATTGCGACGCTCATCGTCGCGCTCGTGCTGCGAAAGAGCTATACCACGCTGCAGCTCGTGCGCGAGCTGATGTTTCGCGCGGGGATTATCCTCTTTGGCGTCGCGGGGCTTCTAAAGATCGTCCGGCTGCGCGCGGAGCTGCCGGCGCTCGTCGCCGAGCTGCCGAAACCCGCGCCGAAACCCGTCGAAAAAAAGCCGGAACCCAAAGCGAAAAAAGTGGACCGCCGCGGCAGGATAGCGTGCCCGGACTGCGGCAAAAAGCTCGCGCCGGATGTGAAGATCTGCCCGCGCTGCGGCTACGACATCGACACGCCGGACTTGTTTGACGACGATGAAGAATTTGACGACGAATACGACGAAGAATACGATGAAGAACCGGCGGACGACCTGCCGGACGAGCCGGAAGACGCGTTTGAGGACGCGCTGGCGGAAGAACCGCCCGAGGCGCAGTCCGCGTTCGCCGAGCCGGCGCGCGAGGAACTGCCGAAGGAGATCTGCCCGCGCTGCGGCAGAAAAAAACCACCGTTTCTGACCAAATGCCCGCATTGCGGCTATTATCCCGGCGATCCGATCGAGCAGGCGGAGGCCGAGGCCGAGCGGCAGCGTCTGGCCGCCGAGCAGGCGACGGCGGTCCGCGAAGAGCAGCCAAAAGATCTCTGCCCCCGCTGCGGCAAAAACAAGCCGCCGTTTCTCGCCACCTGTCCGCACTGCGGCTATTTCCCGGGCGACCCGATCGAGCAGGCGGAGGAAAAGGCGGCGCAGCAGGCCGCCGAGCAGGCCGCGCCCTCCTATCAGCCGCCGCAGCCGAAGCAGGAGCCGAAATGCGAAAACTGCGGCAGACGGATTCCCGGCGGACTCGCCACCTGCCCCTACTGCGGATTTCATCCCGACGACGCGCGCACGCCGCCGCCGCAGAAACAAGAGGTACCCACGCTCTTTGAGGAAGAGGAGGAGGAGGATTCTATCTTCTGTCCCCGCTGCGACAACGAGGTGGCCGCGGGCACGGAGGTCTGTCCGCATTGCGGGTATCCTCTCTCCGCACGGCGTGAAACGGGGCGCATCCGCAGGCCGACGCAGCGGCTGCCGCGCGTGCCGGACCCCAAGCGCCTGACGGAGAAGAATTCCATCGAGTGCCCCGAGTGCGGCAGGCGGTATTCCGCGGCGCGGGATCGCTGCCCGTATTGCGGGTTCGGGTTATATGACGACTAAAAAGAGGTTCGCAGTTTGCGAACCTCTTTTAGTATCCAATCTCTTTATGCTTCCAAAATACCAAACAATACGCGCATAAAGTCTCGCGCGCAGTGGAGAATCCGGATTACATATATCGTATCTCCCACGTGTTTGTAAAACGCATAGTAACTGCCGCAGACAAGGTATCGATAATCGGTCACAATCCCGATGACCGCCGTCAGCGGCGGACCCATTTGCGGTTGCTCCTTCAGCAATCTGAGCTTTTTTGTGATGCCCGACACCTGTTCGGCGGCAATCTTTACTCCGCCCGTTTCCTGCTCGATATAAGCGCGAAGATCCCTTAAATCGTCCTGCGCCATCGGGGAAAGCAGCAGTTTAACCATTTGAAATTCCCAGTTCCGCCTCTATATCGTCGAGCTCCCGCCAGCCGGACTGCTGCGCGGCGCGCTCGCCTTGCGCCAGCGCGGAGAGCAACTGGATCGTCGCCTGCTGCTTTTCATATTCGGCGATGTCCAGAACAGCATATTTGCCGCGTCCGTTCTTCGTCAGATATACAGGCGAACCGATGGCGACTTCATCCAATACCTTCGTATAGTTGCGAAGGTCGGAAATCGGCTTGATGTTTGGCATGCGATCACCTCCACAGATCGATTATAGCAAATTCACGTGTAAATGTAACGATAAATTTACAGCAATCGATCTTTCCGCAAAACGCTTACAACTCCAGCTCTCGTAAGCTCTCAAACACATGTCCGTCCATTTCAAGGCGCTTGGCCAGAAGCTGCTGCGTCTTCTTTTTGCGGAGCTTGTTAAACGCGCGGTCGCCGTATTTGTCGTCCCCCAGCACGGGGTGGCCGATCGCCGCCATCTGCACGCGAATCTGATGCGTGCGTCCGGTAAACAGCTCGATCTCCACAAGGCTCGCCTCGCCGTCGCTGTTCAGCACGCGATAGCTCAGCTCGCAGCGAAGCGCGCCCGCATCGCCTTCGCGGCAGAGGCGCACGAACGATTCGTCCTCGTCCTTTTGCACCCAGTGCACGAGCGTTTCCGCGCGCTGCGGCACGCCGCAAACGACGGCGTGATAGAGTTTCTTTAATTCATGCGTATAGAAGATCTGTTCATAGCGCACGGCGTCTTCCTCCGTGCGCGCAAAGAGCACCAGCCCTTCGGTGTTCGCGTCGAGCCGATGCACGGGATAGACGTCCTCGAAGAGCGACTCCAGCTCGCCGAGCAGCTCGCCTTCCGTCTCCACGCCCGCGTTTTTATCGACCACCACGCAGCGCTCGTCCAGATATACCCCCCGGCAGACGGAACACGCGGGCAGCAGCGCGATCTGCGGCGCAAACGCCTCCTCGCTCCACGGCGGAGCGGAGAAAAACGTCATGGGCTCCTTCAGCGTCGGGTGCGTGAGCGTGAGCGCGTAGGCCCAGAGGCGGATCTGCTCGCCGGGCGCCGCCTGCGGCGCATACCGCTGATCGCCATAGATCGAATATCCGGCGTGCTGCAATTGCACGCGGATCTGGTGCGGCCTGCCGGTATACAGCTCCACATCCAAAAGCGCAGTTTCCTCCGCCTGTCCGATCAGCTGGTAGCGCAGGCGCGCCTCTTTTGCGCCGTCCGTCCCCGCCGGCACCACGCGGGAAGAAAACGTGGTTTCGTCCTTATAGAGCCAGTCGGTCAGGCTCTCCTGCGCCTTCGGTCTGCCATGGACGATCGCGGCATACCGCTTTTTCGCCTCGTGGGAATGAAACTGCGCGGTGAGCCGCGCGGCGGCCTTGCTGGTCTTGGCAAACGCCATCACCCCGCCGACGGGGCGATCCAGCCGGTGCACGAGGCCGAGATACGCCTCGCCGGGCTTGTCGTAGCGCGCGCGCAGATACGCCTTGAGCAGCGTAAGCAAGTCCTCGTCGCCGGAGCTGTCCGCCTGCACGGGCAGGTTGACGGGCTTTTCGACCACGAGCAGGTGGTTGTCCTCGTATAGAATTCGGATGCCGCTCTCCGTTCGCTCGTCGCGCCGGAGTTTGGAGACGCTCTGTTGCTCTTCCAATTCGTAAATCGCTTTCTGTCCGGTCGTGTGTTACCGCTTCGGCGTCCAGCGCCCGCTTGCGCCGCAGGGCAGCACCAGACCGTCCCGCTCGATCGGCAGGCCGACCTCGTCGGACACGGCGTCCCCCGCAGGCAGCGCGACGCGCAGCACGTTTTTCAGCACGCTCGCGGCAAGGCCGGTCGTGTAGGAGTTGATGAGAAAAAACGCGGGGTCGTCGCTGAGCAGCGCCGCGCAGTCCGCGACGATGGGATACAGGTCGTTTTCGATCTTCCAAAGCTCGCCCGTCGGGCCCCGGCCGTAGCTCGGCGGGTCCATGACGATGCCGTCGTAGCGGTTGCCGCGGCGCAGCTCCCGCTTGACGAACTTCACGCAGTCGTCCACGATATAGCGGATATGCGCCTCGCCGAGTCCGCTTTCGGCGGCGTTGTCCTTCGCCCAGGCGACCATGCCCTTCGCCGCGTCCACATGCACGACCTCCGCCCCCTCCGCCGCGCAGGCGACCGTCGCCCCGCCGGTATAGGCGAAGAGATTGAGCACCCGCGGCGCGCGGTCGCAGCTTTGCTTCCAGCGCGCAAGCTCGCCGCGCATCCAGTCCCAGTTGACCGCCTGCTCCGGAAACAGGCCCGTGTGTTTGAACCCCGTCGGGCGCACGAGAAACGTCAGGTCGCGGTATTGCACCGTCCAAGATTCCGGCAGTTGGGTTCGCATCTCCCAGTGTCCGCCGCCGGCGTCGGAGCGGATGTAGACCGCGTCCGCCGCGTGCTCGGCCATGGGCCAGACGGCCTGCGGATCGGGGCGCAGCAGCGTCACCTGCTTCCAGCGCTCCAGCTTCATGCCGCCGCCCGCGTCCAGCACGCGAAAGTCTTTCCATCCGTCCGCCAAAAACATGCTCTACTATCCTCCGCGCGGCTCGGTACGCCGCAGTCCGTTTCGTTCAACTTCAATATAATAGTATACCGATTTTCCTGGCAAACCAAAAGGACGGATTTCCCCGCGTCCCTCCCGGCCGGGCGCAACAGGCGGGCACGTTTGTGTTGCGCGGAACGGGCGTTTTCGATATACTCAATGCCATGGATGGGGATATGAAGGGGAAAATCGTGATCGTGACGGGCGCGAACGCCGGCATCGGCAAGGCGACCGCCGCGCAGATCGCCGACCGCGGCGCAACGGTCGTGCTCGCCTGCCGCTGCAAGGAGCGCGGAGAGGCCGCCATGCGCGAGATGATGTGCGTCGGCGACCGCTGCTTTACGCTCATGCCGCTCGATCTTGCGGACCTCGACAGCGTGCGCGCGTTTGCCACGGCGTTTGCCGAAACATACGGCAGGCTGGACGCGCTGATCAACAACGCGGGCATCCTCGGCCGCCGCCGCGCGGAGACGAAGCAGGGCTTTGAGCTGAGTTTCGGGGTGAACTACCTCGGCGCGTTTCTGCTGACGCTGCTGCT
>JAAYUE010000027.1 GCA_012517905.1 Clostridiales bacterium | reverse complement strand
TGAATTGGCTCTTCTTCTTTTTCGGCGCGGCGTACGCATCGCGCGCCGGGTTCGCTTTTGCGTATCCCTGCGCGCTTCGATACGGGCCGTCCTGGTAAGCCGCATGCGCGCGCGCTTTCGAGGCGCCGGTTCCCGCGCTCTGCGCGGACCCGTGCCGGTTGGGTTGCTTGGTATTTGTGGTCTTTCCATAAGACACCATTCGCGTGGAACGGGGATCGGTAGGCACGTTCAGACTCCTTTCGGCAGACCGGCGAAGCGTCGCCGCCGCCTGACATCCAAATCATGTGTCATGCTGAGTATAGCAATGAATCGTGGCGTCGCGTTGAACATTTTATAAACGAATTCATAATACTGCCGCAGGTGCGACAGCCGCTCAACCGTCGTAATACTCGCCTCTGCGGTAATCATAAATGGCGGCGTTGTATTTTTTGAAATCATCCAGCACGCGGCCCGTACCGAGCGCAACGCAGGAAATCGGGTCTTCGGCGATGCGGCAGGGCACGCTCGTGCGCTCGGTGACATAGCGGTCAAAGCCCGCCAGCAGCGCACCGCCGCCGGTAACCACGATGCCGGTCTCGGCGATATCGCTCGCCAGCTCGGGCGGCGTGCGCTCAAACAGTCCGCGCACGCGCTCCATGATGGCGCCGAGCGGCTCGCTCAGCGCGTCCACCATCTCGTTGGTGCCGATCGGAATCGCCTCCGGCAGTCCCGTGACCACGTTTCTACCGCGCACCTCGATGACGCGCTGCTCTTTTTCGATGTGCGCGCGTCCGTAGGCGATCTTGATGTCTTCGGCGTTGCGTTCGCCGATGTAGAGGTTGTGCTTGCGCTTCATATAGCGGCGCAGCGCGTCGTCAAACTTATCTCCGGCCATTTTGATGGAGTCGGACAGCACCGTCGCGCCGTAGGCGATGACCGCGATATCCGTCGTTCCGCCGCCTATGTCGAGCACCATATGCCCTTTCGGTTCGTTGATGTCCAGACCGGCGCCTATGGCCGCGGCAATCGGTTCTTCGATGAGGTAGGTATAGCGCGCGCCCGCTTCGTAAGCCGCCTCGATGACGCAGCGCTTCTCCGCCTCCGTCACACCGGAAGGAACGCAGACCACCGCGCGGGGGCGATACAGCAGGCGTTTCCCGACCACTTTCTGGAAAAAGTAGCGCAGCATGCGCGCCGTCACGTCAAAATTGGAGATGACGCCGTCCCGCAGCGGGCGGATGACGACGATGTTCGCCGGCGCGCGCCCCATCATCTTGCGCGCCTCCTCGCCGATTGCGACAATGCGGCCGGTCACGCGCTCCACCGCGACGACGGACGGTTCCTTGAGCACGATCCCCTTTCGCTTGACATAGACCAGCGTCGAGGATGTGCCGAGGTCGATTCCGATATCGGACGTATCAAACAAACCCATTTCCAAACCCGCTTTCCTGCTGATTCCAACGGACACACATATCCTATGATATCAACTCATTTTACCATGCCGGCATATGCCGGACAATCAAACAAAGTGTGAACGGATCATGAACCCGCGCACCGTCCGGCCGCCGCAATGCGAAATCCGAAGGGAATATGCCGCCGGAAAAGCGCCCGTCCGCTTTGGTTTTTCCTCCGACCAGCACAGGAAAAAACAGACAGAAAAAAGCCCGGCACGCTCACCGCGCGTTCGTGTTATTCACACCAAACTGCGAGGCAACGTGCCGGAGCCAGAGAGTATTATAGTCCAGCCATGCAAAAAAGCAAGATGAATTTTGCTATAGCTGGTATATCGGTTTATATATCCACACTAGATCACGCGCTGGGTCCAGCCGCGCGTGTCCTCGATCTTGCCGGTCTGGATGCCGGTGATCGTGTCGTAGAGCTTCTGCGAGATCGGGCCGACCACGCGCTCGCCGATCGTATACTCGTCGCCCAGATAATGCAGAACGCCCATCGGAGAGATCACCGCCGCGGTGCCGCTGGCAAACGCTTCCTTCAGCGCGCCTTCCTTCGCCGCCGCGATCACCTCGTCGATGGAGAGCTTTCGTTCGCTGCAGGGAATGCCCCACTCACGCAGCAGCGTCAGCACGGAGTCGCGCGTGATGCCGGGCAGTATGGTGCCCGCAAGCGGCGCGGTGATCACCTCGTCCCCGATGACGAAAAACGCGTTGGAAGAGCCAACCTCTTCAATATATTTATGCTCGATCGCGTCGAGCCAGAGCACGTCGTTGCAGTCGCAGGCATACGCCTTTTTCGAAGCGCGGAGGCTCCCCGCGTAGTTGCCGCCGACCTTGGCATAGCCCGTGCCGCCATGCGCCGCGCGGATGTACTCGTCCTCCACGAAGATGCGCGTGGTCGAGAGCTTGCCGCGGTTTGCCGCGTAATACGGGCCGGACGGGCAGAGAATGATCATGAAGCGATAGTGCTTGGCGGATTTTACGCCGAGCGCGGGGTCGTCCGCAATGATGAACGGGCGGATGTAGAGCGAGGTAAACGGCGCGTCCGGCACCCAGTCCGCGTCCTCGCGCACGGTAGCCTTCACCGCGTCTACAAACAGCTCCTCGTCCATCTGCGGAATGCAGATGCGCTCGTTGGTGCGGTTGAGCCTGCGCGCGTTCATCTCAGGCCGGAAGAGCAGGATGTGTCCGTCCTCGGTCTTGTATCCTTTCATGCCCTCGAACATCATCTGCGCATAGTGCAGCACGCTCGAAGCGGGGCTGATCTGGATATCGCCGTAAGGAATGATGCGTCCGTCGTGCCAGCCTTGTTCCTCGTCGTAGTCCATGGTAAACATGTGGTCGGTAAACTGTTTGCCGAACACGAGTTCGTCCGCGCTGGGCTTCGACTTGGGGTTTGCGTTTCTTGTCACCGGAAATTGATAGCTCATTTCATTTCACCTCTGCTCGATACTCTCTTATTCCAGCCGTTCGTCTGTCTGGCACAGCGCGCCATACAGCTCCGGCCTCCGGTCGTTCCAAACGGGGATCGCGGCGCGGACGCGCTTTGCGTCGCCTGGGTCCAATGCCGCGCCGATGATCGCTTCGCCCTCGCGCGCTGCCGCGAGCGTTTCGCCCAGCGGGGACACGATGGTCGAGCGCCCGCCAAAGCGAACGCCGTCCGCCGTTCCGCAGCCGTTTGCGAGCACCGCAAACACCTGGTTTTCGATGGCGCGGGCTTTCAACAGCACGCCGAGCTGCGTAATGCGCTCTTTCGGCCACTCGGCGACCACAAAGAGCAAGTCCAGCCCCGGCAGCGCGAGCGAGCGCGCCAGCTCGGGAAACCGAATATCGTAGCAGATCATCAGTCCGCAGCGCGCGCCGTCCAGCATAAAGCTTGCAGGCGACTTTCCGGGAACATACGCCTGCGCCTCGCCCGCGGGCGAAAACAGATGCGTCTTGTCGTATTCGGCGATGCATCCGCCGGCGCGGTCGAAGACATACGCCGTGTTAGATAAGCCGCCGGGCTTGCGGATCGTTACGCTGCCGGCCACGAGATTGACGCCGAGCTCCTTTGCCAGCGCGGAGCAGAGCGCTTTTGTCCGCGCGCCGTCCTCGTCCGCCCGGGCGGGATCGATCGTTGCGGGCGCAAAGCCCGTGTTCCAGGTCTCCGGCAGAACGATCACGTCCGGCTTTTCCCGCGCGGCTCTGCGGATGAGTTCCTCCGCGCGGGTGAAGTTTCGTTCCGGCGCGGCGGCGCGGACATTCATCTGTATGCAGGAAATTTTCATGTTGCCTTTGCCGCCTCCCGCTTGCAGCCGACACTGTCCGGCTATGAAAAACACCCGTCGCAAGATGTTCTCTTGAGACGGGTGATCGGAAAATCGTTCCCCGCGGTACCACTCAACTTGCGCCGGATCGGCGCCTCTCGTCAGGCTCTGACAAGCCCTCTGCCTTGACGCGGCATCTACGGAACACTCTACTCGCTTGCTTGCGCATTCCTTTGGAATGTTCAGCTCGGAAGGGATGGGAGCCTGAACTCGCTCGCCGCCGGGTTTCCACCCTCCCCGGCTCTCTTTGCGCGGCTGATTCGTCCGTCTTCGTCACAGCTATTATATATGAAATTGCTTGCATGATATCAGCTTACGCGACATTTGTCAATGAATTTTTATGCCTTTTCCTCCGACGGATAGGTTTCAATCGCAACGCGCTCCACACAGTCCGTAATGTCCGATCCCAGAAAGAGCGAGGCCGTCGCGGCGAAGTCCTCCGCGCTGTCGCTGGCGTAGTAACGCCGCTCCCCTTCGCGGGCCGGGTCGTTGAGCATATCCCCCTCGCCGAGCAGCGCCGCCGCCGCTCGGGCCGCCTCCTCGCCGGTGTCGATGAGCGCCACCTGCGCGCCCATATAGTCCGAAATCACGTCTCGCAGCAGCGGATAGTGCGTGCAGCCGAGCACGAGCGTATCCACCCCCGCCGCCCTGACCGGCGAAAGATACTCCTCCACCACGCGCTCCGTCACCGGATCGCCGCGCTTCACGCGTCCGTCCTCCACAAGCGGCACGAGCAGCGGACAGGCTTTTGCGGTCAGCTTTGCCTCCGGCTGAATCGCGCGGATGGCGGCTTCATATGCGCCGCTTCGAATCGTCGCCTTGGTGCCGATTACGCCGATACCGCCGGTCTTGCTTGCCCGGACCGCGGCCTTTGCCGCAGGCTGCACCACGCCGAGAATGGGAATCGCGTTTTCGCGTTTGAGCACGTCCAGCGCGGTCGTGGACACCGTGCCGCAGGCGATGACGATGGCCTTGAGATCGAAGCCGAGCAGAAACGCGACGTCCTGGCGCGCATAGCGAACGATGGTTTCCGCCGAGCGCCCGCCGTAAGGCACGCGCCCCGTGTCTCCAAAATAGACGATGTCCTCGCCGGGCAGCAGGCGAAACATCTGGCGCACCGCCGTCAGCCCGCCCATGCCGGAGTCGAACACGCCGATGGGTCTTGTATCCATACCTTCACCTCAAACACGCAAAACGGGCAAGCGCGGCCTGCCCGTTCTCAAAAATCGGAAACTCGCCTGAATATTATATCATAAATCGATGCGTGTGGACACGCCGGCGCGGCTCACGCGCGCAGCAACGGCAGCATACCGGTCAGACGGTTGATCTTCCTTTTGTCGCCAAACAGCGCGATGCCGTAATAGGCATGCTCCCGCTCCGGCGTTTCGGCGGTTTTCCGGGCAAAGTCTTCGTATCTGTTGATCTTCTGCGCCACGTCGGAAAAGTCCACCGTCGTCAGCTCCGCAAACTCCGGCTCGAACAACCGGCGGCGCATGTCGCCAAGCAACGCCGCGTCCCCCCTGAGCACGGAGATGGGAATCGTGCTGATGCCGGCGTGCGTTTTCCCCGAGGCGTCCGTCACGTCTTCGCCGACGATCTGCGGCAGCAGTTTTCCAATCGTAATCCCCAGCATCGCCGCGGTGTTGGCGATCAGCCCCAGCGGCAGCGCGGCGTCGATCACCATGACGCACTTCTGTTCTCTTGCCATCGTATTCTCTCCGTTCATTCCCTGTCCGTCTCTCCTTTATCCTCTGTGCCCTCCCCGGCAAACACGCGCCGGAACTGCCCCGGCGTGAGCCCGATGAAGCGCTTGAATGCGTTGGTCAGATGGCTCTGGTCCGAAAACCCCGCCTCCTGCGCCACCTTGGCGGCGGACATGCCCTGCTTCAGCAGCGCTTTCGCGCGATCGATCCGCAGCGTCTCGAGGTAGCTATACGGCGTGATGCCCGTCTCTTTGGTGAACGCGCGCAGCAGGTGATATTTACTCAGCCGCGCGACCTCGCCGAGCGCATCGAGCGAGACAGGCTCGTTCAGATGCGCCGCAAGATAATCGCAGACCGCGCGCACCTCTGCCCGCCGCGTGTCCTCCGCCGCAGGCAGGCTCGTCTCCGCGTAGTCCCGCAGGAGCTGCTCCAGCAAAAAATAGAAGCGTTCTTCCTTTCGCACGCCGCTTTCGCCGCGCAGGATCATGGCGTGCAGCTCGCGAAGGTCCGCAATCAGATCGCAGTGAAACACCACGGGGCGGACAAAGGCCGGCGGCGTCTCGGTGCCGAAGATCTCCCGCGCGGCCTTCGTCATCGCTTCCGGCCCGATGTTGATGCAGCGATAGTCGAGCGGCTGGCCCTCCACCCCTTCGCAGGCGTGGTTGTCGCCGGGGTTGAAGAGGAGAAGATCGCCCGGCGCGGTCAGATACCGCTGCCCTCTGCAGGTCAGGCAGCGCCGCCCGCGCTCGATAAACCCGATCACGTAATGCTCGTGAAAATGGCTCGGAAACGCCTGCATCACGCCCCGAAACTGGTAGGCTTCCACCGCCAGTTCCGCATCATAACGCGCCGTGCGCAGCTCTCCTTTGTCGGTCTTTGTTTGTCGCATCGCCGCAGTATACCCCGATTTCTCCGCCGCTTTCTTGCAAGATATTGCGCTCTTTTCATATATTATACCGCCCGGTCCGCGGTTTCGGCGCATCAAAAACGTGCCGCCCGAAATGGACGGCACGCTTTTGATATGCCATGTTACCCGATCTGCGGAAAGAGCGCCTTTACCGCCGGGTAGATCTTCACGAACTTCTGATACTGCGCCTCGTAACGCGCCGCGATCTCGGGATCGGGCTTCACGGTCGCGTTGACATGGATCATCTTCTCCGCGATCTCCTCGACCGAGGCATATTCGCCGCAGGCAACGGCCGCAAGCATCGCGCCGCCTAAGCCCGGCCCCTCCTCGGAAGAGATCGTGTCGATTTCGAGATTCAGGATATTGGCGAACATCTTTTTCCAGAGCTTGCTCTTCGCGCCGCCGCCACAGATCTTGCTGCGGTCGATTTTGATGCCGAGCGACTTGGCGACCTCCACCGAGTCGCGGATGGCGAACGCGACGCCCTCGAGCACCGCCTGCGTCATGTCCGCGCGGCTGGTGTCCATGGTCATGCCGATGAACGTACAGCGCGCGGCGGGATCGTTGTGCGGCGAGCGCTCGCCCATGAGATACGGCAGAAAAAACACATGGTTTGCGCCGAGTTTCTCGTCCGTAATCGGCGCTTCCAGCCCCTTGTAGTCCTTGCTGTCGAGGATGTCCTCCATCCACCACTTGCTGCAGGAGCCCGCGGACAGCATGCAGCCCATCAGGTGATAGTTGCCGTCCGAGTGCGCAAACGAATGCAGCGCGTTGTGGCTGTCCACGCTGAACGCGCAGTTGCTGATGAACACCGTGCCGGAGGTGCCGATGGAGATGTTGCAACGGCCCTCGCCAACCGTACCTGTGCCGACCGCCGCCGCGGCGTTGTCCCCAGCGCCCGCGCAGATCACGACCGATTCCGGCAGGCCGAGAGCTTTTGCCGCCTCCGGCGTCAGCGTGCCAACCGCCTCGTAGCTTTCAAACAGCTTCGGCATCTGCGCTTCGGTGATGCCGCAGATGTCCAGCATCGGCTGCGACCAGCGGCGGTTTTTCACATCCAGCAGCAGCATGCCCGATGCGTCCGAATAGTCGGTGCTGTGCACGCCGGTGAACAGATAGGCGATATAGTCCTTCGGCAGCATGATCCTGGCGATTTTTTGGAAGTTCTCCGGTTCGTTTTCTCGCATCCAGAGCAGCTTTGGCGCGGTGAATCCGGCAAACGCGATGTTGCCCGTCCACGCGGAGAGCTTATCTCTGCCGATCACGTTGTTGAGGTAATCCGTCTCCTTTGCCGTGCGCCCGTCGTTCCAGAGGATGGCGGGGCGAATCACCGCGTCGGTTTCGTCCAGCACGACGAGGCCGTGCATCTGCCCGCCGACGCCGATGCCCGCAACCTGCGTCCGGTCGATGTCCCGCGTGAGTTCCGGAATGCAGGCAAACACCGCTTCACGCCAGTCCTCGGGCCTCTGCTGGGACCAGCCGGGGTGCGGAAACTCCAGCGGATACTCGCGGGAGGCGATGTTGAGCACCGCGCCCTCGCTGTCCATAAGCAGCGTTTTCAGCGCGGAGGTGCCAAGGTCGATGCCGATGTAATACATGCTTTCACCTCATGAAAAATCGGGGCGGCTTTGATTCGCCGCCCTTTGATATATTGGGATCCGTCTCAGCCGAAGAGCACGCCGTTGACGACGCTCTCCAGATATTCCTGCCGGCCGCTGCCGGGCATGGCGGGCGCTTTCAGCGCAAGCGCGTTTGCCGCGCACTCTTCCAGCGTGGCATCGCCGCCCGCGATGCGCGCGCCGATGCCTTCGCGATAGCTTGCGTAGCGTTCCTTCACAAACGCGTCCACACGGCCGTCCTCGATGAGCGCCGCCGCCTTGATGAGCCCGAGCGCGAAGGTGTCCATCCCGAGGATGAACGACTCGAACATATCTTCATAGGTATAGCTGGGCCTGCGCGCCTTTGCGTCGAAGTTAAATCCACCCGTGAGTCCGCCGGATTTAAGCACCTCATACAGGCACATCGTCGCGTCGTACACGTCGAAGGGAAATTCGTCCGTATCCCATCCGAGCAGCAGGTCGCCCTGGTTGGCGTCGATGCTGCCGAGCATGCCGTTGATGCGGCTCACCCGCAGATCGTGCTGGAAGGTATGCCCCGCAAGCGTGGCGTGGTTGGCTTCGACGTTGAGTTTGAAGTCCTTGTCCAGCCCGTATGCACGCAAAAAGCCGATCGCCGTCGCCGCGTCGTAGTCATACTGGTGCTTCATCGGCTCTTTGGGTTTGGGTTCGATGTAAAAGTCCCCCGCAAAGCCGATGCTGCGGCCGTAGTCGGCCGCCATGCGCATGAGCCGGGCGATGTTGTCCTGCTCAAACTTCATGTCGGTGTTGAGCAGCGTCTCATAGCCTTCGCGCCCGCCCCAGAACACATATCCGCGGCCACCGAGCTTCACCGTCAGTTCCAGCGCTTTTTTCACCTGCGCCGCGGCGAAGCAAAACACCTCCGCGGAATTGGAGCTGCCCGCGCCGTTCATAAAGCGCGGATTGCTGAACATATTGGCCGTGCCCCAGAGGCACTTGATCCCCGTCGCCTGCATCTTTTCGAGCATGTAGTCGGTGATCTCGTCCAGCCTGCGGTAGGTCTCGTTGATGTCGTCCGCTTCGGGCACAAGATCGTTGTCGTGGAAACAGAAATATTCGATTCCGACCTTCTGCATGAATTCAAAGCCCGCGTCCACTTTCGCGCGCGCGTGCTCCATGGTGTCCTTCTGTGCCCCGAAGGATTTGTCGGCCGTCGGGTCGCCGAAGATGTCCTTGCCTGCGTTGCAGAGATTGTGCCACCATGCCATGGCAAACGGCAGGTGCTCGCGCATCGGTTTGCCGAGCACAATGCGGTTTGCGTCGTAAAATTTAAACGCAAGCGCATTCTTGCTCTGCGGTCCTTCGTAACGAATCTGGGGGATGCCCGTGAAGATTTCAGCCATCGTGTTTTTGATCCTTTCGTCTATGGTTTCTTGTTTGATTTTAACTAAATATTTAAATTTATCTAAGCGCTGAATCGTGATTAATTTAACTTAATTCTATGATACTAGATTCTGCCATTTTGTCAAGATACAATGTATGTGGAAAAGAGGAAAAAGCGAAACCTACATAAATAACTTTACTTCTTAACTTAAAACTTGTATAATATAATAAATTTAGTACAAAATAAGGAACGCAACATGGCAGATATAACCGCTCGCGATCTCGCCAACATGCTTGGCATTTCAACCGCCGCCGTATCCATGGCGCTTAACGGAAAACCCGGCGTCAGTTCGGAGACGCGCACGAAAGTGCTCGCCGCCGCGACAAAGCTCGGATACGTTACCCCGAAGTCGCGCCAGAGCGAACGGCAGGCGAAGAACATCATCAGTTTCGTCATCTACGTCGGCGTCGGCGTGGCGGAACAGACGACGTTTTCAACGTTTATCATGCGCGGCGCCGAGGCGGCGGCAAAGGACCTCGGATACCGCATCCTCGTGCATTACTTTTACGACAATCAGCCGTGGGACGACCAGATCAAGCGCATCCTATCGGACGCCTGCGGCGTGGTCATGCTCGGCACGGATATCACCCTGCCCCAGCGGGACGCATTCCTTCAATTCTATGCGCTCGGCAACGTGCCGCTCGTCATCGTGGACAACTTCCTGTTTTCCGCGTATGTGGACTGCGTCGGCAACGACAACACCTACGGCGTGAAGTCCGCCGTATCCTACCTCATCAACTGCGGGCACAAAAAGATCGGCTATATCCGCTCCAGACAGCGCATCGTCAACTTTGACGACCGCGAGCTCGGCATCCATCTTTCGATGACGGAGCATAAGGATTCCGGTCTCGACGAGCTGCAGGTTGTGAACGTGGATATCTCCCCCGACAAAGCGCGGGAAGACCTCTTTGCGTGGCTTGCCGCGGGCAACGTGCCCGCCGAAGCATATTTCTGCGAAAACGACATGCTCGCCGCCGCGTTCATCCGCGTGCTCAAGGAGAGCGGATACCGCGTGCCGGAGGACGTCTCCGTCATCGGGTTCGACGACGTGCAGATCTGCGAAATGATCGATCCGCCGATTACGACCATGCATGCGTTCAAGGAACGCCTCGGCAAGCTCTCCGTGGACATGCTGCATACGCGCATCGAAGCGGGGGATACGATTCAGACCAGCCGCGAGTCGGGCCTTTTGAAAATCGCCCTTTCTCTGCAGCTCAAAGAGCGCAAGAGCGTGTGCTGCCGCCCCTGCGAATAGCCCCGATTGTCCGCACCGCCGCGGCGCAGTTTCAGTCTGGATCAGGCATATCCCCATTCGTTCCGGTTAAAATTCAATACGGAGGCTCCTCGATGAAATACGGGTTTTTCAACGACATCGCCCGGGAATACGTGATTACAACGCCAAAAACACCGCTCCCGTGGATCAACTATCTTGGTTCGCGGGATTTTTTTCGGCTCATTTCCAATACCGGCGGCGGATACTGTTTCTATAAAGATGCAAAGCTTTTGCGCGTCACGCGCTACCGTTACAACGAAAATCCGCTCGACAGCAACGGGCATTATTTTTATCTCAGAGACGCTTCCGCCGTCTGGAACATCGGCTGGCAGCCGGTCCGCGCGGAGCTGGATCGCTATATCTGCCGCCACGGACTGGGGTATACCATCCTCGAGAGCGCGAAGAACGGACTCGCCGCCATGCAGGAAACGTTCGTGCCAAACGGCGACAACTGCGAACTGACCCGCGTCTCCCTGACCAACGAATCCGACGAAACGAAACAGGTCGACCTCTTCTCCGCCGTGGAGTTCTGCCTCTGGAACGCGCTGGACGACATGACGAACTTCCAGCGCAACTACTCCACCGGCGAAGTCGAAGCGGAAGGCAGCCGCATCTATCACAAGACCGAATATCGCGAACGGCGGAACCACTACGCCGTGTTTGCCGTCAACGCGGGCGTGGTCGGCTTTGACACCGACCGCACGGCGTTTTGCGGCGCATACCGCAGCTTTTCCGATCCCGAAGCGGTCTTTGCCGGCGAGAGCAGAAACAGCATCGCCCACGGCTGGCAGCCCATCGGCAGCCACCACATCCGCCTGACGCTCGCCCCGGGCGAGACGAAGCGATATATCTTTCTGCTCGGCTATTGTGAAAACCCGGAAGCCGAGAAGTTTTCCGCGCCGGACGTCATCAACAAAGCGCCTGCCGACCGGCTTTGCGCCAAATATGAAACCGACGCGCAGTTCGACGCGGCCTTCTCCGCGCTTACGGCTTACTGGGAAACCCTGCTTTCCCGCTTTTCGGTGCGCACGGGCGACAAGAAGCTCGACCGCATGGTGAGCGTCTGGAACCAATACCAGTGCATGGTCACCTTCAACATGAGCCGCAGCGCGAGCTATTTCGAGAGCGGACTCGGGCGCGGCATGGGGTTTCGCGATTCCTGTCAGGACCTGCTGGGCTTTGTGCACCTGATTCCGGAGCGCGCGCGGGAGCGCATTCTCGACATCGCGGCGACGCAGTTTCCGGACGGGAGCGCCTATCACCAGTATCAGCCGCTGACCAAGCGCGGCAATGCGGATGTGGGCACCGGTTTCAACGACGATCCGCTCTGGCTCATCGCCGGAACCGCGGCCTATCTGCGCGAAACGGGCGATTTTTCCATTCTCGACGAAACGGTCGATTTCGACAACGACCCCGATCTCGCCCAGCCGCTCATGGAGCATCTGCGCCGAAGCTTCCAGTTTACGGTGACGCACAAGGGCCCGCACGCGCTGCCTCTGATCGGCCGCGCGGACTGGAACGACTGCCTGAATCTCAACTGCTTTTCCACCGAGCCCGGCGAGAGCTTTCAAACCTTCGGTCCGAGCGACGGCCCCGTTGCCGAGAGCGTGTTCATCGCGGGCATGTTCGTCAAGTACGGCGAGGAATATGCGGAAATCTGCGACCTGTACGGACTGGCGGACGAAGCCGAACACGCGCGGCGCGAGGTCGCCGAGATGTACCGCGCGGTGCTGAACGCGGGCTGGGACGGCGAATGGTTCCGGCGCGCATACGACGCGCTCGGCAACCCTGTCGGCAGCAGCGCCTGCGAAGAAGGGCAAATCTACATCGAGCCGCAGGGCATGTGCGTCATGGCGGGCATCGGCGTCCGGGAAGGCCTTGCCGGGCGTGCGCTCGAGAGCGTAAAGCGGCGGCTCGACACGAAATACGGCATCGTGCTGCACCAGCCCGCCTATACGCGCTATCACGTGGAGCTCGGCGAAATCAGTTCCTATCCGCCGGGGTATAAGGAAAATGCGGGCATCTTCTGCCACAACAACCCCTGGGTGAGCTGTGCCGAGACCGTGCTCGGGCACGGCGACCGCGCGTTTGAAGTGTACGCGCGCACCTGCCCCGCGTATGTCGAGGAGATCAGCGACGTGCGTCTGACCGAGCCGTATGTCTATTGCCAGATGGTCGCGGGACGCGACGCGCCGACCTTCGGCGAGGGCAAGAACAGCTGGCTCACCGGCACCGCCGCCTGGACGTTTGTCAACGTCAGCCAGTATATCCTCGGCATCCGCCCGACGATGAACGGGCTCTGCGTCGACCCCTGCGTGCCGTCTTCCATGCACGAATTCGCCTGCGAGCGGCTTTATCGCGGCGTTCGCTACCAGATTTCGGTGGAGAATCCGAATGGCATCAACAAAGGCGTGCGGCGGCTGATCGTGGACGGAGAAGAGGTCGCGGGCAATGTCGTGCCGCTCAAGGACGGCGCGGCCGAGCGCAGCGTCACGGTGATCATGGGCTGACCGGCCGAAAGGAAGAAATCATGTCATTTCGTTCAGATTTTGTTTGGGGCGCGGCAAGCGCGGCCTATCAAATAGAAGGCGCGGCGGATGAGGACGGACGCGGCAAGACCGTTTGGGACGTCTTTTCCCATACGCCCGGCAAAACATATGGCGGGCATACGGGGGATGTCGCCTGCGACAGCTACCATCGCTTTGAGGAGGATCTCGAGGCGCTCCTGCTGCTTGGCGTCAGGCACTATCGCTTCGGCATCGGCTGGACGCGCATCTTCCCCGACGGGCGAACGCTCAACGAACGCGGATTTGCGTATTACGACAAGGTGGTCGACCTGCTGCTGAAAAACGGCATCACCCCCTGGATCACGCTCTATCACTGGGATACGCCGCAGGCGCTTGAGGACGGCGGCGGCTGGCAAAACCGCGAAACGGCCGAGCTTCTGGGGCGATTTGCGGGCGTCGTTGCCGCGCATTTCGGCGGACACGTCTCCCATTATTTCACGCTCAACGAGCCGCAGTGCTTTATCGGGCTCGGGTACGATCTGGGCATCCATGCGCCGGGCAAGCGGCTTTCCGGCGCGGCGCTGTTTGCCTGCTGGCACAACGCCATGCTCGCGCACGGGCTGATGACGCGAGCCGTCCGCGCGGCGAATCCCGCGGCGAAGATCGGCCTTGCCTCCTGCGGGCTGATCTGTTATCCCGCCAGCGATTCAACCGATGATTTCGAAGCGGCGCGGGAGGCTACGTTTTCCTTCGACCGCTTCGCGCCGATGCCGCTGTTTTCTCAGAATGCGTTTCTCGACCCCGCGATCAACGGGCTTTACCCCGATCATCCGTTTTTCCGCAGCGTGCCGTTTCCGGAGGAGGATCTTGCGATCATCCGGCAGCCGATCGATTTTATCGGCCTGAATTTTTACAATGCGCACGAGGTAAAGATGGGCGAGAACGGACCGGAAATCGTCCCTTTCCACCGTGGATATCCTCGCACGGCGATGCGCTGGCCGATCACGCCGAGCATGATGTATTACGGCACGCGGTTGATCTACGAGCGCTACGGCCTGCCGATCTATATCACGGAGAACGGGCTGAGCTGCAACGACAAATTCTTCCTCGACGGGCGCGTGCACGACCCCGATCGCATCGACTTTCTGCAGCGCTACCTGCGCGAACTCCGGCATGCAAGCGAGGCCGGCGCGGATGTCCGCGGTTATTTCCACTGGAGCCTGCTCGACAATTTCGAGTGGAGCAACGGCTATGAAGAGCGCTTCGGACTCTTTTATGTGGATTACACCACGCTCAAGCGCCATCCCAAGGACAGCGCGCTCTGGTATCGCTCCATCGTCGAACACAACGGCGAAACCCTCTGACAAACTCTCTGACCATGAACGTAAAAAAACGGACGCCGTGACGGCGTCCGTTTTTTTATATCGTCAGTCTTCCCCCGCCGCGTCTTCCGGCGCCGGTTCCAGCAGCAGCGTTTTTCGAAACAGCTTCGCCGTCAGCACTATCGGCAGCGATACCCCACAGAGCAGCCAAAACCAGCCGAAATAGGCAAACAGGTCGAAAAACGCCGCCGGCAGGCCGAGAATCAGCACCCAGACCAGCAGCGCAAGCAGCGTTCTGGGAAACTGCGCGAACGCCATGAGAAACGCATTCTTCAGCTGCGCGCCAAACGGGTTTTGAAACCGCGCGATCAACGGATAAAACCACAGGCCGGCCAGCAGTAAAACGGCGCCGAGCACGATTGCAAAAATCAGAAAAAACCGGTTGTCCGGCTCGGAGTAGACGACGGCAAACCAGATGTCCCCGGCCAGCAGAAACACGGCGAGCAGCTGCAGCAGCCACCCCGCCGTCGCCTGGCGAAACGCGGCGCGAAAATCCTGAAAAAACGCGCGGATCAGCAGCCCCGTCTCTTTTTTCCGCAGCGTGCGAAACACGCCGGCATACCCGGCCGTCGCCGCCGCGCCGATGGTAAAGACCGGCAGCGAGCAAAATATCACAAGCAGGTTGAGGATGACGAGGTCCCCGGCAAACGAAAGCGTGTGCTTCAGAGCGGCGCCCAGCAGTTGGAATCGTTCTTTCATTTCTCAGCGTTTCTCCTTGCTTTCAAAGTGTATTGCGCCCGCCTGTTCCCGATCGACGATGAAAAACTCGCTTCTTTACAATCAGCGTTTCTCCTTGCATTCAAAGTGCATTGCACCCGTCTGTTCCCGACCGACGATAAAAACTCGCTTCTTCACAATCACATAATCGGCGAAACAAGCGCCCGCCTCCCGGGAGAGGACAGGCGCCCCAAACGTCCGTTACGGTTCGATTTTACTCTTTGACGGAGCCAAGCGCAACGCCCGCGATGATGTACTTCGAAAGCAGGAAATACACGATAAACAGCGGCAGCACGGACAGGGTCAGCGCGAGATATACCGCGCCGTACTCCGTCTTGTAGATGTCCCCCTTGAGCAGGCTGACCATGATCGGCATGGTATAGTTTTCCTTCTTCGTCAGCAGGATCATCGGGAGGAAGAGGTTGTTCCAGCTCGTCACGTAGGTGAAGATCGCCTGCGTCGCCATGGCGGGTTTCATAATTGGCAGCACGATGCTGTTGAAGGTGCGGAATTCCCCCGCGCCGTCGATGCGCGCCGAGGCGACGATGTCGAGGTTCAACGCCGGCAGCATATACTGCCGCATGAAAAACACCGTCATGGGCGCGGCGATGGCGGGCAAGATCAGCGCCAATAGGTTATTCGTCATGTGAATGCGATACATGAACTGATAAAAGCCGATGCTGATGACCTGCGTCGGAATCATCATGACCGCGAGGATCAGCCCAAAGAACGGCTGCCGGAGCTTCCAGGAGTAGGCAACCAGCGCATACGCCGTCAGCGTGGAAAAATACACCGCGCAGGCCGTCGCGCCCGTGGAGATGATCAGCGAGTTGAAAAAGCCCGTGATCGGATTAAACGTCTTTCCCGTGAGCACCTTGAGGTTTTCCGCCAGATGCACAGACGGAAGCAGCGAGATGGCGTGCTGCTGGATCTGGTAGGTGCTGCGCGTCGCGTTCGCGATCATGATCCAAAACGGCAGTATGCTCAAAATACCGAGGATGATGCAGACGATGTAGATGATGATGTTGTTCTTTTTTCTGCGTTTCATACCGCCGCCCCCTTCGAAAGTTTTGCAAGCCGGCGCATATCGCGCTTCGCGCGCGCCTCCGAGCGGTCCCGCATCATATAGAACGTAACGGCGGAAAGAATCGCGATGATGACGAACATGATCATGCTCGCCGCGGCAGCCTTATTGTACAGATAGCTGCCGGAGAACGCCTGCGCGTAGATGAATACGCTCGTGGTCATGGTCGCGTTCGCCGGCCCGCCGTTCCAGATATACAGCTTCGGAATATCGAACATATTCAGGCCGCCGATGAGGCTCGTGATCAGCGTGAAGATCAGAATCGTTCTCATGCACGGCAGCGTGACCTTGAAAAATGTCTGTGCCGGCGAGGCGCCGTCGATCTCCGCCGCCTCAAAGAGCTCGGGATTGATTCCCAATACGCCGGAGATCAGGATGATGGTCGTATAGCCGTACCACATCCAGAATTGTATGAATGCGACGACGAACTTTGCCGCCCACGGGCTTGTGGAAAAGTCAAACGGCTTGGATGCGAGCCCAAGCGTCTGCAGGATGTCGTTCACCGGCCCGACCGGGTAGCCGAAGATCGCGCCATATAAGATCGCCACGGTGGCCGCGGTGATGATGTTCGGCAGATAAAAGAGGACCTTGAACGCGCCCTGCGCGCGGATTTTGCGGCTTCGGTTGGTGAACCAGGCCGTCAGCAGCAACGCAAGGCCGATCTGCGGGATGAAATTGATCACCCAGATCTCGATGGTGTTGACAAGCGATGTGCGGAATGTCTTATTATTGAATATACTGACAAAGTTATCAAACGGATGCTCAAGGAAATGGTAGGTCGTCGTCGCGACGCCCTTAAAATCCGTAAACCCGATCACGGCGGTGAATATCGTCGGATAGAGCATGAAAATGACAAACGCAATGATGAATGGCAGGCTGAACAGATAGCCGTATTTGGCATAGCTGACGCCCTTGGGTTTCAGAGTTTTTTGAGGCATGGCCGCTTCCCCCTCAGTCGCAAATTTGGCATTGTGAATGCGGAGATGGACGGACGGAAGAACTCCGTCCGTCCACATCCATCATACACCGAATTGTGTTTGGTGAAAACAGTTGCCTCTTAGTTCGCGGATTCGATGCCCAGCGTATCGAGAACCGTCTGCTTAAACGCGGCAATCGCTTCGTCGCGGGTAACGTTGCCGGCCGTGTACTGACGGACCTGGTCACGCCAGAGGTTGTTGATGGTCTCGTCATACTGGGTCAGGTTCTTGCCGTTTGCGAACTGGTTGGCCGGTACGAACACGTCAAACATGTTCTGGCCGCCGAGGAACGCAAGTTCGCCGTTGGACTTCGCCATAACGGTGCCGGACGCGACGGTATCCTTCGTTCCGCCTTCGCCGTTGAGGGTGCCGTTTGCCCACATATACTGCAGGCTGTCGTCGCCGGTCTGGAGGGTGATCCAGTCGATGAGTTCGCCGACGGCTTCCTTCTTATCGGAATCCTTGTTGGCCAGCACCCACGTGCCGCCCCAGAAGAAGCCGATCGGGGGTTCGCAGACCGCCCAGTCGCCATAGGTGCCTTCGCCGGGCTGTGTGCCGCCGGAGTTGCCGGCCATAACGTAGTTGATCAGCCAGGCCGGGCCGAAGAAGCCGAAGATCGGCTGCGCGCCAATGCCCTGCATATCGGCATACCACGCGTCGGTCCAGTCACGGGTGTCGTTGTAATAGCCGCCCTCTTTGAGCTGCATGGAGAGATCGAGGAACGCTTCGCGGGCGGGGTCGATATAGAGCTTGCCGTCCACAATCCAGCCCATTTCGGAGCTGTTTTCAACCGCTTGCCAGATGTCGCCGTCGCCGGAGACGATGCCGTAGCCCTTCGCCTTGAGTTCGGCGGCCGCCGTGAAGAACTGATCCCAGCCCGGGCCGATCTTGGTGGCGATGACAGCGGGATCATCGGTGTTCCAGGTGTCGATGGCCAGCGAGCGGCGATAGATGAACGCACTGCCGGTCGCCTGATAGCCGAGGCCGACCAGCGCGCTGTCGCTCGGGCGGGTGCCGATGTCGATGGTATACTGCGCGATGTCCGCAGCAGCGGTCTCGGCGGCGACATCGATGCCGAGGTCCGCATACGGCGCGGCGTAGCTGCTCATATCGCCCTGCGTGTATTTAAGGACAAACGCGGACTCGCAGCAATACATGTCGGGAGCGTCTTTGCCGCCCGCGGCCAGCGCCTGGTCCAGAGCCGGCTGATAGAGGCCGTCGGTGGTCGCGATGATGGTCGCGTTGATGGTGTAGCCGAAGTCCGGATGCATCTCGATGTATTTTTCCAGCATCTTCGGGACTTCATCCGTAAACGTATAGATGTTGATAACGCCTTTTTCGCCGGCCGTCGTGGTTTCAGCGGCGGGTGCTTCGGTTGCGGCGGCTGCTGCAGCGGGTGCTTCGGTCGCTTCTTGCGCCGCGGGCGTGCTTGCACAACCGGCCAGGGTGGCCAGGGCCAGCACGAGGGACAGAATAATCGCGATAGTTTTTTTCATTGCTTCCTGATACTCCTCCTTTAAAATTGCGTCACGATGTGCACAGCGAAAACGATTCGATTCAATTTTTCACAGAATTCAGGGTTCGTCACGATGTGTACAGGGATGTGACACAATTATTATAGATTCTGCTTAAGTTTAAGTCAAGATTGATTTTGAAATTAATTTTCTTAAGCTTAATTTTGTAATTGAGTTCTTGACGAAAGCGCTTTGTTGGGACAGAATGAAAATAAGGAGATCGGAAGGGGGTATCAAACGGCAATGATCTATCTGGACTACGCGGCAACCTCCCCCGTTTTTCCGGCGGTATTGGAGGAAATGAACGCTGTTTCACGCGATTTATACGCAAATCCTTCCTCTTTATATTGCGCAGGCTATGCCGCCAAACGAATCCTCCAGGAAAGCCGCGCCGCGCTTTCGCGCTCCATCGGCGCTGAAAATGACGAAATCGTTTTCACTTCCGGCGGAACGGAGGGCAACAACCTCGCTCTTTTCGGTGTTTTGCGTGCCGCAAAGCGCGGCAGGCACCTCATCGTTGGCAGCACGGAGCATCACAGCGTTCTGTTCGCCGCGCAGGCGCTGAAACAAGAGGGTTTTTCGCTGACCATACTTCCATGCGACTCAAACGGGCGGTATCGCCCCGAGGAATTATCCGGCGCAATCCGGCCCGATACGGCGCTGGTCAGCCTGCAACTTGCCAATAATGAAACGGGCGTGCTGCAGCCTATCGCCGAAATCGGAGCGATCACACGCGCACGCCGCATCCCGCTGCATTGCGATGCGACCGCAGCCTACGGACACATCTCAATCGACGTACGCGCGCTGAAGATCGATCTTCTCACCGTTTCGGCGCACAAGCTCGGCGGTCCGCGCGGGATCGGATTTTTGTTTGTACGCAATGAAATTCCCATCGTTCCGCTGTTTTTTGGCGGTTCTCAGGAGCGTACGCTGCGTCCGGGTACGGAAAACCTGCCCGCGATCGCTGGCTTTGCCAGGGCGCTGTCGTGCGGGTACATCCCCGCCTCCGCCGCCGCAAGGGACCGGCTGGAGGCGGAATTGCACGCGCGCTTTCCGGATGCGCGCGTCAACGGCGCGGATGCGCCGCGCCTGCCGCACATCCTGAGCCTGACCATCCCCGGCGTACCGAGCGAGCGCCTGCTGCCGCTGCTCTCCGCCGCCGGCATCTGCGCCTCCGCACGCGCCGCCTGCGCCGGAGGGGAGCGCACCCCCTCGCATGTGCTGACCGCAATGGGGCTGAATCGCACGCAGGCAGGCGAAACCATCCGCTTTTCGACCGGATTTGGAAACAAATTAAGTGAAATGGACGAAGCCGCAAACGAAATCGTTTTCGCAGCCCGTCATCAAATTTATACTTAACGTCCACTACTTAACTATTAACTTAATTTAGTTTGGAGGTATATTATGTGGAATCGTGAGGAAGCGCGGGCCAAAGCGCGCGCGCTTGTCGGGCAAATGACGCTCGAAGAAAAGATGTCCCAGCTGGTCTACGGCGCGCCCGCGATCGAGCACCTTGGCGTGCCGGCATACAACTGGTGGAACGAAGGCTTGCACGGCGTGGCGCGCGCCGGCGTCGCCACAAGCTTTCCGCAGGCCATCGCACTGGCCGCGATGTTTGACCGCGAAGCGCTGCAGCGCGTCAGCGAGGCGACCGCGCTGGAAGGGCGCGCGAAGTACAACGAGTTTTCGAAGCACGGCGATCGGGACATCTATAAAGGCCTGACGTTTTTCTCGCCGAACATCAACATCTTTCGCGACCCCCGCTGGGGCCGCGGCCATGAGACGCTCGGAGAAGACCCCTGCCTCACCGCCGAGCTCGGAAAGTCGTTCGTCCTTGGCATGCAGGGCGACGGCGACGTGATGCGCGCAAGCGCCTGCGCCAAGCATTTCGCCGTACACAGCGGTCCGGAGGCGATTCGCCACCACTTCAACGCCGTCGCGAGCCAAAAAGACATGTGGGAAACCTATCTGCCCGCGTTTGAGGCGCTGGTCACGCAGGCGAACGTTGAGAGCGTCATGGGCGCTTACAACCGCGTCAACGGCGAACCCTGCTGCGGCAGCAAGACGCTGCTGGTGGACATCCTGCGCGGCAAATGGGGGTTCGAAGGGTTTGTCGTCTCGGACTGCTGGGCGCTTGTGGACTTTCACACAGGGCACGGCGTGACAAGCAGCCCGGAGGAGAGCGCCGCGCTCGCCATGAAAAACGGCTGCGATCTGAACTGCGGCTCGATCTTTCTGCAGCTCAAATCCGCGTTCGACCAGGGACTGATCACGGAAGAACAGATCGCTCTCGCCGCAGAGCGCGCGTTTACCACGCGCTGGCTGCTCGGCATCATGGGCGAGGGCAGCGAATACGACAAGGTTCCGTATGAGACCGTGGAGTGCAAAGAACACCTCGCGCTTGCGCAGGAAACCGCGCTGAAATCCTGCGTGCTGCTGAAAAACAACGGAATCCTCCCGTTGAAAAAGGACGCGCTCCATACCCTTGGGGTCATCGGACCGAATGCGGACAGCCGCGCGGCGCTGACGGGCAACTACCACGGCACCTCGTCGCGCTATATCACCATTCTCGAGGGCATTCAGGACGAATGCGGGGATGATGTGCGCGTGCTCTACGCGCCGGGCTGCGACCTCTACCGCCGCAAGACCGAGCCGCTCGCCTTCGACAACGACCGCGTCAGCGAGGCCGTCACCGTCGCCGAACACAGCGACGCGGTGCTGCTCGTGCTCGGGCTGGACGAGACGCTCGAGGGCGAGGCACCGGACGACGGCAACAGCATGGAGGCGGGCGATAAGCCGGACCTGCTTCTGCCGGACGTACAGAGCGAGCTGCTGGAGCGCGTGCTCGCGCTCGGCAAGCCCACCGTCGTCGTGCTGCTCGCCGGCAGCTCCATCGACCTCTCCGTCGCCGAGGAGCGCGCGGACGCGGTCTTCTGCGCCTGGTATCCCGGCGCGCGCGGCGGAAAGGCCGTCGCCGACCTGCTGTTCGGCAGGCGTTCGCCCTCCGGCAAGCTGCCCGTCACGTTTTATCACGACGAGGATCTTCGGCACCTGCCGGAGTTCACGGACTACTCCATGCGGGGGCGGACCTATCGCTATCTGACGCGCACGCCGCTGTATCCGTTCGGCTTCGGGCTGACGTATTCGGATGTGCGCGTGCGCTCGGCGGAAGCAAAGCAGCTGCCGGACGGCGGTCTACGCATCCGCGCCTCGGTGCAAAACCTCGGCGCAGTCGGGACGGAAGACGTCGTCCAGCTCTACATCAAGGCGGAGGATTCCCCCTTTGCCCCGCCGAACCCGGTCCTCTGCGGTTTTGCGCGCGTCAATCTCGCCGCGGGCGAGTCGAAAGAAATCGAGCGCATCGTGTCCCCCGCTTCGCTCACGGTCGTGGACGACTCCGGAAATCGGTTCTTCCCCGGCGGGAGATACTCGCTCTATATCGGCACGAGTCAGCCGGATGCGCGCAGCCGCGCGCTCACGGGCGTATCGCCCGTGAGCGTAACCATCGTGCTGTAACCGGCGCGACTCCTTACAGCCGCCCTTTGGGGCGGCTGTTTTGGTTGGTATGGCCAAATTTTCATTTCGAAACGGCAAAGAGCATCGCAAATATACCACAAATGGTATATTTGCCGCTCGTTTTTAGCTCTTTTGCTGTAAATCCAAGTAAATATATACCATTGGTGGTATATTTGCGCTTTTTATTGTATTGCCTCCGTTTTTTATCCCGTTCCAACAATCCATTTGCCAAATGCGCGCCCTTGTGCTATTCTGTTGCCAATGCGATTTCGCGCGCGTGCGCGCGGCAGCATCGATTCATCAACAAACGGAGAGTAACCCCATTGGCAACGTTTCTCAACTGCGTGTTTGTCGGCCTCGGCGGCCTCGTCGGCTCCGTGCTGCGCTATCTGGTCAGCCTCGTGCCTCTGCGGCACGAAAGCGGTTTCCCCTTGGTCACGCTCGGCATCAACGTGTTCGGCGCGTTTCTGCTCGGCCTGCTCGTCGCGGCGACGGGCCGCACGATCGGCCTCGACCCGCGCGCGGAGCTGTTTCTCAAAGTCGGCCTGTGCGGCGGATTCACGACGTTTTCCACCTTTGCGCTGGAGGCGCATACGCTGCTTTCCGGCGGCAAGCCGACGACCGGCCTGCTCTACATGCTCCTGAGCGTGGTGCTCTGCGTCTTTGCGGTATACGGCGCCGGACTCGTCGTTCGGTAAAAACACAGATTCGTCGCTCCCATCCGGCCGCAGGGCCGGTTTTTTATTGCCCGCCAAATATATTAAAGTATATACAAGCGACGCTGGAAGGGCGCCTGAAAATATATGATTTTTTTTAACGATTTTGCTTGCAATGTGAAAAAATTGCATGCTATACTCTGCCCGTAACGATTCGACCAACCGCGCCAAAAGCGTAGCGAGGAATCGG